>CAZGHT010000049.1:0-39260 GCA_964525535.1 uncultured Rhodothermaceae bacterium
GCACAACCTGCGTATCATCACTTAATAACCCGCATGCAAACGTGGATCACGTTCATCGGGCCGGCCCCGTTTCACTCCTCCTGTATCAGTACAATGTACTGGAACGCTGAGGGTAAGAACTCAATGTCCCATGTCGATGTCTACCCTGACTTTTGAGCTCGAGAAGAAGTTATCCGAACGCGCGAGGACCGTAAAACCCAGTGGTATTCGGCGTTTTTTCGAAATCGCGGCCCGCATGGAAAACGTCATCTCCCTGGGTATCGGTGAGCCGGATTTTGTATCCCCCAGGCCTGTTATCGAAGCGGCGATACAATCGCTCCACGACGGTATTACCGGGTATACGGCCAATGCCGGGTTACAGCCGTTGCGAGAACAGATCGCCGTGGAGCTCAACAATCGGTATGGGGTTTCCTACGATCCCGACACCGAAATCATCGTCACTGTCGGAGTCAGCGAGGCGATGCAGCTCTCCATGCTCGCGCTCCTCGATGTCGGCGACGACATTTTGATCCCGGAGCCCTGCTTCGTTTCGTACGGCCCGACGGCGCAATTTGCGGGGGGGAACGTCGTGTACGTGCCTACCTCCGTGGAGGATCAGTTCCAGGTAACGGCTGAACGCATTGAGAAATGTATCACACCTCGGACGAAGGTGCTGTTTTTAGGGTATCCCAACAACCCTACAGGGGCTGTGTTGAACCGGGCGACGCTGGAGAGCATCGCCGAGGTCGTCGAAAGACACGACCTGATGGTCATCTCCGACGAAATATACGACCGGCTGGTCTATGGGAAAGCGCTGGAAGAAGGACACGTGTGCGTCCCTACGGTGGGGGCCTTGCGCAACAGAACGGTATTGCTGGGGGGATTCTCCAAAGGATATGCCATGACGGGATGGCGTATCGGATATGTGTGCGCTCCGAAACCGATCACTTCGGCACTGTACAAACTGCACCAGTACGTCGTTATGAGTGCTCCGACGATGGGGCAGATCGGCGCACTCGCTGCCTTGAAGTCCTGCCAGGACGACGTTGAGGCTATGCGCCAGGCCTACGACCGGCGCCGTCGATTCATCGTGGACGGCTTTCGCGACGCCGGGCTCCCAACGTTCGAGCCAGAGGGCGCGTTTTATTGTTTCCCCGATATCAGCAGCACCGGGATGACTTCCGAGGAATTCGCTTCGAGGCTGCTCGACGAGCACCTCGTCGCCGTAGTGCCCGGGGACGCCTTCGGGCCCAGCGGAGCCAACTACGTCCGGTGCTCTTATGCTACCTCCCTCGAGAAGATCGAAACGGCGGTCGAACGAATCACCACCTTCGCCAATAAATACCGTCGGATGTAACTTCGAACGACAACCTTGTATTCAGCCATTTCCCTCGGAGCGCCTCTTCGAACTCAGGAAAAATCATGCATAAAGGGAGCGAAACCATGCGGACTACATTCCTGCTTGTAATCGGCCTGTCGTTGTTGGTGTACGTATCAGCGTGCTCGGGCAGTCGAACCCCGGAGCCTGAACCTGCGCTGCAGCCCCCTCAGCCAGCGCCTTCCGGAGAGGTCAGCATTGTCGCTCAGCCCGGCCCTGATGGCAGCGAGCCGTTTCATGCCGACCCTTCCGGTCCGGTCGTCTATCGTTCAGGAAATGAGTCCCCGAAAGAACCCATCCAGGCGTTCGACATCCTTCACACAACGCTCGATCTCTCGTTTGACTTCCAGAATGCGCGCGTTGTCGGGTCTGCCTATCACCGCATCGCGTCCCTGTCGGAGGGGCTCCGGACGGTAAGCTTCAATGCACGGGATATGTCTGTTGATGCCGTGTTGCTGAGAACGTCGAGCGCCGAGTTTTCGCCGGCAGTGTTCCAGTACGCCAATTCGGTCATTACCGTCACCCTGCCTGCGCCAATGAATCGAGAGCAGGAAATGGAGGTCTTCATTTCGTATACCGCACATCCCATGCGCAACGGCCAAAAGCTAGGCCTCGTCTTCGTCGACCCTCTGGGTATCGATCCATCCAAACCCACGCAGATATGGACGCTGGGGCAGCCGGAGGACAATCAGTACTGGTTTCCGACGTGGGACTATCCGAACGACCGGATGACTTTTGAAACGGCATTGACGGTTCCGAATCAACTGACGACCGTGTCCAACGGTCAACTGGTTCGCCAGGAAGATGTCGGCAACGGGATGCGCAAAGACGTCTGGGTATTGGAAAAGCCCCACGCAGCGTATCTAACCGGATTTGCGATTGGAGAGTTTTCCGCGGTCACCGATCAGTACGTGCGCGACGACGGGAGCGTAATACCGCTGGCTTACTTCGTCGAACCCGACCATGCCTCGGATGCCAGGCTCGCGTTTGGCGAAACGAGCGCTATGATGCGCTTTTTCGAAGACCGATTGGGTATTGCGTATCCCTGGTCAAACTATAAACAGATCGCCGTGCGTGACTTCACCGCGCGAGGCATGGAAAATACCACAGCCACGTTATTGTACGAGGACATCCAGTATGACGAGCGTGCCCAACTCGATTACACGGGGCGAGACCTCATCGCACACGAACTGGCTCACCAGTGGTTCGGCAACTTGATCACATGCCGAAATTGGGGCAATTTGCCGCTAAACGAAGGGTTTGCCAGTTATTTCGAACGGTTATACATCGAAAACGCGGTGGGAGAGGGCGAAGCGCAATTCCACACGATCCAGGATCGCAACGCCTACTTCGCCGAAGCAGAACGCATGATGAGGCCCATCATCTGGCACGCGTACGAAGACCCCAACGACCTGTTCGATCGCCATACCTATCAGAAAACCGCGCTGGTTTTGCACCAGTTACGTTATGAACTGGGCGACGAAGTCTGGTGGCGCGGGGTACGCCAATACCTCAGGGAGCACGCGTATCGATCCGTAGTAATCGAAGACCTGCAACGGGTGATGCAGCAGGTGTCCGGTCAGAACCTGGTCGGCTTTTTCGATCAGTGGTTTCGCCGGCCGGGGCATCCGGTGCTCCGGGTCGAACACGCCTACGATGAGAGTACCGGCCTCTACGAACTCCACGTGACCCAGCTGCAAGACAGTCTCGAGCTGGGGCCATTCGCGCTCGACGTGAATATCGAGGTCAACGTGCAGGGTGTTTCGCCCTGGACACAGCGGTATCGACTGGCCTCTCGGGACACCACCTATCGGTTTGCCATTGCCGGGGCGATCGGGTTCGTGCACTTCGACGAAGGAGACTGGGCGCTGGCTGATATAGAGGTCGAAAAGGACCTGCAGGAATGGTTGAACCAGATACGTATGGATGATGAGATGGCCGGCCGTCTCGATGCAGCCCGGGCGCTGGCGAACTTCGATCCGACGCCCCGGATTCGAGATGCCCTCATTCGCGTCCTCGGGCAAGAGACCTCCCTTCACGTGCGCGAAGCTGTGGTACAGGCGCTCCGCCATTACAACCGAGAAGCCGGGGTTCGGGCCGCATTGGCCCAGATCGTGCAGCAGGGGCCCCATTCCAATGTACGGAGCGCGGCACTGGTTGCCCTGCAGGACACCACCGATGCCTATCTGAAAAGCGCCCTCGACATGGCCCTGGCGGATCAATCGTACGAAGTGGTCGCGGGAGCGGTAGAAATCTACAGTACGGCGTATCCGGTCGACGCTATTACGGCATACCGGAGACTCTACGACCTCGGCTCCTGGAAGAACCGGGTCGAACATTCCTTGATCGAGGCTTATGGACGCCTGGGATCGGTCGAAGGAATTCCCTACCTGCAGAAGATGAGAGAGCCGATTCAAGACGAGGAGATACAGATGGCTAGCATTGATGCATTATCGAGCATCGCGAGTCAAAACCCCGGTGTGCGCTCCAGTGTAGCGCAATCGTTGTTGAACTCCCTGGATAGCGTCCACGAACCAGTGCGCTTCCGGGCGTTACAGGTCCTGTTGCCTATGATCGATTCCTCCCAACTGTCTCAGTTGAGGGCCCGTCTGCAGGGTGACCCTTCCGCTAGAATACGTCAATTGGTGCAGAATACGTCCAATTTGCCATAGGGGATGTCATGCGTTTTTTAATCAGTCTTGCGATCGGATTACTGGCTCATGCGGTCCTCGGGTGGCCCTGGAGCATTCTTGGGGGAATTGTGTTGGGGTTCACGGCGAAACGATCGGACCGGGGTGTCAAAGGCGGTCTTTGGGGCGGTCTGTGGGCCGGGCTGTACGGGGCGCTTTGCGTCGGCCTCTCCTGGGGAGTGTTCGTCCTTTATAGCCTCGTTCAGGCCACGGAACCGGTTATGGCCATGCTCATGACCATGGGGGCCATCATGGGAAACCTGCATGGCAGCCTGATCGTTGTGCTTACGCTTTTGATCGGGAGTCTACTCGGCTTATTGGGTGGGCTGATAGGCTTTCAGATTAAAAGCTTCATGTAACATCCGTAACCTAATGTCAGAAGCGCGCTTCGATGGACGCGCACCGAGGAAGAATAATGAGCAAAACTGTTGATGAGATCAAACAACTGTTAGAGCGTGTGGCCATGCTCGGAGGTTATCTTTGACCCCGATCATCGAAGAGCAGAGATTGAGAAGCTCAACCAGAAGAGACTGGATCCCGATTTTTGGAACGATCCTGATCGGGCAAAAGAAGTCGAAAAGCGCATCGCTTTGCAGCAGCAGTGGCTGGATGCGTGGAGTGAGTTGAGAGAAAAGGCAGACGACGTCGAGACGTTCCAGGAGCTGGCTTCTGAAGGTGAGGTTGGATTGGATGAAGACATTGAAAGGGCAGCGACAGTGCTCGAACAAAAGCTGGAAGCGCTCGAATTCAGGAACATGCTGCGTGACGAGGACGATCAGCGCAATGCCATTCTGACGATACACCCGGGGGCCGGAGGCACGGAGAGCCAGGACTGGGCCGAGATGCTGCTCCGTATGTATACGCGATGGGGCGAAAAGGAAGGCTTCAAGGTCTCGATGCTCGAATACCAGCCGGGCGATGTAGCCGGCATCAAGAGTGCTTCCCTCTCTATCGAGGGGGCCTATGCCTACGGCTACCTGAAATCCGAGTCGGGTGTTCACCGGCTCGTGCGTATCTCGCCATTCGATTCCAGTGGGCGGCGGCATACTTCGTTCTGCAGTGTGTTCGTATACCCCGAAGTCGAGGACAAAATCGAGATCGAGTTGTCTCCGGACGACATCGAGATGCAGACCTTTCGATCTGGAGGGAAAGGAGGGCAGAACGTCAATAAAGTCGAAACGGGGGTGCGCTACATCTGGACGGGCGCGTTGTCGAATGGTGAGCCGCAGCGCGTTGTTGCGGAATGCACGGAAGAGCGCAGCCAGCTGCAGAACAGAGAGCGGGCTATGGTCATGCTCAAGAGCCGCGTCTACCAGTTGGAGCGCGAGATTCAGGAAGCCGCCAAAAGTGAATTAGAAGGATCCAAAAAGAAGATCGAGTGGGGCAGCCAGATTCGATCCTACGTGTTCCAGCCTTACACCATGGTAAATGACCACCGTACGGAAACGAAGGTGACGGACATTCAGCAGGTGATGGACGGAGAGCTGGAACCCTTTATCAAGGCGTATTTGCTCCAGCAGGCCCAACCCACCTGACCGCGCCCGGTTGGTTGCTACTCGATGACGAATCAATCCCCCGATATTAGAACGAAACCGAGGTACTGGATATGGCAGAGCGTTTCGATTATCTGGTCATCGGCAGTGGTATAGCCGGCTTATCTTTTGCCCTGGATGCGGCCTCGAAAGGCACTGTGGCGATTGTGACGAAGAAAAACCGCGCCGAGTCGAATACGAACTACGCGCAGGGAGGCATCGCCGCCGTGATGGATCAAAATGATTCCATCGAGAAACATAAAGAAGACACGATCATTGCCGGCGCCGGCCTCTGCGACGAGCGCATCGTCGACATCGTAGTTACCGAAGGGCCGGAACGCGTGAAAGAGTTGATCGAGATGGGCGCCCATTTCACGCGTGAAAACGGCCGGCTGCACCTGGGGCGCGAAGGAGGGCATTCGGCGAATCGAATCGTGCATGCGGCCGATGCCACCGGATACGAAGTGGAACGCACCCTGCTGGCCAATGTAGCGAATCACCCGAATATCCAGATTCTCGAGCATCATTTTGCGCTGGAGCTCATCACGGATCATCACCTGGGCCGGCATGTGTCTCGACTCACCCCCGACATCCTGTGTTACGGTGCTTATATTCTGGACGAGGAGCAGGGACAGGTGGAAACGGTTCTGGCCAGGGTAACGCTGTTGGCCACCGGAGGGTCGGGGAGTGTGTATTTACATTCGACGAATCCGCCTATAGCAACCGGCGACGGCGTGGCCATGGCCTACCGGGCCAAAGCGCGCATCTCGAACATGGAATTCGTACAGTTCCATCCGACGAGTTTGTATCATCCCGATGCCGATTCATTCCTGATTTCAGAAGCCGTACGAGGGGAGGGGGGCATATTGCTCAATCAGTCCGGAGATCGCTTCATGCTCAGCTATGACGAACGAGGCGAACTGGCTCCCCGCGATATCGTCGCCCGGGCCATCGACGACCAGCTAAAACAACGAGGCGAAGACTACGTCTACCTCGATGTCTCACATCTGAATGTGGAGCAAGTAACCACCCACTTCCCGACGATATACAATACCTGCCTTCATTTTGGGATAGACATCACCGCCCAACCGATACCCGTCGTGCCGGCCGCGCACTACCAGTGCGGGGGGGTACTCACGGACGAATTCGGACGAACCTCTATCACGGGGTTATACGCTTCGGGGGAGGTCGCGTGTACCGGTTTGCATGGCGCCAACCGGCTGGCGAGCAATTCTTTGCTGGAAGCACTCGTGTTCAGCCATCGCGCCGAAAAGGACGCGGCCGATTACATTCGGCACGTCGGCTGGAAAGAAGATATCCCCGACTGGGACGCCAGTGGCACCGCTCGACCTCAGGAGTGGGTGATGATATCTCACAACAGAGAGGAACTGCGGCGCGTGATGTGGAACTACGTCGGCATCGTGCGATCGAGCCTGCGCCTGGATCGTGCGTTTCGTCGAACGCATCTTCTGTACGAGGAGACGGAGGACTTCTACAGACGTTCTCTGGTCTCCGCCGGGTTGTGCGAACTACGAAACATGATCGCAGTGGCTTACCTGATCATCCGTTCCGCACAGATGCGCCGGGAAAGCCGGGGGTTGCACTTCACGCTCGATTACAGAGAACGGGTTGAGGCGGAACGAAGAGCTACCCTGGTTTGATGTAAACGGGCCTATTGGAGACGCCTGCCGCAAAGGCATCCTGCAATGAGCGCCTGGGGCTACGGCTCCTCGACGCATTAAAGCGCCCGCTTCGTGGAACCAATAAGGCCTCGTAACGTTTGTAGGCAGCCGGAGCGCTTGTGGAGTCAGGCTGGTATGATTAGGTACTTGCGAGCACTGGATCGAAGGAGGCTTTAGGCCCCCTTTTTTTGTTGATGATGTGTACGCGCTAGAAGCGCCCGTCCTGACAGGTACGGGCTTTTTTTATAGATAATGAGTTATTCAACGGACATACCACAAACCCTCGAAGAGAAAGTACGCCAGGTCGTGGAAGACGTCTTGACCGACCCGGCGCTGTTTCTTGTAGAAGTACAGATACGAGGCAATCGGGGATCACGGGTGGTGGAGATATTCGTGGATAGTGATGACAACCTCGATGTCAAGACACTCGCGGATCTCAGCCGAGAAATCGGTTTTCTTCTCGATACCGGCGACGTCATCGACGGTCGGTATAACCTGAACGTCTCGTCTCCAGGTGTAGATCGTCCGCTCAAAGAAGTGAGGCAATATAAAAAAAATGTGGGCCGCATATTGCGGGTCACCTACAGCCGGAGCGAGGAGGTGAAAAAAGCCCAAGGAGCGCTAACCGCTGTTAGCGACGAGGCCATCGAACTGTCCCGTTCCGACGGGAGTACGTTAGAAATCATGTTGGAGGATATTGTTGAATCTAAAGTGGTTCTTCCCTGGTGACCGCCCCGGCTGCGGTTCCTCGGCGAACAATTTCGTTCACGTCTTAACAGACATAGTTAGCTGAAAGCAATGCAAAGCACGAATCTGGTTTCTTCGTTTGCAGAAATTGCTCGCGAGAAAGGTATTGAACGCGACACGCTACAGATCATTGTGGAGGACGTATTCCGCGCAATGATTCGTAAGCGGTATGGGTCTGACGAGGCCTTCGAGATCATCTTCAATCCGGATCACGGAGACATCCAGGTGCTCCACATCAGAGAAGTGGTCGACAACCTCGATCTGGAAGATCCCGTGACGCAGATCGAACTGGGAGACGCGACCGGGGTCGACGAAGACTTCGACGTCGGCGACGAGGTCGCCAGCGAGATCGATATCTCGGAATTCGGCCGGCGTGCCGTCATGACAGCACGCCAGACGTTCAGTCAACGGATTCGCGATATCGAAAAAGACAACATCCACAAGACGTATGCGGAGTTAATTGGCGAAATTGTTGTAGGTGAAATTTATCAGATTCGACGCCGAGAAGTGCTGGTCATTCACAATAAAGTGGAGTTGTTGCTCCCCAAAGACGAGCAGATCTACAAAGATCGCTATCGAAAGGGAGATATGCTCCGGGCCATTGTGAGGGACGTCCGGCGGGACGCCGGAAGCAACCCGCAGGTGATCATCAGCCGGGCCGCTCCGGTTTTCATGGAGCGCCTTTTCGAACTCGAAGTACCTGAAATCTACGATGGCATCGTGGAGATCAAAAAGATCGTCCGGGAGCCGGGGGACCGCGCCAAAGTAGCTGTTTTGAGTCACGACGAACGGATTGACCCTGTCGGCGCCTGTGTGGGCATGAAAGGGGTACGCATCCACGCCGTGGTTCGCGAACTGGGCAACGAAAACATCGACGTATTGGAATGGACCGACGATCCGCACGAATTGATCAAGCGAGCGTTGTCGCCGGCGAAGCCGGTGGCTGTCACGGTCAACGATCAGTTGGATCCACCACGGGCCAAAGTAGTTGTACGTGCTGACGAAGTGAGTCAGGCCATCGGCCGGGGCGGGATCAACATTCGGCTCGCCTCTGCGTTAACGGGGTATGAGATTGACATCTACCGGGAAATTTCGGACGATGAAGAGGACATCGAAATCGGTGAATTTGCCGATGAACTCGATGAGGAAACCCTGAAGAAGCTACAGGATATCGGTTGCGATACGGCCCGCGTGGTGCTCGAATTGTCTATCGATGAACTGGTTCGCCGCTCCGGGCTCGACATGGAGACGGCGAAGCGCGTTGTGTCGATTATCAAGGCAGAGTTCGAAGAAGAAGAGGAAGAGAATGAATCATAGCTAACCCTTTTATATACGCTTACGGCCAAACGGTACTACATGGCGCAAAAGACGACCTTTAAGAAAGTAAGATTATTCAAAATCCTTCGGGAGCTCAACGTTTCTGAAGAAACGGTCTTGCAGCATCTGGAAGACGAGGGATTTGCCGAAGCCCTGACGGGTAAAGGGCTCAATGCATCCATTAAGGATGAGGACGCCTATAACTCGCTGTACGAGGCGTTCGCTTCCGATGGAGCGATCGCGTCTCGGGTGAAAGAGAAAAGAGCTGCCCGTGAAACCGATGTCGATGTGGCAGATGCTGGCGACGGATCGGTAACCGATACCGAGGAGATTGCTGTACCGACGGTAGACGACGGGAAAGAATCCCCGACAGAAGCCCCTGCAGAAGCTCCGGCTGCAGACGACACCCCCGCTGAGGCAACCGAGGAGGTTGCGCCGGTCGAAGCGACAACGGACGCGCGTGCCGACGTTTCAGAAGCCGACGCGGACGAAGTCGTCTCCGCAGAGACCGCGACCGAGGCGGCCCTGCCTGTCGAGGACACCTCGGAAGAAACCGCTGAACTGGTCCAGGAGCCCGACGAAGCGCCGGCGGCCCAGCAGGAAGAAACGGAAGCGCCGGCAGGCGAAGAGGAGGCTGAAGAGACCGCAGAAATACAGGAAGAGCCGGAAGAAGCGGAGCCAGCGCCGGCAAAATCCAGTGAACGCATTGAGTCCGACTCGGAAACGGCTGCCAGGAAAGCGTCTGGCAAAAGGTCGAAAACAGACGAAGGCAGCGTCGAGGTAGAACAGCCGCCCGCCGAAGAGCCGGATACAGTCGAGGCGGAGGTCGCTGAAACGGAAAGTGCCCCTGCCGAGGTTGTTTCGGAAACAGCCGACGAAGCGGACGAAGAATCCCAGGCAGCCGCTGTCGAAGCGTCGAAAGAGAGTGCACCCGAAGAGGAGCCGGATCCCGCTCCGGTAGCTGAAGAGGCTGATGAAAAAGAGGCAGCTGGCGCTGAAGAAGCTGATGCAGAGACCGACGAAGACGAAGACGAAGACGCCGAAGAAGACGTCGATGCCACGGGGGACGAGCTCGACGGCGATGAAGACGATGAAGACGATGAGAACGTCGTATCGGCCGGAAGATACAAACTTTCAGGAACCACCGTAATCGGCAAAATCGATCTGGGTGCGATCGAGGATACGTCACCCAAGAAGAAGAGGAAGAGAAAGCGGAAGAAGAAAAAAGATGCCGACGCCGAGAGCAGCGATAACGCCAAGGATACAGAAGAAGCGAGCGGCAAGAAGTCCACGGACAAGAAAAGCAAAGACCGGGACGCCAGCGGTCGGAAAGAGAAGGAAACCTCGCAGAAGAAACGGAAGAAGAAAAAAGGACCTTCGGTGGATCAGGCCGAAGTCGACCAGGCGTATCAGGAAACGCTCCGGACGCTGGAGCAAGGTTCGAGTCGAACCCGCCAGCGCCGGCGTCGACGCCGGCGCGACGAAGTGGCTGCTCAGCGGCAGCGCGATATGGAGGTGGCCGAAGAGGAAGCACGGACCCTCCGTGTAACCGAATTTATCGCAACCGGCGAATTGGCCAATCTCATGGACGTGCCGGTCAACGAGATCATCAGCCTGCTGTTCGAATCAGGCATGATGGTATCGATCAACCAGCGCCTCGATGCCGACACCATCAGCTTTGTCGGCGACGAGTACAACTTCGAAGTCGAGTTTATCACCGAGTTCGGAACGGACGATATCGAGATCGAGGACGACGACCCCGAAGATCTCGAGCCGAGAGCTCCCGTGGTCACTGTGATGGGGCACGTCGATCACGGAAAAACGTCATTGCTGGACTATCTCCGGAGCGCCAATGTAGTTGCCGGCGAAGCCGGCGGCATTACGCAGCACATCGGAGCGTATCACGTCGAGCTGCCCGATGAGAAGAAAATCACCTTCCTGGACACACCGGGTCACGAGGCGTTTACGGCGATGCGAGCCAGGGGCGCGCAGGTTACGGATATCGTGATCCTCGTCGTCGCTGCAGATGACTCCGTGATGCCTCAGACGATCGAGGCGATCAACCACGCAAAGGCCGCTAACGTGCCCATCGTCGTTGCGATCAACAAGATCGACAAGCCCGATGCCAATGCCCAGCGTGTGATGCAGGAGCTGGCTGACCACGGCGTTCTCGTCGAGCAATATGGGGGCAACGTCCAGTGTTCGTTGGTTTCCGCGAAAACGGGAGAAAACATCCCCGAGCTGCTCGAAAAAGTGCTTCTCGAATCGGACCTGCTCGAATTGAAGGCCAACCCGGATCGTAATGCGAACGGAGTTGTCATCGAGAGCCGGCTTGACAAAGGACGCGGGACCGTAGCTACCATCCTGGTCCAGAATGGCTCCCTGGTCGTCGGCGATACGTTTGTCGCAGGCATCTACAGCGGTCGCGTCCGCGCCATGTTCGACGAGCGGGATCATCGGGTTGACGAAATAGGGCCGGCGCTCCCCGCGCTGGTGCTGGGTTTCGACGGAGCTCCGGAAGTCGGAGATCAATTCATCGTGATGGACGAAGAACGCGAAGCCCGCGAAATCGCCCAGAAGCGCCAGCAGATCTACCGTGAGCAGTCCCTGCGCCAGCGCAAACATATTACGCTGGATGAAATCGGACGACGCCTCGCCCTGGGAGACTTCCAGGAGCTCAATCTCATCGTCAAGGCCGATGTCGGCGGGTCGGTGGAAGCCCTCTCGGACTCGTTGCTGAAGCTATCCACCGAAGAAGTAGCCGTGAATATCATCCACAGCGGCGTAGGCGCCATCACCGAGAGCGACGTCATGCTCGCTTCCGCCTCCGATGCCGTTATTATCGGATTTTCTGTGCGACCGACTTCGGGGGCCAGAGGGGTAGCTGAGCGAGAAGAGATCGACATTCGCACCTATTCCATCATTTACGATGCGATCGAAGACGTCAGAGACGCCCTCGAAGGGCTCCTGTCCCCCGAAGAGTCCGAGCGGATTGTCGGCGAAGCGGAAGTGAGAGAGACGTTCAAAGTGCCCAAGGTGGGTACGGTTGCCGGCTGCTACGTCACCGAAGGGCGTATCCGGAGAAACGATCGCATACGCCTCATTCGGGAGGGGATCGTGGTTTATGACGGCGGGATCAGCTCATTGAAACGATTTAAGGACGATGCTAAAGAGGTCGTCAACGGGTACGAGTGCGGTATAGGTATGGAGAATTACAATGACATCAAAGTCGGTGACATTTTCGAGGCGTATGAGATCGTGGAAACGAAACGCAAGCTCGAAGTTTGACGAAGGAGCGTTTTCGTTTCTAATTCCTTCACCTGCTCAATCAAGAGAAGAGACCGTGAGTATCCGAACTGAAAGGGTTGCGAAACTTATCCAGCGAGAAGTCGCCGAACTACTCGGCACGGAATTCAGCGAGCAGTTGCAACCGCTGGTGACGGTAACCGGCGCTCGAATTACGAAGGATTTATCCATCGCCTACCTGTATGTCAGCGTTCTCGGGAGCACCCCGGAACAACGGAAAGCCACCTTCAATCACCTGGCAGGGTTGACGTCCAGGGTGCGTACGGCGCTGGCTTCACGCATCAGGCATCAGCTTCGAACGGTCCCCGAAATCAAATTCTTCCTGGATGAGTCGCAATTCGAAGCGAGCAAAATGGAAGATCTCTTCGAACGCATTCGCGCCGAACGAGCACGCCGGGGAGCGGATGACGAATAGATAGCTGGGCATCACGCTACATGGGTTCCATAGTACATGGGGTTGAACACTACATGGGATTAGATCCACAGCCAGCCGATTTCGACAACGTCTATACGTTCTCCAACGTACCCCTCGACCTTTCCCATGCAGTGTTGCCCATCGACAAAGAGAAGGGGTGGACTTCTTTCGACGTGGTGAAGAAACTGCGCCGCATATTGCAGGTGCGCAAGATCGGTCACGCCGGCACCCTCGATCCGATGGCGACAGGGCTGTTGATCTGCCTGGTAGGCCGTTTGGCCACCCGGCAGATGGAACGGTACATGCAACTGACCAAAGAGTACACCGGCACCATCCGTCTTGGAGAAACGACGCCGTCGTACGACGCAGAAACCGCTGTCTCCAGGCGCGTACCCGCTAACGACGTCACCGATCGCCAGATCGTTGAGGCAGCTGGCACGTTTGTCGGTGAGATCGAACAGGTCCCGCCCATGTATTCTGCGCTCAAAGTGGGCGGTGAGCGCCTCTACAAAAAAGCGAGGCGTGGCGAAGAAGTCGAACGGAAAAGAAGGCGGGTGACCATCTACAGCTTCGACATATCTTCGATTTCAGGACCTGACGTATCGTTTATCATTTCCTGCTCCAAAGGGACGTACATCCGCAGCATCGCTCACGATCTGGGCAATCTGCTCGGAGTAGGCGGGCACTTAACGGGGCTGCGCAGGACAGCCATTGGTCCTTTTCTTGTTCGAGATGCCTGGACGCTCCCCGCACTCAGCGAGGCATTTACCCCAAAAACGAACGCCTGACGGTTGAATGAAGCGAGAGATTGGTTGGAACCAGATCAGTAAGAACGACCAGACCCTGGTTACCGTAGGCACGTTTGACGGCGTTCATCTGGGGCATCAGTCAATCATCAAATATCTCGTCAATCGCGCTCGCGACCAACAGGCGCTGAGTGCAGCCGTCTCGTTTGATCCTCACCCGCGCCAGGTTGTCAGTCATGAACCGGTTCCATTGCTCAGTACGGTAGCAGAGCGGGCCCAGGTCATGGAAGCGCTGGGACTGGACCGCTTCATCGTCATCCCCTTCACCGACGTGTTTGCGGAAACGAGCGCCGAGGAATTCGTCACGGAGATCCTGGTCGGGCGTATCGGACTCCGAGAGATCGTCATCGGCCACGATCACGGCTTTGGAAAAGGCCGTGAAGGCGACCGCGAATTGCTGGTACAACTTGGCCGGGACCATGGTTTTTCCGTTGACGTGATCCCGGTTCAGTTGCTGGAACAAGACGTCATCTCGTCCACGCGTATTCGACACGTGATCAGAGAAAAAGGCGATATGATCCAGGCGAGCAAACTGTTGGGCCGGTGGTATTCTCTGGCCGGGCGAGTCGTCCGGGGGGACGGTCGGGGGGCCGGCCTTGGCTTTCCCACGGCGAACATCGAAGTGGATCACCCCGGAAAGGTCACTCCTTTATGCGGCGTTTATGCCGTACAGGTGACGACGCAGCCGGATGAGCGGCGTTTTAACGGGATGCTCAATATCGGACGACGGCCTACCTTCAATGGAGCGGATACCCGCATCGAAGTGCACCTGTTCGACTTCAGCGGAGATCTGTATGGCCGGTCCATCAGGGTCGAATTCATCCGACGAATACGCGACGAGAAAAAATTTAGTTCGGTTGAGGCGCTCAGGCAGCAACTTTCAGAAGACAAGAGGCGTTGTATTGCAGAACTTGAGTCGGTGACTTGAGCGTGTGTAGTTCATACATGACCTCATTCATCTTCTTTAGCATGGAAAAATCTAAAGAGGAGCTTTAATGATATCACAAGAAGAAAAGAAAGAACTTATTCAGAAGTTCGGGAAAGGGGAGAAGGATACCGGTACTGCCGAAGTACAGATCGCCATTTTCTCGAAGAGGATTTCCGAACTTACAGGGCATTTACAGAAGCATCCTAAAGACCACTCGACCCGACGTGGGCTCATCAAACTGGTCGGTAAGCGTCGCCGCTTGCTCAACTACTTGATCGAGAAGGACATCGAGCGATACCGAAATGTTATCAACGAACTCGGTATACGTAAGTAAGCACCGATATCTTTCAGGCGGCTTATGTGGAAAACAGCCTCATGCATTCTACGCGATTCCGACGAAGAGGCCTATCTGTACTGATGAAACGATCCTGTGGAGCATTCTCTGGCGGAACAGGTGTGCACAATGACCACAGGATTGCGATGATGATGAAAACGATTATTTGAAAACTTATGTCAAAAGCGACGCTACATGAATTCGAGTTTACACCGGGCCGTTCCATTCATTTGGAAACAGGCCGGCTGGCCAAGCAAGCAGATGGGGCCGTGGTTGCCCGGCTTGGGGATACGATGGTCCTGGCAACAGCCGTCCTCGCGAAAGAAACTCGACCCGACCAAAGTTTTTTCCCGCTCACGGTAGAATACCGGGAGAAATTCTCTTCCGGAGGTAAAATCCCCGGAGGGTTCATCAAGCGGGAGGGCCGCTCGAACGATAAAGAGGTGCTGACGTCTCGGCTCATCGATAGAACGCTGCGCCCCCTGTTTGGCGAGGGATTCCTGAACGAGGTGCAGATCATCGCCTACGTGCTTTCGGCCGATGACGAGAACGATGCGGACGTACTGGCCGGGGTCGCGGCATCGGCCGCCTTGATGTGTGCGGGCGCTCCCTTCCAGGGGCCGACGGCAAGCGTCCGTGTAGGTCGCGTTGACGGGCAATTTGTGATCAACCCCACGCTTCAAGAAATTCCCGAAAGCGATTTCAACCTCGTGATAGCCGGCAAAGAGGATTCGATCGTGATGGTTGAGGGGGAGATGCTGGAAGTCACCGAAGAAGAAATGCTCGAAGCGCTCGAACTCGCCCACGAAGCGATCAAGGCGATCTGCCGGGGCCAGCACGAACTCATTGAGAAGTTCAATGCGGTCACCCCGATCGAGTTTGAGCCCGTGGTGGTTCCAGAGAACCTGATTACCGTCGTACAGGACCTTGTCGGCTCCCAGATGGCTGACCATCTCGCCAAACCGTATCAGAAAGAGACCTTCTACGAAGGCATCGACGCGATGAAAGAGCATGTGCTCGATCGTTTGCTCGGTGAAGTCGACCCCGAGACGGGAGAAGGTCGTTCCGAGGAGACCGAAGAGGGGTATACGGAAGCGCAGATCAAGGATGCGGTCGGTGCTGTGGAAAGCAACCTGATGCGGGAGATGATTCTGTCCGATGGCCGTCGCATCGATGGGCGCGGCACGACGGACGTGCGCGATATCTGGGCAGAGGTAGGATACCTGCCTCGCGTTCACGGCTCAGCGATATTTACACGCGGGGAGACGCAGGTGCTGGCCTCGGTCACCCTCGGCACCCGCAAAGACGCACAGGCCGTCGACCAGGTGTTTGAAACGACAGACCGTCGGTTCTTTCTGCATTACAACTTCCCGCCGTTCTGTACCGGAGAAGCTAAGTTTCTCAGAGGGGCGAGCCGGCGCGAGATCGGACATGGCTATCTGGCCGAACGTGCGTTGATGCGCGTGATCCCGGATGACGAAGCGTTTCCGTATACCATCCGCATTAATGCCGACGTACTCGAATCCAATGGGTCGTCCTCTATGGCGTCCGTATGTTCGGGCATGCTCGCCATGATGGATGCCGGCGTTCCCGTCAAGAAACTCGTTGCCGGCGTCGCGATGGGGTTGATCACCGATGGAAACCGGACCGCCATCCTGACGGATATTCTTGGAACGGAAGATCACCTCGGTGACATGGACTTCAAAGTGACGGGGACCACCGATGGCATCACAGCCTGCCAGATGGATATCAAAGTGTCGGGCCTGTCCAAAGAAGTACTGGCCCGTGCTCTCGAACAGGCGCGACTGGGGCGCCTCTTTATACTGGAGAAGATGAAGGAGGCCCTGGCCGAACCGCGCGAGCAGCTCTCGCCGTATGCACCGAGACTGACGCAGATCACGATCGACTCCGACTTTATCGGAGCCGTGATCGGCCCCGGTGGTAAGATTATCCAGTCGATCCAGAAAGATACCAACACGATCATCGAAATCGAGGAACGTGATAACAAGGGCTTCGTCACAATTGCAGCCACCAATCAGGACGACGCAGTGGCCGCCGTGCAAATGATCAAAGGCATCGTGGCGGTCCCCGAAGAAGGCGAAGAATACGAAGGAACGGTAAAAGGGGTACAGAGCTTCGGCGCCATTATCGAAATCATGCCCGGCCGTGAAGGATTGCTGCACGTGTCCGAAGTGGATCACGGATACGTGGAAAATATCGAAGATTACGTCCAGGTCGGCGATAAACTGCGCGTCAAACTGATCGAAGTCCGAGACGATGGAAAGCTACGTTTGAGCCGGAAACCCTTCCTGCCCAAGCCTGAAAACGGCCAGGAAGATGAGCGTGGGCGCCAGCGCGACCGGGACTACAGCGACTCAGGGCGTTCACGCGGGGGGAATAGAAGTCGAGGAGGTGGAGGCCGTCGGTCGGGAGGCGGAGGACGGAACAGACGGTAGGCCCGGCGAATTCGTTCGACGCACCCCCCCTGATTGATTTTTTTCTCACGCCGGCTCGGTACACCGACCGTTGAGCAGGAAAGCCATGTCCAGCCGATTAAGTCATCCCGCCAAAGAAAACCCC
The DNA here is from genome assembly GCA_964525535.1 of uncultured Rhodothermaceae bacterium. GTDB lineage: Bacteria > Bacteroidota > Rhodothermia > Rhodothermales > JAHQVL01 > JAHQVL01. Next base: position 17,695 of record CAZGHT010000049.1, read on the forward strand.
GCACAGCATAGTTTCCGGAAGACTACGCTGCCGAATGGACTCCGCGTCATCACGGAGACCATACCCTCGGTACGGTCCGTATCTGTTGGGCTGTGGGTCTTTACCGGAAGCCGCGACGAACGGGCCGAGCAGTCGGGCATCAGCCACTTCATCGAGCACATGGTGTTCAAGGGGACGCAGAAACGGCGGATGCGTCAAATCGCGAAAAGCCTGGAATCGGTCGGCGGGTATCTGAACGCGTTTACCAGCAAGGAATACACCTGTTACTTCGCTCGATCCCTCGACGAACACCTGGCTCGCGCGCTCGACGTCCTGTGTGACCTGATCTACCAGCCTACATTCCCGGAAAAGGAGCTGGATAAGGAAAAAGACGTGGTGCTGGAAGAAATCAAGATGTACGAGGACGTACCGGACGACTTGATATTCGATCGTTTTGAATCCGTCATATACAAGAATCACAATCTGGGGCGGCCGGTCATCGGGTATCCGGAGACGATCCAGTCGTTCACGAGAGAACAGCTCATCGATTATGTCGATACGCACTACGTGCCTGAGCGCACGGTGATCTCTGTCGCCGGACACGTCAATCACAACCGCGCCGTAAAGCTCGTCGAGAAGGCATTTGCCCAGATATCTAGAGAGCGGGGGGAGCCCCGATCGTTCTCTATCAATGGGTATCAGCCCGATGCGATCATCGAAACCCGTTCGATACAGCAAGCGCATTTTGTTCTGGGTACACGGGCATACGGCATGCATGACAGGCGCCGGTTTGCGCTCTCCGTGCTCAACACCATTCTGGGGGGCGGCATGTCGAGCCGGCTCAATCAAAATATCCGCGAGAAATACGGGTATTGTTACAGCATATACTCTTTCTTGAACCTCCATTCGGATACGGGTGATTTCGGGGTCTACATGGGGATGGATCCTTCGAAGATCAAACACGCCGAGAAACTCATTCGTCGAGAATTTGACAAACTCGCGCAAAAGCCCGTCGGCACCCGTATGCTCGCACAGGCCAAAAGCCAGGTGAAGGGATCGCTCATGTTAGGCCTGGAGAGCATGAGCAACCGGATGATGCGTATCGCGAGGCAGGAGCTATTTTTCGAGCGATATTTTACCCTCGATGAGATCATCGAGAAGGTTGAACAGGTCACCGCCGAACAGATCCTGGACATCGCCCGGGAGCTGCTGGTCCAGGATCATTTTTCAAGAATCGTTTTTCTTCCTGAAGAAGGTCGATCATGAACATCCTCGTAACGGGCGGGGCCGGATTTATCGGCTCCCATGTAGTTCGGCGGTTGCTCGAAGAGGGACACACCGTTCATGTCGTCGACAATCTCTCGGGAGGGCAGGCCGAAAACGTTCCCGCTGAAGCCGTGTTGCACGTGATGGATATCCGTGACGACACCGTCGAGGCCTTGTTTGCCAGGGAACGATTTCCCGTTATGATCCATCTAGCGGCGCAAATGGACGTGCGAAAATCCGTGGAAGACCCTTTTTTCGATGCGGATGTAAATGTTCTCGGATTTTTGAATCTGATCGAAGCCGGCAGAAAGAACGGGCTTCAACAAGTCATCTTTTCTTCTACCGGAGGGGCTATATACGGGGAGCCGGAATACACGCCCCAGGACGAGACGCATCCGCTCCGTCCGTTATCTCCATATGGCATCACGAAACTGATTACCGAGAAGTATTTGTTGTTCTACTGGAAAACGTACAAGATCCTTCCCGTTATCCTCAGGTATGCCAACGTGTATGGACCGGGGCAAAGATCCGGAGGGGAGGCGGGTGTCGTGGCAATTTTTACACGGCAGATGTTGAATGGCCAGGCCCCGATCATCTACGGTGACGGTACCCAATCTCGCGATTACGTGTACGTTGACGACGTGGTTGAGGCGAATATGCAGGCACTTCATTCGAGTCAGGCAGGTACGTATAACGTAGGCACCGGCCTTGAAACCAGCGTCAACACCCTGTTCGACTCGCTTCGGCGCGTTATCGGGGTCTCTGTGGAGCCGACTTACGGCGCTCGAAGAGAGGGCGAGCAGCAACGCAGCGTGCTGGCTGTGACCCGTATCCAGGCTGCTCTGGGGTGGTCCCCACGGGTCAACCTCCTCGAAGGGCTCGACAAAACGAGGCAATGGTTCAAATCACGCATACCGGCCTCGTCGTGACGAGTTATAAACCACTGGGTTTAAAGAAAGCCAGGCAAACCAGAAAATAGCCAGACTAAACAGATTAAGTGCGATCAACTATTTTTTGAGGGCAAGGCAGCACATCGGCAGCGCGTATCCCGAGCGTAGTCGAGAGCCTGCACTCGACTATGTCCTGAACCATGTCCTGAACCATGTGCTGAACTTGATTCAGTATGGATCGAGGGGATCTGGGGACGATTGCCCGTCAAACTTTGTTTGATTGTGCTTAAGTCGTATTATTGTATTATTCCACATCGCAGACCATTCTTTTTTACCCGGTGGGTACCTCAAGAAGTACCAGGTAAAGCAAGAACCAGGTAGTAAGCAAGAGCTATGTATCGCGTTCAAGTCCAAGATTTCGAGGGGCCCCTGGATCTGTTATTGTTCTTCATCCAGCGCGATGAATTAGACATTTACGACATTCCGATCTCGAAAATCACGAATGAATACCTCGACTACGTCAGGGTCTTAGAACAGATCGATCTGGATAGCATCGGCGATTTCATATATATGTCCGCCCAACTGATCAACATAAAGGCGCGAATGTTGCTGCCTGCTGAGGAGATCGATGACGAAGGGGATCCTATCGATCCGCGGCGCGAACTGGTCAATCGCCTCCTGACCTACATGAAATACAAGGAAGCGGCCCAGACCCTGAACTCGAGACACGAAAAGCGGTTGGACTACTACAACCGCAATTTCCCGGAGCAGGAAAAAGAAGAAATCATGGGCCGGCAGGGCATCCAGCTGCAGGTGTCGGTTTTCAGCCTGATCACGGCCCTTCAGCGCGTGCTGACTGAGGTGCCGGAGACGCCGGTTCTACCCATACACAGGAATCAATACAGTGTTGAGACGCAACGGCAATATATCTTCGATCACCTGGCAACACAGGAGCGAATCTCGTTCGCGGCGTTGATACGGAATCGCCCCAAACACTTTGTGATCGTGACTTTTCTCGTTCTGCTCGAGATGGCACAACAAGGACATGTCGAGCTTATGGTGGATCCAGATGAGGAAGATTTCTTCCTGGAAAGGAAGTTTGACTACTCGGAGCTATCCGACCGGTATTCGAACGGCTCCATGGGGATCGCCTGAGATGCACCCTGAAACACAGCGCGATCCATCCCCGTCCCCCCGTCGCTCTCCGAACCAGCACCGCATAGCCCGTTACGTCGAGCCTATGCGTCTACATTACGAGTGAGTAAACCAGGTCATCATGGCACGTTATTTTGGCGGGTTTCGGGATCGCTTGAAGAAGCGGACTCGCAACTTCGCGTTTAATGATAAGGACATAGAGTGGGTGAAGGTAGCAACGACCTTCTCCTGGTCGCCGGCCAGACGCGAGTACCAATGGCAGGAGCCTGAGGATTATCTGTCCTCTTTTCTCAATGGCGAAGCCGAGGCGGTTGAGATCGAAGACATCGTAGAGCAAATTACACTCGAAGACCTCCCGGAGGACGACAAACCCCGCGACGATTCTCCCGACGCCCGGCCTGATCACGACGCTTCGTCTGATCTCGACGTACCGGATGCGGATGAATTTGTCCAATTCTTGGAACCTGATGAATTCCAACCTCCTTCCCAGGACGAGCAGGAAGAACCTACAATGAGCCCTGAAGCGGCAGTCCCTGCGGATTTGCCGTTCGTGGAAGAATATAAGCTACAGATCGTAGCAGCGCTTCAGCGGCGTGGCATCCGCATGGAGACCGAAAAGATTGTATTGCCGGGCGAACTCCAGAATCATCTGAACAATTTCCACGAGAAGGGGCGCTCGTCGATAGACTCCTACGAGCTCAGAGCCCGTCTACAGAATTTCAGAGAGCAGGTTATCGATTCGTACGAACAATTTAACGCTGCATCCGGCACGTTTCATGCATTCAGTTCGGCTGTTGATGAACGGAGTGACAGTATAAAAGACCTGAAAGACAGGCCGGAAGAAGGAGAAGACTATGAATCGTTCATCGTTTCATCCTTGAATCGCCTGGAGGCTTCTATGAGAGATACCGACACCGAAGAGATGGATCGAGAATTTCGCCGGCTCGAGGGCCCTGACGAGAAACAGATTGAGATTACGGACGACACGGACCGTCGTGAGGACGGGCCCACAGATCCGCCCAGCACCTTCGCTGACGATTCCTGGCTCGTATTGCCCGTCGATAACCGCTCGAATCAAGACCAAGAGGACAACTCGGACGATGAGCCGACCGATAACAACCCGAGGTGGAATATTTTCGACTCGGAAGAACGGAGGTCTGTCCTCAAGGAATCTCGCGAAACGGGAGATCCATCCGGCGTCGCAAAAGAAGAGGACGACGACGAGGTTAATGAAAATCTGCTCAGAGCGTTAGACAATATCAACACGCAAATTGCAGGAATGAACGAACCGCGGAATGAAGAGGCGGGGGAGAAATCCTCATCGGCAGAGAGTTCAACGCCGGACCTTGCAGAACCTGAATCTGCTTCTCCGACGACCGCCCGGGATGACGTTGAGTCGGATCCCCGGGAAAAGGATACCGATTCGCTTTCCGAGCTACTTCTTCAGATCAGACTGGACGGGGATAATAAGCAAAACAGGACGGATACGGTAGAAGATAAGGCAAAAACGGAAAGGTACCCGGAGGTGCCTCCCGTTTCCGGCGAGGATGAAGAATCGAAGCCGGCAGAACCGTATAATTCAGCCTTAGCTGACGAGCCTGAGCAGAAAGAGACCTCGACAGGGTCCCGGTCGACAGATTCAAAGGCAGACTCAAAGACAGACACCCGGGAGGAGTCCACTCCGGGCCGGCCTCGTGAAACCATCGAGGAGCTGAGAGCCCGGTCGATAGAAGAGGAGAGAAAAAAATTGTATTCACTGATCGGCAAGCTCGAGAAGAGCACCAACTTTGCTCTCGATGATCCTGGCGGACCCGGTATCGGATCGCGCGATGCCGATAAGAAAGAGGAATCTCCGGCGGAAAAGGAACTCCCCATATCCGGGGATGGAGCGTCGCTCGAACAGGTGGATGAGCCTCAAACGCGGCCTGGAGTCAGAGACCCCGAAGCCAGGGAACCTGAAGTCAAGGAACCCGAAGTCAAACAAGACGGCGTCGTGGCCCGGTCGGACCGGCGGCCGGCGGCTCCCCAGAAGGCGCCTTCTTCTCGTGTCGAGAAGCCCGACGAATCTGTAAAGGATCGACCGACCAAGTCCGGGCCCGCACGAACCGCTGAGCCTCCCGCATCCCAAAAATCGGAACGCCCGAAGGGTGAGACTCAGGAGGAGCAGAAGGTTGATCGGTCGTCTGTACGCTCCCCCTCCCGTACCACGGAGACCCGGGAGAAGCAGGACGCTTCTCATGTTTTAAAGGATGAAGAGTTGAATCAGGAACGGGCGCTCGACACGATATCATCGATATTGCAAAATGACCGTTCGTCCCGCGAAGGAACTGGAGGGGACGAACACAAACGGCAACCTCCTCATCGGATCTCGGGGGCTTCACCCGTGCCCGAGGAGGAAGAGCCGGGGAATGCAAAGCCTGTCGGCGAAGAAGTTGGGTCCGATGAAGAAGTTCCGGCTGTACAGGAACAAGATCTTGCCCGTGAAAATGAATATGTTATGACACAGCCTCGAGAACAAGAAGACGTACCTGTGATGCCATCGCCGGATCCTGTTCAACCCGAAGCGGACGAGGAATTCGTAGAACGCGAAGAAGAATCCCCCGAACGAGAGGAAGAGGGGGTGTCTGAATTCGACGAGGCGCCTCAAGACGAAGTGACGTTGAAGGGCGTGGTCGAATGCCTGGCGTTTTCTGTAGAAGAGCCCATTCCGTTGAAGAAAATTGCACGGCTGTATTCCGAAGTGCATGGCGTCAAGATGCCGACCGAGAGCGAGGTTCAGGCCGTGGTTGAGCTGCTCAACGAAGAGTACAAAGCGCAGGGGCGTAGTTTTCGGATAAAAGCCTGGGGCGGCGGGATACGGATGGCGACCCATCCCCAATACGCAAAGTTCATTCATGCCATCTATAAAGACAACAAGCCAAAGAAACTTTCACGCACCCTGATGGAGACCCTGTCCATCGTAGCATACAGCCAGCCGACCACCAAACCCGAGATTGACTTCGTGAGGGGGGTCGACAGCGACTACGCGCTGCGTAAGCTGTTGGAGCTGGGGCTGATCGACATCGTCGGCCGCAGCGATGCCATCGGAAAGCCGCTGCTTTACGGCACCTCGGAACGGTTCCTGGATCAATTCGGGCTGAGCGGGCTCGATGCGTTGCCGAAACTGCGCGAAGTAGAAGATCTCCTCGGCGACCCGGCATTCAAGAAAGAACGCTTACACTTGCTCGCCCTGGAAGGAATTGAAGACCATTCGCGTGCATCTTCCGAAGAAAGCGAAGACTAACCCTTCTGATTCTTCCTACCTGTCGCTGGATCCTTCCCACAGCTCCGTCTCCGGGTGAAAAGCCGCCCAGGCAAACCAGAATGACACGTAGGCGTCGTTGATCGGGCGCAGCCGGCTTCCAGCGCGTTCGCCTTCGACAGAGCGTCCATCGATGAGCCACGTAGACCCCGTATTTCGATCGACAAAGGCGCCGTTTCGGACCTCAAACCGGTGATCCGTATCCTCGCCGCTCAACCGGTATGCCATCGCCGTCTGCATGGCGCTGGCATAGAATACGACGATGTCCTGTTCCCGGAACGAGGCGTGTACGACCCGTCGCGCATTGCCGTCGTCGAGTGCGCCGAAGGGGAATGCGAGACCTCCATTGCCGTGAGGGAGCACGAGGGTTCGTTCTTTCGGTGGACGCCGGCGGTCGATATCCATCCCATACAGAAGAGCGCCGTTATTCGGTTCATTATAGTTGCCATACGGGTTGGCCGTATAATCCCGGTCGAAGCCCGTATCGGAAGAAATCACACGTGTGGTGGGATACAGGGTTTTCCAGGCTTCCCAGGTCATCTCGAGCACGGGACGTGTCCTCAGGTCGACGGAATGGGACGGCCCGCATCGTGCAGAGCGGGACATTTGCGGCCAGAGGGACTCATTCGTAGAACGATCGTACATCACCAGGTTATTCCGGTACAACAAACCGGATACGCCGAACGCTTGCCCCCCTATTTCTGAGCGTTCGAACAGAATAGCCGTACCAGTCAGCGGACAATACGTAACGGCGATGGGTATGCTGAACAGGTCGAAGTTGACGATTTCGTGATGCCACATGATGTTGTGAGGTACCGCCACGATCTGGTTGTCTTGCACGAAACCGATCACGAGATCGTCGTCCTGTAGATAACCGGCTTCGTTTGCCGGCACCAGTTGGGGATCGGTAAGAGCCGGTATCACATCTTTGCCGAGTACGGAGTGAAGAAATTCCGGGTCGAGGCTGCACGCCGATTCGGACGGAACGTCTACGTCGAAGTCGGTAATAACGCCCGGCGAATCCGATTGGCTGTCACAGGCGCTCATGTACGCCGCAATAAACGCAATAAACAGGGCCTGAGTCAGTATTCGTCGGAGTGATCCGTGTCGCTGAGGTCGCATAAGTATGGAGGTTGGGCAGGTTTTTTACGGAAAACGATGTATGAGGGTGATGGCAATGAAATTTTCATGATGCCATCCACCCCTTCACTGTGTTCGTTCGAAGCCCGATTTACACTATTCAGCAAGGGTTAACCGAATAGCCATTGGATAGCAGACCCATTTCCTTGATAATTGAGGCAGGGTTTCGTAGGATTACAAGGTACTGATAACCATTTTCTTCAATACCATCACTCGTTGTGTGTGCCAAGAAAGAAGAATGCCTATGTCCAGGCTAGGCGTGCTCTTATTTTGGTGCACACGTCACGTTAACCCCTTATAAGGCTAACCACCCAGCTTTATTCGTCCTTGTGCTACAAAAAAGGAGGCTCCACTCATGAGAGCAGCGAAAGCGCTTTTAATAGCCCTGTTCCTCGTGGTACCCGTTTCTCTGGCTTTAGGTCAAACCGGCAAAATCTCCGGTCAGGTCACTGACGAGTCGACCGGCGATGCACTCCCCGGTGTGAACGTCGTCATCGAAGGAACCACAATCGGCGCGGTCACCGCAGCCGATGGGTATTACGACATTATCAACGTGCGCCCGGGTAACTACCAGGTCCGCGTGTCTTTCATCGGTTATACATCCAAAGTCGTCGACAACGTCGACGTAAACATAGGTCTTACGACCACCCTGAACGTTACACTCTCCGAAGCGACGGTCGGCCTCGACGAGGTGATCGTCACGGCCGAGCAGCCGGTCATCCAGCGCGACGTATCGGCGTCGCAGCGGACGGTCGACGAGGTCGAGATTCAGTTCGGCCGCTACCAGGACGTCAACAACGTGCTCACCGCCCAGGTGGGCATCAACGAGGTGGGCGCCTACGAAGACCGCCCCGAGATCCGCGGCTCGAACTTCGAAGAGTCGCTCTTCCTGGTCGACGGCGTCTCCCAGGGCGATGCGCTCACGAACCAGCCCTACTTCAAGGTCAACCTCGACGCGGTCGAGGAGATCCAGGTGCTCACCGGCGGCTTCAGCGCCGAGTACGGCGACGTCCGCTCCGGCGTGATCAGCGTGGTGACGAAAGAGGGCGGCGAGCAGTACAGCGGTTCGGCGAACGTGTCCTACAGCGCGCCGGCACAGCGCCACTGGGGGCCGAACGTGTACGCGTTCGATTCGCCGATCGTCGATCCGTTTGTCAACCCGGCCTCGGGCGCCTTCACGGGCAACGACTTCTTCGAGGGCTGGAATGAAGTGGCGGCCTCGCTCGGTCAAGGCGACGCCCATGCGGGCTCCCCGAACGAGCTGTACGCGCTGTATCTGTGGCGTCACCGCTCGGAGGACTCGATCAACGAGCTCAAGCGGCTCGAGTCGGAAGGACTGGTGCGTTTTGCTCCGGGCATCAACCCGGACGACCAGGTGTTCCACGAATACGGGGTGCTGCCCGACGTGCGGGCGAGTTTCACCTTCGGCGGGCCTATACCCTTCGTACGTCCGGTGAAGTTTTTCGTCTCCTACGACCGGACCGAGACCGAGTACTCGTTCCGATTCCCGCAGGCGAACTACCGGGAGGGGAACGTGCGCGCGAAGATCACCACGAATGTGGCTCCAGGTATGAAGCTGAACTTGAGCGGGTTCTTCAGCCGGCAGAGCGGCGGCGATGGTGGGCAGGGCCCCGGCATCGGCGGCTTCGTCTCCAGCAACCCCTTCGTAGCTACAGGGGGGACTAACAAGCTCTGGTACTCGCACTGCGCGGTGGCCGGTGAGCGGGATCGCTCGAACTTCTCGGCGAACTGGACGCACACGCTGAACGCGAACACGTTCTACGAGATCACGGCGACGCACAACCGGGAAGATTACAAGATGCTGCCCGAGTTCCGTAACACGATCCCGATTCCGGGCAACGCGTTCGGAGCCAACCACCTCGTCAACGGCCGCCTTGGCACCGAGGCGCAGATCAACTCCGGCCTCGCCGACGGCTCGCTGGGACAGGAATGGGCCAACTGGGAGGACTATGCGGTGATCCAGATCGGGGACGTGTGGTACGACGAGGCGCCGAAGGGCTACGGCCCGGTCAACTGGCGCGACGTGACGGGCTACTACCGGATGGAGTCGTGTAACCTGCGCGTGGACGAGACAGCGTCGCGCGGTTATGAGTTCGCCAGTTCGCTCACGAGCCAGATCAACCGGTTCTACCAGGTCAAGGCCGGCTTCGACGTCCGCTACGACGACCTGCAGCTGTTTTACCAGGCGGTCGACCCGTCGGTCAACGGCGGCACGACGTGGGATTCGAGCGCGGATCCGTGGCGGGGAGCGGTTTATGCGCAGAACAAGCTGGAGTTCGGCGGCTTCATCGCCAACGTCGGCCTGCGCCTGGACTGGCACGTCTCGGGCGAATTTCCGGTATTGGACTTAGAGAACCCGGATGCAGCCAACAGCCCGTATGCGGAAACGCTGCTGGCCGGCAACACGACCGACGACGAAGGCCGGATCGACCTGGATCAGAAGTTGCCTACCGAGCGGGTCAGCACGGCGCGGGTGAGCCCCCGCATCGGGGTGTCGCACCCGATCACGACGCGGGCGAAGATCTTCTTCAACTACGGGCACTTCTACCAGTGGCCGAACGCGTTGGACCAGTACGCAATCTCGATCCAGACGAGCCGGGGCTCGATCATCGACGACTACGGCAACCCGAACCTGGCGCCGCCGCGGACGATCGCCTACGAGCTCGGCTACGAGCAGAACCTGTTCGACCGGGTGAGCCTGCGCCTGACGGGTTACTACAAAGACATCAACGACGAAGACATGAACGTGGACTATTTCCCACTGGGCTACGGCGGCCGTTCGATGGATATTCGATTAAACGGGCAGTTCCGCGACGTGCGGGGCCTGGAAGCCTTCACCGAGCTTCGCCGGGGCACGATCCCGTACTTCAGCGGCTGGGCGAGCCTGAACTGGCTCTCGGAGAGTGAAGGAGAGTTCGGCTTCGACCGGTTCTACGAGGACCCGAGCCGCCAGCCTCGCCGGGTAAACGCGGAAGTGTCGAGCCCGGACGTGCGGCCGATCATCAAGTTGAACTTCAACTTCTACACGCCGTCAGACCTGGGTCCGACCCTGGGCAACAACGCATCGCTGCTGGGCGACTGGAACCTGAACCTGCTCTACACCTGGCAGCGGGGCAAGCGGTTCACGTGGAATCCGGAAGACATCCCGCTGGTGGAGAACAACATCCGGTGGCGCCCCTTCAAGCGGTGGGACCTCCGATTGACGAAGGAGCTCTTCACGGCCGGCCGGTTCCGGACGTCGTTCTACCTGGACGTGACGAACCTGTTCAACCAGCGTAACATGACGCCCTTCCGGGTAGGACAGGATGACGACGACGATCAGTTCAACCGCGAAGACGAGAACTGGGCCTGGAGCGGTCACCAGTGGTTCCGGAACCAGGAGCAGATCTACATGGAATCGCTCGGGATCACGGTGAACACCGACGGGAGCATCGATGGGGATCTACGCCCGGGGGACTGGGAAGAGGATCAGATCGACCGGCCGGACTTCACGCCGTTCACGTTCCTGGATCGCCGCGACATCTTCTTCGGCGTCCGACTCAACTTCTAAACCTGACAAGGCAGAGTTCCCGAGTGCATCCCAACACCACCATGGGATGCACTCGGGGCAGGCCTTTGCTCATCCGGATAGAATTTCTGAATTCGACCTGTTTGGCCTGATGTGAAGGCTAATGTAGCAGCGCTTTGCCTTGGGAGAAACGGAGCGTTCCGTTTCGAAAGAAGAAACACCACTGAGGACAAATAACATGATTAATTTTACTGCGAGTAAATTGCTGACCGGCCTGTGTGTGCTGGGTCTCTTCCTGGCCGGCCTGCCGCAGCATATAACCGCTCAAGATACACGAACGCTGAACGTAGGGTCCATGCTGTACGAGACCAACTCAGCGTTCACTGCCGATGACATCCGCTGGCCCAGAGCGCAACAGTTCACTGATTTGAGCATGATGGATACGTACGGCATACTGGTAGGTGTAGAACGGGATTGGACGAACGCCGCCGGTGTCGCTTTCGATCGACAGGTGGCTCAAGTGGCGCAACACAAGTTCTCCGATCTCGAAAATACCACGGTGCCCGTTCCCGATGGGTTCAGCCGTACGTATCGGACCCCTTATCCCTCGAAGATACTGGACGGCATCGATCGTACCGATATCCTCGGCGCCGGTGACCCGATCGATGCCAATATCCCGGCCGACGTGATGATCAAAACCGCGGTTACGGCGTGGCCGGACGGCATGAACATTTTGATCGAGCGCTGGGCGTATGCGTTTGCCAATGACGCGTACGACGATATGGTTATCCTGGAGCACGTCTTCACCAACCAGTCGTCCTCGACCTGGGAAGGCGTTTATTTCGGCCTGACCGCAGACCCCAATGCGAATGCGTTTTATCCGGCCGACCTGTGGGGCAATTATTACGGCGCCACCTATCGCAACTTTGTGGGCGGTGACGCCACGGCGGATTCGTTGCGCCTGTGGTACTCCTGGGATGCCGACGAGACGAGTGCCACGCCCACGATCGACGACCGGGGCAAACCCGACGGCATCTGGGGTAATTTTGAAGAGCCCCAGCATATGGGGTACATGGTGCTGCATGCAGACGCCAGCCCGAGCGACGAAACCGACGACCCGGCGCAACCCTGGAAAGCAGGCTGGTCGCAGCGCGAGCTCTCTCCCAACCTGAACGAAGCCACCCACGAAGAAATGTATGAGTTCCTCGCGGAAGGGTGGGATCCCGGGAATCCAGGCGCTTACGCTGAGACCGTAGATGGCGACGGCTTGGTAATTCCTGCGAAGAATGGCCCGTACCGCCGCGTCATCCCGGGCATCGATTTAAATGACGGGACGTTCGATCCGGTCACGGAACAGGAAAAAACGGTGCTCTTCAGCTTTGGACCCTACACACTGGCTCCGGGCGAAGACGTCCGCGTCGTGACGGCCTTCGTGGCCGGGCAGATCCCGCACCGTGTCGCGATCGATGCCGGCGCCGCATACGCCAACGGTACCACGACGCAGCGCCCGGCTAGGCCGCTGCCGGAGAACATCGTCAACCCGGTCACCGGTGAAACGGTGGCTACGGCGGGTTCTACCCTCGACAAAGCCACCAAGAACCAGGTGCTCGACATCGGTCGTGACCTCGTCTTTCAGGCGGCAGGCCGCACCAACCGCTTATGGCAGAATGCTACCGTGAAAGAGGGGAGCGGGGCCTTCAATATACCGCTTGCACCGGCTGCTCCCAGCATCACGGGTACGTCAGAAAACGACCAGGTTCGCCTGCAGTGGGGGCAAGAGTCCGTCATGGACATGGATGGCGGCACCGTTACCGGGTACCGAATTTATCGCGAGTTCAATCGCCCGCCGGCGTTCACCTCGCCTACGGATACGACCTTCCTGCTGCTCGAAGAAATCAACGATCCGAATACGTTCGAATACGTCGATCTCGCCGTCAACCGGGGCGAAGACTATTACTACTACGTCGTGGCCGTGAACGCGGACGGTGTCGAAAGCAGCCCATTCTTGAACCGGACAGGGACCACGTCCGAGAAAGAACTCGAGGCCCTCTCGCCCACGCGGTCTCCCGACGAAGACTGGCAGAACAACGTGGTTGTCGTTCCTAACCCCTATCACGCGGCCGGCGCAGATAAATACCCCGGACGGCGCCTGGTCTTCTTGAATCTGCCGGCGTTTGCCAACATTCGGATCTACACCATGACTGGTGACCTCATCCAGCTCGTTGAGCACCGCGCGAGCACGGGAGACAATGACTGGCAATTTCAAGACACCTTTAGTTCCACTGAAATTGTGAGTGGTGTTTATATAGCTGTCATCGAAGAAACCGACGCAAACGGTTCGTCTACCGGTGAACAGGCTATCGTGAAATTCGTGGTGATCAAATAATGACGCCATCCCTTTCATCGCACTCTTGAAATTGCCTAATCAGGTATGATTATGAAAAGATATATCGTTTTATTCGCAGCACTGGCTCTGATGATCGGAGTCGGTCCTGAGATCGCGCATGCTCAACCGGTGAAGTTTGCGCAGGCCGGGATGAGCTTTCTGAAAATTGACGTAGGTTCTCGTATCGCAGCTATGGGGGGGACGCACGCCAGTACGTCGTCCACGGCCCTCGATGCGTTTGCCAACCCGGCCGGGCTGGCGTATGTCGAAGGCTTCGACGTCATGGCGAGTTCTACGACCTGGATCGCCGACATCAACCACTACGGCCTGGCAGCTGCCTATAATGCCGGCGTATGGGGTACCTTCGGCTTGAACCTCGTCTGGATGGACTACGGAACGTTCCAGCGTACCATTCCCGTTGACGACCTCGCAGGGTTTGCTTCAGACGGGACGTTCACGGTCTCGGAATTTGCGATCGGCATCTCGTATGCCCGCCAGATCTCCGACCAGTTCGCTGTCGGTGGCAACATCCGGTATGCCGAACAGGACCTCGGCGAAGTCACGATCTTCGACGAGATTCAGGGGGAAAACCGGACCGTCGGCAACTCGGTAGACAACATCGTGCTCGATTTCGGTACGACGTACTTCACCGGGTTCAGGGATCTCCGGTTCGGCATGTCGATCCGGAATTTCTCCAACCAGTCGGATTATTTCGACCAGCGGTTCGAACTCCCGCTCAACTTCGACTTCGGCGTCGCTATGGACCTGCTCCAGATTCCCGAAGAAGGGGGCCCTGAAAACAGCGAACTCACGCTGGCGGTTGACTGGCAGCACCCGCGCGACTTCTCGGAGCGCCTCCATGCCGGCATCGAATACGGTTTTCTCGAGACCTTCTACCTCCGTACGGGGTATAAATTCAACTATGACGAAGAAGGCTTCACCGCCGGTCTCGGGGTGGATTACGACCTCACGGGCGTCGGCGCCATTCGGGCCGACTATGCCTATTCGGACTTCGGCGAGTTCTTCGACGCCGTGCACCGGATCACCATCGGCTTCAAAATCGGGGGCTGATGAGAAGTGCCATATATGGCGCTTCTCCCGGCTAGCAGCGTAAGCTTGTAACCAGGCCAAATGGCCGGCATTATCCTGGACAAAGGAGGGCCGGCCATTTGGGTTATTAGTCTATATAACAGATGTTACGCGCCGGATGCGCATACGTGCTGCCAGAGCGGCTTTGCACGGTTGCAAAGCCGCGTCAACCAGCCTGCTGTGCACAGTTCGCGTAACATCACTATATAAGGATGGATAAAAGAATATACCTCGTTCTCGTCCTGGGGCTGTCCCTCATTCTCCCTGCCTGTGATTCCAACAACGATCAGAACGACGGAGACCCCAGAATTCAAACCATCGACTTCGTATTGGAAGACCTGGACGGGAATGATTTTCAGCTCTCCAGCACCCAGGGCAAGGTTGTCATCGTCAATTTTTTCGCTACGACGTGCCCGATCTGTCAGGCCGAAGCGCGCGATCTGAACGAATTGTACCTCACGTATCGGGATCAGGGGCTGGAAGTGATCGGCATCGCGTTGAGAACCTCGTCGGAAGCCGAGATCAGAGCGTATGCCGACGCCTTCGGAATACCGTACCGGGTGTTGCTGGACGATACGGTCGTATCGCAGGCGTATCGCGTCAACGGCACGCCTGATGCCTATTTCATCGATCGAGAAGGGTTTACTGTCGATCGCATACAGGGAGTAAAACCGATAGAATTTGTCGAGCGAATCGTTGAATCCCTCTTGTAGCCATTCGCCCGAGCCGACCAGACCGTTGCATACCAGGACAGCACATCGCATCGTTTTATCATGGATCACAAAGAAAAGGACAGTAATATGAATATGGAAGACAAGCGGGTATCTCGCAGGCGTTTTATATCGACGGGTGGGGCTGCCATGGCCGGTGCCATGGTTGCCAGTCCGCTTCGGACGTACAGCAGGCCCAGAGCCAGAATGAGGGTTGTACTGGTCGGTACGGGCATTCGCGGCACCTCGATGTGGGGACGTTCGGTGGTGCAGCAGTATGATGACCAGGTCGAGTTTGTAGGGCTCTGCGACATCAATCCCGGCCGGCTGGAATACGCAAAACGATACATGGGCGTCGATTGCCCCGTGTATACCGATTTCGAAGAGATGGTCCGGGAGACCAGCCCGGACTCCGTGATCGTCACGACCGTCGACTCCACGCACCACGAATATATTATCAAAGGCATGGAGATGGGTTGTAACGTGATCACGGAAAAACCGATGACTACGGACGAAGACAAATGCCAGGCCATCCTGGATACGCAGGCAGAAACGGGCAAAGACGTCGTCGTCACGTTTAATTACCGCTATTCGCCCCATCGCCAGAAGATGAAAGAGCTCCTGATGCAAGGGCGCATCGGTACCGTAACGTCCGTTGATTTTCACTGGTATCTCGATGTTTACCATGGAGCGGCCTATTTCAGGCGGTGGCACGGCAAAGAGAAATTCGGCGGCACCCTGTTCGTCCATAAGGCGACCCATCACTTCGACCTGCTCAACTGGTGGCTGGACTCCGAGCCAGCCCAGGTGTATGCCAACGGCGCCCTGGAGTTTTACGGCGCGAACAACGATTTTCGTTCGACCCATTGCCGGCCGTGCCCCCATAAAGAACAGTGCGACTTTTACTGGGACATCACCGAGAGCCAGCGATTAATGGATCTTTATGTTGCCAACGAGCACCACGACGGATACCTCCGCGATGGGTGCGTCTGGTCCGAAGAAATCGATATTCCCGACAAAATGGGAGCCCAGATCAAATACGCGAACGGGGCCCAGGTGAGTTACTCTTGCACCACCTATTCCCCGTATGAAGGATATCGCATCGCGTTTAATGGAACGAAAGGGCGGCTGGAGGCGTGGATACAAGAGAGACAACCGTGGCCTGCCGAGAATTATGACGAATTGAGGGTCACGGATAATTTCGGATATACCCAACTGATTCAAATACCCCACGGAGGCGGTGGACATGGAGGAGGAGATACGAGGCTCAAGGATAAAATCTTCCTGAACCCGGACCTGCCCGACCCGTACCGCCAGTCAGCGGGAGCGAGGGACGGCGCTATGTCGATTCTGGTTGGCATTGCCGCCCGAAAAAGCGTCAAAGAGAATCGAATGGTCGAAATTGCAGAGCTCACCACCCTGACGCCTGTCGCACAGCGTTCCCTCTTGACGGCGCGCTGACATTGACGAGAACCATCATGGACTATACATCAACAGTACGATCTATATTCAGTACCATAGTGAACGTTCGTTCTGTGTTGATGGCTGTATGCTGGGCTGGTTTCCTGCTGGGATTCCAGCCCCGCCTTTTTGCACAGCCGGTACCAAAATCTGATGTCCCGGCTATTGAGGAAGCGCTTCATCTGCTGGATACAGGTAAACCGGCCCAGGCGCGGGCTATACTTGAAGAGGTAGACAGGGAAGGGCCTCACTTTTTGGACGCCCAAATCGGCATCGCCCGGGCTTTGGTCGAGGAACGCCGCTGGGAAGAGGCGCTCAAAGAAATTGACCGTGCGTTTGCTAAGGCGCCTGAGGATCCCTTCGTACGATACTACAAGGCCATAATCCACCGCGAGCTTGCCAAGTTCGATGTCATCTACGCGCGCAGGCATCGCGAGGAGGCAGAAAGTCTGCTTGTAGAAATTATTCAGAACGATTCTACCTTCGGGATCGCCTTGCATGAATTGGCTCTTTTGAAACGGTATGCCGGGGCATATGCAGCGGCGATCGATCTCGGGCACCGCCAGATCAAGATTCATCCGGATAACCCAGAAGCCCATATAGGCCTGCACAGGACGTACCGGCATTTCATGACGTACGCGCCCGAAGAAGAAGTCAAGAAGGTACTGGAAAATTCCCCTGAACCCTATGCGTTGTTTTTCCAGGCTGAAATGGACCGGCACGCGGGTCGACCCAATTTTGCTGCTGCTCGCCTCGAAAAATTGCTCGGGGATACGACCGGCTTACCGCAGGAGCCTATCCTGCTCGCCAGGGCAAAGCTGCACTATGCAGAACGGGAAAATCGTGCGGCTCAGAAACATGTGTCCCGCGCCATGGACGAACTGCATTCTGAAGTTGGAGTTCGTTTTCTCTTCGAAGAATTCAAGTACATCCTGGAAGATGCAGAATTGTACCAGTACCTCGAGCTGAATACCGTCGACGAGAAACAGGCATTTTTCAAGGCGTTGTGGACCAAACGCGACCCTATGCCGGGGCGCCTCGAAAATGTGCGTCTCACCGAGCATTATCAGCGGTTTCTCGAGGCGGAAAAAGAGTACCGGTATTACGGCATCCGAAGCTGGCATAACAACCCGGATAAGGCGGGTTACCTGTCCTTTCCCGAAGTAACCTACCTCAATGAAGACTTCAACGACAAGGGACTGGTTTACATCAGGAACGGAGACCCTCTGGACAAAATTTCGCACGTGGGAGGGGAAGATAACTTTTTCCGTACCCAGATCCTCGGCCTGGAAACCTCGAATTGGATGCCCAGTGAACGCCAGTACAACACTGGATATTCCCTGAACGAATCCTGGCGATACCGTGATCCCGATATCGACTTTCACTTCGTAGTGGCAGATAACGAGGAGAATAACTGGCGGTTGATTCCCCTCTTGACCAGTTTTGACATGCTGGAGAGCCGAGAAATCTGGGGGGATCCTTATGCCTCCATGGTTCGTGCCCTTCGGGCGCAGGCGGAGAGTAATCAGCAGGACCTGGACAATTTTGCATTTAGTGCCCAGCTCGAAGACGGCAACGAAGAGTTCGATACTCTTGCGACACCGAACGCCAGTGTTTCATCCTACACCCAGCGAGGACAGGCCATCCGTTATGACCTGGAGATCGAGGAGACCCGGCAACGGATGATCGTAGAGAGTCAGAAGTCGATCGAACTGGGGCTCGCTACGGACAGGCACACCTGGGAGGAAGAAGTAGAACCCATGCCCATACCCCATATGGTGGTTACGTTCAAGGGAGAGGAAGGGAAAACAGAACTCGACCTCTATTATGCGCTCCCCATTGGCCGCATTTCCGAGGACTGGCAGGGGCAGAGTTCACGGATTCCGGTAGAATCGGGATACGCCATCCTGGATACGAACTGGCAGGTGATCGATCAGCAAGCCGCTACGAAACGCTTGCCGAAGTCGACGGACAAGACAGCGGCGATCATCGACTATCACCGGGCCGAAGTGCTTCCGGATAGTTATCTCGTTGCCCTGCACGGCCTGCCGGAAGAATCGAATTTGCTCGGTGGTTACAAATTCGGGCTCAACGTTCCGGATTATTCATCGAATGACCTGCAGATGAGCGACCTGCTCCTCGCCCACGACATCAAACCGGACCTCAGTGGCGACAGCCGGTTCTCCCGTAATGGATTCAAGATCGAATCCAACCCTTTTCAGCGGTACTCTGTGAGACAGATTGTCTATATCTATTTCGAACTTTACAATCTATCGTACAGCAGCGACGATTTGACGAAGTACGAGATCGAATATGTGCTCACGCAAGACGAAAAGGACAAGGGGATCAAGTTGTTCAGGCGAAAAACGAGGCCGATTCTATCGTTGAAAGTCGATCGATCAGGACAGCTCCGTTCTCCCGTAGAATATGCAGAGTTTGATGTCCAGCAAGTCGACCCGGGGCAGTATACGATGACGATTCGAATCACGGACCTCGTTGCCGACCGGACTGTGGAAAAAAGCCAGTCTTTCGAACTCACACCGTGACCTACCGGATCAATTATCTACGACAATCAGGGTCAAGCCGTACTGGTTGTCGTCAATGGTAATAGGTTGCTGGTAAAATGGGATCACGTAATTCACGTCGTCTTTTGTAGGGAGCTCTTCGACGGTAAATCGAAGGGTGCCGTCCCGAGCCGTTCCACTGAAGCTAAAATCCAGTTCAGCGGCGTTGGGGCTGTACGTTTCCTCGATCGTGAAGGTACGCACAGTTTGCCGGCCCTGTCGCAGCGAGACGGAGAGCTCCTTCCTCCCTCGATATACGCGCAGCGTTTGAGGGGTCGTCCCCCGGTCATTTCCTTCGACGAAAATGCGAGCGACTTCGACCGTCAGCCCATCTTGTTTTTCATTATTAAAGAGATTCTGGGACTGGCACCCGGCTAGAATCATGAGACCCAGCAGGAACGTGCACCTGAACAGAGTAGGTGCATGGAATTTTGGCTCAAACATGTGAATGCCTGGGTAAAAAGGTGGGGGGATCGAAAGAGAACTATCGAACGATAATTTGCAGGCCGTATTGCCGGTCCGTGATCAGGAGCGGTTCAGGCCTGACGGGGATGTATACGTAGCTGGAATCCTTTTTGGGTAAGTCCTCCGTGTTCAGCTCGGTATAAAAACCATCCGTTCTCTCTGCATTAAACGAATAGAGCAGTTCGCTGGAATTGGACGATCGGATCTGTTCGATCTCGTAGATTCGAACGCGTTCGTCGCCAATGCGCAGCAGGATTTCACCGTAAGAGAACCTGCGGTCGATACGCAGCACGGTAGGAGTAAGCCCCTTGTCTCTACCGTCTAAAAATACACGTGCCTGACGAACGGGAGGTAAGTCTTCTTGAACCCGAACCAGGGAGCCTTCTTCTCCGTCCTGGGTGGCTTTCGAACTCGAGCAACCAACAGAAAGCAGTATTAGGGCGATCAAATAGATGGGAGCATGTAGATATTTCATAATGTATCCTTTGTTTATACGTGATGTTACGCGAACGGTGCACAGCAGACTGGTTTACGCGGCTTTGCATACATGCAAAGCCGCTCTGGCAGGACCTACGCGCATCCGGCGCGTAACATCTGTTTATAAGTCGTGTTTTGCGCTGCAGGCCGTAAATCTTATATCAACATCTTCAATACCGTTACGGCAGCGCAATGGAGCAACGGCGCCTAACATCTGTGTTTATCGTATTACCGCCCTTTCACAGGCAACCTGTACATTATTATATAACATTATTAACCAATTATGATTCAAGTTACATAAGTGATGTTACGCGAACTGTGCACAGCAGCCTGGTTTACTCGGCTTTGCATACCTGCAAAGCCGCTATGGCTGCACGTCGGCGCATCCGGCGCGTAACATCTGTTACATAAGTGATGTTACGCGAACTGTGCACAGCAGCCTGGTTTACTCGGCTTTGCATACCTGCAAAGCCGCTATGGCTGCACGTCGGCGCATCCGGCGCGTAACATCTGTTACATAAGTGATGTTACGCAGGTTGTGCACAGCAGTCCGTATGGCCGGCTTTGAAGGCGACCAGGCGTTCCGTATTCAGCTTAAATCAGGGCCTTCAAAGCCGTCGAGGCATACCGATAGTGCACAGATGCGTAACATCCAATACAGAAGTGGTGTTACGCGGACGGTGCACAGCAGCCTGGTTTGCACCGTTTAACGGCTTTGGAATTCGTAGGCGCGAAGTTGCGTAACATCCATTGCATAGGCATTTTTAGGTGGTGCAAAAGACATTCCACGAAACAGAATGGGCGAGGATAAGACGGTTCAGCCCAAAAACGAATCCAAATTGCCCTTTTTTAGCTCAATAAAAGGCTGTTCCGGAACGCGAGAAGGGATCTGCCCCCTGAATCCATTCAGAAACTGTCCAGGATATGAGGCAATCATGTCCTCTCCTTTTTCGCAAGCCATTCATCTGTAAGGTGCGCCCGGACTCATACTCTTTCGATACGGTGGAGCGTATGCATCAACCGGTGCAGCGGCGTATTCACCTCCGTAGAGCCATTGACGGTTCCATGCCCATTCACGGTTCCCTTCCCATTCACCGAACCATTCACGGTTCCCTTCCCATTCACCGAACCATTCACGGTTCCCTTCCCATTCA
>CAZGHT010000050.1:0-38995 GCA_964525535.1 uncultured Rhodothermaceae bacterium
CGTGCAAAGCCGCTCTGGCAGCACGTATGCGCATCCGGCGCGTAACATCTGTTAAGTACGTACACGGGAATTGCAAATACGCCTTTCTTCAAGGCATGGTGCGACAACGCGCCTCCTCAAAGAGACTCTTCGATAAACTGCTCGATGCACTCCTGCGAGCGCGTACCGACGAAGCGGCCGTTGACGATCACAGCCGGCACGCTCGACAGGCCCACTTCACGCGCCGAGTTCTGCACGTCGATGACGCGCTGGCGGTACAGCTCACTCCGCAGGCGCGTATTCAGCAGCGGAACGTCCATGCCGATCTCGGCGGCCAGGTCTCTGACGCGATCGATCGGAAGCCCCCCCGTTTCCTCCAGCGCCATCTGTGCGTCGAGCATCTCAGAAAACTTATCCTGCTCTTGGGCGGCGTACATGGCTTCGATTTGAACGAGTGAACGCTGGCTCAACGCAAAAGGTTTGTACACGAACTGCACCCGATCTTTGTAATTCTCCATCACATCTTTCATGATCGGGTGGAGCGCCTGGCAGTGCGGGCAGTTGGGATCGAAATATTCGATGACCGTGACGGGGGCGTCTTCAGGCCCTACCGTCGGGTCGTACGCAGTTAACAGACTACGATAGTTGGGGACGGGCTGTTGTCGTTCGTCGAACACACAGGCGGCCGTTGCGTTTTCGTCGGCCACCGGCTGTACCCGCTGCGAAGCAGCCTCCTGAGACGCCACCTCGCCAGGATCGGGCTTCAAGTTGTTGAACCAGACAAAGTCTCCGACGAGCAAAAGGACGGCGACGATGGGAAGGACCGCATACAGGGGCGATGAGGCGACTTCGCGCGGGGATGTCGCCTCCGCAGCCGCTTTTTGCGACGTGAACAGGTCGATCAATACGAGAACGAACAACGACGTCGCCACGCCGGCAGAAACCAGGCACAATTTACAGGCTTCCTGGATGACCCCCTGCTGCAACAACCCGTACTGGTAGTTCGACAGGTACATGGAGAAAAAGAATCCGATGGCGATGAGGACGCCCCGCGCCCGCTTCATCGTCACCATCCGATCGCCGGCCGTGCGCGTGATCAGGAAGCCGAGCGCGGCTATGACGAGATAAAAACCGATGCCCCAGTTCACGTTCGAGATACCGAACAGCTTGCCGGCGTCGCTCTGGGCGACGATAGCGCAATCGGACGTGGCCGCGGCCTCACCGGTGGGCGGGTTAAATCCCCAGCATCCCTGGCTGAAACCGACGATTTCTTGCTGAATCCAGAGATGGACGGTTACGATGACGCCAATGAGCGCCAGTACATACAGTAATCCGTCGATAACAGGGCGATACGTCGACAATACCGCACTGTAGGAAGATCCGTTCGCCGCGGAGGAAGCAGATTGCGATTTCGCTTTGCGCTGGTTGCGTGTTTTCCGTGCCATTCCAGTTTGTTTTAGCTACCAGTGGTTGTAGGATACGGGGCGTAGTTTCGGGACTTTTCAATACGCGCTCACTGGATCGAGGTTCGGGCCCGCTGCGTATCCTCTATAGAAAACCATCGATGATTCAAATTACCATGCTGCGCGCCCGCGTCTCCAAAGAAGAGATCCCTTCGATGTATCGCTGGATTGCACCGACCCACGACCTGCTGGCCGTCCTCGTCGAATCGCACGCACGGCGGCGAGGTCTGGAGCAGGCTGCGGTCAGAGACGGCGAGCAGATCCTCGAAGTGGCCGTCGGAACGGGGTTGTCGTTCGAATACCTGATCCGGCACAACCCGACCGGACACAACACGGGCGTCGACCTGACGCCGGCCATGCTCGCGCGAGCCCGCCGGCGCTCCGAGCGTGTGTTTCGCGAGGCAGGGCTCGAAACGCCTAACTACACCCTGATCGAGGGCGACGCATACGCGCTGCCCTTCCCGGACCGGCACTTCGACCTCGTGCTCAACAGCTACATGTTCGACTTGCTTCCCGAAGACGACTTCGTCCCGGTGCTGGAGGAGTTCAAGCGGGTCTTGAAGCCCGGAGGCCGGCTCGTTCAGATCAACATGACGGAGGGTGCTGCCTGGTACAACGGCTTCTGGGAAAACCTGTACCGCATCCACCCACGCCTGCTCGGCGGCTGCCGCGGCGTAACGATGGCGCCTTTTTTCCGTAAAGCCGGGTTCGACCGCGTCGAGCGGGAATACATCAGCCAGCGCACCTTCCCTTCCGAAGTCGTGCGCGGCATTCGTCCGGATTGAGTCCGGAGTTCGGGGTCCCAGCATCCAGTAACCAAGCACCAGCCATGACCGCATTAATACTCGTATGGGGGCTTTTCTTCCCGGGGTTTTCAGAGTCCGGGGTACGAGACGCCTCTGCCTCGGAAGCGCTCGCTGAAACGATCAATGCGTACCGGGTGGAAATGGGGCTGCCCGAAATCAAGGTGTCCCGCTGGCTGAACGAGGTGGCTGAGTTGCACGTGCGCGATCTGGAGGAAAACAGCCCGGATCGGGGCCGCTGCAACATGCACAGCTGGTCGAAATCGAGGCGATGGTCGTCGTGCTGTTACCGGATGGAAGATCCTGACGAAGCGTGCATGACCAGCAAGCCGAGGGAGATCACGGGCTGGCGCTACGAAGGCAAGGCGTATGAAATCGCTGCCTGGTCCAGCGCCGAGATGGCGCCCGAATATGCCTTACAACTCTGGAAAGAGAGCCCGGGGCACCACGACGTGATCGTCAACCGCGGATCCTGGAGCGCCGCTACCTGGCGCTCCATGGGAGCCGCTATGTCTGAGCACTACGCAGTCGTCTGGTTCGGAGAGCAGTGAATCCGGAGGGGCGCACGCATAATATGCCCTCACAGTGACGCATTCATGGGGTTATGGGCCGGCCTGAGCTGCGTTTCGTACACGAAGTGTTCAATGCGATCCAGGACGGCCGGCACGGCCTCGGCTTCGAGCTTGCGCAGTTCTTCACCGCGCTCCTTCAGCACAAATTCACCGCGCTTCGTTTCGATGAGCATCAATTCACAAACTCCTTTGTGGCGCAGCACCTGCTTGCTCAGCCCGTCTTGGGTCTTGTAGATCAGCAGGGTGTAATCCGAGGCCTTGTTGTGAGCGACGGTCACCAGGTCTTCTTCTTCGTATACGGAGGACGTGGTCGCACATCCCGATGTTATACAGAATACAGCGATGCAGAATACCGGGATGCGCATAGCGATAAGTCGATGCATATTGATGGTCCGTAGCGTTATTCGGATGGATCGTGTGGGGAGCAGGGTTCGAATGAGGACGAGTTCGGCGGGTGGTGCTGCCAGGCTATAGCCCTTTGGCACTGTATCGGCTGTCTCGATGCATTCTTAAACCCTTCACTATTTTCTCTCACCCCATTCAACGAATGCGCGCCGGCGGGTCTTGCAATACGGAAGAGCGTTCACTATCTTCCTGCCATGAAATCGAATCACGCCTATATCATCCAGGTTCACACCAGCCTTTGGTGGCGCAGCGCGCGAGCAAAGGCCTACGTTACGATGGGATAACACGAATACCCCTGGATACTTTTTACCCGGTTTAGGCCCGCTGCTCACACGTGAAAGTAGCGGGTTTTTTTATGGAGCCCATTTTTGGGACCGCTTATGCCCTTGACCCCATTGTGTTACACGACCTGCTGTAAAACATGACTTTCAACGAATTCAAGGCACTCATCGAGGCAAACGGTGCGGCGGACCCGCCGATCGTAGTGCCCGTGTCCCGGCGATGCAGCGCAGACCTGCTGACGCCGGTTTCAGCCTTCCTGGCCCTGCGCAAGCAGGGGGTATGCAGCTTCCTGCTGGAGAGCGTCGAAGGCGGCGAAAAGCTGGCCCGGTACTCCTTCCTGGGCTGCGATCCGCTTCTGATCGTGGAAGGCGCCGGCGAAGCGGTCACCTACCGAACCCGCCGGGAAACGCTCCCGTTCGACGCCCTGCCCGAAGGCGTCAACATCTACGAAGCCCTCCGTTCGCTGATGCAGCAGTTCCGGGAGATCAAGATCCCGGGGGTACCCCGCTTCGCCTGCGGCGCCGTGGGGTACATGGGCTACGACACGATCCAGCTGGTCGAACGGGTCCCTCCTTCACCTCCGGACACCCTCAACCTCCCCGACGCGTGCTGGTGCTTTTACGATACGCTGGCCGCATTCGACCACGTCAAACACCAGCTCGTCTTGATGGCTTCCGTGTTCGTCCGAGCAGATACCGACCTGGAATCCGCCTTCGCCGGAGCTCAGGAGCGCATCACGGCGCTCGAGAACACGTTGCGCGAAGCCAGCCCGGACTCGCCGGCCCGCGTCGTGCTGAAAGACCTCGACCTGCAGTCCAACATGAGCCGGGAGCACTTCGAGCAGGCCGTCATCAAGGCCAAAGACTACATCTACGAAGGAGACATCTTCCAGGTGGTGCTCTCGCAGCGCTTCGAGCTGCCCTTCCAGGGGGATCATTTCAACCTGTACCGGGCGCTCCGGCAGGTGAACCCGTCGCCGTACCTGTTCTACATCGACTACGTCGACTACGCCCTGGTGGGTTCGTCGCCCGAGGTGCTCGTCCGCGTCGAAGACGGCCAGGCGGAAGTGTTGCCCATCGCCGGCACGCGCCCCCGGGGGCAGAGCGAAGAAGAGGACCGCCGGCTGGAGCAGGAGCTGCTCGACGACCCGAAAGAACGCGCGGAGCACCTGATGCTGGTCGACCTGGGCCGCAACGACCTGGGCCGCGTCTGCACGTTCAACTCCGTCGAGGTGAGCCGTTTCGGCTATATCGAACGGTATTCCCACGTGATGCACATCGTGTCGTCCGTCATGGGGCGCCTGCGCGAGAACCACAGCCCGCTCGACGTGCTGGCCGCCTGCTTTCCGGCCGGCACGGTCAGCGGCGCCCCCAAGGTCCGGGCCATGGAAATCATCGCCGAGCTGGAGCCCACCCGGCGAGGCATCTATGCCGGCGCCGTGGGATACCTCGACTTCTCGGGCAATATGGACACCTGCATCGCCATCCGGACGATGGTCGTGCAGCACAACACGGTGTACATCCAGGCCGGCGCCGGCATCGTCGCCGACAGCGCGCCGGCGCTCGAATACGACGAAACCGAAAACAAGGCGCGCGCGCTCAAGCAGGCGCTGCACGTGGCTGCGGCCGACCTGTTATGAACCGCCTCCATGCACACCGTCATACGCCAACGGGCAGGCGCCAGGGCACAATATGCCGCTTTCGCGATTCAATCTGCACCTTCATCCCTGAAACCCTCTCTCGAGGGTGTATCAGGACCTATAACTGAACCCGTTTAACCATGCCAGAGTCATCCTCCATTAACGAATTGCCGGTCGAGACCGAAGAAAAAAAAGAAACGGTCGTCGTTTCAGGTATACAGCCGTCCGGTGTGCTCCACATCGGCAACTATTTTGGCGCGTTGAAGCAACATATCCACCTGCACACTCGACACGAATCGTACTATTTCATCGTCAATTACCACGCCCTGACGTCCACGAAGGACGCCGAGGCCCTCAAGCAGTACACGATCGACGTGGCCCTGGACTACCTGGCGCTGGGGTTCGACCCGTCGAAGGCGTCGCTGTTCGTGCAGAGCGACGTGCCGCAGGTCACTGAGTTGGCCTGGATTTTTTACAACCTGACGCCGGTCTCCCAGCTCGAAAAAGGCGTCTCGTATAAAGACAAGATCGCGCAGGGCCTCTCCCCGAACGCCGGGCTCTTCAATTACCCGGTCCTCCAGGCGGCGGACATCCTGATCTACGGCGGCTCCCTGGTGCCCGTCGGCGCCGACCAGAAGCAGCACATCGAGATGACCCGAGACCTCGCGATCCGGTTCAACCAGACCTTCTGCCCGGAGGACGACCCTCTATTCCCCGTCCCGGAGCCCTATATCCTCGAGCACGTTGCCGTCGTCCCCGGCCTCGACGGCCGAAAAATGTCCAAAAGCTACGGCAATACGATCGGCATCTTCGAAGAAGGGAAAGCGCTCAAAAAGAAGGTGATGCGCATCGTTACGGACTCGACCCCGGTCGAGGACCCCAAAGATCCGGACGCCGACAATGTGTTCGCTTTGATCAAACTCTTCGGCGACGACGACACCCGGGAGCGCATCGCAACCGCCTACCGGGAAGGCGGGTATGGATACGGAACGGCCAAAAAAGAGCTGCTCGGCATGATGACCGACTACTTCGCCGAAGCCCGAGCACGGCGCCACGACCTGGAAAACCGCATGGATTATGTCATGGACGTGCTTCGCGAGGGCGGTATCCGCGCCCGGGAAAAGGCTGAATATTATATGGAGCGCGTCCGCGAGCGCGTCGGGCTGATCACTACGTAAATAATGGATGTGGCGCAAGCCTGGACAAGACTATGATTATCGTCATCGACAACTACGACTCCTTCACGTATAACCTCGTCCATCTCATCGGAGCCTTCACGGACGCCATCGAGGTCGTCCGCAACGACGTCGTCACCGTGGACGACGTATTTGCCCGGTCGCCGAGCGGTATCGTGATCTCTCCCGGTCCGGGCCGGCCCGAAGATGCCGGGATCACCAAAGCCCTCATCGCCCGTGCTGCAGAGGAGAAACGGCCCGTGCTGGGCGTCTGCCTGGGCCATCAGGCCATTGGCGAAGTGTTCGGCGGCGCCGTCACCTATGCGCCCACCCTGATGCACGGCAAAATCAGCAACATCAACCACGACGGGCGAGGCCTCTTCCGAGGCGTCGAAGACGGATTCACCGCTACGAGGTACCATTCGCTCGTGATCGCCGAGGAATCAGTGCCGGCGGTGCTCGAGGTGTCTGCGCGAACCCCCGACGGAGTGATCATGGGGCTGCGCCACAGAACGCGGCCCATTACAGGCATCCAGTTTCATCCCGAGAGCATCCTCACGGAAGCAGGGCCCCGGCTCATCGCCAACTGGCTCGAAATGACCGACACGACCGTATCGAGGACCGACCTCCCTACCCAGACCATACAGCCCGCATGACCGAGTACTTACGCATGATCGCTGCAGGAGAAACGCTGAGCCGGAAACAAGCCGCGGAGGCGATGCATCTCCTCATGAAAGGCAACGCCGAACCTGTAGAAATCGCCGGCTTCTTGATGGGCCTCCGGGCGCGAGGCGAAACCCTGGACGAGCTGATCGGATTCACCCGCGTTATGCGGGAATACGCCGTATCGGTCACCGTGTCGGACGAGCGAGCGATCGACCTGTGCGGCACCGGCGGAGACCAGAGCGGCACCTTCAACATCTCGACGACCGCTGCGCTGGTCTGCGCCGGCGCGGGCGTGACGGTGGCCAAACACGGCAACCGGTCGATCTCGTCGAAAAGCGGATCCGCCGACGTCCTGAAAGCCCTCGGCGTCGACATCGAGCTGAAGAAAGAAGGCGTCGAGTATTGCCTCAAACACGCCGGCATCGCCTTCATCTTCGCGCCGTTCTTCCACCCGGCCATGAAACACGTCATGCCTGTCCGCCGTGCCCTGCGCGCGCGCAGCTTTTTTAACATCCTGGGGCCGCTGTGCAACCCCGCCGGCGTGCGGCGCCAGCTCGTCGGCGCCTTCAGCGAGGAGGTCGCGCGTACCATGGCGCACATCCTGGCAGCCCTCGACGCGCACCACGTCGTCGCCGTGCACTCCGAAGACGGCCTCGACGAATGTTCGATCTCTGCTCCCACCCGCGTGTTCAGCTTCCAGCACAACGACGCGGGAGGAACGGGCGCGATCGACGAAGCGACCATCGAGCCTACTGCGTTCGGCATACCGCTCGCCTCGCTGCAATCGCTGCGCGGCGATACGGCGGCCCAGAACGCGCTGATCTTGACCCGCATCCTCGAGGGCGAAGCAGGCCCTCCGCGCGACATCGTCCTCCTCAACGCGACCTACGCCCTGTACACGAGCGGCGCCTTCGGCTCCCCCGCCGAATGCTTCGAAGCCGCGTCGGACAGTATTGACTCGGGAAAGGCAAAAGCCGCGCTCGATCGTCTGGTCGATGTATCCAAACAAGCCCCCAACGCCTGACACTGGCCTCATGAACATCCTCGACCGCCTCGTAGCCGACACCCGGGAATTGCTGGCCGGCCGAAAAGCCCGGATAGCCCGGAACGACCTGGAGCAACGTCCCCTGTTCGGCGAGCCCCGGCGAAGCCTGCGAAATGCCCTGCGTGCGGATGGACTCGCTTTTATCGCCGAGATCAAGAAGGCCTCTCCGTCCAAAGGTATCATCCGCCAGGACTTCGATCCTCGGGACGTCGCCGAACAGTATACCGAAGCGGGCACGCAGGCCATCTCGGTGCTCACCGAGCCGCTCCATTTTCAGGGCGCCCTGGACTACCTGCAGGACGTCCGCCCGCTGACAGACGCCCCCCTGCTGCGGAAGGACTTCATCGTCGACCCCTACCAGCTCATCGAGGCCCGCGCCTACGGAGCGGATGCCGTTCTGCTCATCGCGGCGGTGCTCGATCGCCAGCAGCTGTTCGACCTGCATCAGGCCGCGGAAGCACTGGGCCTGGAATGCCTCGTGGAGCTCTATGCTTCCGAAGAGCTGGAACGGGTCGACTTCGACCAGGTGAAGATCCTGGGCGTCAACAATCGAGACCTTCGCACGTTCGAAGTAGACCTGACGCATTCCGCAACCCTCTTCCGGACAGTCCCGCCCGGCGTAGTGCGCGTCTCGGAGAGCGGCATCTACACGACCGAAGATTTGCGCTTCCTGATGGAACATGGAGCGGATGCCGTCTTAATCGGAGAGTCTTTGATGCGGGCGCCCCGCCCGGGGGATCGCCTTCGCACTCTGATCGACGGCGTGCAACAACGTTCTTCCTTTACATGAACCCCGAGCCCTGCATCCTGCATCGCAACGCCCGTAAACGAATGAGTACAGCAACGACGCGATTAAAAATTTGCGGCATCACGACGCTGGCCGACGCCCGCTACTGCGCCGGAGCCGGTGTGGACTACCTCGGTTTCATCCAGCACCCCGAGAGCCCGCGCTACATTGCCCCGGAACAGGCGAAGGAAATTATCGGCTGGGTGTACGGCCCCGAGACGGTCGGCGTGTTCGTAAACGAGCCGGCTGCGTCCATCAACCGCATCGCGGCCGGCGCCGGCTTCTCGATGGTGCAGGTCCACGGCGACCAGGAACCCGGCTTTTTCGACGCCCTCGACCGGCCGGCCATCAAGGCGCTCTCCATCCGGCCCGATACCGACGCCGGCGCCCTGGCCGAAGAGATGGCCCGGTTTGCGCCTTTCGTCGACTATTTCCTCCTGGATACGGCGAAGGCCGGCCAGTGGGGCGGCACCGGGACGACCTTCGACTGGGCAGTCGCTCGCGAAGTGGTCGAGGCCTACGACGTGTTCGTCGCCGGAGGCCTCCACGCCGGCAACATTCGGGCCGTCATCGAGACCCTGCACCCGTTTGCCGTCGACCTCGCCAGCGGGGTCGAGTCGGCCCCCGGCGTAAAAGACTTCGACAGGCTCGCCGCCCTGTTCGACGCTTTCGCGTCGATACGGACCCCCTCCTCCTGAAACCGATAATACGCCTGTTCGGACGAACCGCACAGGATTAAACGACTGGCTATAGACGACATGGCTATACACGAGACGACACAGGAAACGACGCCCGAGAGCCCCTCCGAAAGCGACGCGGCAACTTCGTACACGGCCCCCGACGCAACCGGTCACTTCGGACCCTACGGCGGCACGTTCGTCCCGGAAATCCTCATGCCGGCACTCGACGAGCTCAAGGCCGCCTACGCCGAAGCGCAGCAGGACTCCGTCTTCCAGGACCGGCTCCGAGAGCTGCTCGCCGAGTACGTCGGCCGCCCTACGCCTCTGACATTCGCCGACCGCCTGACCGCGCACTTGCATGGGCCGCGCGTCTATTTGAAGCGGGAAGACCTGTGCCACACGGGAGCGCACAAGATCAACAACACGATCGGCCAGATCTTGCTCGCGCGCCGCATGGGCAAAACACGCATCATCGCCGAGACCGGGGCCGGCCAGCACGGCGTAGCCACAGCGACGGTGTGCGCCAAATTCGGCATGCAGTGCGTCGTCTACATGGGCGCCGAAGATACACACCGCCAGGAGCTCAACGTCAGGCGCATGC
Organism: uncultured Rhodothermaceae bacterium; assembly: GCA_964525535.1. Taxonomy (GTDB): domain Bacteria; phylum Bacteroidota; class Rhodothermia; order Rhodothermales; family JAHQVL01; genus JAHQVL01. The sequence continues at coordinate 10,098 of CAZGHT010000050.1, forward strand.
AGCTGCTCGGCGCCGAGGTGCGGCCGGTCAAAAGCGGCAGCCAGACGCTCAAAGACGCGACGAATGAAGCGATCCGGGACTGGGTGACGAACGTCAAAGACACGTTCTACATCATTGGCTCCGTCGTCGGCCCCCACCCCTACCCGATGATGGTCCGAAACTTTCACCGCGTCATCGGGGAAGAGACGAGAGCGCAGCTTCTTCGGAAAGAAGGCCGCGAGACGCCCGACGCGGTCGTCGCCTGCGTGGGGGGCGGATCCAACGCCATGGGGATCTTCTATCCCTTCATCCACGACGCCGGCGTGGCCCTGCACGGCGCCGAAGCCGCCGGCGAGGGCCTCGACCGCCGTCACGCCGCTACACTCACCCGGGGCACCCCCGGCATCCTGCACGGCGCCATGAGTTACCTCCTGCACGACGCCGACGGGCAGATTCAACTGGCGCATTCGATCTCGGCCGGCCTCGACTACCCCGGCGTCGGACCGGAGCACGCGTTCCTGAAAGACCTCCGGCGCGTGCACTACCACGCGGTCGACGACCGGGAGGCCCTCGAAGGCGTCAGGCTGCTCTCGGAGCTCGAAGGCATCATCCCGGCCCTCGAAACCGCCCACGCGGTGGCGATCCTGCCCCGCCTGGCCAGCGCCATGAGCGACCGCGACGTCATCGTGCTCAACTGCTCCGGCCGCGGCGACAAAGACATGGGCACGATTTCCGACCACCTTTTTGCCTGACCCTTTCGTCGGGCCCTGATTTATTTGACGCTGACTTTGAACGACACTTTGGATCTGAAACAAACCACCCGCATCCAGCGCACCCTCCACGAACTCAACGTACGGGGGGAAAAGGCTATGGGCATTTTTCTGACCAACGGCTTTCCCCACCCTGACGCCACGCTGCCCCTCCTTCGTACCATCGACGAGGCCGGCGCCGACTTCATCGAGCTCGGCATGCCGTTCAGTGACCCCCTCGCCGAAGGAATCCCCATTCAACGCTCCAGCGACATCGCGCTGCGCAACGGCATCACGATGGGCGATGCGTTCAAAGTCACCGAAGCGTTTCGCAAAAACAGCGATACGCCGCTGCTCCTGATGGGGTACATCAATCCGGTATTCCGGTACGGCATCAGCAACTTTTGCAGGGATGCACACTCTTCAGGAGTAGACGGCCTCATATTGCCGGACCTGCCCGCCGAAGAGAGCGCGCTCATTCGGGAAGCAGCCCACAAACACGCCCTGAACCTGGTATTCTTGATTGCCCCCAACACCCCGGAGAACCGCATCCGAGAAACTGATGCCCTGGCATCCGCGTTCGTGTACGCGGTTTCTATGACCGGCTTGACGGGCGCCGATATCCAGGCGAAAAACGCCGTTGCTGCGTACCTCCAGAGAGCCCGGGCGCTCGTGCAACAGAACCCATTGCTGGTAGGCTTCGGTATCAAATCGCACCAGGATGCGATGCAGTTGTCCCGCCATACCGACGGGTTCATCGTGGGATCGGCAGTAATCAATGCGGTCGAGGCGTTGTGGAACGATTCGGCGCTGAAGCTCGACGAGCGGCTCCGGGCGATCGGCGATCGGGTCTCTGCGCTGAAACGAGGAGATCGTGCACACCCCGGACAGGTCGAACCCGCGCCGGGCGCCATGCGTAGTTAAAACACGAGTTAAAACACGAGTTGGAACACGTGTCGAAACCCCGTTGCGATACCTCGCGCCAACCGGTACGACCCCACCTTACCCTCATGATTGAACGAATTGCCAACATGCCTTCAGTATACTCCATGAATTCCCTTCTCGTCGCTGCCAGACGGGCGCTCGTGCTGCCGCTCCTCGTCCTCACTACAGGGCTCATGGGATGCGGCGAAGTGACGACGTACAAACCCCGCGCCATCGGGCCGGAAGGGCAACTCACTGTCGTCATCGATTCCATGCAGTGGAACGGGCAGGTCGGGGACGCGCTGCGCCAGACGCTGGGCAGCCCCATCTTCACGTTGCCCACGCCCGAACCCATGTTCGAGCTGAACAGCAGCTACCTGATGTCGAATCAGGAATTTACCGTAGTCAAGCGCCGGAAGAACGTGGTTGTCGTGGCGCCGTTGAGCGATACGACGATGGTGGCTCAATTCATCACCAACCGGCTCGACGAAGGCGCGCTCGACATGGTCCGATCGGGCGCCAGCGCGGTGGTCCCTCGCGAAAACCTGTGGAGCCGGGGGCAGCTTGTCGCGTACGTGACGGCAGCGACCCCGGACGACCTCGTAGGCGCCATCCGGGAACGGTCGGAGGACCTGCTCTACACGTTCAACAAAAAAACGCGGGAACGATTGCAGGCCGACATGTTCGAGAAAGGGCGCCAGCGCGACCTCGAACAGCAGCTCATGAGCCAGTACGATTTCGCGGTGAACGTCCAGCACGATTATATCATCGCCGTGGATACGACGAACTTCGTCTGGCTCCGCCGGATCATCTCCAGCGAGTCCTGGCGCAGCCTGTTCGTTTACTTCGAAGAAGACGCCAACCCGAACGACCTGTCGCCCGAGTGGATCTACAGTAGACGGGATTCGCTGAGCAAACAATACATGGAAGGAAACGTCGTGGGTTATGTCGAAATCGACCAACGGCGGCCGCTGACGACGGAAAACATCGACTTCCTCGGCAAATACGGTTTCGAAGCACGCGGTCTCTGGCACATGGTCGTCGACACCGAAACGGGCCAGGAGCCTATAGGCATGGGCGGTCCCTTCTTGAGCTACGCCTTTTACGACGAAGAGAGCGGACGCAACTACCTCATCGACGGGATGGTGTTCGCGCCGAATTATCCGAAGCGCGAGTTCCTGCGCCAGCTGGAAGTCATCGCCTATACGTTTCGAGCCGCCGACCCCGAAGCCGAGGCCGACGAAGAGCAACTTGCTTCCACCGAACGATAATACCCAACGAACCTCTTACTTATGCCAACAAGCAACGAAACGGAGGCCCTGGATGCCTCCATCGACGGATCCAGCGATGAACCGAAAATCTTGAAGCTCGGCCTTCCCAAGGGCAGCCTGCAGGACGCCACCTTCGAACTGCTGAGCCGCGCCAGCTTTCATTTCAAAGTGGGGCATCGCTCTTATATACCCTCCACGGACGACGACGAGATCACCGCGATGCTCGTCCGGGCTCAAGAGATGGCGACGTACGTGGAAGACGGTGTGTTCGACGCCGGCATCACGGGCAAAGATTGGGTGATCGAAACCGGCGCCGACGTCGTCCCCGTGGCCGACCTCGTGTATTCGAAGAGCAGCATGCGCCCGGTGCGGTGGGTCCTGGCCGCCCCCGAAAACGGAGATATCAACAGCGTATACGACCTCGAAGGCAAGCGCATCGCCACGGAGGTGGTCCACATCACGAGGAAGTGGCTGGCCGAACACGGCGTCAACGCCGAAGTAGAGTTCTCCTGGGGCGCCACCGAGGTCAAGTGCCCCGACCTCGTGGACGCCATCGTCGAGGTCACCGAAACGGGCACGTCGCTGCGGGCCAACAAGCTCAAGATCGTCGAGGTGCTGATGCATTCGAACACGCAGCTCATCGCCAACAAATCCGCATGGCAGGACCCCTGGAAACGACATAAGATCGAAAACATCGCCCTGCTGATGGAGGGGGCGATACGAGCCGAAGGGCGGGTCGGCCTGAAGATGAATGCCCGCCGGAGCGACGTTTCCAAAATCGTCGGGGTGTTGCCCGCATTGCGCATGCCGACCGTAGCGCCGCTGGCCATGGGAGAAGAGTGGGTGGCCATCGAAACCATCGTGGAGGACCGCCAGGTTCGGAACCTGATCCCCGAACTCAAGCGAGCCGGCGCGGAAGGGATCATCGAGTACGAACTTAACAAAATCATCCCCTGATGCACGGATTATGGAGCAATTTATTTAAAAAAAGCGGCGACACCGACGACACGCGCGGCCTGCTCAAGAAGACCAAAATTTTTTCTTCTCTTTCGAACCGCGAGCTGGACGCCATAAACCGCATTGTTTACGAACGCACCTACGAGGAGGGGGAGGCGGTCTTCCGGCAAGGAGACCCCGGCATCGGGATGTACATTATCCAGCAGGGGATCGTCCGGATCGTCCAGATGCCGGCGGGGCTCGTCCTCGCCGACCTCGAAGCCGGCGATTTCTTCGGCGAGATCGCCCTCCTGAACGAAACGCCCCGGTCGGCTTCCGCTATCGCTCTGCAGAAAAGCACCTTGCTGTGTGTCAGCCAGCCGGACCTGCTCAGCCTGCTCAAGCGAAACCCCAGGCTGGGCGTCAAAGTATTGTTGCCGCTCTCCCAAATCACCGGAAGGCGCGTTGTCCAGCTCGACCAGGACCTTCTACGTTTACACGAGCAACTTGAACAGTTATCCGGACATACAGAACATCCCTCAGAAGAAAGCGCCTAGGGGCCGCTCGTCCCGTTGGATCCGCGTCACGTTTCTGCTGCTGGCTGCCGGGGCCGCCCTCCTGATTCTGCGCCAGCTCTCGGGCATCGTCCAGCTGCTGGTGATCTCGGCGCTCCTGGCGTATCTGCTCGACCCGTTCGCTACCTGGCTCGAATCGTTCGGCATGGCCAGAACCGCCGCCACCTTCGCCGTATTCCTGGTCCTCTTGATCGTGCTCGGCGTCGTAGTTCTCTTCCTCTTCCCGATCGCACTCAACCAGCTCACCCAGCTCCAGGCCGGGCCGATCATCGATCAACTGGAGCTCATCATCGCCGAATTCCAGGCGAGGCTCGAAATCCCGCTGTCCCGGGTCGGTATCAACGACCTGGACCTGCTCGACTCGATGCGAACCATCCTGACCAACTTCTTCAGAGACTCGATCAACTACGTGCCCGACGTGCTGGCTATGCTGAGCAACCTCGTCGTCGTCCCCTTCATGATGTTTTTCTTCTTGAAGGACGGGCGCTCGATGAAGCGAGAGTTGATCAACCTGGTGCCGAATCGGTATTTCGAGTTCTCGCTGAACGTGACGCAGAAGATGGATCTCCAGTTGGGCAACTACCTGCGCGGCCAGTTTCTGGTGGCCTTCATCGACGGCACCCTCGTCACGCTCGCCTTATGGCTGCTCGAGGTGGACTTCTTCCTGGTTATAGGCCCGTTGGCCGGCCTCGCCAACTTGATCCCCTACATCGGCCCCTTGCTCGGCCTGCTGCCCGCGGTGCTGGCGTCTCTGTTGACCTCGGGCAACTTCGATACGGTGCCGGCCATCGTTCTTACCTTCATGGCGATCCAGGTCATGGACAGCTCTTTTCTGCAACCGCTGATTATCGCGCGTAATGTAGAGCTGCACCCGCTGATCGTCCTGGTCGCCATCCTGATCGGCGGCCAGCTCTTCGGCATCGTCGGCCTGCTCCTCGCCGTGCCGTTCACGGCCATCCTGAAGGTAGTCCTCCTCGAAACGATTTCCACGGTCCGCAGGTACCGGTTGTCATGATGAGTTCTGAGTTCAGGGTTCGGAGTTCGGGGTTCGGGGTTCGGGGTTCGGAGTTCGGGGTTCGGGGTTTTAGACGCCTGGTTCTTCGTACTTTGTACTTCGTACTTTGTACCTGGTCCTTCGTACTTCTTTTAGCCGGGTGCGACATGCCGTCACCGGCGCCGGATGCGCCTCCCGTGCCGGACAGCGTCATGGTAGAGGTTTTCATCGAGCTGTACCTGCTCCAGGCGCGCGTCGAAGTGCTTCACGAAGACGAGACGGCCCGCCGGGATTCGATCCTCCTCCACTACGGGCTCGACCGGCAGACGTTCGAGGCCCAGATGACCTATTACGCCGAACACCCCGAGGTGTACATGGACGTCCACACCGAGGCGCTGGACAAGCTGAGCAGCGAACGGTACGAAACCAACTCGCCGTGACGCCTGTCGACCCGTCACTCATTGATCTCCGGCGTCCACTCTTCCAGGAACCGCTGTGCTTTGGTGGTCACCACGTACGATACCGGCTCCTGCTCGCCCCAGTCGACGTATTCTTCCTGGATGAGCCAGCGTAGATACCCTTCCACGACGTGATCCGGCCGGCCCAGTTCCTGATCGAGCCGATCGGCGGGCACGGCTTGCTGAATCAACTGCAGGAGCCGGCGCAGGGCCGGCTCGTCGTCGGGCGTCACGACGAGTTCTTCGTGCCGGCCCATGCAGACGTCGCACCGCCCGCAGCGCTCCGGGCTCGATTCCCCGAAATACTGCAACAGGAAGTGCCGCCGGCACGAAACCGCGTACACGTACCGCTTCATGTCCTTGAATCGCCCGAGGGCGCGCTTCTTCGCCTTCCGATTCAAAGAGGCATCCACGACCAGCTTCTTCGTGCGGGGCGCCGTCAGAAAAACGCGCTGCTTCCCGCCGGGAGGAAACCAGCGCAGCAGCTCCCGGCTCTCCAAAAAATCGAACGCCTCGTACAGGTCCGACCGGTCTGCACCCATCTTGCGCTCGATGATGCGGATATCCACTTCCCACCAGTCCGTGAAGGCATCGCCGTGCACCGTTCGCAGCAAGACTTCGACCAGCGTCTTGAGGCGTTCGTTGTTCAGGCCGCCGGCGTACTGGCGGATGACAGGAGGCGGCTGCAAAAACTGGAGATGGACCTGTTGCCGCTTGAGAGGCACGATGGACCAGACGCCGAGGCGGGCCAGCATCTCCACTGAGGACCGGATCAGCGGGGCCCGTAGCCCGGTGTGCCTGGCAACCGCGCCGGTGAACACCGTCAGGGGAACCTCCGGGAGATCTCCAAGAGCCACCTGAGAGAGGGTACAGACGGCGTCGTAGACGGCGCGGAGAACAGCCGGCTCGGGGTGGGCGTCGTCGATGAGGCCGCGCTGGATGTCTTCGTCGGGTTGATGGTACAGCAATACGGCGTAGGCCTTCTGCCCGTCCCGGCCGGCCCGGCCGGCCTCCTGGTAATACGCTTCGAGGGCTCCGGGGAGGTGGACGTGCACGACGAACCGCACGTCCGGCTTGTCGATGCCCATCCCGAAGGCATTCGTGGCCACCATGAGGCGTTTCTCTCCGGCGACCCAGGCCTGCGCCTCTTCGTTGCGCTGCGACGCCGGCATGCCGCCGTGATAATGCGCCACGGAATACCCTTTCTCCTGGAGCCATTCGGCCCACTCCACTACGCCGTTCCGCGTGGCTGCGTAGATGATCCCGGAACCGTCCACCCCTTTTAATACCTTCGTCACTCTGCCCCGTTTATTATCCGTATGGAACAAGGTCCAGATCAGGTTGGGGCGGTCGAACCCTTTGACGTACACGAAGGGATCACGAAGCGCCAGGTACTTATGGATGTCGTCTCTAACGGGCGGCGTGGCCGTCGCGGTGAAGGCCACGAAGGGGACGTCGTCCGAGAGGTGGGGCCTCACCTCGGCGATATCGAGGTACGACGGGCGAAAGTTCATCCCCCACTCGCTGATGCAGTGGGCTTCGTCGACCGCCACGAGCCGGATGGGCAACCGTTCCACCCGCGCCAGAAAGGTCTCGTTCTTGAGGCGTTCCGGGGATACGTAGACGAGGCGATACCGCCCGAATTCAACGTCGGTCCAGGCCTGATCGATCTCTCTTTTCGAGAGGGCGCTGTTGATGCTGATCGCCGGGATGCCGGCTTCCCGGAGCCCGTTCACCTGGTCCTGCATCAGAGCGATCAGCGGCGAAACGACCAGCGTGACGCCCTCTCGCATCAGGGCCGGGATCTGGTAACAGATCGATTTCCCCCCACCCGTGGGCAGAACCACGAGGACGTCCCGGCCGGCCAGGATGCGTTCTACGACCTCCCACTGCCCCTCGCGAAAACGCGTATGCCCCCAGTGCCTCTCGAGCACGGCAAGGGCCTCTGATTTACGATCGTTCATCCCTTTGCTGGTTTATGCGTGCAGGGTCCTGGTTTAGTCGTATACGGAGACGTTTCCGGTGTCGCGTTGACGCCACACAGGGCATCGATGGTTTGCGTCGTTATCTGCACATAGATAAAATCGCGCTCAGCCTACCCCTCAGGCAAGGCCTTACTTCTTCAAGCGTATTCCTCTCGCAACTTCACACGAAGGCTATCCCTACGTTAAGCTACACATAAGGCCCCATTTACACCAGGCGCCCTTACATCCGGCGGAGGCCTAGATCCCATGAAGACGCGTATCGCTGTAATACTCCTGGCCGTGGCTTTGTCTCCCGGAAAGTCGCTCGATCTCCATGCGCAACCGGGATGGGCCCCGACCCCTTCACAGGATAACACCGAACTCATCAAACAGGCAGACGAGCTGTACATCGAGCTTTCCCATACGTTGTTGTATGAAACCTGGGCTGTCAGAGGGAGACTGATGATCGCCAGGAGTGAATTTGTAGGCGAGGTAGACCCTGCTGAGGCGGTCTGGAGCAGCTCCGATCCCACGGTGGCTACCTTTGACGTCGAGCGAAAGCGTTTCGTAGCTCATGAAGCCGGTGCGGCGACGATATCGGCGACGTACGGCGGACAGACAGCCGCCGTGGATGTCACGGTTCTTGCCCCGGTCCTGCCCCCTGTGTATGAGTCGATACCGCCCTATCTGTCCGCACCGCCCGAGGATGCCGTTCACGAAGTCCCGGTGGTGGTCATTCGGTATCTACCCACCGAGAATGGGGTCGACCTCGATGTCACCAAAGCGTCGGATTTCTGGTGGCTCAACGAGATTACGCTGGAGGACATGAAAGCGCGCATCGACCTGATGGATATCCACACCAAATACATGCTCGAAGAAGGCTCCCGATTCAGAGGATATAAAACCCTCCGGGGAGAAACGGCCGAAATGCCGCCGCCATCCATCGGGTATAAGGTGATCGAATACATCACGGTGTATGAGCCTACGCCGCCCGGGCTCATCATCCGATGGGAGGCAGGACACCCTATTTACGACGTGGATGTGGACCAGGTGTTCGAACGATTCGGCATCGAATCTTATGTAAACGATCTCGGGGTGCGAGAGATCTGGTTCTGGTCCACGCCGCTTTCCCCCTCGTTTCCGATCTACAAGCAGGATCCTTCGATGTTCGATCCCAGAGATTTCCGAAGCATGTGGGAGTCCAACATGGCGAGCCCCACGACGGGCGATATCTCGAACAGCAACCGGGCCATCAATGACCTGCCCATTTATAACCATACGTACGTTGTATACGGATCGAACTTTCGGCGCACCCAGGCGGAGTCGGTCCATAACCACGGCCACCAGATTGAGGTAATGCTCAAACATGCCAACTGGAAGCAGGACGGGAATGACTGGCTTTTTAATCAGGCATTCATCGGCACCAGCCCTCATGGGCTTCCGCTCCTCGGCCGCGCCGGCTGGACCCACATGCCGCCGAACACGATCCGGAACTACGACTACACGAACCCGGCCCTGGTGTTGAGCGACATCGAGGACTGGACCCCGGGCAACACCGGGGAAAAGACCTGGGTCAACGTCGATACCTGGGGGACGATGCCCTATGACTGGCCGGCGCAGGAGCCGGCTGAGCAGAACATCGAGTCCCAGTGGTACATCTACTGGATGCAGAACTTCCCCGGTCATCAGAATGTGATCCAACACGGCGACACATACATGACCAACTGGTGGTACCTCATAGCCCGCTGGGATGACGCCATGCAGTCCGACCTGGGCTTGCATGCCTTAGAACCGGGGCTTCCCGTAGAGCTGACGGCGTTCGAGGGCATCCATACCGATACCTGCATCACACTTTCCTGGAAAACGGCCAGTGAGCTCAACAACGCCGGGTTTGTCATAGAACGGGCCCTGGACCTGGAGGACTTCGTGGCGGTCGGTTTCGTTGAAGGCGCCGGGACAACCACGGAGGAGACTGACTATGTCTGGGCGGACGCCTCTTATCCATCCACGGCAAAGCAGGTGTATTACCGGCTCAAACAGATCGATTTCGACGGGACGTTTGTTTACAGCGAGGCCCTCACTGTGGACATCCCCCCGCCCGGGGCTTACCATCTGGAGGGCAACTATCCGAACCCGTTCAACCCGACGACCGTCATTCGGTACCGCCTGCCTGTGCGAGCGGAGATCACGTTGCGCGTCTACGACCTCCTCGGCCGCGAGATAACGACGCTGGTCGATGGCCTGCAAGAAGCCGGGCTACATGAAGCCGTATTCGATGCCGGATCTCTTGCCGGCGGCGTCTATCTGTACCAGCTCGAAACGCCCCGGGGCCGCTTCGCAAGCAGGATGGTTCTGGCGAAATGACCCCTAGTTAAAGATTTAGTTCAGCCCCGCATTGATGAACTTCTGCCTGTAGAACATACGGATGTGCGCCGGCGGGGGTGGCTGCTGCGCGAGTTTGCATTCGAGAACAGGTTCTTTGGTCCTTTCTTGCCCGAACAAGAAAGGACATATCCTGTAAACGATCCAGCTAACAGCGGGCAGCGATCAAGAGGCAGAGGCCGTGAGGCAAACGGTCTTATGACTGACGCCTATCAGGGAGGGCAATCCCTTTCTTCGTGTCTTCCTGGACTCCGATCCAGGATCCATCGTTTGCATTACTTCCTGTTCAAATCGTCTGTCGGCGAAACAGATCAGCTCTGGACGGGCCTACCCAAGGAAACAGGAACACAGCCCTGTAGTTTTCAGGCTCTAATTAATCGATACGAACATGCACGAAAACAAAGGTAATTCGCATACCCTGTTCGCCCTTGGCGCCAGTCGCGACTTTGGTGAAAAGGTGAGCCAGGCGCTGGGTATCCCATTGAGCGCTCACGAAGAAAGATCCTTCGAGGACGGAGAGCATAAGGCGCGACCGATAGACAACGTTCACAATAGCGATGTATTCGTGATCCACTCACTCTACAGCGATCACGAAGGAAGCGTAAACGACAAGCTTTGCCGGCTGCTGTTTTTTATCGGTGCGCTCAAAGATGCCGGGGCCACGCGGGTCACGGCGCTCGTACCCTATCTGTGTTATGGTCGAAAAGATCAAAAAACGCAGCTTCACGACCCGGTGACTACGCGCTATATTGCCGAACTCTTCGAAGCCGTCGGCGCCGACCGTGTCGTGTCGCTGAGTGTCCACAACGTTGCCGCTTTTCAGAATGCGTTTCGCTGTCCTGCAGACTCTCTCGATAGCCTCGAGCTATTCGTCGAACACTTCACACCCCTGTTAGGCGACGAAGAAGTGGTTATCGTCTCACCGGACCTGGGAGGGGTCAAACGGGCGGAACAGTTTCGGCAGTTGCTCAGCACGGCGATCGGCCGGCCCGTCACAACCGCCTTCTTAGAAAAATATCGGAGCATGGATGTCGTTTCAGGAGAAGCCGTCGTTGGAGACCTCGAAAACCGCGTCGTCATCATCGTAGACGACATGATCAGCACGGGAAAAACGCTGGCCCGGGCCATAGAGGCGAGCAAAACGTCGGGGGCCACAAGAATCTACGCCGCGGTGTCCCACGGGCTCTTTGTAGGGGATGCTAACCTGATTCTCGAAGATGACGCCCTGACACAGGTGGTTGTAACAGATTCCGTCCCCCCATTTCGCCTGGATACTGAACTGGCAGGCAGAAAAGTAGTTGTCCTCAGCGCCGCCGGAATATTCGCTGAAGCCATTCAACAGATGCAAAGGGGGTATTCCAGGTTTACCACGCAACGCCACCGGCAGAATTCGTCTGACCTATGACCTCCGTATCGATCATCATCGTGACGTGGAACGCGTTGCCGCTCTTGAAGAAGTGTCTTCCCTCGGTCGTCGCGACCGACTACGCACCGCTCGAGATCGTCCTGGCCGACAACGCCTCGACCGACGGGTCGGCTGAATGGGTGAAGGCCGCGTACCCCGGCGTCAAAGTCGTGCGGCACCCGGAGAACTGGGCGTTCTGCCGCGGCAACAACGAAGCGATCCCTCACGCTACCGGAGACTACATCGTGTTGCTCAACAACGACGTAGCGGTTACGCCGGGCTGGCTGGCGCCGCTCGTGCGCGCGATGGACGAGGACCCGTCCGTGGCGGCGGTGCAGCCCAAGCTCCTCCAGTTCACCGAGCGAGACCGGTTCGAATACGCCGGCGGCGCCGGCGGTTTCATCGACCGCCTGGGCTACCCGTTCACCCGCGGCCGGCTGTTTTTCACCCTGGAGCCGGACGAAGGACAGTACGACGACCGCCGCGACATCTTCTGGGCCACGGGCGCCGCCGTGATGTTCCGCCGCGATGCGCTCGACCGGGTCGGTTACCTGGACGAACAGTTCTTCATGCACATGGAAGAAATCGACCTGTGCTGGCGGCTGCAGCGCGCCGGCTACGTCATCCGCGCCATCCCGGAGAGTGAGGTATACCACATCGGCGGCGGCTCGTTGCCCTACGGCAATGCCCGCAAGACGTACTACAACTTCCGAAACAGCCTCCTCATGTTGTACAAAAACCTGCCGGCCGCTCGATGGAGGCGCGTCTTTCCGGCTCGCCTCTTCGTCGACGCCCTGGCGCTGGGGAGGGCGCTGGTCACGGGCCGGCTCGACGAGTTTATAGCCATCCTCCGCGCCTATGCGGACGCCCACGGGATGAGCCGGGCCTACAAAACGCAGCGGCCGGCTTCGCTGCCGCCCGGGGCAGAACCCTCTTACAGAGGCAGCATCGTCTTCGAGTACTTCCTGAAAAAACGGCGGCGATTTCAGGACTTGCCGGCCTCCCGCTTCACCCGATAAGGCTCCCCGGCCCGGATGTACGTCAGGGCGCGTTGCGCAGCGACCTCCGCCTTCGGGCCAGCAAGCCCGGCAATAGCGCCAGCGTCACGGCGCTCAGCGTCACCGCCATCCCGGCAAACGACAACAGGCTGGGCATCTCGTCGAACAGCATGTACGCCAGGATCGTCGACCCGATGGGTTCGGTCAGCGCCAGCAGGCCGAGTATCGCCGCAGGGAAAAACTTGATGGCGTAGTTAAACGACCCGTGGCCCAGGATCTGCGGGAAGATGGCCATGACAACGCACAACCCGTACACTTCGGCGCTGAGGCCCAGCAACGGCGTGCCCGTAACGAGGGCCGCCAGCAGCACCGTGAGGCAGGCGACGAGGTAAAGCGGAAATACGTACGCCAGCCAGCTGAGGCGTTGCCGGGCCACCCGGCCGATGATCAGGTAGATGCTCACCATCAGGCAGGCAGAGAGCGCCAGGAAATTGCCGAGGTTGGGATTGACGGCTTTCGAATCGGCATCGGCGTCTCCGAAAGCGATCATACATCCCCCGATTATCGCGACCCCGATGCCGATACGAACCGGCCGGGAAAGACGCTCGCCCAGAAAGAGATACCCCAGGATGCCCAGGAAGATAGGCGACAGCGATACGAATACGGTGGCGCTGGCGACCGTAGTCAGCCGGATGGCTTCGAAGAACACGTAGAAATGCACCCCCAGCAGCACACCGGCAATGCCGATACGGATGAGCTCCTTCCGGGAAAAGCGGAACAGGGCGCGTCCCTCGCGGACGATGGCGAACGGCGCGAGCAGCGCGATGGAAAACAGGGTTCGGAGCACGACGAGCGACAGCGAAGGCGCGTCGCCGGCCAGCCGAACAAGGATGGGGCTCGCGGAGAAGCTGAACAGCCCCAGCGCAAGAACCCAGTAGACCGATCCGGGGACGGCGCCGTGACCGGCCGACACGTTGTCTTGCATAGGATATAAACGACTTTCGGAATGAGCGATCCGGGAGAGGTTGGTACGCAGGAAGAGAAGCCGGCGCGTCGACCGGGTCACGGCCGCAGCCGATCTACGGAACGGAGCAGGTTGATGTCTTTCTTGATGTTCTGGCCGGCGAGGCGGATGAAGACGTAGCCGGCCAGCGGAAACACGAGCGCCAGCAGCGCCGGAACGTCGTCGGGCAACAGTTCAACGGTGCCGGCCAGATACGCCGCCGCTATCGTGAACAGGATGGCCACCAGGGCGAGGTATTGGAGCAGGACGACGATCTTCAACTGCCGGGTCTGGTCGGCGTACTGGAACAGGGCGACAAACGCAACGAGACCGACGAGCGCATTGAGCCCAAACACGACGGGCACGACCCAGGGCATAGATTCTGAAGCAAATACGGATCGAAAGACGATGGTGGAGCCGAAAAGGATGGATGCGACCAATAAATATACTGATTGTATCCGCTGTATCATGACGTTGAGTGTTCGATAGATTCTGAGTTCAGGGTGTTCTTGCGTCGTTTGACGAAACGGGCCACAGCATCGGCAAAGGCGGTCGTCGTGCCCGTGCCGCCCAGATCCCCCGTCAGCTGCTTTCCGTCCAGCAAGGCATCCTCCAGGCCGGCCCGGAGCACTCGCGCCGCAGCCGGCTCTCCGATGTGGCGCAGCATCATCTCGGCGGACAGGATGAGCGCCGTCGGGTTGGCCTTGTTCTGCCCCGCTATGTCGGGAGCACTCCCGTGCACGGCTTCGAACACCGCGTATTCGGAGCCGATGTTGGCGCCGGCGACGACGCCGAGCCCGCCGACGAGGCCGGCGGCCAGGTCGCTGAGAATATCCCCGAACAGGTTGGTCGTGACGATGCAATCGTACTGATGAGGCCGGACGACGAGCTGCATGCACATGTTGTCGATGATCCGGTCGTTGAACTCGATGTCGGGGAATTCTTTCGCTATCTCGCGCCCGATGTCCAGGAATAACCCGGACGACTTCTTCAATATATTCGCTTTGTGCACGAGGGTGATCTGGGATCGCCCATTGGCCCTTGCGTACTCGAAGGCGAAGCGGATGATCCGCTCGGAGCCGGCGCGGGTGATACGCGCTGTAGAATCTGCAATCTGAAGCCGTTCGTCGAAGGTTTCGATGCCCGAGTATAAGCCTTCCGTATTCTCTCGAAAGATGACGAGGTCGACGTCCTCGAACGGCGTTTTGATGCCGGGGAGCGTGGCCGAAGGACGCACGTTGGCGTGCAGGTCGAGCTTCTGCCGCAGTTGTACGTTCACGCTCTTGAACCCTTTGCCTACCGGCGTCGTCACCGGACCCTTCAGGGCCACGCGATTGTCCTTGATGGAATCCAGCACGGGTTGCGGCAGCGGCTCTCCGTACGTTTCGACCGCCTCGGCGCCGATCTCCTCGCAGCGCTCCCATTCGATGGCAACGCCTGTCGCGTTCAACACCTCGAGCGTGGCCTCGACCACCTCGGGGCCTATCCCGTCTCCCGGGATCAGTGTAATGCGATGTGCCATAACGATACGCGATTCATGGTTGAGGGTGTACTAACGAGCGGGATGCGCAGCGCCGTCAATGAGAAAGAGCCCTGCCAGGGCAGAGCTCTTATGGCAATTCCGTCTATGTACCGTTCTCACGTATAACCGATGGTATGCGCCGGATGGGCATACGTCCTGCCGGAACGGCTCTGCACACGTGCGAGCCGCGCAACATCGCTTATAAGTTGGAAATATCGCGTTTTGAAGAATAATTGATGCGCAATGTTCCCGCTTCACGCAGTTCTTGCTGCACCTTGGTCACGATCCCCATTTCCGACGTTTCGTCCACGCGGAGGGACACGATCAGCTTGGGCTGCTCCTGCCACTTGCGGTACATGACCGTCCGGATGACGGCGTAATCTTCGATCAAGGCGTCGTCGATCTGGATGGAAGTAGGGCCGAACTGGTTCAAGCCCTGTTTCAAGGGCCCGATCCAGATGTAGGAGACGAGGCGTTTCTGTTCGATCTTCGTGAGCGCTTCAGCCCTCGGCAAGGTCGTGCGAACCTGTACCGTCGTTTCGCGGAGTACCGTAGTCACCATGAAGAAGATCAACAGCATGAAGATGATATCGGGCAGCGAAGCGGTAGGAATATCGTTCGCTCCGGACTTGGCTTGCTTCTTTTTAAAATGCTGTGACATTAATTTCTCTCGATTTTAGAGGGCATCATCAGGTTCTGCAATGGAAATAGCAGCCGGGTACTCGTCTCGGATGGCCGACTTTACGTCGTCCGGCGCTTCGGCATACGTACGGGCGGGGATGCCCATGCTGAGCACTTCGGAGTTCCAGATCTCGAAATACCCCATCCAGACTTCGTCCAACACATGGATGTAGGAGTCGTACGGGGTATTGGAGGACGTCTTGATCGAAATAATGGCTGCCTTAGGGCTAACCGCATAATTCGGATCTGCGCCGTTGTTGGTGACGTGTTTGACCACTTCGTCTCTGATGAGATCGACGGCCGAAGGTTTGTCTTCGAGAAGCACCTGACCCGTCTCGTTGACGAGGATCTTGAGCATGTTGCGTTCCCTGACCGGCGGCGGCTCGACTTCGTCCTCGAGTTTGGGTGGGAGCACCATACCGATCCCCGTGTCGACGTCGATCGTAGTGGTGACGAGGAAAAATATCAGGAGCAAAAACGCGATGTCCGCCATCGACGCGGTCGGGATTTCTGCTTCTTTGCGTTCCCTTTTCTTGAGTATAGGCATAACAAAATGTACGATTCGTGATGCATAAAACAGGGGCGCCCCTTCGGCCGGCCCTGGTTTTATCGAATGCTTATCGAAATACCCCTTTCACGCTGGATAACAGCATGGCCACGATGGCAAGACCGATCAGGGTGAGCAGCGTGTACATGCCCGCTTCCGTCCAGGACGGCAAGATGAACCCGAGTATCCCGAACAGGACGAATGGCAACGCCATGAAGACCATTTTCGTCGGTTCAACCTTGCCGTACGAGATGCTCCGGATGCCAAAAACGAAGATGGTCAACAGGCTGAGGCCGATGAGAGCAATAACGAGGTAGGCGGCAATCTCTTCTAAAGCCATATCTAATACCTGGTGTTAAGATGAATATAAGAACGATTCGTGATTCGATGGTGGTGTTCCAGGCGCCGATATGCGGGTACCGTGAAGGCGTTCCTGGAGCCTGGCGAAACCGTGTTCGGCAGGCCCCAGGGTATGCTCGGCGTCTTGTGTTGCGCTGGAATCAGGAATCAGCTCTGATCTCCGGTGGCCGCGGGCTCTTGCGTCGGCATGAGGGGACGACCGGCACTCAGGAGGAGCAGCGAGTCGATCAGCTCGATGGACGCTTCTTCCATCTCGACCACGATGCGGTCGATTTTGGAGACGGCGTAGTTGTAGAATACCTGCAGGATGATGGCTACGATGAGACCGAAGACCGTGGTCAGGAGGGCGATTTTGATACCGCCGGCCACGAGGCTCGGAGAGATGTCGCCTGCTACCTCGATTGCGTCGAAGGCTTCAACCATCCCGATGACCGTCCCGAGGAACCCTAACATCGGAGCGAGCGAGATGGCGAGGGCCAACCAGACGAGCCCTCGTTCGAGGAAGTTCATTTCGATTGAGCCGTAGGAGATGACGGCTTTTTCTACCGCGTCGATGCCTTCGTCCTGGCGGAGCAGGCCGGCCTGGAATACCGAAGCCACCGGACCGCGCGTGTTGGCGCAAACTTCTTCAGCAGCGGGCACGCCGCCGTCTTCGAGGGCGCGCTTTACGTCGATGATGAACTTACGCGTATTGATGTCGGCGCGGTTCAGGGTGATGATGCGCTCGAATGCAATAGCCAGACCGATGATCAACACGATCAGGATGGGCCACATAAACTCCCCACCCTCGTTGAATTTGTCTACTAGAACATTGATCGCATTTCCTTCTGTGGCTGCTTCCTGTGGAAGCAAAATAAGGAGATTCAAAAGCTGCATGGACACAAGCCTCCCGTACAAATTTTATGGTTTGATGAAAACGTTCTGTTTAAAAACAGGGTGGGTTTACCAACGTCAAGGCCTAATAAACAGATATTTACGCAATATGTCCACCCCAAAATTTGAGGAATCCGTTGATTGCGTAAATTCCGTTCGAGGGGTCACCTATACCGTAAGGACACCGACACTCGTGAATAGTTGCTCTACGAGCACGTCGGATCGGCTGTAAGCTAAGCACGGGGAGGTTATAAATACAAGCGGGGTCCGGGGCCGGCTCAATGCCTTACGGCAAGGATGTCGTCGACGGAGTTCCAGAGCCTCATCGCTTCCTTGAGGGCCCGGTCGTATTCGCTGCGGACGGGGTACCAGGCGCCCTGGTCGTACATGCGGGTGGCGATATGGGCCTTGAGCAGGTTTTTCATCCACCCTTTCTCGGCGTCCGCGTCCGACCGCTCGAAGTAAAACGTCTCTTCATCGATCTCCTCCGGAATCTGTCCGTCCGGCACGATGAACACGTTCCTGTCGGCGAGGTAGGCTTCGAATTCCGCATACGTGATGTCGCTGATCTGGTAATCGTCGAGAAACTCCTGCTTCCGGTCTATCCACTCTTCGTGGAACGCCTCGCTGTTTTTCGACACCCAGTCGCGGATGAACTCGCGGTCGTGGCGTTGGCCGAGGACCGCCTGGACGAACATCGAGATGCTGTCCTGGCGGACGATATAATCCGGCAGGATGCCTCCACCGCCGATCACCGTGCGCCCGCCGGTCGTCTGGTACTTCAGCGAATCCGGCACGTGGTCGAGGATCTCGGTGATGTTGAGCGACTCTTCGCTCTCGTGAAGTTCGAACTTGGACTGGTAATAATCCTTGCGGTCGCCGTTTTCGTAGGGGGTCTGGATGAACCGGCCGGACGGCGTGTAGTAGCGGGAGATCGTCATACGCAGTACGCTGCCGTCATTGAAGGGAAATTGTTTTTGCACGAGGCCTTTCCCGAACGTCCGGCGACCGACGATCAGGCCCCGATCGTGGTCCTGCAGGGCGCCGGCGACGATCTCGCTCGCGGAGGCCGACTGTTCGTTGACCAGTACGATGACCGGCATGTCTTCGAGCAGCCCTTTGACGTGGGCCCGGTTCTCCGAATTGAAGTCCGAATGCCGGCTTTTCGCGGACACGATGATTTTGTCGCCGGAGACGAATTCGTCGCTGATGCGGATGGCCATATCCATAAAACCGCCGGCGTTGTTGCGGAGGTCGAGCACCATGCGGGTCATGCCTTCGTCTTTGAGTGCACGCGCCGCTTCCATGAACTCCTTGTAGGTCGTCCGCGCAAATCGGTCGAGCTTGATGTAGCCGGTCTGGTCGTCCAGCATGTAGTTGGACCGGACCGTATGGAGGGGGATTTTGTCACGGGTGATCGTAAAGTGGAGCAGGTCGGGGTACCCGGGTCGCTGGACGGTCACGCCGACCTTCGTGCCGCGGGGGCCTTTGAGGGTGCGCTCGACGTCGCGCCGGGTGAAGCCGATCGCCGACGTATCCTCGACGGCGATGATGCGATCTCCGGACCAGATGCCGGCGTCGTCGCTGGGGCCGCCGGGCAACGGGTTCAGCACAGCAAGGGTATCCTGCTCGTCGGTGCCGGGGATAAACTCGTACGAAATTCCGATGCCCTCGAAAGAAGCGTTGAAATCCTCGGTGACGTCCTCCATGCGCTCGGCATCGATATAAATAGAGTGGGGATCCAGATTCTCGAGCATGCCTTCGATCGCCTCCTCGGCCAGATCGCCGGTGTCGACCTCGTCTACGTACCGTCGCGTGATGATCTGAAACGCTTCCTCGAGTTTTCGAATGGATTCGTACGTATCGTCACTCGATATCGCGGACTCGATTTGCATCCCGAGAAGGACGCCCAGGGTTAACAAACCGACAGCCAGCATCAGGATTTTTTTACTTCGCATTTCACTCGACCTGCTATTAGTAGTTGCGCTATTTAAATAAGTGATGTTGCGCGCCGGATGCGCATACGTGCTGCCAGAGCGGATTTGCACGGTTGCAAAGCCGCGTAAACCAGGCTACTGTGCACTGTTCGCGTAACATCCATAAGTAATGTACTCAAAGACACGATTCTGGTTACACGCGTAGGCATTTAATGCGTAACATCCATCAATAAGAATCCGCCATGTCTTTCAGCCTGCTTAGATCACGCTTCATCACCTCAATCGTTTCCTTCTTCACGCGTTCGGACCTGGACAACGTCCCTTCGTGGGGCAGGTCGTATTCGTAGTGCAGCGAAACGGGTCCCTGGATATCGAGCCGGCCCACCCTATCAAAATACCGTTTAAAATCGACCATGCCATCTCCAAGAGGCACATTTTCGATGCGCCAGCGATCGCCATCCTTTCGCCAGTAGAAATCCTTGATGGCCGTAATCTTGATGTACGGCGCCAGCAGTTCGAGGCCCAGGGGCCACGACTCGCCGCCTTCGACGGTAGCGTGGCGAATGTCGTACTGGCACCCGATCCAGGCCGGATCCAGCCCGTCGAGGAGGTACCAGATGTCCCAGACCGGCCCCCCGACGCGCGTGCCGGAGTGATTCTGGTAGGCGCCATGGATGCCGAACGTCTCGTTCATCGCCGCCAGCTCCTTGAGCCGGGACTTGTGCGCATCGAGGGAGGCCTTAACGCCCCGGTCGTCGTCGTACCCCAGGTAGCCCATGCGGTAGTAGCCGATCCCGAGCGCGCTCGCCGTCTCGAGGATGCGCTCCGTCGCCTTGTCGGACGGATCCGTGATGGCGGTCGTCATCATGGGCACGCTGAGCCCGGCCTGTTGAACCGCTTCGACTGCGCGCGGGAGCTCGTCCTCGACGCGGCCGGGGTCTACGTGCCCTCTCGGCCGCACGGTCAGGTCGACGCCGTCGAACCCGATCGTCGCGACGACGCCGGCCATCTCGTCGTAATCCAGCCACTGCAGGTGTTTCGAGAAGACGCAGATCGGCGAGGCGGCGGGCGACGCCGACGCCTTCGAGGCTGACGCTGAAGCGATCGGCGGCATCCACGCGCCGGCGGCAACCAGCCCGGATGCCGATTTCAAAAACGTTCTTCGGGTGTGCATGGGAGTTCGGGGTTCGGGGTTCGGGGTTTGCAGTTCGGGGTTCGGGGTTCTCAGTTCGCAGTACACTGCCTACTGACCCCTGCCTACTAACCCCTGCCTACTGCCTATCAAGAACATAAATTTCAGGGAGGTTACGTGCAAGCTGTCCGTAGTCCAATCCGTAACCGATTACGAAAAGATCGGGCACGCGGAAGGCGACGTATTCCAGGTCGAGGTCGACCTGGGTGGCCTCGTATTTGTGCAGCAGCACCGCCGAGCGAACGGACGCCGGCCCGTATTGCTTCAATCGTTCGAGCATAAACTCCATAGAAAGGCCCGTATCCACGATGTCTTCGACGACGATCACGTGGCGTTCTTCCAGGTCAGCGTCGATCCGCTTCAGCTCGTGGACGCGCCCGCTGGACACTTTCGCGTCGCCGTAGGAGGACAGCTTGATGAAGTCGACCTCGCAGTCCAGCCGGATCTCACGCATCAGATCCGCGAGGAACATGAAGGCGCCGTTCAGCACCCCGATGAGGATCGGCTTCTTGCCGGCGTAATCGGACGTGATCTGCCGGCCCAGCTCGCGGATGCGCCCCCTCAGGGTTTCCTCGTCGATGTACAATCGAAATCGTTCCCCCTGGCACATCACGGTCTTCGGACCGGTCGCTTCTGTGTTCACCATACTTCCTGGTTTTGTATCCCTCTTCGAAAAGCAGCCCCTCAGGCCGGGCGAAAGGTTAACCGGACCACGTCTTTCGTTCCGGCATCGACTTTTATGGTATCCGACATGCGCACGCCAGGAATCCAGACGACGTCGTCGCCCGATACGACGACGAGGGCGCCGGCGCGCCGGCGGCTCGGCACTCTGGCATCCGTCAGCACGTCGCTCACATTCTTGTGGCCTTTCATGCCGAAGGGCACGATGCGATCCCCGGCCTCCCAGGGCCTGAGCAGCAGCGGGACGTTCAGCTTTTCCCGGTCGGCGTAAATGGTATAGTCCCCCGAATGCTGTTTGAGCCAGGCTTCAGACGTCGGGCATCCGGGCGGCGCCTCGGCCGCTTCCAACGCTCCGCGATCCACGAAAACGATTTCATTCAAGGTGAGAGAGGCCCGATTCGAGCCGTGCGTCTCTTCCTCTTCGCCCCGCACGAACACCAGGGCGTCGCGTTCCCGCCACACGGTGTCGCGGCCCAACACGACCTTTCGGCCGGCCTGCGCCGGCAGCAAGGTACGAATGGCGTCGATCATCTGATAACCTGCCGCCCTTCCTGGAAACCACCGGTACATCGCTTCCAGGATCAACCGCCCCTGCCAGACCTCCGGTTGCCTGTTGAGCCGATCGGCAAGCAGGGACCGGTCTTCTTCGCCCCTGCAATGCTCGAACCGCCGTTCGAGATCCGGCTGGATCGTGTGTGTCCAGTAGCCCTGCACGAGCCGGGCGGACCGGGCGATGACGTCCGGCGCCGACGCCCCGAAATACGCCTCCATCAACGGCATGATCCGCTGGCGCACCGCATTGCGCGCGTATACCGGATCCTCGTTCGAACGATCTTCCCTCCACGGAATGCCCTTCTCCCGCGCGAATGCCAGGATGTCATCCCGGGCCACACTCAATAACGGACGTATCAGGCGTACGGGACTCCCCGGCGTGAGCGGCCGGCCCGGGCGCATCCCGCCGAGCCCTTCGATGCCGCTGCCCGTGACCAGCTTGAGCAGCACGGTCTCCGCCTGGTCGTCCAGGTTGTGGCCTACCGCGACGTGCGCGATGCCCCGCTCCTGCGCCGTCTCGGCGAAAAAGGTATACCGCAGCGACCGGGCCGCCTCCTGAAACGACCGGCCGGCGCTCGAAGCCTTCAGGTCGGCCGGCGCCTTCATGACGTGCACCGGGAGGGCGTTCTCCTCGCAAAAGGACACCACCAGGGCCTCGTCGGCGTCCGACGCCTCGCCCCGCAGCCGGTAGTTCACGTGGGCCGCCTCAACGCGATACCCCAGGCGATGCATCGCCCAGCAGAGCGTCATCGAGTCGACGCCGCCGCTCACGCCGACGAGCACGCGGGCCAGCGGCGGCAGCAATCCGTTCCTTTCGATATTGTCGCGGACCCTGTCGAGCATGGCTCAGCCCTTCCCGAAACGTGCGTCCAGCTCTTCAATGGAAATGTTGACGATGGTCGGGCGGCCGTAGGGGCATACCTGCGGCTTCTCACACATGAAGAGCTGATCCACCAGCGACCGCATCTCTTTGATGTCGAGCGGCGTGCCGCTGCGGATGGCGCCCCGGCGGGCGAGGCTCTTGGCCAGGTTTTCCCGCGACTGCAGCTTCAGGGTATCCTGGTTCGACTTAAACTGTTCGAGGATCTCCTCGAGGATGCGCCGCTCGTCGCCGACCTTGATCTCGGCCGGCACCCCGCGGACGATCACGGTGCGCCCGCCGAACTGGTCGATCTCGAAGCCGAGCGCGCGCAGCGGCCCGAGCAGCTCTTTGATGAGCTCGAACTCGGCCGGGTTGAACTCGAGCGTGTGCGGAAAAAGGAGCTGTTGAGACAACCCGAACCCGCTCTCCAGGCTGTGCAGCGCTTTCTCGAAGAGCACCCGTTCGTGGGCCGCATTCTGGTCGATGATCATCATGCCCGACCGGATCTGGGTCAGGATATACGCGCCGTGGAGCTGCCAGAGCAGGTTCGACTCCTTCCCGGTCTCCACCCGATAGGTGTCTATGTTCGTCTCCGACGGGACGACGACCCCCTCCGAGTCCTTCTCGCCCGGGCGCTCGTACATACGGGCCGTGATTGCCCCCAGGGGACCGGCCGGCGAGGACGTGCCGCCCGTACGCCCCGGTGGAAATGTGCCTGGCGCGAATGCGCCCGGCCGGCCCGCAGACCCGCCTGGCGAAGGGGACGCCCCACTCCACGACCCGGGCCCCTGAGAAGGCGCGCCCGTCGAGCGCAAATTCGTTTCCGCCGGCTGAATGCCCTCCTTAAAATCGAACTGGGGCGTCAGCAGCGACGTGCTCAGCCCCTTCTTCACGACCGTCCGGATGAAACCGTACATCCCCCGCTCGTCGTCGAACTTCACCTCCGCTTTTGTCGGGTGCACGTTCACGTCGATGTGCCGGGGATCGATCTGCAAAAAGATGACAAAAAACGGGAAGGCGCCCTCAGGCAACAAATCGTCGTACGCCGTGCGGACGGCGTGCTCCAGGTACCGGCTCTTGATATACCGCTCGTTGACGAACATGAACTGCTCGCCGCGGCTGCGCTTGTGGAATTCGGGGTCGCCCACCAGTCCCTTGACGGACAGGTAGCTCGTCTTCTCTTCGACAGCGATCAGCTTGTCGACGTACTGTTTCCCGAAGAGGTCGATCACGCGGGTCTGGAGCGCCTCGAAAAAACTCTTCTGCTTCGAAACGGACAGTTCGTAGACTTCGTTGTTGTCGTGGTACAGGGCGAACGAGATGTTCGGGTGAGAGAGCGCGACGAACTGAAACGTTTCGACGAGGTGTTTAAATTCGGTGGCCGGCGTCTTCAGGAAACTGCGCCGGGCCGGCACGTTGAAGAACAGGTTGCGGACGGCGATCGACGTGCCGGCGGGCATCGCACACGGTTCGGTCGAGACGACCTCTCCCCCGTCGATGCGGACCGCGAAGCCGGCGTCGTCGTTGACGCGGCGCGTCTTCAGCTCCACCTGGGCGACGGCGGCGATGGAGGCCAGCGCCTCCCCCCTGAACCCGAGCGTTCGGATGGACTCCAGGTCTTCGATCGCCTGGATCTTGCTCGTGGCGTGGCGCTCGAAGGCGACCAGGGCGTCGCGTTCACACATCCCACAGCCGTTATCCACCACATGGATCAACTCGCTGCCGGCTGACTTCAAGAACACGTTGATTTCCGTGGCGCCCGCGTCGAGCGCGTTTTCCATCAACTCCTTCAGCGCCGACGCCGGGCGTTGTACCACCTCCCCGGCCGCAATCTTGTTCGCCAGCGACAACGGCATGGTTCGGATGATGCCATCCGAACGATCTATATCTTCAGACACTCTCTTTTGTATTCGTTTAGCCTCCGCGGCACACCCGCTTCTGTCCTGAGGATGTATCACATCCTCGATCTTTGTATGAGCAGCCCCTAAAATAAGACTTTCCTTATACTATGACGCGCTGGTTTTCACGCGAACGCTGTGACTAATAGATGTTACGCGCCGGATGCGCATACGTGCTGCCAGAGCGGCTTTGCATGGTTGCAAAGCCGCGTAAACCAGGCTGCTGTGCACAGTTCGAGTAACATCACTGACTAACAGATGTTACGCGCCGGATGCGCATACGTAGGGATACAGGTTAGCGGCCCCAGGATGAGATGGAGGAGACTCCTGGCGCTCAACTCAGCAAATTCTGGTATATGTAAAAGGCAAATCCCAACAGAACCAGGGCGTATACAATGCCTATCGGACTACGGCGCCGGCGGGCACGGCTGCGTATGCGGATGCGTTGTTTTAACTTCTTGTCCTTCTCGGGATTGTGAAACCGGGGCTGGTAGTCAAATCGTTTATGTTTGACCCGCACCCGTGGAACGAAGATACCCATTACGATACGTGACTTGCTGCTTTATAATCCGGATTCATTCTTTGTAGTCCATTTCTCCGCCGGGGTTCCGGGGTTCGCCGTTCACCGTTCGGAGCTCGGAAGTCTGCAACAGGATGACGATGGAAGAAGTGAAGTACGTGATAGTGCGCGCCGGATGCGCCTAGTACCTCATCATGCTGATTTCGATGGATAAATGGGTAAGTCATTTTCGTTGCCGGCAAGGCGCGCGAGCGACGTCATACTGGAGGTACGGCTAGATTGCGCAACGAAGCCGGCGGCAAAAAGGGCTACCCAGAATCCATCAGAATTAGCATGACGAGGTACTAGCATCTGTGAAGTAATCATACATCCTACGAGGCGGCGGCGGGCAAGGCGGCCCTCGATTTTATTTGGGTGCGCTTCTTCGATGACGCCTCGAGGGCGCTCAAAATAAACCAGGAGCCTTCGAAGCTCCCTCGAAGGTGTTCAACCAGAAAATGATCTTTTCAGAGACGCGTGACGGTCTCTCAGCGGGCTGCAACACCTCTCCAGAGCTACGCTGAGCACATTTGCCCAACCGTGAGAGGACCTCTGAGCGGCTCTGGAGGGTCTCAAACCTGGCAGCGAGGCTTCAGAGCGACTCCGTGTACATGCCCGACCCTGTCGACCCCTATCAGAGAAGCCTCGGCGCCTCCGCGAGGGCCGTGCCACCCCTCTCACGACGCTCGACGGGTTGTCCCAGGACCGTGCCGGGGCGCCCGTGCTGCTCTGGCCTTTTCCCGAGCAGGGTGGTTGCCCCTCAGAGACGCGCAGAACGCTATCCGGATGCTTCGAGAGGCCACAGAGCCGCATTGTCCTTTCCTCCCGGGGTTTGACAGCCTCCGAGGTTACTCAGAAGAGCTTCCGTAGCACTCTGAGTGTGTTCAGAGTGTCGTAGCCCCCTTTGCCGGCCTGGTCCGGCGAAGACACAAACGCCAACACCTCAGTGGTGACCCTGCGGGTCATCCTGACAGGCCCTCTGAAATACACCAGCGCCTGGTCCGGGGGTTCCCCATCGACCCTCGACGCCGTTAAGACGATCCGGCCGGTCGTCACTACAGCAGCATCCCCTTCAAATACAGATAATAGAGCGGGACGACGAGGATGAGGCCGTCGATGCGGTCGAGGATGCCGCCGTGGCCGGGCAGGAAGGTCCCGGAGTCCTTGACGCCACACGTGCGCTTGAGCCGGCTCTGGACGAGGTCGCCGATCTGCCCGCCGACGCCGACGATGGAGGCGCTGGCGACGACGTCGACCCACGAGACGAAAGGCAGCATCGTCAACTTCATTACGGCCATCGCCAGGACGGCGCCGAAGTAGCCGCCGACGGCGCCCTCCCAGGTCTTCTTCGGCGATATGACCGGCGCCAGGGGGCGTTTGCCCAGCGTCTTCCCAAAGGCGAAGGCGAACGTATCGGTGACCCAGACCATGATCAGCAATGAGAGCGGGATGTTCATCTGCTCAATGTCGGTCAGCAGGCCGGCCCACTCGGTGCGCAGCGGCACAAAGTACGAAAAGATGAGGGCCGGGTACACGACGCCGGCGATCATCCAGGCCGACTGCCTCCAGACGTCCGGGTTCTTGATCTGAAACGCGTCGACCATCAGAAACACGATGAGCGCCACGACGGCGACGTCCGCCAGGACGGGCACATCGTACTGCGCGACCACGACCAGCGCGCCCAGCACCAGGCCGGCGACGATGTGGCGGACGTCCATCAGGTCGCCCTGCAGCTTGTAGAATTCGTATTGCGCGATCCAGAGGACAAACGCGACCAGCCCGACGAAGACCCACCCGCCCAGATACGTCAGGGCGCCGACGATCGGGATGCCGATGACCGCGGTTATCGTTCGCTGCGCCAGGTTGGTCATGGGGGCTGGATGCTGGTGACTGGATGTTGGGTGCTAGGCATATGGCTCATGACGGATGAACTCCGAACCATGAACCATGAACTATGAACTCAATCCTCCTCGTCGGGGAAGATGTGCTCGATGCCGTCGTCTTCGTCGTCGTCCGGGGGTTTGGCCGCGAGGGCGGCCCGTTCGAGCTCTTCGTCCGATATAGGTTGTTGCTCCAGGACGGCGCGCGCCTCGTCGACCCGGTCCGGGGGGACGAGCACGTCGATGAGCTTCTGGTCCGTGAAGGGGATGCCGATGGATTTTTCGCGCTGGTTCATCACGAGCGCGGGTATGCCGGCATCTTTGAGGCGGTCGGACACGATTTCGGCCTCGTAGTCGACGCCGGTTGAAAAAGCGGGTACCCAGCTATCATCAGGATTCATACCGTCAGGGGATTAATGAACGAGTCAGTGAAGGGCGGCGTCAGGGCGAGGCCAGCGGGCCGTCCTCGACGGCGTCGCTGCGGCCGGAGCGCGCGGCGAGGTGCACGGTCGCGACCTGGTGCATCAGGTAGATCACTCCGCTGAAGGCGGCTGCACACGCGATCAGGACGCCGGCCGGGATGTCGACCGATTCGAGCGACTCGACGTCGATGTCGGTTTGCGACGTCAGGTACTGGCCCAGCGTGATGCTGAAGGCGTTGTTGATCAGGTGAACGACCACCGCCGGCCAGATCGAGCCCGTTCGCCACGTGATGTAGGCGAGGTAGACCCCGATCAGCGCCAGGGGCAGCACCTCGGTAGCGCGCAGGTGAAACAGCCCGAAGAATATGCCGGTCAGCGCGATGCTGCCGGCGATGCCGGCGACGCGCTCGAACTGCCGCTGCAGGTAGCCGCGGAAGATGAGTTCTTCGCAGAGGGCCGGCGTGAGCGCCACGGTAAGTATCAGAAACGGGAGCCCGATATCCTGTCTGAAGAGCTGCTCCAGGATGACGGTCTGCGAGTTTTCGATCTGCTCGAGCCATTCCGGGAGCGGCAGCTGCTGGTTGACGCTGCCGAGCCACCAGACGATGGGGATGAGCACTGCCAGGCCGGCGACAGACAGCGCCATGAGCCGGTTGTCGGCGGTGCGGATCCGCAGAAAAGAGAGCTTCTCGCTCGCGTGCAGGTAGCTGACGAGCCAGACCGGCAGGGCGAGCCCGAACACCTGTCCGATCGTATTGCCCAGCAGCACCGAGTGCGTGCTTTGCAGGAGGAGCGTCTCCAGGTCGGCCATCGCCGCGAGCGACTGGCCTTCGAGGAGCAGGAGCACCGTCATCGCCACGGCCGCGATCACCTGGAAGGCGATAAACCCGCTGATGAGGACGACGAGGGCGAGCAGCCAGGCCGGGAAGCGCTGGCGTTCGAACCAGCCGTCGAGGACCAGGCGCCCGGACGGCGCCCAGGGGTCGTCGAGCAGGCGGGGCGGCAGGGACGAAGGGGTATGCGGCGCAGGCGCGGGTTCCATACAGACAGGGTTGGGTTAAGGAAAAAGGGACCCCTTGTACCCGCGAGCGGGGCTGAAGTTTTTTCCCCGCCCGTCAGAGCGGTTTGGAACCTGCTTCCCGCAAAGACATTTTTATTCGTCACGACCAGACAAGCGCTTGTAGCTCAGCAGGATAGAGCGTTGGATTCCGGTTCCAAAGGCCGGGGGTTCGAATCCTCCCAAGCGCGCGAGAAAGGAAAAGGGTACTGCCGCAGGCAGTGCCCTTTCCTTTTC
>CAZGHT010000051.1:0-18622 GCA_964525535.1 uncultured Rhodothermaceae bacterium
TGTTACGCGAACTGTGCACAGCAGCCTGGTTTACGCGGCTTTGCAACCGTGCAAAGCCGCTCTGGCAGGACGTATGCGCATCCGGCGCGTAACACCAGTTATTAAGTAAACGGATACGCTTTTTCGGCCACGTGGATGTAAAAGTCGGGCTCCTCGACTTTATGCGTTTCTTGAAAGTCGCCGTAGGTGATTACCTTTTGAAAGCCTACCTGCATCATGAGCTGCCGTACATAGTCCTTGCGAAGCGGATACATATTCAGATGATAGGTGGTTTCATCCGGGAAGCGATACATAAACCGGGCGAGTCCTTCGTCCACGTGTTCGGGTTCTACGCGAATGTCTTCACCGCAGTAATAATACACGTGTTTGGACGAATAGCCCCGATCCAGCAGGGCATCGTAGTTGCGGTGATCGAGAATAAGGACGCCATCGTGTTTGAGCGCTGCGTAAAATTCGGCGAGTGCTTTTCTGCGATCGCGCTCGTTAAACATGTGAGTGAACGAGTTGCCGAGGCAGATGACCGCGTCGAACTTGCCATGTACGTCACGGTTCAGAACCCTCCAGTCCGCCTGTACGGTACGAAGCACGAACCCTCGATCGCGCGCGTTTTCGAACGCTTTGGCGAGCATCTCGGCGCTGCCGTCGGCGCTGACGACGTCGAAGCCGGCCTCCAGCAGCCGCACTGAATGAAACCCGGTACCCGTCGCTACGTCGAGGATTTTTCTGGCATTACGCGCCTTGAGATTGTGTATGAAAAAATCCCCTTCTCCTTCGGCCCGGCGATTCCAGTCGATGAGATCGTCCCACTTATGGACAAATTTACGAACGTATTCGTTGTGGTAGTGGTCGGTTTTTCGCACGGCTACCGGGTTGTGGCCGTAGGCCTGTTCTCCAGTGCTCTCTCCAGGTAATCTGTGATTGCTTTCCATAGATAATGGGTCCGTTGATGGATGATGAGGAACAACTCGCAACATGACAAACCAGTGTGGCAGCGGACGAAGTCGAGTCGCGATCCTGAATAAGGTCTTCCCTACCGTGCATTGCTGCCGGTACGGCAATCAGCAGGGAGACACCGCGAGGCAACACCATGATAAACGTCATGATCGAACCCTTGCGGATACTCATTCGAAGGCTGAACCAGTCTTGAAAAATATGGGAGATAATTGACACGTGCCGTACGGCGACGGCGGCTAACAGGCTGGTGTATTTACACGCATCGCAAGCGAAGACGGGTACCTTATAGAGGACCGATCCAGGGTGGGAAGTAGTTGGACTTATCAGGAATCCCCCTGGATTGCATTGGGCGAGTGCGCCAAAATTTGTTTGCCATTCCCCCAAAATAGAAAAAAAAGACTCGAATGCAAGAAATCAGGGGATTTCGATGGGGAGAAGAACGAGGTTTAAAATGGAATTAATGCTGGGTCGAGGAATGGGTGTCCGGTTCGGGACACCAGAAGCCGGTTCTACCCTCTCGTGCTGTATGGATCGACTTTTGTAACGCCTCTGAACGTCACGTCTCCTTTCAGTCTAACGGATTCATTCCAGATTTATGAAGGCTCTATGTTCGAAAGCCCCCCACACTGCAAAACATTTTTATCTGAACCGGCTTCTTTTAACACGCCTGATTCGTATACCGGCGGTGCGTCTGGCCGGGTCTGTCGATGTGTTTCTATTTGCCGTATTGTTATCGTGGGCCGGCCTTTCGAGCGCTGCAGACGTCCCTCAGGGCTTTGAAGTCGTAGACGTCCTGGGCAATCTGAAATCGCCGGCCGGCTTCGTTTTCAGCCCTGACGGACGCATGTTTATCTGCGAACGGATGACTGGCGAGCTTCGTATAGCGCATTTCGACGCCGCTTCACAGGAGTGGCGGCTCAATCCCGAGCCGTTTTACACATTCGACATCCCGAAAGAAAACGGGACGCCCGTGCGCCATCGATCTTCCGGGCTCCGCGATATCGCGTTCGATCCCGATTTTGAATCGAATGGATACATGTATGCTTTTTACATGAAGGATGCTCCGCGCCAGAACAGGGTGGTTCGCATCAAAACGAGCGCGGGCAATCCCGATCGGGCCGAACCGGGAAGCGAACAACTGTTGCTCGAAGTCCCTTTTAACGATAGCGGGGCGAGCGGCAGTCATAATGGAGGGGCCATCGAGTTCGGGCCGGACGGCAAGTTGTATATCACGACCGGGGACGGCTGGAATGGGGGAGATCCGGTGCAGAGCCTCACGACGTACACCGGCAAGCTGTTTCGCATCGATCCGGACGGCAGCATTCCGGTAGATAATCCCTTTTATGCCGAAGCGATGGGGGATCTCCGCGCTATGTATGCTTTGGGGTTGCGCAATCCATATACGATGTCCAGGCACCCCCAGACGGGACAGTTGTACGTCAATGAAACCGGCGGCAGCGACAAGGCTCAGATTCTCGTCGTTGAACCAGGGGCCAACTACGGGCATCAGGGCTACAAGGGCCTCGGCGAACGCACGTCGGTCTGGGCCAGCGGGGCCGGCGAGGCGGGCGGAAAACTGATCACGGGGGGCGCCTGGTATCCGAGCGATGGATACTGGCCCAGTGAATACCATGGAGCCTATTTTACGGCACTGTGGGGCAGCAACGGGGCGGGACGAGGGCACATCAACTATGTTAAGAGCGATGCCGATCCTACAGTGATGCCTTTCGGAACGTCGATCGGCCAGTCCGGCCTGAAGCCTGTATTAACCCGGGTAGGTCCAGACGGCAACCTCTATTATCTCTTGACGACCTACGACAGCGACGAGGGTCAGGTGCAGATGATTCGGTGGACAGGCCAGGCCAGCGCAGCGACTCCGACCATCGAGCCGGACGGCGGTGCTTTTTCAGACCCGGTTCAGGTGTCTCTGTCGTCTGCCACGCCGGAGGCGGAGGTGCGATACACGCTCGATGGATCTACGCCGGATGCCTCTTCCACCCTGTTTGAACTCCCGTTCACGCTGAATGCAAATACGGTGGTGCGAGCGCGATCCTTCAAGGAGGGACTTGGGCCCAGCGGCATAGCTGCAGCTACCTTCACGTTCGGGGGGGCGTCGAATATTCCACCCGTTGCTCAAGCCGGACCGGACCAGACCGTGCCTCCCGGCATGCTCGTCGTCCTCAGCGGAGCCGATTCGTACGATCCCGATGGCGATAATCTGACCCTGTCCTGGGCCTGGAAGCAAACGGGCGGCCCTGTCGTGGAACTGTTTAGCGCTGAGGATGCCGTGGCCTATTTTACCCCTGAGGAGGAAGGCACGTATACGTTCGAGATGACGGTCACTGACGGCAAAGACGCCGTTACTGACGAGGTGGCCGTGACGGTACAGGCGGATCCGCCTCTGGATGCCGGCTTACTCGCGTACTGGCCGCTGGACGACTCGCAGGGGGAGCAGGCCGCTGATGAGGCGGGAGGAGCCCATGGCGAGCTGACCAACGGTCCGGTTTGGAGCCCCGAGCAGGGCAAAGTCGACGGAGCCCTTTCGTTCGACGGCGTCGACGACTATGTGTCGCTCGGTACGATGGACGCCGAGGAGGGCCAGGCTCTGACTATCGCGTTCTGGTTCAAGGCCGACGATTTTGAAGTCCATGATGCGCGGTTTATCTCGAAAGCTTCGGGCGTGCAGGAGGACGAACACTTCTGGATGGTGAGTACGCTAAACGGGACCGCTCTGCGGTTTCGTCTCAAAGCGGGGGGCAGCACGACCACGTTGATTTCGACCGGCAGCGTGGTTGCTCCAGGAAGCTGGTACCATGTGGCGGCCGTCTACGACGGCGCTCAGATGCGTATTTACCGCGATGGGGAAGAAGTGGCCCGAACGCCTGCCTCGGGCTCGGTACATACCGATGCCGGGGCGCCGGCCGCCCTGGGAAATCAACCGCCCGGGGCCGGAGATCGCCCTTTCGATGGCCTGCTCGATGACGTCAGAATGTACAACCGCGCGTTGAGCCCCTCATCGATAGCCGCCTTGATGGACTCGGACTCCCTCGGCCACCTGGAGCCCGCGTTTGTCTTCGGGGATCCGACCGGGAACGAGGAGGTGTCGGCCCTGGACGCTGCGCTGGTGTTGCAGCATGCCGTGGGGCTGATCGTGCTCGAGGGTGAGGCCGCGCGTTCTGCTGATGTGTCGGGAAAGGCCGGCGTGTCGGCCCTGGACGCCGCGCTGATTCTCGAATTTGCTACGGGACTGATCGATTGTTTTCCCGCAGAGGAGGGATGCAGCGAAGGAGCGGCAAAAACGGAGCGTGTGCCGCTGCCCGTCCTGAGCCGGCCACGCATGGATGAGGGCCGCCCGGACGTCTTGCATCATGCGGGCCAGGACGATCGCTGAGGGAGCAGGTATCCGATTCAGACTGCTGTGCCCGGGAAACTATCCCATGTATGGAAGTACCACATGGTGGCAACGTACCTTCTGTTACATGATGTCTGTTACACGATGTCTGTTACACGATGTCTGTTACACGATGTCTGTTACACGATGTCTGTTACACGATGGCAACCGCGAACCTCCAAGCCCGCCATGAACCCCACGAAGGAGCAAAAGGCCGTCATTCGTCACGAGGGTGGACACGCCCGCGTGCTGGCTGTTGCCGGATCGGGCAAAACCACGACGATGGCGCTCCGTATCAAGCACCTCATCGAGGACCGGGGCGTCGCTCCCCGTCGCATACGGGTGCTGATGTTCAACCGGCTGGCCAACCGGCAATTCCAGGATCGCCTGACATCGCTCGGCATCACCGGCCGGCAAGCGCCCCTGGTGAGTACGTTCCATTCTTTCGCCTATCAGTTCGTCCAGAAAGCGATAACGGATGGGCATCTCCCGGCGCAGGAGTTTTGGACGGGTAGGCAGGAAGAGCGGGTCCGCCTCCTCGTCCTGCGTACGATTCAGGATCTCGTCAAAGCCAAAAAAATTCCAGAACACAGCGTCGACGTCGAAACGGCCATCGAGGCGATAGCATTGTGGAAGGGAGCGCTGATTCCTCCAAACCGTGCCGGCCATCGGTCTAACACCTACCTTCCCGCCGTATACAGGCGATACGAACGGTCTCGGAAGGCGTGTGACGCCCTGGCGTACGACGACTTCATCCCGTCCGTCCTGGATTTATTGTCGAAGACGGCCGCCCTTCGAACGCAGTGGTGCGGCCGGGCCGAGCACCTCATCGTGGACGAATACCAGGACGTCAACCTGTGTCAACAGACCCTGATCGAACGCCTGGCAGGCTCTGAGGCGGAGGTCATGGTCGTCGGTGACGACGATCAGACGATTTATGAGTGGCGCGGAGCCCGGCCGGCCTACATCCTTCGAGATTTCGAAACGGTATTCCATGGAAAAGCGCACGCCACGTACAAGCTCACCCGCTCGTTTCGGTTCGGCCCCGGGATCGCGAAATACGCCTTCAACACGATTGCCCTGAACCGGCGCCGGCATAAAAAGAAGCTCGTTGCGTACGACCGGAAGAAAAAGAGCGACGTGATGCTCATCGAAACGACAGATGCGAGCTCTGAAGCCGAGCATCATGCCATGGCGCTCGAGGTGAAGCGATTGATCGATGCGTGCAACGTACCCCCGGCAGAAATCTGGGTGCTCGGGCGGTTGTATGCGCAACTCTCCATTTTTGAGTCGCAATGCCTGGCCACAGGCATTCCATACCGCGTACTGGGAGCGGAACCCTTTTTTCGGCGCTCCGAGGTTCAGAAACTGCTGGACTACCTGCGGGTCGTCCTCGCGTACGAAGCACCGCTCACAGCTTCTCTGTCGAAGGCCTTCCTGAACATCGCCAACGCGCCGAACCGCAAGTTGCAGCGCGCTCTGTTGATCGACGCTCTCGAAGCGGCGCGCCGACGAGGGTTGTCGATTAAATACTTCATGCAGGCGTTGGTCGACGAGGGCGACCGCAACCTGAGCCTGAAGCGGCTCAAGGCCGTGAGAGACCTCCAGTGGGTGCTGGAAAAAGCGCATTCCTACACAAAAGGGCGAGGCGGAAAGAAGCAGCGGGCCCTGAAAAACGCCGGCCGGCTGCTCAAGTGGATCGCATTGAAGGTAGATTACGAAGCCCACTTTCGCGACTACTACGGAGAGGGGGAGGACGCGTTCGAACGCATGGAGTCGTTGAGGAATTTCACCGACTTCGCGCAGTCGCTCAACCTGGAGTCAGCCGAATTCCTGAAGCACATGGAGACCCTCGACTCTACGCAAGGGGCCCGGCCCGAGCAGCTCATCACGATGACGACCATACACAAGACGAAAGGCCTCGAATTCGATTACGTCTTCATACCGTCGTGCCAGGAGGGGTACATGCCTTGCCTGTACGAAAGCGAGGTCGAGATCTACGACCGGAAAGGGCTCGTAGAACCCCTGGACGCTACGCACCCCATCGAAAGTGAACGGCGTTTGTTTTATGTCGCCCTGACCCGTGCCCGAAAAGGCGTGTACATCGGCGTCAAACACCCGGAAGTAGCCGACGATGCATCCTCCAGCGGCGTCTCGTTGCCCTCCCGATTCATCAAAGAGATGCAAGGGATGTGAGTACGTCCCAGCGCGAAAGCCATGGAGGATTGACGTACCCTGCGCGTTGAACTTTGGCCGTTGAAAGGGATACCAGTATAAACCCCGTGAACGGTAAGAAGGGGTCAACATCCATCGATACCCCAGAACACGAACCGATATCTCACTGCATATGTCAACTCTGGCAGATAGATTGCTTTCAGCCAGCGGTCGCTTATTCGTCGGGCGAAAGACCCAATGTGAACTGTTTTCCAGAGCGCTGAAGGCTTCCGAGTTGCCTTTTTCCGTTCTTCACATCTCAGGTCCAGGCGGGATTGGAAAGACCTCCTTACTCTACGAATTCAGGCGCATGTGCCGGGCGCTCGACGTACCGTCGATATACCTGGATGCGCGAACCATCGATGCCGACGCCCGCGCGTTTACGGAGGCTATAGGAAACCTCATCGGGCTTTCCAGCGAGGAACGAGTAGAAAACGCCCTCGCCCGTGCTGAGCACCGATACGTCTTGTTCATCGACACCTTTGAAAAACTGACCTCTCTGGAGCCCTGGCTGTACCACGGATTCTTCTCGAGGCTCAGTGACCGTGTTCTGATTGTCCTGGCCGGCCGGCGTGAGCCTTCCCCCATATGGATGAACGACCCGGGGTGGCAGACGCTGATTCATCATGCGCCGTTGCGGAATCTGTCCCCCGACGAGAGCATCATGTATCTGGAAAAGGCAGGCATGCCGGAAGACCGCCACGAGCTGGTGCTGAGATACACACACGGACACCCGCTGGCGCTTTCCCTGATCGCCGACCTGCACGATCAGGATTCCGATCTGCTGCTCGAACCCGGGTTGGAGGCTAACATCATCAAGGTGCTGCTGGATCGTTTCTTGCTCGACGTGCCGTCGTCGCTGCATCGACGTGCCATCGAAGCATGCTGTCTGGTGAATCATCTCACCGAACCGCTGCTCGAAGTGCTCCTGGACATCGACGACGGAGAAGTGTTGTTCCGGTGGCTCCGAGAGCTGTCCTTCATCGAGTCAGGCCCCCGGGGCATCTTCCCCCACGACCTGGCCCGCGACGTCCTGTCGTCGGACCTCAAGTGGCGGAATCCCGATCAATACAAACTCCTGCACCAGACGGCAAGGACCTACTACAATGCCCGCCTCAAAGACGCTTCACCGGACGATCAGCGCAACCTGCTGTCCGATTACATCTATTTACACCGGGACAACCCGGTCGTGCGTCCCTTTTTTAAACGGCTGCAGTCCACCTGGAAAGGGGATACGTCGACGGTCTCCCTTTCCGTCCATCCTTATACCAAAGAGGACGAAGAATCGGTCGTTAACATCGTCCTGGATCACGAGGGGGAAGAGTCGGCTTCGATGGCCCGGCACTGGTTGCAGCGACAACCCCGGCACGTTTTACTCTACCGGGACCAGCACGGCGCCATTCAGGGGCTGTTGTTCCAACTTGCCTTACACGAGGCCACGGACGACGAACTCAAGGCGGACCCCATTGCATGGAAGGCCTGGCACTACGTGAAGCAGAGTGCTCCATTACGGCCGGGAGAGGGGGTCACATTGTTCAGGTTCTGGATGGACGCTTCGTCGTATCAGAGGATCAGCAAAGTGCAAAGCCTGATCTTCGTCAGCATGGTGCGTCATTATCTGACGACCCCGCAACTGGCGTTCAGCCTCCTGCCTATCTCACGGCCTTTCTTCTGGAAGCTGATCTTCAACTACGCGGACCTGCACCGGATCAAAGAGCTCAACTTCAAGGTCAACAAGGCGTCGTATGGGGTCTACGGGCATGACTGGCGAAGCCGGCCGCCGGCCGCCTGGCTCGACCTGCTGGCCTCACGCGAGGTATGGACCAGTTTTGAGCCTGATGAAGAGGAAGAGACCCGGCCGGTCATCGTCTTGAGCGAAGAGTCTTTCACGGAGGCCGTCCGCGATGCATTGCGCTGTTTTAATCAACCGCTTCAGTTGAAACAGAATCCGTTGATCGATTCACGCATTGTCGGCGAACGTGTCGATACCGACGCAGGTAATGAGGACCGGGTCATCGCGCTGATCGAGCTGTTGAATGAAAGTATGGAACGGCTCGCCCAGGACCCCAAACGGGATAAGGCCTATCGTGCCGTGGACCGGACCTATATTCATCCAGCCGGGTCGCAAGAACTGGCGGCCGAACGCCTCGGCATCCCGTATAGTACATTTCGGCGACACCTATCCCAGGGCGTCTCCGACATTGTCGAAGGGTTGTGGCAACAGGAAATAAAACGATAATCAGGCCGCAAAATGCCGCTTGAGGACCTTCTTTTTCGTTTTTTTTCGCTTTGGGCGATGAGTGAGCAGATTGTGAGCAGGGATTGATCTGGCATCCGGGTAATCAATTCCGGTAAACTCCTCGAAATTGTTTTTACCAACCTCAGAAACAACTTCGAGGACCCTTTATGAAACGCAGTTTTCACTATGCATTGTTCGCGTTGACAGTGCTTTTCCTGGCCGGCATTCTCGTAGTGCCTCCCTGGGGAGACGCCTCCAGTCACCGCGAAGCGCCGTTGATCAGCAATGATCCACTGGCCGATAACACAGACCTGTATGCGTTCCGCTCTCCAGACGACCCGGAGACGGTGACCATCATCGCCAACTATATTCCGTTGGAGCTTCCTGAAGGCGGCCCCAACTACCACACGTTCGGGGAGAATATCCGGTACGAGATTCACATCAAGAACCAGACGTCGGTCGGGCCCCTTGGCTCAGCCGCGGACGATATCACGTACCGATTCACGTTCTCTCAGGTGAACGAAGACCCGACGACGTTCTTTAACATCCGCCTGGGGATGCAGAATCTCAAGACGACCTATACGCTGGAGAAGAGCACCGACGGGGGCCAATCGTTCGTGACGATCCTGGATGAGGGTATCGTTCCTCCGAACAATATCGGCCCTCGTTCGATCGAGGGAAGCGCCGGCCTGAATACGGACTATGCCTCGCTGGTTCAAGGCGCCATTGCAACCGCCAGCACCGGGGAGGTCGTCTTTGCAGGACCCCGCGATGACGCGTTCTTCGTCGACCTGGGCGGGGTGTTCGACCTGGGCCAGACGCGCAGCACGTACGGCATGGATCCGGCCAACCCGGACAATGCGCGGGATGCCGTCGCCGGCTTCAACACGCATACCCTTTCCCTGAAAATCCCGATCGAGATGCTCCAGAAAGACGGCAAAACCGTCGATCAGGCGGCCAACATTCTCGACCCCGAGTTCGTGATCGGCGTCTGGGCTTCGGCAAGCCGGCCGCAGATCACGACCCTCTCTCCCACGGGAGAGAAGCCCGAGTATTCAGGGCCCTGGGTACAGGTTTCCCGCCTCGGGATGCCTCTGACCAACGAGGCCATCGTTCCGATCGGGGAAAAAGATCGCTGGAATGCCGTCACGCCTTATGACGAGATGGAACAGACGTTTGTCCAGTACTTCGCCAACCCGGAACTGGCCTTATACATGGATGACAGCCAGTTCGGCGGCGCCGTGCCGGCGTTGAGCGATCTCCGCATCCAGTCGATGTCGTATCCCTCCGTGGGGGATGTCGACGGCGACGGCACGGCCGGCTTCGACTTCCGCAACACGAAAGATGGGGTGTACGACCTCGTGGAAGCGGGTGTGGACCTGTCCGGTACCGCCTTTGCCGTCCCGGTTCAGCCTGGACTCGCCGGCCCGGGGCAGCCCCGCCTGGCCGACATCTTCCCGATCTTCTATTTCGGGGTCCCGAACGCGGTGCCTTATCAGCTCGCTACCGGAAAAACGGCGGGCCCACTCAGCGCCGGCAAGCCGTTCATCCACAACTTCTTGCCGATTACGCAAGACGGGGATGGAAACCTCTACGGGGGCGACATGCTCCGGCTCAACATGGCTACGCCGGTAACGGATCGCTCGACGGACGAGTTCAATACGTACGCCTATCAGGGCCTGATTCGCGCTGCGGCGATTGGCCTCACGGCCGCGCCGTTTAATACGACGACCGACCTCGAGTTCATCCCCCACATGGATGGCTTCCCCAACGGACGACGCCTCGAAGACGACGCCACGACGATCGAACTGCAGGCCGTAGGCGGCCTCGTGCTCGCTGCCGTCGGACTGCCGTTCGACGACGCTACTGCCGGCGACTATTCGGATCTCGCTTCGGAACGCCTGCTGGCCGAGCTGACGTATACCGCAGGTCCGGTAGCCAACGATCTTCCCTTGCTGTCTACCTTCCCGTATCAGGCTGATCCGCATCGAGGATACGACTATGTGAAACAGTTGACGGCAGAAGATCCTACCGTAGCCGGGGTTAGCGTCGAAGGGCTCGGCATGGCCGTTCCGGATGCGTTTATCCTGGAGCAGAACTACCCGAATCCCTTCAACCCGTCCACCACGATCGAGTACCAGGTGTCACGCCCGGGTAACGTAGCTGTCCGTGTCTACGACCTGCAGGGCCGGATGATTACGACCCTTGCGGACCGTGATCACTCGGCGGGAACGCATACCCTTAGCTGGGATGCGTCCTCGCTTGCCAGCGGTACGTATTTCTATCGCATCGAGGCGGGCGGCCGCGCCTATCAGGCGAAAAAAGCCATTCTCGTCAAGTAAATGCTTACAGGTTCCCGGTTCACGGTCTCTGCACCCTGAACCGGGAACCCCTTCCCTTTAACCTGGAAGCCCGACCCTGCGAACCCTGAACCGTAAACCCTTATGAAACGCCAATACATACTATTATTCGCTGGAGTACTGCTGGTGCTCGCTGCCGCAGTATTTTTGTTTAGAGGAAACGAAGAGATCGAAGAACCCCCCGTCGTCAACCTGACGCCTGCGTCCGAGATCCTCAATCCCGATGCATCGATCGACTTTTACGAAACGCTGGTACGCAAGGAGCCTGATAACGTCAGCCATAAGCTGGGGCTGGCGCAGGTGTACCTGCAGCAGGCCCGGGAAACCCGCCAGGAGGCCGTGTACTTGCCCAGATTGGAGCGTATGCTGGAGGAAATTCTCGACGCCGATCCTCGCCACTACCAGGCGCTGGCGTTGCAGGCGAGCTATTACAATACGCTGCATGAATTCGAAAAGGCCCGAGATATTGCACTGGACTTGATAGCGCGTAATGACCGGTACGCCTATGTGTACGGCGTGCTCGTCGATGCCCTGGTCGAATTGGGCGAGTACGAAGAAGCCGTCAGGGTGTGCGACGAGATGATCAGCATTCGTCCCGGGCTGGCCTCCTATGCCAGAGCCTCCTACTTGAGAGAATTGCATGGCGACGGCGAAGGAGCCATGGAAGCCATGCGCCTCGCCGCTGATGCCGGTGTCGCCGGCACACTGGAACGGTCCTGGGCGCTGTACCAGCTCGGACAGCTTTATCTCGGTGAAAGCCGGCCGGTCGAAGCCATGCAGGTGTTCAAGGGCATCCTGGAGGAACGACCGGGATATGCGTTCGCCTACGGCGGATTGGCCCAGGTGAAACGGCTCGAAGGAGCGTACGACGAGGCGATTGCGCTCTTCGAAAAGGCCTACGCCCTCGTGCCCGCCGAAGAGTTTCTGGAAGGCCTCGCCGATATTTACGAGACGACAGGCGACAACGCCCGATTTGAAGACATGATGCGGGCCATCGAGAACGGCTATAAAGAGGCCGATGACTTCGGCGAAAATGTGCGCATGGAATATGCAGACCTCCTGGCCGACCTGGACCGGGAAGTGCCTAAGGCGTTGGAACTGGCAGAAATGGAAGTGCAGCGCCGTCCCGGCCATCTGCATGCTCTGGAAACGTACGCCTGGGCATTACACAAATCGGGGCGTTCGGCTGAAGCAATCCCTTACGTCGAAGAAGCCATGCGCCTGAATACCGGAGATGCGATGGTGCACTATCGCGCAGCCCGCATTTACGCGGCTTCAGACCGCATCGAGAACGCCATCCATCAACTGGAGCAGGCTCTGGAAGCCAATCTCCACGTCGAGAGTCTCGTCGCCTCGAAGCAAGCCGCGGCCATGCTCGACGGCCTCTATGCAGGTCGAAGTTAGGACAAATCGAACATCGCCGGTCAATCCATGCTTCCCGGC
Organism: uncultured Rhodothermaceae bacterium; assembly: GCA_964525535.1. GTDB lineage: Bacteria > Bacteroidota > Rhodothermia > Rhodothermales > JAHQVL01 > JAHQVL01. Next base: position 12,602 of record CAZGHT010000051.1, read on the forward strand.
CCGGCCCCGGGCATCGCTCGATGGAGGCGGTGGACGCGTACCCGCTCCACCGCCTGCCATTACATCCGCAGCGAGGCGCTAGACAGGTATCCAGACCAGGGACACTTCTTCTACATGAATATCTGTCTTCTCGAGGCCTACTACGATCTCCTCGATCTGCTCGGCCTTACCGGACCATTCCTCGTCCAGACCGAGCAACCGATCGGCGAGCTCGTGTTCCAGGTCTTCGAGTTGATCCATTTTTTCTTCAACCCGGTTCTCGGCAGACTCCAGCTTGCGGCTGGTCGTGCGCGTTTGTTTGCGTTTTGATGAGGCGCGGCGGAGCTCGGTGGCCAGCTTGCGGGACGATTTTTTCCCACTCATGAACAGCGAAACCAGCGTACCGACGCCGGAGAGAATCTCGTCCGTCTTTCGTGCGCTGTGATCCACCTCCAGTTCTTCGAGACGATCTTCTGCGCGTTCGAGCATGTCTCGAGTCCGTTTTATTCTCGACTCGAAGGAATCCCGCAACTGGGCTGCCTCCTGGTCTTCGAGCTTTTCCGATGCAGCCCGGCATCGTTCGGCAAAGGCCGCTCGCGATTCTCCTATGCGAGAATACAACTTGAGCGATGTGTTTCGATATACGGTAACCGATTGGTTTCTATACAGGTGCTGTTTTATGTCCTGCGTTGCGTTTTTGAAGAAAGAAGGCGCGTGGAGGTCAGCTTCGGGGATCTCGAACGTGGCGCCCTCTGCAGGTTGGGTCAGGAAATCGCGCTCGTCGTAATCTACTGAGATGGCTTCCCCGGCATCCACTTGTTCCGGTAACGGGAAGAGCACAGCCTCCCATTCTTCCTGATGCTGGAGTTTGGCCTTGACGTCGTCGTACGTCAGCTGAACGCGGGTGGCGAGGGCAGCCCTGTAGTGGGAGCTGTTCGGGTTGATGTCCTTGACGGCCGGCCACCGGGCAGCAGGATGCAGGAAATACACCGGGACGTCAGGGGCGGCCGTCGGGGCCACCGTGCTGGACGCAGGGCCAGCCTTCTCAGCAGGGGTCGAGGCATCTGGGGTGTACGATCGTTCCGGAGCCGACTGCGTCAGGCGGCCGATCTCATCGCGGGTCAAAGGTCCTTTCAGGTAAGACATGGCCCACCGGGTCGTGAAGAGAGCCGGTGCAGGGGTCCTGGTCGAATGATACATGAATTGCCGTTTTTGCAATCCAGAGATCATACGATCAATCGCCCGGATGTCGGTGTCACCGCCGGCCGAGGAGAGGCCATCCATGAGCCGTGCCTTGTCGCGCTCCGTCTGCAGCCTGCCAATCATCCAGGCGCCCGTATTGGAGAGCGCTTTATAGTCGATGTCGACCGGGTTCTGGGTGGAGAGGACCATACCCACGCCGAAAGCTCTCGCCTGCTTCAATATCGTGAGGATGGGCTTTTTGCTGGGGGGCGTTTTCGACGGAGGGACGAAGCCAAACACTTCATCCATGTAGATCATAACGCGGAGGTCCTCGGAGCCGGGTTGGCCGCGCATCCAGGTGACCAGCCTGGACAGAACCAGCGTAACGACGAATTGGCGTTCGTCGTCGGACAGATGCGCCAGGGAAAGGATGGCTGCTCTGGGGGAGCCGCTCTCGGTGTATAACAGGGAATTCATGTCCAGAGGAGGACCTTCCATCCAGGCCCCGAACGACGGAGAAGCGAGGAGGCCGTTGATCTTGAGCGCCAGCTCGCGCCGGTCCTTCTGAGGAAAAAACGAGTCGATTTCTATGACGCCCAGCTTACGGAGAGGAGGCTGCTGAACCTGGCCTACCAGTTGGGCGAGGTCGAGGTCGTTCCCGTGCTGCCAGGCGTGCTCGATCAGGTTCGATAGCAGAATGTGCTCACGACTGCTTATGGGGTCAGCCTCGATGTCGATCAGCGTCAGCAGGCTCGATACGAATCCTTCGATCTCGTCGCGCAGCGTTTCGATGTCGTCTCGGCTCGCAGGGGCTTTGAGCGTTCCCACGATGTTTAATGGAATGCCGGCCTGGGATCCGGGCGTGTACAGCCCGAAATCGACGTGTTCTCTGAGCCGCCCGATCCGATCTTCTGCGATGCCCCAGGATGCCAGGCCTTTCTTCCAGAACGATGCTTTTTGTTCGGCCAGCTCGAGGGGGGAGACGCCTTCGGAAGAGGCCTCCGTTTCGGTGATCCAGGGCAGGAAGGCGTCCGCCGATAACCGGGGAAAGGTAAGCAGCAGGTTGCCCATGTCTCCCTTGGGATCCAGGATGAGGGTGGGGATGCCCGAAAGCAACACTTCCTCCAGGAGGATGACACCGAGCCCGGTTTTTCCAGACCCCGTCATACCGACAATCACGCCGTGGGTCGTCAAATGATCGGACTTCAGAAAAAGAGGCGCCTCCATCCCTGACTCGGGTGATCCGCCGAGGTAGAGTTGTCCTTCCGGGACATCCATCGATTGTGCCATTATGTACGGTAAAAAACGTATGCGGTACTGAACGCCCCAGTTTACAGAAACTCTTTGATTTTTGCATGCGAATGGGTCGAGGGGGCGGCGAATCGTCAGAAATTAACGTCGACCTCCAGCACTCGGGCAATATCGTCCAGCCTGGCAGGCAGGACGATATGACGTTCGAAGCCCACACTTTCCAGTCGGCTCTTTGAATAGGTCGATTTACGACTCGTAATCGAAATGAAGCGGACGTTTCTGGGGGTGAGGGTGTCAGCGAGTGTCCTGATCATCGACATATCCTGCGACGGATCCATGTCCGGATTGATCAGGATATAATCTTCGTGATATTCGTTCGTTCTTTCGAGTAAGGTGTCGAGTGTGTTGAGTACCTCGACCTGGCGTCCCAGCATACCGAGGAGGTGAAGAATAATTTTCTGGTTGATGGGATTCCCTTCGACCAGTATAATCGGCGCTGCATCGGTGTCGTCAATGGGAGAAGGAGACTGCGGAATAACCTGCTTCGAGGGTGCGGTTTCGACGATGGAGCCGGCAAAGGAAAGAGCGTCGTAGAGTCGCTCAGGAGAAATCGGCTTCTGGACGGCAAGGTCGAAGAAGGCTTTCTGATGGGGGGGAAGCTGAAAGCCCGGTGGAATCAACGCGATCGTGACGAGCGTCTTTTCAGTCACCCGGCTCACGGTCCGGGTGGTCTCCTCCTGGCGTTCGGGGTCAGCGGGGTATTCGATGAGCCATACGTCGGCATCGGGGGCGCCGGCGGCGGAGAGGGCTGGCCATTCGCTGACCTGAAGCCCAAATGCGGAGCCGTAGCGTAGAATGAGCTCTCTGTTTGGAGGATGCACCACAGTCAAAGACAACCGGAAAGCATTTAGATACGGGTTTACGGTGGGGGGGTGTCGGGCTGGCGCAGACCCCGTAGGCAGCACGATCGTAAACGTGCTCCCTTGTTGAGGTATGCTGTCGATGAGAATGGCTCCATCGAGTTGTGAGACGATTTCTCGGCCCAACGTAAGCCCCATTCCGATTCCACTGTAACTACGCGTTCTAGAGCTGTCCAATTGCGCGAAGGGGCGAAACATCTGCTCTCTCTCCTCCATCGAGACGCCGACGCCGGTATCGGATACGGATACGATCAGTTCGTAGGAGGGGTCTTCGATGTCGAGGTTGTTTTTGGATAGCTCGATTTTCGAAGTGACGAGGATATGGCCACGGTGCGTAAATTTGATGGCGTTCGAGATGAGGATATGCAGAAGCTGTTTGACATACTCCTGGTCCGTCTCGACGTAGCTATACATCCCGTTCTGTGGCAGGTAGGTCAATTCAAGCCGCTTTTCGTAAGCCAGCGTTGCATATTCATTGACCAGGTCGTGGATGCACCGTTGGATGTCGAACTGAGACGAGTGAAACTCGATTTCTCCTTTGGACAGGTGGATGTACTTGAGCAAACTGGTGAGGATTTGTTCTAGATCTTCACCGCAGCTATTGATCGTGTTGATGGATTCTCGGACGTCCTTATCCAACGGGTGGTCGTCGAGCAGTCGTGCCATGCCGAGTATGCCGTTTAACGGAGTCAGGAGTTCATGGCTAATGGTGTCCAGGAATTCCGCCTGCATGTTCGATGCGCTTTCTGCCTTGCGGAGAGCCTGCGCGAGTTGCAATTCGAGCTTTTTGACGGTACGCAGTTGCCGGGTGAGCTGTTCTTCGAGGTGGTGATAGTCTGAAGACAGGCGTTCCAGTCGATCCGTAAGTCGATGATGTTCCGCCTGAAGGTCGATAAACTGCGCACGGAGTTCCTCCGGAGAAAGCCGTTCCGGATGGATGACGTGAGAGGGGTGATTGTCGCCGTTCGAAAATGAGCTGCTCATAAACAGTCCCGAGCGCGCAGGCATAAATAGACGAAAGAGTGATGTTACGCGAACTGAGCACAGCCGCTGTGGCAGGACCCATGCGCATCCAGCGCGTAACATCTGCGATTGAGTTGCATCAATGAGGTACGCAATGTTTAGCCAGGCTCCTTATGCACGCGCTGTTGGATCTCCCGCGATAGGTACGGCATTCAAAAAAAGCGATCTAACAGCAAGGCCGTAGTCCGTATGCGTGATGCTGCGTACTATGAGGTACATAGGTACGTGTACAGGCGCCACATTCTGTATAATCGGCTATTGAATCAAAAATATAATTTGACCGCAGTGCATGAAATGAAAACGGCTCATGTCATAGGGTGTTTGATTGTGCTCGTTATAACCGGGCTGGCGTATCTAGACGCCCGGGAGGAGGTCCAACAGAGTGAAGCGCATGCTGGCGATATCACGGAAAAAGGAGGGGCCGTCATTCTAGAGTTGTACACGTCACAGGGATGTTCGAGTTGTCCACCGGCGGAAGCCGTACTCAGGAAGCTGGCGGCAGACCGGAATCTAGCCGACGCCATCGTTCCGCTGGCGTTTCACGTCGACTACTGGGATTACCTCGGATGGAGAGATCCGTATTCGAACGCAGAATGGACGCAGCGACAGGGGGCCTACCTCGACGCGACGGGCAGGTCTACGCTGTATACGCCTCAGCTGGTGGTTCACGGCAGGCATGAGCTGGTCGGTTCTGACGAAAGCAAAGCCCGCAGCGCCATAGACCGCGTTCTGAAGGAAGCCGAGGCCCATGCCATCGAGGTGGACATACCTCAGGTGACACATGCCGAGGGGGACCTTCGAGCAGAAATTTATTCGTCGCTGGGGGGCGCTGGCAATGGCGAACCCCTCACCATACAGGTAGCGGTCTTCGAAAATGCACCGGCTACCGAAGTACCCAGAGGAGAAAATGCCGGCCGGACGTTGAAAAATTATTTTGTGGTCCGTGCTTTGCATACTGAACGGCTGATCGAGCGTGCTGGAGCAGATTCTGCTCATCTCGAGGTGGTGGTGCCGATCGATCGGGACTGGGGGCATGCCGGACTGGGAATCGCGGCCTGGGTGCAGGGAGTCGAGAGCATGAAAATGTACGGTGCTTCCGTCCGACGGGATCTTAGCCGGCCCTGATCGAATTCCAGGAGAGGAGAGCAGCTACACGTCCGATTAGGCAATTTATCCGTTCTTGCTTATCTTGGCGGTCCTGATTGCCGATAGTAACTCCTCTAATACCCTTTCAACCTTACATTGAGGAAACCAATCGTAGAATTTTATTCTATCCGGTGCTTCTGAGTATGGCGCAAACCATGGTTTCACAGCAAGATCGCGACCGTTTGATAGCAGAGATTGATGCCCTGAATCGACTGTACGAAGATACCAAGTCGTTTCTCGAGGCTGGATTGCAGGATCCCAACATCACACAGGAAGATTTTGCCGAAGGTGCGATGCGTGCCATGCGTCTCCTGATCCGCTTGAAGGTGATGTTGGACGATTTTTCTAAATTGTAATGTGTCACTTCCGTTTACGTGACACGCCCTAGACGAACAACGCCCGGCCTGAAGAAGACCGGGCGTTGACCCACCACAGAAAGAGGTCCACACCCCGAAAGGGAGGATTCTTATGCTATTTTGACACCTGTATACAGGTGACCTCCCTCTTTGCATCGACGCTA
>CAZGHT010000051.1:18722-38673 GCA_964525535.1 uncultured Rhodothermaceae bacterium
GTGCACAGTTCAATCGTGCACAGTTCAATCGTGCACAGCATTTCGAGTCATCGTAAAACGAAGGGGCTTCGAGATCGATCGTTCATAATTCTCGAATTCCGTATTGTTGGTTTGCGAATATCCGTCTAAAACGACCCGGATGTTGTGCATGCCTGGAGAGATTTCGATGGGTGAGGGGGTGTATCGGCCGGTAGGTTTCTCGTCGACATATATTTCGGCGGGCAGCCCGTGGCCTTCCGAGTCGAACGCGGTAACCACGATTTTTATTTTTTTTGTAAAATCGATCGCCTGAGCCGTCGTATCGTTCGGTTGTATGGATACGGTCCGGGTCCATTCACCAAATCGTGCGTTGGAGACCGACACTTCGTGCTCTGTAGCCAGCAGCGGTATTTCGAACGTACCCTGCGGGGCCGGCGTCACTATTCTGCCGTTGATGTAGATCGTCGATGGGGGATTCACCGTCAGTCGAAATACCCCTTCGATAGGAGTAAGCACGCCCTCAATGTAGGTGATATCGAGCGGCTGGACGAGATCCTGTATCAGAAGCGGGATGTGGTTTTCCTTGCGGAGCTCTACTTCGAGGGCTCCAACGCCGAGATCGTCCAGGAAGAGGGGAGTTTGCCCGCGATAGATGCCGTTGATGTGCACGTCTGCCGAACGAGGGGTAGACGTGATCCGCACAGAACCGGTCGTGGCCTGTATAGCCGATGGCTCCGCAAACTCTTGGGGTGTTGTAAACGGTTGTCTCGTTTCATGCTGTGACGGAAACGAGCCGGGGCTTCGTAACGGTGCGGGCGGGGATGTGGACGCAGGAGCGAGCTCCTCTTCGCGTACAGCCGGTTCGGGTTCCACCTCGTGTAGCGGCGGTTCGGTCACTACAGACGCCTGCCGGTTCACAGGTCGTTCTCGTTGTGACAGGGTTGATTCGCCGGGCCCGTGCCGGGGGTTGTTTTCTAGTTGTTCGGCGAGGGTTATCGGCTTGCTGGGCAGGAGCGTTTGGAAGAAATCCGTGAGCGCGCGTGCATTCGAGGCCGTGATGATGAAGGTGAGGCCTACGATGAGAATGCCGAGAATGGCGTAGAGCCGGTTGCTGTATTCCGAAAAGGGTATTGGAGATACCGGTGGAGGAGGCAGCGGCGAGGAGGCGTGTGATGGATACATGGCCAGTCCGGTCTCTTCGAGCGCAGCGATCATCTCTGCGGCCGATTGAAAACGCTTGTGCGGTTCCTTTTCGATCGCTTTCATGATCGCGCGAGCAAGGGGGCGAGGAATCGTGGGCGCATGCTTCCGGATATCTTGAAACGACTCCTCTACGATCTTCTTTTGAATATAATATCCGCTTTCGTTCTTGTCGAAGGGCAGCTGCCCGGTGATCGCTTCGTATAACGTCATCCCGACCGAGAAGAGATCGCCCCGGTGATCGACATTGTTCAAGCCTCGTATCTGTTCCGGCGGCATGTAGAGCAGTGTTCCTCCAGAGTTCACCGTGAGCGTGTTGTCGTGAGACGATGCGCTTTCCTGGAGAATTTTTGCCAGCCCGAAGTCCGTTATCTTCACAAAGTGGCTCTCTTGAAGGATCAGGTTGCTCGGCTTGATGTCTCGATGAATGATGCCCCGGTTGTGGGTATATTGAAGTGCTGAGAGCACCTGCTGGAAGATGGGGATAGCTTCTTGCCACGGAATACATTTTTTCTTACGCATGTAGTCCGCCAGAGTTATGCCCTCCACGTATTCCATGGCAATGTAAAACCCGCGCTCAAAATCCTTGAAATTGTAAACGACGACGATGTTGGGGTGGTGAATGCGAGCCAGAGCGCGAGCCTCGGCTTTGAAACGACGCAGAAACGATTCTTCGTGAGCCAGCGACGGGTTGATGATCTTGAGAGCTACTTTGCGAGAGAGTTCGATCTGGGTTGCTTTGAACACAATACCCATACCCCCGATGCCAAGTACCCCTTCTATGCGGTACCCGTCGATTTCATGGCCAATGAAAGATTCTGGACGAGGGTAAAGTGCGATCATCGTCTTTGCGGCGGAAGGGCACACGTCAGCTGTAAATAGGCCGGCAGATACGCATGGCACGTGGCTGCCTGGAGGGATATTGTCATGAAGGAGCTATATATATGTCGTAACAGTGAAAGGCGTACCGTATAAAGCACGGTATAAAATAGCGTCAGGATGGATTGTTTTTCGCGGTGTGTGCGATTATCGACGACTGTAGAGCACATGCAGATATATCACAGAAGCAATCTACACATGCATCAACTAGCAACAGTCCGGGATAAGGATACGCGGTAAGGCGCCTGACAGGGCAACGCCCGCCTTGTTCAGTGGGGCGCCGAAGCCGCTACTCCATTCAGGTCTGTAACTCGTCCAATATGCGCAAGTGACCAGATTTCTCTATTTTACAGAATCTACATTGTACAAGGAATCAAGGAATGAGAGCAGGTTCTTTGGATTGTGAGCCAGGGGTTTTTCGCTGGTCTTCACGTAGGTTATGCTCATAAATCTTTCCATCCGGTGAGTGAAAGTATCATAGATCCTGAAATATGGCAGTTAAGTTAGTCTTAAAGAAGAACGCGGACGACAGCGACGTCGAAGAATATACCTTCGATCAGGAGCAGATATCGCTAGGCAGGGAAAAGGCCAATGATCTACATATTCCCGATACGAGCCGGGTCGTGAGCAAAAAGCACGCAGTTATATCCTGCCTGGAAGGTGCTTGCGAGATCGAAGATCTGGGCAGCAAGAATTTCACGTATGTCAACGACGCACGACTCGAGGCGGGGCGTGCCTGCACGTTGTCGAATGGAGATGTGATCAGGGTGGGTGAATATGAAATCACCTTTGTGATTCTGGATCCCGAGCCCGAGCCCGAACCCCCCCCTGAAGCCCCGCCTGATCACGATCGGACCGTGTTTGAGAGTGATTTCGTCAATCCGTTCGATGAAAGTGTAGGCCGGCTGTTCGAGTCGATAGACGAAATATGCGCCATTTTCGATGATGAAGCCCCCAATCGTCGCGCGGATGCGCTCCGGTATGCGCTGGAAACACACAATGCAAAGGGCGGTCACGAAGCGCGTGCGCTGGTGTTGCACCTGTTGGGAGGGGGCGCTGAACAATCCGGTGTCGACTCCGCAGGCCCGGTTGTAGCCGGTGGTGTACGGCGGCCGGCCAGCAATGGCGAACAGAATCTGCCTGTGCGGTCGGGTAATGCGTCACCGGCCGTCGCGCACGTACACCAGGGTGCGTTGGGCCACTACGAGCAGGTCCTCGACGTCCTGGTGAACGTATTGTCGATGCTCGTGAGCATACCCTGGGAGTTTCGCCACGAATTTGTCGGCCATACGATCGCCCAGACGCCCGAATCGGCCGTCCTATACGAAGGCAACGGGGAGAAGCTGAAAAATTTTCTGCTCGACCCCGACCTCAGTGAGGAAGAATTGGCGCAACGCCTGGTCCTGATCGAAGAAGGAGGGGACGAGGTCATTCTGCACCAGCTGGCCATGCTGGACGGCTACAAAGCCGTCGTACAGCAAGGCATGCACATGTTGCTTCGCGAAATAGACCCGATCGTGGCTGCTGAAAAACTCTGTCAGACCGGTGGAATTTACCGGGTAATCCCCCGGTATGCCCGCCTGGTAGCTTCGTGGGGGCTGCAAGAAAAATTCAAGGAGTTGCGCGCTGAGGATTGGTCGATTACCGAAAGACGGGCTTACAGGCCGTCCTTTATACGCGCGTACCTGGCCCGTATGTCCTCCGGGCCCAGAAAAGTATCCGACCCTGCTTGATGGTGCTGTCCCTGTAACGACAGTACGGATACGATCGATCTCATAGACTTTGTCACTTATGCGAACTGCAAGAAAAATCGCACATCCACCGCTGTTCGTTATCGTTGAACAAGAAGGAGAAAAGCAGCAGGAAAAGGTGTTCTCGAACGCTTTCCGAATCGGTAGAGATGGGGATTGCGATCTAATCGTTCAACATGAGCACGTCAGCAGGCATCACGTCGAGATCGACTTTCGCGAGGATTGTTGGTGGGTGCACGACCTAGAAAGCACCAACGGGATTTATGTGAACGACAAAAAAGTGATGCATGCCCCGTTGCTGGATAGAGACCAACTGGTTCTGGGTAAAGACGGGCCTTGCATCCACATACGGTATATCGATGAGGAGGAGATGGCCCATATGGATGCACCTGACGAGTACTCCGAAGGGGATGAAGTCAACCGGAAAAAGGTGCTCCTGTTTGTGCTGGCGGCCTTGATTCTCGGCGCTGCCGGCTTCTTCTATGGGAAAAACGAGTTTGGAAACAAAGAGCGATTCAAAGAACGCGCGCACGCGCTCTTTATGGATGTGCGCTCTAAAAACGTACAAATCGCCGATGTGCCGACTGAAGAGGGCCTGGATCGGCTCGAAAAGGCACAACGCATCATCGAGCTGCAGAAGAGCCGGCAGGAAGACCTCGACGACTACAGGGGGTACCTGATCCGTATGGGATTTTACGGCGAAATAGAGGACCTGACGGAGCGTCAAATCTATCGGGCTGCATTTTTGCTCTCCGAGGATGAACTGATGCTGCCGGCCTCCTTCGTGGCGGAAGTGGCTCGATGTATTCAATCCTGTTGGATCGATCAGCAAGTCGGGGACATGGAGACGGCATTGATCAGAGCCCGGCTATCGAATCGGGGGGCCAATCTCGTGAAAACGCTTCGGGAGTATGGCCTTCCGCAGGAGTTTTTCTATATTCCTTTAACGATCAGTGGGTTTGAGTCTGACAAAGACCTGTTGTCGACCTTCGAAGCGCAAGGGGGCCTGTGGCAGTTGTCCGTTCGTACCGCAGAGCGGTACGGGTTACAGGTTGATGAACAGGACGGCCCCAGCATTTTGACCGGCACGGATGAACGATACGACCCTGCAAAGTCGACCCGCGCCGCTATTCAACTGCTTCACGAAATATACCGAAAAGAAGCCCTCGGTTCCGGCTTGCTGACCATCGCTCTCTACCTTCAATATCAGGAGAACGAATCGACCGGTAAAATCACTGAGCAGGGATCTTTGTTGGCCGATGTGCCCTTAGATATAGAATCTAGAAATCTCTGGTATATTATGGAAAGATTTCCGTATCGAATATCTGACGAAGTATATCACACTGTCGTGCATGTATTTTCAGCTGTGGTGATCGGCCAGGATCCGCAGCTCTTTGGCCTTGATTTTTCGACGCCGACAGCTACGAATTTGTCATCAAATGTTTATCGGGCGTTTCAATAGGAACGGTTAGATTCTCACGCAAAGCTTCAAGTTACATGTCCTGGTGGAGAGTAAAACGGCCAACGATCATTTCTTATGGTGCCGCTTCGCACGTGGGGCTCGTACGTTCTGAGAATCAAGATGCGTATGGATGTTTTCCCGATGAAGATTCTGAACAGGTCAAAGAACGCCTGTTTATCGTGGCCGACGGCATGGGGGGGCACCAGGGGGGGAAAGAAGCAAGTCGGCTGGCGCTCCAGGTCGTTCCCAGGGTGTTTTTCTCGGAGGCCGAGAAGTCGATCGAACACCGCCTCCAGCAGGCCTTTGCCAAAGCCAATGGCTTGATCTACAATAAGGCGCAGACGGGCAATGGCTTCGAACGTATGGGGACGACCTGCACGGCGCTCGCCATGTCGGATAACATGATCTATATTGCGCATGTAGGAGATACACGTGCGTATCGAATCGACAAAAACAACGTAGAACTCCTCACGCACGATCATACGTTGGTCGAAGAAATGCGCCGGGAAGGCGTGCTCACTGAAGACGAAGCCCGCGTCCACCCCCGCCGCAATACATTGACGCGAGCCATGGGAGTCGAACCTGCGCTCGAAGTCGACGTCTATGAAATCGGGACGGTGAAGGCAGACCATCGCTATCTGCTCTGCTCCGACGGGCTTTCGGAAGTTTCCCCGGAGGAACTTCGCTCTGTCACCATGCAATTTACACCCCAGGTTGCCAGCAACAAGCTGGTCGATCTGGCCAACGAGCGAGGAGGGCATGACAATGTCACCGCACTCATTTTGCGCGTTGTTTGAACCCGTGATGCGGTACGCGCAATACGTTTCTCCCCACTTACACCTGAATACCGATGCATCAAACTGATTCCACGATCGGGAAAGTCATCGATGGATATCGCATCCTCGACGAACTGGGCAGAGGCGGCATGGGCATCGTATACCGCGCTGAGGATATCGCCCTGTCTCGGGTGGTGGCCCTCAAGATGATCGCGCCGGACCTGGCATCCAAAGATTCTTTTCTGCGCCGGTTTCAGTCTGAAGCGCGCGCACTGGCGCGCGTCGACAGCCCCTTTATCGTCAGAATCCACGCGATGCGCAAATCCGGAGATCATTTCTTCATCGTCATGGAGTTCGTCGATGGGGGGACGCTCTCCGCCGAGTTGCACAACGGGGCCATGGATATGTCACGGGCGCAGACGATTTTGCGGCAAATGCTGAAGGCGTTTTCTCACGCCCATGGCGTCGGTGTCATCCACCGAGATATCAAGCCGAGCAACATCATGCTGTCCCGAGAAGGCCGGGTGAAGGTGACCGACTTCGGTCTGGCCAAGCTCCGTCGGGAAGATGGACACAGTACAGTCACCCAGGGTATTGCCGGTACCGCCCGGTACATGTCTCCTGAACAGATCCATGGCGGCCAGATCGATCAGCGGAGCGACATATACTCCCTGGGCATGACCATGTACGAGATGCTCGCCGGCAAGCTGCCTTTCGACCCGGAAGAAGGCACGTACTCGATCCTGAAGCGCATCGTTGAAGAGACCTTTCCCCGCGTCGACGTCATCAACCCGGAGGTGTCTTCCGAACTCGCGCAGGTTATCGCTCGAGCGATCGAGAAAAGCCCGGAGGACCGGTATCAATCGGCCGACGAGATGCTCGAAGCCGTGGAAATGGCCTTTAATGATGAGACGGAGCCCCAACTTGTGGAATCCCCGTCGATACGGCACGCTCCGACGAGGAGCATCCGTAAGGCCCCCTTTATCGGTTGGCCCTCAGGCGGAGACAGGACGGCGCCGTTTCGAAATCCGTTGGTCCTGGCGCTCATCGCCATAGTGTTGCTCATCTACCCGGTATACCTGCTCATAGATCGCGGCCTGTCTGGCGGCGATGACACGATTCAAACCCCCGTTGACCCTTCCGTCAGCCAGAACGGCGAACCGAATCCCATCGACGCCGGCGCGCAGGCGGCTACGATCAACGTCGAAAGCTCGCCTGATGGGGCCGTTGTGTACTTGAATGGCCATGAAGCCGGGGATACTCCGTTGAGGAATTTTCCCGTCGACCCGGGAGACGTCGAGCTAAGCGTCGTCCTGGAAGGATATGAACAAGAAAGCAAATTTTTGACGCTGGAAGCCGGCGAGGAATGGACTGAACAGATCACCCTGGTCAAAGCGCCTCCGCCGGTAGAGGACGATCCTATCGGTGAAGATCCTGTTATTGTCGAAAACGACCCCGTCACGCCGCCTCCCGACCCGGATTCCGTCGTGCGGGGAAGCATGCGTCTCCGTGCTGAGCCCGGCGGCCGGATTGAGGTCGACGGGCGCGCCTACGCCAACGAAGTATCCGATCAATGGCCTGTGGGGCAGTACACGGTGCGTTTCGTCGACGCCGGGGACCCGTCGATCTACAGGGAGACGACAGTGACGCTCAGGCAGGGCGACCCGGTCGATCTGACCTGCTACTTCAGATTCGAAGTGAGCATCCAGGCGCTGGAAAATGGCAACTCCAGCTTTGCCACAGCGACGATTCGAGGCAATGGAATTGACAGAGAGGAGTATGTACCTGTTTCTCTCGAACTGGAGTCCGGTACGTATACGATCACAGCCAGTCGTCACGATTACACGATCGACGATCCCGTTCGTGAGCTCGTTCTAGAGCCGACGTTCGATAGATTGTTGACGCAACGTAGGATCAAATTCTCCATCCAACCGGAATGATCGTGTCTTAAGCGCATAGGCATTTCGCCAAAAGCTGAATCTTAAGCGCCTTTTTTCCAGTACACTTATCTACAGATGTTACGCGCCGGATGCGCATACGTGCTGCCAGAGCGGCTTTGCACGGTTGCAAAGCCGCGTAAACCAGGCTGCTGCGCACAGTTCGCGTAACATCACTTATCGACCCGGCCTGCAACTCATGAACATCAGTCAACTTAGAACCGTTACCGATATGCCTTTCTCTTCTCGGCTCCTGCCTCGACAACCGATTCATCTGTTGAAGTACACCCTGCTGGGAGCGTGCTTCATGTTCACCCCGGTTTTTACGGCTCACGGCCAGTCTGCGAGCCTGCATGACGCCACCCAGGCGTACAACCGGGCCGAGTTCGACGAAGCGATCTCCATGTTCGCGGAACTGGCGAGCGACGAAACCAACGACAAAGCCGTGCGCAAAGAAGCCCTGCAGTTTCTCGGCCGCTCCTATATCGCCAAACGGAATGACCAAGAAGCCCGCGCTGCCCTGAGCACACTGGTCGACCTGGAGCCGCCAATCGTCGAACTCGACCCCGACAGCGAGCCGCCGCCCCTCATGAAGCTGTATTACGACGTGCGCAAGCAAAAGTCGGACAGCTATGAGGTCGAACGCGCCGACCCGGGGCTTCAAACCCTCGCCATCGTCGATTTTTCGAACAACTCACTCGACGATCGGGAACGGCTCGACCCACTCGAAGGGGGATTCGCCTCCCTCATGGTGCATCAACTCAATGGGACCACGGGCCTCAAAGTTATCGAGCGGGAGCGCATTCAATGGCTGTTGGAGGAACTGGACCTTCAACAGGAAGACGGCCGGGTAGACCAGGAAACGGCCGTTCGCTCGGGTAAGCTGCTCGGAGCTACTGCCGTGATGTTCGGCTCCTTCATGAAACACCGCAACGATCTGCGTATCAACGCCCGCCTCGTGAAGGTCGAAACCGGTGAGATCCTGATGACCGAGCAGGTTGCCGGCAAGGACAAAGACTTTTTTAAGCTGGCCGAGGAGCTCAGCTTGAAAGTGGCCCAGGGAATTAACGTGACGCTGCAGGAGTCGGCAATCGGTCAGCGAACCGAGACGCATTCCCTCGATGCCATGATTTCGTATTCCGAAGGGCTCGATCTGCTCGAGAAGGAAGACTTTCAAGCGGCATTTCTGAAGTTTCAGGAAGCGATCGATTATGACAAGGATTACGAAAGAGCGCGTCAAAAGGCCGAAAGCCTGAAACCGCTCCTGGCGTCCACAGCCGGCTGATGCCACACTCGACCTGCGCGCCCGTACTATGTGGCCTACTTCTTCAGAGGTAGTAGCGGCCGATACAATACCCTCTCTTGTAGCCCTCAAACGGAACGTTCGTTTGAGGGCTATCCTCCTATTTATGCGTAGCTTATACCTGTCACTTGGTCAAACGAACAGGTATTCGTCGTTATGCGTACTCACCTCATTTTTTTGAAAGCCGTTATTATTCTGCTGACCTGCTCCGCATTCATCCACGTCCCCTCGGAACAGGATCCTTCGAACCAGAGCATGGAGATGCGTTCGACTTCAGGCGTCCTCTTCCATTCTCCCGATTTCGAAAAGGCCGTTCGTGCCTACCAGGAAGCCGATTTCGACAAAGCCATCGATCTTTTCTCAGCGATCGCTCAGGACGAGTCCCGGGACCGCGTCATCCGGCGCGACGCCCTGCTCTTTCTCGGCCGGACGTATCTGGCCATGCGCAACGACCGCGAGGCGCGTGATGCACTGAGTCGCATGGCCGACTTCGAACCGCCTCGCGTGGAAATCGATCCGGACGTAGAACCGCCCCACCTGTTGAGGCTGTACTACGACGTGTACAAGGAGCGGAAAGGCAGCTACGAGGTCCCTGAAGCCAGCCTGAAGAATACGATTGCCGTCGTGGACTTCAGCAACCAGAGCCTCGACGATCGCGAACGGCTGGAACCGCTGCAGCAAGGGTTTTCTACCTTATTCATCAATCAGCTAGGCGGAACCACCGAACTCAAGGTAGTCGAACGAGAGCATCTTCAGTGGCTCCTGGGTGAGCTCAACTTACAGAGAGACGTTGATCGGGTCGATCAACAATCGGCGGTTCGAGCGGGCAAGCTGCTCGGCGTGCACTGGGTGCTGATGGGGACCTATATGAAATTCGGAAAGCAGATGAGCATGACTGCCCGTCTGGTGAGCGTCGAAACGGGAGAAATTGTGATGTCTGACGAGGTTCGTGGAAAGGCCGATAAGTTCTTTGAGCTGGCCGAACAGTTGAGCCTGAGTATAGTGAAGAGCATCAACGTAGAAATGGAAACAGCTTCTAACGCTCATGATCGTTTCGAAGATACACGCTCCCTGGACGCATTACTGTCTTATTCGGAGGGGCTCGACCTGCTGGAAGCCGATCAGTACAGGGCCGCGTATGAGAAATTCCTGGAAGCGCTCGAATACGACCCTTCGTACAAGCGCGCCTCCCTGAAGGCCCGCAGCCTGGAACCTCTCCTGGCGGCGGCAGGATAACGTATTTCGTACGAAACTCCAGGAGTTTTATACACGTTAATATCTCGCGAGACAGTTCAACCCGCGAAGTCACTGCGAATGAACATAGTGATGGTACGCGAACTCTGCACGGCACACCGTTAGTACGGCTTCGGCATTCGTTTCGCAGACTATAAATCGTCTATGGAGAGCTTTTCAAAGCCGCTCTGGCGGCATCTTAGCGTATCCGGCGCGTACCATCTGTCAACATAGCATCTGTCAACATAGATTGTTTCCCGGATCGAGTACGCGTGTTTACTTTCCGGGACTTGCCGTTAAATTTGTCGTCGAAGCTGTAGTATATTTCTGTAGGGCAGCGATACCGTTTTGATATATAAAGGAGCGCATCCGATTATTCCACCTGATCGAATGCGCTGTGGTGCGTGTTGCGCCCCGTGAAAGGCCCCTGAGCCGATATCTGCCGTCAGACCATGCATAAGATTCTACATCTTGCCGACATCCACCTGGACAGCGCCTTTTTATGTCCCTCCGAATCCTTACGCTCTACGCTGTCCCATGAATTGAGAAACAGCTTTACACGAGCGATCGATTGCGCCATCCGTGAGCATGTGGTTGCTGTCTTGATTACCGGGGATCTGTTCGAGGCAAAAAATCTGACGATGGCCACAGAGCTCTTTATCCGGGAGCAATTCCAGCGGCTGAACGAGGCACAGATACCGGTCATATATACAGCCGGCCAGGCTGACGCTCCCGAAGAGGTGGAACGCCAGCTGAGGGCCCCCTGGCCTAAGAACGTGCTCTATATTACAGATACCACCCCGAAGGTGATCGAACTGCAGGATGTGGACGGCGCCCCGATCGCGCGGTTGGTTGCTGCCTATACGGGCCACACAAGGGATGATCTATCCGGGATCTCCTTTCCCCAGGCTAAAGAAGGCATTCCGTACATCGGTGTAGCGCATACCCGCGTATTATCAGCGGTCGGTGTACGCACCGGGCAAGACGAGGAGGCGCCCGCTTGCGAAGTCAGGCGCCTCAAATCGCCGGGATACCTCTACTGGGCCCTGGGATCCGTCCATCACCGGCAAAAGCTGAATGGAATAACCAATGCATGGTACCCTGGTAATCTCGTCGGGCGAAGCGCCGGGGAAGCCGGAGTAAAAGGAGGCCTGCTCGTTTCGTTGCAGCAGGAGGGGCAGATCGGCGTGGAATTTAAGCCCTTTTCGTCAGTCCGCTGGTTTGACATCGCTTTACAGGATCTGGAGCACGTATCCGACCTGGACGACCTGTTCCGGTTTGTCGAACAGGCGTATGACCACCAGATCGATACTTCTGAGCCGGCCGCTATACAGCTTATCCGGTTGACGCTGAGCGGTATGTGCCCCCTCGCCTCCGAGTTGCAATCCGAAGCACGGCGTGCAGCGATCGAGGAAAAGCTGGCCCTCCACCTGGACGTGGAAGATGTCTCGATGCAGTTGCGCGATCTTACGGCGCCGGTCGATGTCGATTCATTCCGGTCAGAACCCCACCTCTTGAGTGAAGTCCTGCGGATCCTCGAGTCCGTGCCCGACCGGCCGGATCTCCTCGAAGAACTCACCCCTCACCCCCTGGCCCGGGAGATGGATGATGAAGAGCGGAATACGTACCTTTCCAGGTTGCTGGTCACTCTCGACCGAGAAGCTATCGTTCGATTAACGCGTGACGAATCCCATGCGCATTAAACGCTGCAATATCAAAGCATTTGGGCAATTTAAAGAGCGGTCGTTTGATAACCTCGACCACTCTCTGATTGTTGTGCTGGGTAAAAACGAGGCAGGCAAGAGCACCTTCTTTCATTTCTTGCGTTCGATGCTGTACGGGTTTTATCCGGAGCAGTCGGTCGGAAACCAGTATGCACCCCTCGACGGGGCGGCCATAGAGGGCGACATCACGCTGTCCAGCGGCGACCTGGACGAAGTCGTTGTTACCCGCCGGCTCGACCAGATCCCGAGCGGCTTCTTGTTGAACGGAACCAGAGACGACCTCGGGAATCGATCTATCCCGTTCCTGGATCATATCTCCAGACCGGTGTTCGAGTCGGTTTATACCCTGGGCCTCTACGACATGATCGAGTTCAGCCGGGAAGCCTGGGATACCATCCAGGATCGGTTGCTCGGAAGCCTGAACATCGGCCACATACGCTCCGCTAAGGACGTCATCCGGGCGCTGGAGAAAGAAGCGTCCTCCATCTGGAGGGATGATCACCAGCGAAACTCGGTCATTCGCCAGCTCGAATTGCAGCAGCGCGAGCTGAGAAAGAAGATGCTGGTTGCCCGGGAGCGCGACGAACGAGTGCGAGCGCTCGCCCGTGAGGTCTCAGAATGCGAAGAAGGGGAACGAGAGCTCGAGGAAGAACAGATACGACTGAAAGCGGATCGCAGGCGAGTCAAACGGCTGTATCCCGTCCTGCGTATGGTCGAAAAGATGAAAGCTTTGCGCAAGCAAGCCGGTGAGGTCGAAGCGTACCAGCATATCCCGGAAGATCCTCATATGATTCTGGATGCGCTGACGGATCAGATCCAAAAGGACCAGGATAAGCTAGAATTCGCAAAGCGCGATATTCGATTCGTGCAGAACAATATCCAAAAACTGGTAAAAGGCCTGTTTACGGAGTCCTTGACGAAAGAGTCTCTAACGGCCATACGCAACCTCCCAGAGTCCGAATTGCGCCATCATGTGTATGCCTGTCAGGAGGCGCTTGGCAGCCTGCGAGACGTACAGATGTACGCCAAGATGTTGTCCGTCCGTGTCTCGGCGAGCAAACCGCTTTACCCCTGGGTTCTCGTCGTGGTGCTGGCTACCGTTATGATCATCGGCGGTATCCTCATCGAGATGCCCTGGTTGTGGATGAGCGGCTCTATCCTGTTCCTGTTCGGGACCGTGCAGGGTCTCGAAGTATCCCGACACAATAGAAACATCGGGTACGACGACACCGAAGAGTGGCCTGATGTCACTGATTTCGAGGAGGAAGCCGAGCAGCAGAAGCAGGCCATCCGCGACATGCTCAAAGACCTTCCCCTTCCCCAGGTTCGCCTGGAAAATCCAGACATCGAACTTGTATCGGATATAGAGTCTCTGAAAGCATCACTGGACGAATATGACCGGCAGGTGCGGCAGTACACGGAACTCGAAAAGGAATTCAAGTACAGCAATCGCTCGACGCTCAACAAGATCAAACAACTCAAGGAGCCATTGCTCGAACTGGGCAACAATGACGTTTTTCGCGGCGCCCGGATACTGGGCGAACGTCGAAAAGCAGCCCGTCAGGCGGACCAGTACGAGGAAACCCTGAATCAGGAATACCCCATGTGGCGAGATATGATGGAGGAGGTGGAGGCCATACGAGCGGAAGAGGATGCACTGGTCTTTTCGGATGAAGACATCGTTCGCATCGAAAGCCGGCTCGAACAAATCGAAGAAGAGATCAAAGCCGTCGTGGCCCGCAGAGTCGAACGAAACAAGGATATCGAACGCCTCCAGAGTGAGCCCTCTGTCGACTCCTACGAAGGGGAGAGCATTCTGTTGGGCCAGCGCATGGATGAGTTGAAGGAACGACGCGATCGCCTGCAGCTTCTGGCCAATGTACTCAAAAAGGCCGACCAGCAGTTCAGGCTGAAACATCAACCCGAAGTCATCCGCCTCGCCGGCGAATATCTTTCGCATGTAACGGAGGGCCGCTATACGCGTCTCGGCATCGATGAGGAAACCGGACAATTGCTCGTATACGCCCGTGATTCTTCTACGTCCTTCAAAGTGGCGCCTCCGCTAAGCCAGGGCACCTGCGATCAAGTGTTTCTGGCGATTCGCCTCGCTATCATCGATCACCTCGACGACGGCAAAGAACGGTTGCCGGTATTTCTCGATGAGGTTTTCGTCAACTGGGATGAATCTCGAAGGAAAAATGTCTACGGAATCTTAAAACGGATGTCCGAGAAACGGCAGATCTTTATGTTCACGTGTCATGCCTGGCAGGCAGAAGAAGCAGAACACGAAATCGGAGCGCATAGAATAGTGCTGTCGATGCAGAACTGACGGCACACACCCCAGGTCTGCGTAGTCCTACCCGGTATCGGAGCGATTGTGTTTACACGCAGTCGCTTTTTTTAACGCCGATCCGAACATCGGCACCGAAATCTGACGCGGCGCACCGTGCGCGAGCGAAGTCCTGATGAAGGTTTTATATAAGCTCCGGGTCGTGGGATTCTGGGGGCGCCGGGAAGTGATCGTTTTATGGCTATGGTTTTGTATTATAACCATGGTATATTGAACCGCGGAACATTAAAACACAGCGTCACTCCCCGTTAGGATCCTGACAGAGGAGCGCATCCAGCCGTCCGATGACCTCATGGAAAAGAAGAACAGAAAACAGTTAGGTATTCTATTAACGGTTGCTATGGTGGTTGCCATGTTGATGGGGCCGGGACCCGGACTGCGGCTAATCAATCCTGACAGCTCCGACCCGGGAGCGACCTATACCCTCGGAGGAGTCCCGGTCATCTACGTATGGGGGTTATTCTGGTTTGCCGTACAGGTGGCCGTCGTAGTCACCGCCTATTTCACCGTCTGGAACGACCGTTCGGAACTACCTCAAGAAACGCATCGAGGAGGCGTGTAATATGGCTGAGCAAGGCGTTGAAGGATTCGGGTACCTGCCTCACATCATGCTCTTCGCTTATCTGGTCATGCTGCTTGTGATCGGCATATACGGATTCAAGCGGGGCAAAGCCAGTGAGGAAGATTACTACCTCGCAGGACGAGACCAGGGGTGGCTGGTATCGGCCCTCACGATCATGGCCACCTTTTTCAGCTCGTTCGCTCTGCTGGGAGCTCCAGGGATGGTATATCGAGATGGGGTCGTCTTTGCCCTTTTTGCCCTGAATGTGCCTCTCGCAGGCGCCATGGTGTATGTGCTGGGCAGTAAGATTTACAAGGTCGGTCGAGAAAAGGGATATGTCACCCCTGCAGATATGATCTGCGACCATTACGGCGGCAAAGCCGCCATGCGGCTCCTCGTTGCGCTCACCGGATTTCTCTATGCCGTTCCTTACGTGGTCATGCAGATTCAGGCCGGAGGCATTCTGGCGGCAAAGTTATTCCCCGGGGAGCATGCTTTCGTAAACGGCGCCATCATCCTGTCCTTGATTACGATGGTGTACATTATGATCGGTGGGATGAGGAGTGTTGCATGGACCGATGTCATTCAGGGTTTTTTGCTCGTTTTCGGTATGCTCGTCGCCGGCGCAGCTACGGTGGCGGCCCTGGGGGGTATTTCAGGGTTTCTCGAGGAGGTATCCCAACTGCCTTCCTCCTCACTGGCGGTACCGGGTACCACCGGGTACTGGACGCCTGAGATGTTGTTCACGGTATGTTTCTTTGCCAGTATGGGATCTATGGTGCAGCCTGCCCAATGGATGCGTTATTATTCGGCGCGATCTACGCAGACGTTGCGACGGAGTGCCCTCATCTTTTCCCTGGTACTGACCGGTTGTTTTTTATTCGGCATTATGCTCGTCGGGCTTGGCGGGCAGGTCCTTTATCCGATACAGTTTACAGAAACAGGGGTGCTGCCAAACCCGGAAGTTGGCGTTACGTCGGGGCAGTTCGATCAGATTCTCGTTGTCGTCCTTGGAAATCACCTCCCTGAATTGTTAGGCGGTTTCGGAGCACTGCTCGCTGCGCTGATCATGATCTCTATCATGGCGGCTGCCATGAGTACGGCAGACAGCAACCTGCATGCGCTCAGCGCCATCTTGACCCGAGATATTTACGACCGATTCATAAACCCGGGTTCTACTCAGCGCACCCGTACCTGGATCGGGCGCAGCATCATTTGCCTGGCGACCGTGGTGTCGCTGGTTGTGGTCATAGTAAGCCGGACGGACGAAGAGATCAACCTCGTCGGAATGATCGCACAGCTGGGGCTGATGGCTATTGCCTTTTCGAGTCAGTTGCTGCCGATCGTATTCGATATGCTGTACGTCAAAAAGGGGACGCGCGAAGGAGCGGTGGCTGGTCTCGCCGTCGGTCTGATCGTTGTGTTCAGCTTGAGCCCTATGTTTCAGATTTTTACCGGGGCTGCGTCCGGTTTCGACACGCTAGCGAGCACGTTGAAGTCGATCTTCGACGTTGGGACCTGGGGATTGATCGCGAACGTGCTGGTTTTTGCCCTGCTGAGTGCGTTAACGAAGCAGCGGGGAACGACACGCAGGGAGGAAACGAATGTGCTGGAGAATGTGTAGAGAGCATTCCGCCGCGCCTATGGGTCAGGAAGAAGCGGGCTGGTAACAGTGCGCACAGGGGCAGGTTGCCCGCAATCGCTCCCAGGTATAGATCCCCGCATTATGCCCATCATCCCATACGATCCGGATGGCATAGGTACCCACTGGTTCGATTTTGACTTTCTTCCATTGCATGAGCGCCGGGACGCGGTACAGGGCGGGGTCCGGGAGCTCACCCATCCCGTCGTGTCCTCCCGAACACGCTGCACAGGGGCAGGTGCGTCGGAGGCCATCCAGGCCGTATCGAGAAACATGGCGGTCGAACCATTCGATTACCAATTCCTGGGAACTGTCTTCGATGATAATACGCCTGGGTAATGGAGTTGGCATGCGAACGAGGCAGGCTTTTCGGGCTCGGCAAAAAGGAAAACCACCCCGAATCGATGCCCGGGGTGGTTTTGAAACGTATCGGAACCGTGAAGAAGATTATTCGGCTTCTTCTGTCGTCTGGTACACGTCTTTCAGCAGCGATTGCAGCTTGGACCGGCCGCGGTTGATGCGGCTTTTTACCGTACCCATGGGGAGGCCCGTGATTTCGGCAATCTCTTCATAGGCGAGCTGCTGGACGTCGCGAAGAACGACCACTTCTCGGAACGATTCGGGAATCTCGTTGAGTGCATCCTGGATGTACTTGTCCTGGATAGTGCTTTCGGCGTGGTTATCCGGCCGGAATGTTTCGTCGGGGAGCTGAAGCTCGTATTCTTCGTTGTCCCTGTTGACAGATTGCAGCGAATACATCCGGCGGCGTTTCCGCTTGCGGTATTCCGACCGGGCCAGGTTACCAGCGATCGTGTACAGCCAGGTCGAAAACTTGGCTATGCGCTGGTACGAATGACGGTTGCGGTACACGCGCAAAAACGTCTCTTGCAAGAGGTCTTCACACCGCTTAGCATCCCCGAGGAAGCCGTACAGGTAATGGGTGAGACGTTCCGAATATTTATCAACCAGAATATTAAACGCTTCGACGGTGCCCTGCTGGAACTGTTCCATCAGATCTTCGTCACTCATCTTGACCAGCGTCCCATACAGGTCAGAGGTCATGCTCGGGGCATAGCGAGATCGTATTGTCTGGGGAGTATCTAACATGTTTGTTTTCAATCTAAGGAAGGCGCTTGCTACACGATGTGTCCCTTCTCCTGGGGACGATGTATCCTTCTCTGGGGGTGCTGAATATTTGTAGAGCTTTCTAGGATACGGTTTTTTTTGGAAAAATGCCTGGTTTCTGCTACATATTTTACGTTATTTTTGTGAATATTTTGTGATGTGTTGTACAACGACCTGTTAGGAAAGAATTTTCCCCGACAGAATGGTTGACTGAGGGGTTCGACGTACGTACCTGCCGTGCCGGATCCCGCCTGTAGCTACGTCCGGACGATTCGACGCCTGGTTTCTACCCGTTAATTCCTGCTTTCTGATTCCGTTGCGGACGTTCGTTGCCGAGATGCAATACCATTAACTGGAGTGTATTCGATACTTCAACGACTACTACCATTTCTGATCTAAACTCTGATCTAAACTCTGATCTAAACAAAGGCTCACAATTTTATCCGTGAATAATAGATGTTACGCATCTGTGCGTTATCGTTCTGCCAGAGCGGCTTTGTATGGTTGCAAAGCCCCGTAAACGAGCCTGCTTTGCACAGTTCGAGTAACATCACCTGCGTAACACGATTGAATAATCAACGGACGCGTTTGAGGGGAAGAACCAAGACGATTCGCACCGCCATTCCTACCTGTGCCGCGGTTTCCGTTTCCTGCGTCTATATTAGGATTTTCAGCGTTATTTTATCAATAGTCATTTTGCTGAAATGTTCGACCGTCAAATCCCTTACAAATTGCGCACATTCTGCTGCTCAGCGCATCCGCACGGCTCGGCCGGATACACGAGTGTACAGTACAGTATACATATATGTGGGTCGTTGTGATGCTCTGGACCGCCGCCTCCCACCGTCCTACGGTTGAGTGAACGGGCTTATCCTGCACAATAATGCAGATTTAAGGCAAACTTTTCTTGCAAGTCGTTCCTTGTTCGCATTCCTACGAAACAATCGGCGTATGATTTGCCATTTTTGTTTCACAAATCGCATGCTGAGAGTCTGCCCTGGGCTCTCGATGATGCAACGCTGGAAGATACATGCTCACACACTGTCAACCAAGCTTTTAGAGACCATGACATTGACTACCATCAACACCCGAATACGTCGATTAATTCCTATGATTCCACGAATATATCTTTCGTCCGTACTGCTTGTCCTGCTATTGATTGTCCCAGGATGCATCATTGAGGAAAATGACCCTACCGTAGATGTGCGAACCGTTGAGTTTTTGTTCTCTATCGACGACGCGATTATCAATGGCGATGTGGCCTCGGTCCAATTCACGGTGCCCGCCATTACACCCGACGTCGTGGACTTCGGAGGCCTGCTCGTTTACTTCCGAGAGCAGGGGACATGGACGGCGATGCCGTTCACCTTCGGCGTAGAGTCGCCTGAACTACCTGCCGTTGATTACACGATTACGCTGGGTTACGGCTACGACGATGGGTTTATCGAGGTGTTTTACGAAGCGTCCACCGAAGAGGCCCCGCTATTTGCCCAGCCGGATCGGCTCATTAAGGTTGTCATTCTCGATGACCTGGCGTTTCGGCGAGTGGTCAGCATGGACTCCAACAGCTACGAGCGGATAAAGGCGGAATTCCAGCTCGAGGAATGAGAAAGCGTGTTGCCGGCAAACATTACGGTTGTCCCTGCAGCGAGATAGGGAAGCGCTCGCGGAGCTCCTCATCTCGCTGCAAGGTTATAGGAACTACCTCCCGCGCCGATACCTGATACGAACTTCAGACTCAGGCACCTTGACAACACCTCCTTATGAACAACGAAGAGCGCGATCTGGAACCCAATTCTTTGCCCCCTCCGAGTCCACATCTGCGGCGTGTGATCGCGGATTTTTACCGCACGACGATGGAAGGTTACATGGATGCCGGATTTCCATTCGGCAACACCGTCGACGCGATGTTGATCTGGTTTGAGTTCGGCTTAAAAACGACCTGCAACTAAGGGCGCGTGGGCATTTATTTTCAGATGTTACGCGCCGGATGCGCATACGTGCTGCCAGAGCGGCTTTGCACGGTTG
>CAZGHT010000052.1:0-37832 GCA_964525535.1 uncultured Rhodothermaceae bacterium
GTTGCCCTGTGAGGGCTCGAACCTCAAACCTCCTGATCCAGAGTCAGGCGCTCTGCCAGTTGAGCTACAGGGCAAGGGAACGGACGTACCCCATTGGATGAAATGAGGATCCAGGATATGCGCAACCGGAAGGCATGAACGGCGTGCCTCGGGTGGGGGTTCCCCCCATTTTTCGACAGGGATTCTGCGCTGTCGCAGCGATGAAAGGACTGCTTGTATAGACGATATTTCAGGTCGTCACCGCACATCCCAAGAGGACGGGGATCCATTTTGGTGGGTTGGATCCCCGTCGCATCTCTTAACGGTACAGATCCAATATACACATTATTTCGGACGGGTGTAAGTCCCTCCGAAGTGCCCCGTTCGTTACGAGCCGATCCGCGGGTTCTCCTGCTGCCCGAGCAGCAGTTCGGCGCAATGCAGGGTGATCTGCGCGATCAGATCGGTATTCAATTCTGCATCCCGCATCGACGAGGCCCGGCAAATCTGCTCGTACGTCAACCCGACCGCGTCCAGCATCACGGCGCGGTCCAGGCGCGCTCCGACCAGCGACGCCCCGGTGAAGTTGGCGTCCTGCATCTGGGCCCCTCGCAGGTCGGTGCGATCCATCCGGGCGCGCGTGAGATTCGCCCCGACCAAGGTGGAGGCCCTCAAGTCGGCCCCGACCAGATCCGCACCTATCAGGTCGGCGTTGTCCAGCTGCGCCGAAAACAACGAAGCCCCGTTCATCCGCGCCCCGCTCATCTCCACGGAGCGCAGGTTGGCGCCGTCCAGCTTCGCCCCTTCCAGACGCGCCCTCCACAAATCGGCCGACTGCAGGTTGGTCGACGAGAGGTTGGCGCTGGGCAGCGAGACCGGTCCGTAAAACAACAGCCCCCAGATCCCGATCGTACCCAGGGCCAGAATCACTGCCTTGGGCGTCCGTTTGTCCTGCTTCCACTCTTTCCAGACAAACGGCTTCCGTTTTTTACCCTGCATCGTCGCCGTCGCGTTTTTGTAAAAAGCCACCGCCATCCATACGCTGACAGACAGGAGAATGAGGTGGAAGGCGGTGCCGAACACGTCGTGTTTGAGCAGGTATGCGCCGAAAAATGCGGCCAGTGTTATCGGGACGATGCACCAGGCGATGAAAATCGTCACCACCCGTTGCAAGTCGAAAAAGGGCAGATGGGTGTCGCGCAGGTGAGGCACGTGGGCGCGCACGATGCCGCTCACCAGCCAGGGGTACACCTTCTTGTCGAGCGGTTTGCCGTCCGGAAATACCGCCGGGAACGCGGCCAGATCTTCCCATAACCGCTGCAGGTAGATGTGGAAATACAGGAAGATCACGACCAACACGAGCGGAGCGAACCAGAAAAAGCCCACGATCGGGATCTGGGTGCCGATCACCGGCAAGGGCGACACCGCTTCGTTCGAGATCAGGTGCACGTCCTGCACGGAAGACACCACCAGGCCGGCGTAGAGACAACACAAGATCTTGATCAGAAACACCTGACTGGCCTTGCGCGACGTCTCCTCGACGTGCTTCAGCCAGTCCGAATCCTCAATGCCTTCGGGCAGCTCGGCGCTCGACATGTTCGCCGCACGCAGCTGCTTGATCTGCAACCCCTTGACCCCCTTCAGGTTGGCCT
Organism: uncultured Rhodothermaceae bacterium; assembly: GCA_964525535.1. GTDB lineage: Bacteria > Bacteroidota > Rhodothermia > Rhodothermales > JAHQVL01 > JAHQVL01. The sequence continues at coordinate 1,632 of CAZGHT010000052.1, forward strand.
CCTGCAGATTCGCCTCGTACAACACGGCGTGATGAAACGTGGCCTCCTGGACGTTGGCCCGCCGCATGATGGTGCCGTGCATGTTGGCCAGCGACAGCTGCGCGCCAACGGCCGTCACCCGGCTCATGTTCGACTTCTGCAGGTTCGCTTCCCTCAGGTTGGCTTTCGAGAGGTTGGTCAGCGTCATGTTCGCTTCCTGCAGGTTGGCCAGCTGCAGGCGCGCGCCGGTCAGGTCGGCTTCCCAGAGGCTGGCCTTCTGAAGATTGGCCCCGCCCAGCAGCGCCCCCTGCATGTTGGCTTTGGCCAGGCTGGCACCCTGCAAGTTGGCTTTGGACAGGTTGCATTGATGCAGGTTGGCCTCCGCGAGGTTTACGCCGTGCAGGTCGGCGCCGACGAGGTTGACGCGCTCCAGATTCGCTCTTCGCCCCTGCTTGCCGCCCGTATTACCCCAGATCTCGTGTTCCTCGAGGACTTTCTCCAGGTCCTCCTTAGAGATGTCGATAAAAAAGGTGGGTTCGTGGTCGTGTTCCGCCGCTGGGTTTCCGCTCACAGGGTATTGTTCACTCGGGTTGCTCATGGATCTGACATAATCATCCGCTATCGATCTATCATGTATCTATCGTCACGCGCCGCACACGCCGCCGGGATTTGTGCGCCCGCGACGCCGTCCTTTTCGCAAAGATCGGACCCTCCCCCACCAGGATCGGTATAAAATAGCGTAGACCGAGAACCAGCATGACTCAGGGTATGGAAATCCCCATCAAAACGTCTTATACGGCAGAGGATTACGAACGCCTCCCCGAAGGAGCTCCCTACCAGTTGATCGAGGGCCAGCTGATCATGTCCCCTGCACCGGCGCCTTTTCATCAGATGATTCTGGGCCGCCTGTATATCATGCTGCATCGCTTCGTGGAGCAGCACAACCTCGGCACTGTATTCCTCTCCCCGATCGACGTCTACCTGTCCAACGTTAATGCCTTTCAGCCGGACCTCATATTCATCGCAAAGAAGAACCACGATATTCTAAAACCCCGACATGTACAGGGCCCCCCCCGATCTCGTCGTCGAGATTCTATCGCCGTCGACGGCCTATTACGACTTGAAGCAGAAGAAGAGGGGATACCAAAGCGCCGGTGTGAAGGAGTACTGGGTCGTCGACCCGGAGGACAAAAGCATGGAGGAGTATGGTCTGGACGAGGATTCCTTTGATCTCCTCGATCAGGCTGCTGGAGAAGGGGAGACCGGGTCGGAGATACTCGCCGGGCTTCGCGTCGACGTGGTTGCGATATTTCGCCCTATTTTATAGAGGTCGAGGTATGAAACGTCCGATCAAGACGTCTTATACCCGCGAGGACTACGAACAGCTTCCCGAAGGCGATCTACGAGCGGTACGCCGTAACCGAGTACTGGATTGTAGATCCCGATTCGAAAACAGTGGATGTATTCGAGCGGTCAGACGATACGTATTGCTGTACGCAGCACGTTGAGCGAGGTGGATTCGTCCCATGCAAGCGTAATTGATGGCCGGAGCGTTGGGGCGGGGCCCCTCTTTGCCGCCTGAACGGGACATGGATCCGAATGCCCCCTTTAACGTTGGCCTGTTTTTCGGGGATTTCTCATGCGAAGGGAGATCTTAACACACGGATGCGGGAAACATCAACGAAGCACGCCTATGTTTACAGGAATCATCGAGGAAGTCGGGCAACTCCTGGCGGTAGAACCCTTTGGCGGAGGACGCCGGCTGACCCTCCGCAGCTCGTTCGCGAACCAGCTGCGCCCCGACGAAAGCGTCTCAGTGAACGGGGCCTGCCAGACCGTTGTGGCGGTCGAAAACGACGCGTTTCAGGTCGTGGCGGTTGAGGAGACGTTGCGCAAGACAACGTTCGGCGACTTCGAGGCCGGCGCTCCCGTCAACCTGGAACGGGCCATGAAAGCCGACAGCCGGCTGGACGGGCACTTCGTACTGGGCCACGTCGACGCCACCGGCACGGTCGAGTCGATCGAGCGAGAAGCAACGAACTGGCTGATCGAGGTGGGCTTCGAAGAACGGTTCAAGCCCTACCTGATACCGGTAGGCTCCGTAGCCATCGACGGCATCAGCCTGACCGTTGCCCGCCTCGAAGGTCAACGCCTGACCGTCGCCATCATCCCACACACCTACGACCGCACGAACGTCTCCGTGTGGAAACCCGGCGACCGGGTCAACCTCGAATTCGACATGATCGGCAAATACGTGATCCGATGGCTGGATATACACGGCTCAGGGAATGCCGGAAAGAGCTCTTTCTCGAAAGTAGCAGCCCTTCGCGGCGAACTTTGAACTCCAAGACGAGTACATGGATATTCGGCGAAACGGCTCTCCATCGCCGGTTTCTCCGCGCGTATTGACGTATTTTAGAAGGTTTCAGACTGTTTCAGACTGTATATCCCATTCGCATGCAGCCTATCACGGACATCGACATCCTGACCGATCCGGATCATCTGGATACACCCAGGCCTATCTCCGACGAAGTGGCCGGTATGCGGAACGTCTACCTGGAGACGTACGGCTGTCAGATGAACGTCTCCGATTCCGAGATCGTAGCCTCGGTCCTTCGTCGTGAAGGGTTCGGGTTGACGCGCAACCCGGACGAGGCCGACGTGGTGCTGATCAATACGTGCGCCATCCGTGAAAACGCCGAGCAGAAAGTACGCCGGCGGCTGTCGGCGTTCCGCTCGAAAAAAGAAAAGGGCCGTCCTGACCTCACGCTCGGCGTCCTGGGCTGCATGGCCGAGCGCCTTCGGCACAAGTTGCTCGACGAAGAGAAGCTGGTCGACCTCGTCGTAGGGCCCGACGCGTACCGGGAATTACCCGCGCTGCTTCAGGAGGCCGGCACGACCGGCCAGGCCGCCGTCAACGTCCAGCTCTCCCGGGAAGAAACCTATGCAGACATCTCCCCGGTGCGATACGACACAAACGGCGTATCTGCATTCGTGTCCATCATGCGGGGGTGCGACAACATGTGCTCCTTTTGCGTGGTTCCCTTCACGCGCGGCCGAGAACGCAGCCGGCCGATGACCAGCATCCTGGACGAATGCCGGCAACTGGTCGATCAAGGATTCAGCGAAGTTACCGTCCTGGGCCAGAACGTCAACTCGTACCGGGCCGAGCACGACGGTGAAGCCATCTCTTTTGCCGAGCTGTTGTACCGCATCAGCCTGATCTCTCCCGACCTGCGCATCCGGTATTCGACGAGCCATCCCAAGGACTGCTCCGACGAGTTGCTGCACGTTCATCGCGAACGAGACAACGTCTGCAACTACATCCACCTGCCGGTGCAACACGGCAACAGCGACGTGCTCGAACGGATGCGTCGTACGTACACCCGGGAGCAGTATCTCGATTTGATCGAGCGCGCGAGAGCCATCGTCCCGGGCATCGCTTTCTCCACCGATATCATCGCCGGATTTTGCGGAGAGACCGAAGCGCAACACCGCGACACACTTTCGCTGATGGAGCTCGTCCGGTTCGACCACGCCTTCATGTTCATGTATTCGGAACGGCCGGACACGTACGCTGCGCGTAAATACGAGGATGACATTCCCGTCGACGTCAAGAAACGCCGGCTTTCCGAAATCATCACCCTGCAAACAGACATCGCCCGGGAAAACAACCTCCACGAAATCGGGGGCGAACATACGGTGCTGGTCGAAGGGCCGAGCAAACGCAGCGAAGAGCAACTCTGCGGCCGCACCGATACGAATAAGATGGCCGTCTTCGATCGTTACGAATTCAAGAAAGGACAATACATTAAGGTACGCATAACCGGCAGTACATCAGCGACCCTCCTTGGCGAACCGGTTATGGCTGATCTGGTGCAGTAAACCATGGATCGATCATCTGTTCAGGAACGTTTCGGCATCATAGGCAACTCGGCTGCCCTTCACCACGTCATCGACCAGATGCGTCTCGTTGCCAGAACGGACGTCAACGTGCTGGTGTATGGAGAAAGCGGTGTCGGGAAGGAGGTCATCGCAAAAGCCATCCATGCCATGAGCGCCCGCCGTCACGAGCCGATGATCATCGTCAACTGCGGGGCGATCCCGGAAGGGTTGATCGAGTCGGAACTGTTTGGCGCAGAGAAGGGCGCCTACACGGGCTCGGTAGAGCGCCGCAGCGGGCATTTCGAAGAAGCCGACGGAGGCAGCATCTTTCTGGACGAAATCGGAGAGATGCCGCTCGCCGCTCAAGTGCGGCTGTTACGCGTGTTGGAAACGGGGGAATTCAGCCGGGTCGGCTCCTCGACCATCCTGAAGTCCGACGCCCGCGTCATCGCCGCGACGAACAAGAAACTGGGCCAGGAGGTGCAGGCCGGCCGCTTTCGAGAGGACCTCTACTACCGCCTCAGCACGGTGGAAATCAACATCCCCCCGTTGAGGGAACGGACCGAAGACATCATGCCGATCTTCGAGAGTTTCCTCCATGAGTTCGCACAGAAATACAACTCGTCTACCAAGCGTCTGACAAAAGAAGCCAGGCATATGCTGTTGCGTTACCGCTGGCCCGGCAACGTACGCGAGCTCCGCAACCTTGCAGAACAGGTGGTCGTACTCATCCCCAAACAGGATGTGGACGTGAACGACATCCGCTCCTACCTGCGCGGGGTTTCGGCCACGGGCACGTCGGGCGAAGTCGTGTTGGCCTCTGCGAACAAAACGGACTGGGGCGACGCGCAAAACGAAGGGGATACCACCTCCAGAGAATTGCAAGTCATCTACCGCGCCCTGCTCGAATTACGCCTCGAGATGCGTGAAATCAAAGAAGCCCTCCGGGCTTCACCCGCCGGCAGGCATCACGCGAAGGCAACATCGAACCTCGAGGAGGACCCATTCGAACAGCCTCCTTCCTCCTTTATCATCGAAAGCATCGACTCGAAGAAAGCCCTGCCTCCGGCTTTCGAAGACATCTACTACGAGATCGAATCTTCGGACGAGCAGGCGGTTAACGCCGCTGCCCCGGATAACGGAGAAGAGTACGAGACCGAAGGGACCGAAGAAACGGTCGACCAGCAATTCCCCACCCTGGAGTCGGCCGAGCGACAGTTGATCGCCGAAGCCTTGAAGCATTACGACGGCAACCGGCGACAAACGGCAAAGGCGCTGGGCATCAGCGAACGGACGCTCTATCGCAAACTGAAAGAACTCGATGAAGATCTGTAACGCCATCCTATCGAGCGCAACCCACGGTAAACGACTCCTCACGTTCTGTCCCCGATCCGTATCGGTAAGGCGTCCTTTGTCTGCGAGATGGGGCGGGGTGTTTTTGCTCCTGACCTGCCTCGGCGGCTGCGCTTATTATAGCTTCACAGGAGCCACGATCCCGGCAAACTTGAATACCCTCGCTATCCCACTCGTCGTAGATAACAGCGTCAACACGATTCCTTCGTTGAGCGATGAGCTCACCGAAGAACTCATCAACCGGTTTATCAACCAGACGCGCCTCTCCCTGGCGCCCAACGAAAGCGATGCCGATGCGGTATTGAGCGCCGAGATATCGAGGTATACGAATGCCCCGTCTTCCGTCAGCGGGGACGAAACGGCGGCCCGAAACCGCATTACGATTTCCGTCTCCGTCGTTTACCTCGACCAGACCGAAGACCGAGAATTGCTGAATCGCAGCTTTTCGAACTTTCAGGAATACGACCCGATCGACATCGACGGAGAAACGGAGGCGGCTCTGGTTGCGTTGGAAAACGTAGCCGAAGACATATTCGCTGCTGCCACCTCGAACTGGTAATCCTTTGCTCGCCTTCCTATACGCGCTCGCTACCCTCGTCCTCACCGTATACGGGTTGAACCTGTTATGGCTTTCCATCGCGTATGTCCGGAAAAGCCGGCTTCGCGAAGGTCCCGTACCCGAGCCGGACGCATTGCCTCCACGGAAGGAGCCCTGGCCTGACGTCACCGTGCAATTGCCGCTGTACAACGAACCCCTGGTGGCGGAGCGTCTCATTGACGCCTGTGCACAACTCCAATACCCCACCCGGAAGCTCGAAATCCAGGTCCTCGACGACTCGACCGACGAAACCGTGCAGATTGTCGCCAACCGCGTGGCCTACTGGCGCACCCGAGGCATCGACGTCATCCATATCCACCGGGAGAACCGTACGGGCTACAAAGCCGGGGCCCTGAAGAACGGGCTCATGCTTGCCAGGGGGGAATTCATCGCCATCTTCGACGCCGACTTCCTGCCGCCGCCCCGGTTCCTGCTAACGATGATCCCATACTTCGACGAACCCGCGGTTGGCATGGTTCAGGGACGCTGGGGGCATATCAACGCTGAAGAATCGCTGCTTACCCGGATTCAAGCGTTCGGACTGGATGCCCACTTCGCCCTCGAGCAATTCGTCCGCAACCGGGCGGGCTACTTCATGAACTTCAACGGGACAGCCGGCGTCTGGCGCAGGGCCTGCATCGAAGATGCCGGCGACTGGCATAGCGACACCCTCGCGGAAGACCTCGACCTCAGCTACCGCGCCCAGCTCAACGGGTGGTTGTTCCGGTTTATCGAAAACGTCGAGGTGCCGGCCGAACTCCCCTTCGACATCACCGCGCTCCGCACGCAGCAGTACCGGTGGACCAAGGGCGCGGCTGAGGTCGCCCTCAAATTACTGAAACGAATCTGGAGATCTCCCCTGCCCTGGGACGTCAAAGTCGAAGGGAGTTTCCACCTGACCGCACCTTTCGTATTTCCTTTCGTACTGCTCGTCGCCCTTCTGCACCCGCCCCTCCTGATCCTGGATGACGTCGGGTTGAACGGTCCGAGCGAACTCTACTTCGGGCTGCTGGGCATCGGCCTCCTCGGCTTTGCCGGCTTCTTTCTCGCTCAGGTGTTCGCCCAACGCGCCCTCTACCCCGACTGGTTCAAACGCGTCTGCTTCTTCCCTCTGTTCATGGCCGGAACGATGGGTATGGCTTTGAGTAACACTGGTGCCCTGTTGCACGCATTGCGCGGCAAAAAAACCGCCTTTGTGCGCACGCCGAAGTATAATACCTCACAACATCATCCCTTACATCAGAAAACATCACAGGCGACGTCGGCGCCGCGTGATACGCCGCAGCAGGCAACCTCACAACAGACATTCTCGCAACAAACATTCTCGCAACAAACACTCTCGCAGCATGCGACTTTGCGCGAAAGCCCTGTTCAAGTATTGGGGTACGCCCCGGCACTGAAGCCCGCGGCTCCGTCTCGTCCGAGGCGCCGCATTCCCGCAGTCGTATGGCTGGAAGCGGTACTCGCTGTTTATTGTACATCAGGGCTCGGCGCGATCATCATGTACGGTGAATGGGCTGCAGTTCCCTTTCAAGTCCTGTTTGCCCTGGGCTTCGGCCTGATAACCGTTTTCAACATACAACATCTCTTTCTGACCTCAAAAGCGTAGAATACGCGCTGAATTAATGGATTCCGATCTGGAGTAGTATCTTGAGATAGAACAGGGAGCTTCTAAAAGGCCCATGATGCCCGCTTACGACATACGAGCAGTGATCCGACTTTTGCGCGAAGGTCACGTTGAGGAGGCCGTTCCTCAACTCGAACATCTCGTCCATACAATGCCCGCGCACGTGGCCGCGCACGTTCTGTTGGCTCAGGCTTACATGGAGCAAGAGCGGTGGGACGAAGCAATACGTGCCTGGCAGAATGCTTCTTTTTTTATGCCTAACAGTCCTACGATACAGGAAGGCATCCGCCGCGTGCTCAAGATACTCGCTTTACAGAGTAAGCCTGAGGCTCAACGATCCGAATCCGATACGGAGGCCGATGGAGGGACGGACCGGTCTACAACGGATCTCTCGACCGCCGGCACAGACCTCCCGAACTCGCTGTCGGTTGATTCATTACCGGAAGACCTCCCTCCGGCAGAACACTCTGCCGCCCCCTTTTCCGAACGCGAGCCGCAGCAACCGGCTGACGAGCCCCCCGAGTCATCAGTTACGGATCAAGATATCGGGCAATACGACCTGGACCACGAAACGCCTGTATTGCGGGTCAATCCCTCCATTCACCCTGACGTGGATCCCGCCGTTAATGACAGCGCCTCTGCGCCCACCCCGCACCTGGAGGAAACGAGTGCATCCACCCGGGATGAACCTGAAGCAGATACTTCCGAGAATAAAACAAACGGCAATGCCATTACTGCCGACAATACGGCGGCCGAGGAGGAGGGTCAACAAGATGTCCCCGCAAACCGGAAGAGCAAACACTCGATCCCGGAACCAACTCCTTCGCCCGCTCCTCCGGGCGAGCTCAACGGCATTAAGATCCCTCCCGTTCTGGCCCCTTATGCTGCGCTGATGAGCGAGTGGAAGGAAGACAATGAGCTCGACCACCTGATTCAGGAGCTCGAATCCGCGCGTATTGTTCCGAAACCGGAGCACGAACCGATCGAGTCTCCGGCGCTCGATTCTGATATCGGAGATATTGTTTCAGAGACGCTGGCCCGGATTTACGAGCGACAAAAGCAATACGATGAGGCAGCCGACATGTACGAAAAGCTGGCCCGGATGTACCCCGAACGCGCCGGAGAATTTCAGGAAAAGGCATCCGAACTACGTTCCCGAGAAGACGAGCATTCCGATTGAGGCAAGGCAGTCCATTCATGAACCATTCAAGCGAATCGCGCGTCGTGGCAGGGTTGATGAGCGGCACCTCTCTGGATGGGATCGACGCGGTGCTGACGAGGCTGACAGGAAGCGGCGTATCTCTGACCGTCGAATGCCTCGGTTTTCGATCCACCCCGATCCCTTCCGATCTCAAGGAACTCGTGCTCGCCAACTCCTCACCGGCAACGTCGGATGTCAAGTCTATAACTCAGCTCAACGTGCGCCTTGCGTACGCCTATGCAGAAGCGGTGCGCCATCTTCTCGAAGAAGCGGGTCCCTTTTCGATCGACGACGTCGACGCCATCGGCTGCCATGGACAGACCGTCTACCACGTCCCCGACCCCGAGCCCTGCGCCGGCCTACCCATACGATCGACTTTCCAACTGGGCGACCCTTCCACCCTGGCCCAGTTGCTGCACACGACGGTAGTGGGCGACTTTCGCCTGGCCGACATGGCTGCCGGAGGCCAGGGCGCCCCACTGGCTCCTTATCTGGACTACGTCCTCTTCAGGAGCGACCAGGAATCGCGCGCCCTGCTCAACATCGGGGGGATCGCAAACGTGACCGTGCTCCCGGCCGGCAGCGACGTTCGCCGCGTCATTGCCTTCGACACGGGTCCGGGCAACATGATCATCGATGCCCTGGCCCAACGATTCTGGGGCATTCCCTACGATGCAGGCGGCGCTCACGCCGCCTCGGGTACCGTTCGCGTTCCCCTGCTGGAATGGCTGCTCGATGCCGATTATTATCGGTCCCCGCCGCCCAAATCAACGGGACGAGAGTTTTATAACGACGCCTATGTTGAGGCCCTGCTGGAAAAAGCTGCAGATTTGCACATCCACGCAGACATCGATATCATGGCAACAGCCACAGCCTTCACTGCAGAAACCATTGCGATGGCGTACGAGTCGTTCATCGTACCGAAGGGAGGCGTAGATCGGATCATTGTTTCGGGAGGAGGCATTCATAACGATTCACTCGTGCGGACGCTTCGAAACCGGCTGCCGGCCCTGCCCTTCGATTCCATCGCCGCGTATGGAATCAATGCAGACGCAAAAGAGGCCATCTGTTTCGCCGTCCTGGCTCACGAGACGCTCAACGAGGTCCCGGCGAACCTCGTCGGTGCAACCGGAGCGGAGCGACCTGTTATTCTGGGAAAAATTTGCTTAGCCGGCTGAATGGCCTTACCTGCTGAACCCCTATGGCAACTGAAACCCCCTTTACTCCTGTATCTGCGGCCGGCGAGTTTGGCCTCATCGACTTGATGAGCGATGAGCTCGGACCGCCCCATGACCCGGATCTCATCCGCACCGTTGGCGACGATGCTGCCGTATACAAAATCGACGACGAGCGCGTGCATATCATCACCACCGATATGCTGGTCGAACAAATCCATTTCGACCGATCGTTCATGCCCATGGAATACCTCGGCGTCAAGTCTATCGCGGTCAATGTGAGCGACATTCTTGCGATGAATGCCCATCCCCGGTATGCGACCATTGCCATCGGAATCCCACACAACGTATCTGTCGAAATGATACAGACTGTGTACCGGGGCATCAAAAAAGCTTGCGATGCCTATGGACTCACACTCGTCGGTGGAGATACGACAGCTGCCCAGCGGCTAACGCTCTCGATTACCGCAATCGGCGAGGCGCGGGAGGTCGACGTCGTGTACCGCCATGGCGCTCAGGTGGGCGATTGCGTGTGTGTGACGGGGGACCTCGGCGCTTCGTATGCCGGCCTCCGGCTACTCATGGAGCAACGCGATGAACTGGAAAAGGCGCAGGACGACTTCGAACCTTCGCTTTATCTTTTTCGCTATGTCATCCAGCGACACCTGACACCCACACCCCGGCAAACCGTTATCCAGGCCTTCGAGGAATCTGGCGTCAAACCGAACGCCATGATCGACATCTCTGACGGCCTCGCCTCCGAGATCCAGCACATCTGCCGCTCGAGCCGGTGCGGCGCGTCCCTCAAAGCCAGCCAGCTCCCTATCCACGAGGAAACGAAAAAGGTGGCCACCCGGCTGAATCAAGACGCAGACACATACGCCCTCTATGGCGGGGAGGACTACGAGTTGCTCGTCACCCTCCCGGAAACAGACCTCAAAAAGTTACCCGAGGGCCTCCTTACCGTGATCGGCGCGATTACCGAGGAAGAAGATATCGTCGTAGAAACGCAGGAGGGCGCGGCGATCCCGCTCAAAGGCAGGGGCTACCAACACTTTGGCGGCCCTGTGGACGCAGAGGGCGGAGGAAGCAGTTCCCCTCAGGGAGCAGGTACCGGATAGGAAGACCTTTGCGCCGCGACTACCGGCGGCACGAAAAGTCATGCCGCCCCCAGTAGTCGAGCCAGGCCCTGCGCTGCCGAGTGCGCAACCTGTAGTCGTAGTCCCCCATGCCGATGGGAGAGCCTGGCGGCGTTCGCAACGACGTGCGGTCCTCCAACTCTTCGAGGTCGCGGTTCAGGACGCGCGACAGGTCGTCGTAGATCGCGTCTCGGTGAGCAATGGTCTCGTGGCCCCGGCCTCGGGAGTTTTCCAGCCAGGCAGCTGTCTCGCGTACGTGGAACGTAACGCGGGCGCGAACGGCCGGCGAGACGGTAGGATTCGTCACCAGCTCGAGTAAGACATCCGTCCATACCCGCTGGGTGATACGCTGCAGTTCGGCCTCATAGTCGTCGCGAGGAACAGATCGAGTCCAGACCCGGTCGTTGACGTCCTCCAGGATATCGCGCAGATCGGGGAGACGATCGTCAAAATCGTGCTGATACACGAGCCGCGCAGCGCGCTCAGGATGGACGAGCAGCCCGAGGACCAGCTCCGTGGCGATCTCGGCGGGGGCGTAGGGATCGAAGATGAGCCCGGTGTATCCGTCAAACAATTCACGGTGAGGGCTATAGCCGGGGGGCCGGGGAGGAATCTGATTGCGAATATGTTCGGGCAGCATGAGGGCCTCGGGAGCGATGGCATCCAGCATGGCTTCGACGGCTTCGCGCTGCCGTTGAGCAGGTACGCGCTCAGGCAGGCGCCGGGTGTCGCCCCGCAACGCATAACTGTAATCGACGCCGGCAACCAGTTTTGCGGCTGCTTCGACCTGGTATCGGTGGTAGAGGTAGATGGGCACGAGGGTTTCCTCCAGTGTGGCCAGCGGCTGCCCTTCTGGAATGCTGGATACCCCGAAGTTAGACAGCGCTTTCTCCCGCACCCTCATCTCGTGACGCAGGTTTTCGACCGCATCGGTTCCGTTGTCCCATAAATGAGCCAGTGGATGGGCGCCCCCTGCAGGCCGTGCATCGGTGTCGGATATGAAATAATAGCCGGCTCGGTGAGCTTCGTCCAGGATGTTTTCCAGCGCCTGGCGCTGGTCGACGGAATCCGAGAACTGGGTGTAATTGTAGCGGACGGAGTACACGTCCCATGCCCCGATGCCAGTGTCATAGGCTTCGTCCAGCACCAGAGTCCCCTCTTCGTCAATCCGAACCATGGGGGCCGGGTAGTCCATGACAGACGCCCGGCTATTGACCGACGCCGCAAAGTTATGCATGAATCCGAGGGTATGGCCGACCTCATGAGCCGATAGCTGGCGCAGCCGGGCAAGCGCCATCGCCAGCATGGGATCTTCCGCGGCGTCCTGCTCCGCTTCCGCAGGCGAGTGGGGAGACAGCAGTCCCTCGGCAATCAGGTAGTCCTGTCGCACGCGCAGCGAGCCGAGAGACACGTGGCCTTTCAAGATCTCCCCGGTCCTGGGATCCACGACGCTGCGACCGTAGCTCCAGCCTCGCGTCGCCCGGTGAACCCACTGGATGACGTTGTAGCGCACATCCATGGGATCGGCGCCTTCAGGCATGATCTCTACTCGGAACGCATTGCTGAACCCCGCCGCTTCGAAAGCGTCCTCCCACCAGCGCGCGCCCTCCAGGAGGGCGGACCGTACCGGCTCGGGGGTCCCCCGATCCAGGTAATAAACGATCGGCTCGACCGGATCGCTGACGTCGGCGTCGGGGTCCGTTTTTTCCAGACGATGGCGGACACTGTACCGGACTTCTTTCGATTGACCGATGGGCAACGCGTAGTCCACGAACGACAGGCCATATGCTCCGGAGCGCGGGTCGAAGGGACGGGGCGAGTAGGAGCCGAGTTCGGGCAATTTCACGAGCGATTGCCGCATGCGAACGGTCACGGCATACGGGTCCGCAGCCACGTCGCGCACATAACTGCCCGGATCGTCCGAAGTAAACGTGAGGCGCGCCTCCAGCTCGGTGTTTTCAGGGAAAGCCCGGATCATATCAGGGTATGGCGCGCTTCGCCGGGCGTCGAGCTGAAACGTACCCTGTCCCATTTGCTTGAGCCGGCGGGTCATGCCCATCACGTCGCGCATGATGAAAGGAGTGGCGTCAACCAGCACCCGGCCTTCCGACTCAGCCGCCACATCGAAGCCCCATACGATGCTCGATGCGAAGGCGTCTTCCACGGCTTTACGTTCGGCTTCGTTGTCTGTTACCGCTCGAAAATCCAGGTTGGGCGCTACCATCAACACCCGGGGCCCCACCCGCACGAAGCGAACGACCTGCTCGTTCCCGAGGAGCCCTCGATCCAGCCCGAGATCGTTCGATCCCACACCGGCCGGCAGGGAGGTCACGTAGAGCACATCGGTATCCCAGGCATCGATCTCCAACCATACGTGCCCCTGCCCCGAATCCCAGTATACGGGAAAGTAGCCGTCTCTCTTTTCGAAAGACGCCGTTTTCGATTCGATGGAAGGGAGTTCCTGCGCCAGAGCGGTAGACGCACAGCCGGCTATCACAATGAGAATAAGGCTGACTACCCCGTATCGCTGTCTGATGAAAGGTATCGTCGATCGCATAACTATCGTTTTTTGTCGAGAAAAAGCTTCCGGTATCGCACGTTTCCATTTTTCTAATGTAACGCTTTCCTCACCAAATGAAGACCGGTAAAATGGTAACGCCCCTGATTCCTGTTTTTCCTGTGAGCTTCGCGCGTCGAAGCCGTCCGTAAAATAATCGGCTTCTACAGAGCCTATTTCAAGAAGCAAACGGTTATCAAGGCGCATTCCCAACAGCCCGAATTCGGAATTTATGTACCCTTACGAATTACATAAATACCCGGCCCTCTGTACCGCGAAGCAATTTGGGTCTTTCCTCGGATTCCTTTCTCCGAAATGTGTCGATTTGGTCTGATTTTCGTCGCAGAGTTGTACACGCTCAGTGAATACATGCACGGCTGTGACGGCGCGCGCATAAAATCACCGGCGACGTTATCGCAACCTACATCATGACACCATGAATTGTCCCCATAAAACACCGTACGCGTTCACCCACCGTCGTCAGGGGCTACTGGCGTTAATCATTTTTTCCCTGTACTGCACCCCCCTCCTCCATGCAGCTTCTGCTTTCCAGACGCACACCGTTACTATTGACAGTATACACGCCCGCCCCGATTCCCGGTTTGATCTGACCATCAAAGCGAGCGACCTCACTGGCGCCGGCGTGTCTTCTTTCGACATGGTCATTTTATATGACGCCAGCCTGCTTTCAGCGCAGAGCGTCACACTCGATGGAACGATCAGCGAGGCCATGACCCTAATTACCCGGCTCGACCTTCCCGGGCAGATTCACATAGCCGCGGCCGGCGCTGCGAACCTGTCCGGTGAAGGCAACCTCCTCAAAATAACGTTCGAAAGCCAGAGTGAGGATGGCGTGGCCGCCGTGACGTTCGACCGGCTCGTCCTCAACGAAGGAACACCGGCTGTCACCGGCGTCGATGGGAGCATCACAGTAGAGTCGCTTCTGATCGGGGACCCTTCCCTGAACCGAGAGATTTCGGCATACGACGCTGCCCTCGTGCTCCAACATGCAGCCGGCGTTGCGACCCTTTCGGGTGAAGCCCAGACGGGGGGCGACACCTCAGGCAACGGCAGCATCTCTGCCTACGACGCAGCGCTCATCCTCAAATTTGCGCTCAGCATGATCGATTGTTTTCCCGCAGAAGCCCATTGCACGACTTCCAAGCATGCTCCTTCTCCGTCTCCGTACACTGTGGTACGCTGGGGCGCTCCTGTAACGACCGGGGCCCGGTTCGGCATCCCGCTGATGATCGAAGCCGTCGAAACGGATATTCACGCTATGACCGTCGATCTGACGGGCCGCAACCCCGGCATCGACGGCATCGAATCGGCCCTGCCTGCCGATTGGTCTATCGTTCACCAATCCCTCGAGGACGGCGGCTACCGGATAGTGATGGCCGGAGCGACGCCCCTCCAGCCCGACACCCTCTTGTACGTGCAGCTGACCGAAGAGGCATCTACCCTGGAGGCCCGCTACCAGCTTAACGAAGCTCCGCCGACCCTCGTTGAACCCGACGACGCCAGCGCTGCCCCGGAAACGTTTGCACTCCGGCAAAATTATCCCAACCCGTTCAACCCTACGACGACCATCCAGTACGAGCTCCCTGAACGGAGCCATGTACGATTGGCTATATACGACCTGCTGGGACGCGAAATCGACCTGCTGGTGAGCGAGGTTCAGCACGCCGGCGTCCACAGCGTCAGGTTCGAGGCCGGCGGCGCAGCCAGCGGGACCTACGTGTATCGCCTGGAGGCCGGCGATCACGTCGAAACCCGCACGATGTTGCTCGTCAAATAGAACGTACCTGACGAACCGACTCCGATTATGCACCTCCCCCCCGCATTTCTACGTTGACCAGGCTAGTAAGGGCCGCACCCATGCATATCCGGTGCGGCCCTTTTATATCGGGGCCCACTGCTGCAGGAAGCCCCTGAGGTTCCAGTTTCGTAAAAATTTCCTAATTTATGCAGATCTTCGAACAGCAAGCGGAGTAGGAGACGGGTGGCGAAACGGGTATTACAGTGGTATTACAGTGGTATTACAGCGCTATCGCAGCCGTTAATCAGCAGCAGTCACGGCCCGTGTATGCCATGGTCTGATATTTCCGGTGATAGGATGTGTGTGTTGCCGAGTCACCTCTTCATACAGAACGGTTATCTAGAGAACAGCATTTTTGATGGAAGCTAATACACTGACGAACGGTAAAGTAGTCCAGATCATCGGTCCTGTCGTCGACGTAGAGTTCGCCCGCGACGCAGTGCCGGACATTCTCGACGCGCTCGTGATCAAACGCGAGGATTCGGGAGACCTCGTGCTCGAGGTACAGCAGCACCTCGGCGAAAACCGCGTACGTGCGATTGCGATGGACTCCACGGACGGACTGACTCGCGGCACGGATGTGGCCAACACTGGCCAGGCTATCGCCATGCCTACGGGTGAAGACATACGAGGACGGCTCTTCAACGTAGTGGGGCGCGCCATCGACGGCCTGCCGCAACCGGAAATCCAGGCACGACGCCCGATCCATGCTGACCCTCCGCCCTTCGAAGAACTGGCTACAACAACCGAGATCCTCGAAACGGGCATCAAGGTCATCGACCTGCTGGAACCGTACGCACGCGGCGGTAAAATCGGGTTGTTCGGCGGCGCCGGCGTCGGCAAGACGGTTCTCATCATGGAACTCATCAACAACATTGCTAAAGAGCACGACGGCCTCTCGGTATTCGCTGGCGTCGGCGAGCGTACGCGCGAAGGCAATGACCTCCTGCGTGAGATGCTGGAAAGCGGCGTCATCACGTACGGCGACGAATTCCTCGAATCCATGGAACGCGGCGAGTGGGACCTCTCCAAGGTAGACCTCGAAAAAATAAAAGAAAGTAACATTTCCCTCGTGTTCGGCCAGATGAACGAGCCCCCGGGCGCCCGCGCCCGAGTAGCCCTGTCCGGGCTGACCATCGCCGAGTATTTCCGTGACCTGGGGGGCCGCGACGTCCTCCTGTTCGTCGATAACATCTTCCGATTCACTCAGGCCGGCTCCGAAGTATCCGCCCTCCTGGGCCGGATGCCGAGCGCCGTGGGTTATCAGCCCACGCTGGCTACCGAAATGGGCGAGCTGCAGGAACGAATCACGTCGACCAAGAAGGGGTCGATCACTTCGGTGCAGGCCATCTACGTACCTGCGGACGACCTCACCGACCCTGCTCCGGCTACGACGTTCGCTCACCTCGACGCTACGACGGTATTGTCCCGCCAGATCGCTTCCCTCGGCATCTATCCCGCGATCGACCCGCTCGATTCGACGAGCCGAATCCTCGATCCCCGCATCATCGGCGACGACCACTACCAGACCGCGCAGAACATCAAAGAACTCCTCCAGCGGTACAAAGAGCTGCAAGACATCATCGCCATCCTCGGCATGGACGAACTGAGCGACGAGGACAAGCTGGTCGTCCGCCGTGCCCGCCGCGCCCAACGATATATGTCTCAACCCTTCTTCGTTGCCGAACAGTTCACGGGTACACCCGGCATCTACGTGAAGCTGGAAGACACCATTCGCGGCTTCAAGATGATCCTGGCCGGTGAGCTCGACCACTATCCCGAATCCGCCTTCACCTACAAAGGCGCCATCGAAGAAGTCATCGAAGATGGCGAACGAAAGCTTAAAGAAGACCAATGAGAAGTGAGGGTGCGGGATGCGTAGATACAGACCCGAACGTATCAATAGCGATATCCTGAGTCCTCGATCCGGGCGCCGACAGGCGGGATGCGCACCTCCAGTTAATAGCAGATGTTACGCGCCGGATGCGCATAGGTCCTGCCAGAGCGGCTTTGCACACGTGCAAAGCCGCGTAAACAAGCCTGCTGTGCACAGTTCGCGTAACATCACTTAACAGGATATAGATTACATGCCAGCTTCATTTCACATAGATATCGTATCTCCCACCGGCAGTGTGTTTTCAGGGGCAGCACAGAGGTTGCAGGCCCCCGGCATACAGGGCAGCTTTGAGGTGCTGCACAATCACGCTCCGATGATCGCTGCCATCAATCTGGGCCCTATTTATGTCACTCTGGAGTCCGGCGACCGTATCGCCTTCGCTACGACGGGCGGGTTCGTGGAGGTACTCAACAATACGGTGACCGTCCTGGCCGAAGAAGCGGAACCCGCTTCAGAAATCGACCTCGACCGGGTAGAAGCTGCCGAACGGGAGGCCCTCGAACTGCTGAAGTCTGGCGAAACCTCGGACGACCGAGCTCACGCGCGCCTGGCACTCGAGCGTGCCCGCCTGCGCAAGAGCATTGCCTCTGTGGGCAAGTAAGATATGGCAAGCACCGATACCCCCCAACCGGATAACCATGCTGACTGACAGCCTCCCCTCCCCCTGCATCTTAGTCGAAAAGAATATTCTCGAACGGAATATCCAGCAGATGCAGTCCAGGGCGGACGCCAATCAGGTTTCTCTACGTCCTCACACGAAAACGCACAAGTCCATCTTCGTGGCGCTGCAACAGATCGAGGGGGGCGCCCGGGGGCTCACGGCAGCCAAGCTAAGTGAAGCAGAAGTTTACGTTCACCAGGGATTTGATGACGTCCGTCTGGCCTATATCCTGATCGGCGAAACCAAGTATGAGCGAGCCCTGGCCCTCATGCAAAAAGCCCGCATCTCGTTCTGCGTCGATACAGAGGAAGGTGCACGGGCGGCCTCGGCCTTTTTTGCGGCCGCCGGCGCCGAAGCGGCGGTCCTCCTCGAAGTAGATACCGGGTATGGTCGTTGCGGCGTTCGATGGGACCAGCGCCAGAGTGTCGAGTTCGCTCAATTCGTCGACCAGCTGCCCGGGTTGAAGCTGGCCGGCATCCTGACGCATGCCGGCCAATCCTACAAGGGGCCGGCTTCCGACGAAGAGTCGCTGGCTGAGGCCCTGGTCCGGGTCAGCCAGGAAGAGCGGGATCGCATGCTGGACTTCGCACTGCAACTGCACCTTGCCGATGTCTCCAGGGCTCAGCCGAATGCAGAGGCGGGTATGGATGACCGGTTCGAAATCAGCATAGGATCAACCCCTTCTATGCGGTATTTCGAGAATACCGTGCAGCAGGGGTTCACGATCACCGAGATTCGACCCGGAAATTACGTTTTCCACGATGCCATCCAGGAAGCACTCGGCGTAGCAACCCTCCAGGAATGTGCGTTGACTGTCCAAACCTCCATCATCAGCAAACATCGCAATCCCAACGGCACGGAGCGCCTTTTTCTCGATGCCGGCCGGAAGGTGTTTACTTCGGATACCGGATATGCGACCGACGGCTACGGCATCCTTCTTTATAACGCACGAACCATGACGCGCCTGCCTCATGCACATATCACAGGCCTATCGGAAGAACATGGCTGGGTTCGAGTACCGGGGGGATCAACGATGGACGTAGGCAACACCGTACGGGTAGTGCCCAACCACGCCTGTGTAGTCGTCAACAACCAGGATCAACTCTATCTGGTCGATGGCGACCAGGTTATCAACACCCTGACGGTGGATGCACGCGGAAAGGTCTGGTGATAGGCTGCCCTACCGCAACAGCCTGAAGGCAATGGCATACGTGTGCCAGGCGCGAACCGGCTCCCCGTCGTACTCGGCCGGGATGAATTTCGCCTTCTTCATGACGCGAAGCGCCTCCCGGTCACAGGCAAAACCGATGCCGCGGGCAATCTTGACATCCGACACGCTCCCGTCCTTGTTGACGATCATCCGCAGAATCACTCGCCCCTCGATGTTCATCCTCTTCGCCTCGGCAGGATATTCGATCTGGCGGATCAATTCTTGCTCATCGAGAAGCCGAGGCGGCACCTCAGTGGCGATAAAGACCCCCTCCTCATCCGTAATCAGGCTCAACTCTTTTTCTTTCCTGGCTTGCTGGATTTCGACCAGGCGATCCAGGACCACCTGATCCGACGGATCCTGAGCCAGCGCGGCCTGATAATGGACAAAAGCGCCATTGAGATCGGACTGCTCGTACAGGCTATCACCCAGAAGCCGGTGAAACGCGTAGAGATCTTTCTGCTTTTCGATGCGCAGGTCTTGCCGGGCGAGGCTGTCGCGAGCCGCCTGCACCTGCATACGCGCGTAGGCGTCATCAGGGCGCATCTCGCGGGCCCGGATATAGCTGTTTAGCGCCCCTTCGTAGTTGCCTTCCTTGAGCAGGCCGTCTCCTTGCCCAATGAAGTATTGATATCGCTGCTCTCGCTTCTGCTGATACTCGAGCAGTTCGCGAAGTGAGGCGATCTGCTCTTTCACACCAAAAGCGTTCGGGGCGAATTGTTGGGCGCGCTGGTAGGATCGTATCGCCCCGGCATAGTCACGCTCTGCTACCAGACGCTCGGCGGTCTCGATGAACCGTTCGAACTCCATCGCATTGGACGCTTCCTGAAGATCTTTGCTCACGACTTCCAGCACCGAATCCACATACGTATTTCGAGGAAGGAACGTCAGCGCGACCTGGTAATACCACTGCGCCTCGTCGAGCCGCTGAGACATTCGGGAAGAGTCTCCCCGCTGGATATATTCTTCACCGAGCCGTACAGAATCGATTGCGGGCGTGGCGCCTGACCCTTCGCCGGTTAACGAGTCGGCCCCCTCCAACAGGCCCGGTAAAAGGTCGTTTGCGTAAGCCTCTCGAAGGGCGCCCGCTTTTTCGGCCGGGTTCCCGGATAAAGACGTATCGGTTCGACCGGGCGAATACGCCAGTTGGAACGACTTCCTGGACGAAGTAACCAGCGCATCACGGGTAATGCCGCGTTCAAAAAGGCGCCCGGACACGCCCCATACACCCAGCAACACTACGAGCGCGATCCCCGCCGCCACACGCCAGGCTCTCAGGGCGTTGGTCCGGTGCGCCGTTTCCACGGTGGGGCTGCTCGCAGACTGCAGGGCATTGCCGGGAAACTGCTGCTTCGATAACACCAGGCGCTCGTCGGCGAAAGGGCCGAGCGGATTGGTTTCGACGAAGGGCTGACGCGCTCCTGAGGGATCTTGAAAAGCGACTTTCCTGAAGGGGGATGGAGCATTGAGGGTATAGATGGGCGGCTTCCGGTCGCGAGATTCCGTTTTTTCGTTCCCCGGCACCGGCTTCACCTCAGGGTCGGCCGTTCGCTGCTCGCTTTGAACGGAAGAAAGCCCTATGTCTCCAAAGGGATATGATGTCGCAGCAGGCCCTTTGACGGGCCCCCGAACCGAGTCGGCGCCAGCATGCATCATCGCTCTACGCAATTCTTGCTTCAACTCCAACACGGACTGCGGCCGCTCCTCCGGATGCATCGACGTAGCTCGGTAGATCACCTTCTTGAGGCGGGGAGATATTTCTTTCGTGTGGTGCAGGATATCCAGGAAAGGATCCTTTTCGTGGCGGTTCAGCGCATCCGGCGGTTTTTCACCCGATATGATCGCATAGAGTGTAGCGCCGCACGAATAAATGTCGGACCAGGGCCCCTTTTTACCGTTTGGCACGAGCAGCTCCGGAGGCGTGAACCCGCTCTCGTTCATG
This sequence comes from uncultured Rhodothermaceae bacterium, assembly GCA_964525535.1. Classification (GTDB taxonomy): domain Bacteria; phylum Bacteroidota; class Rhodothermia; order Rhodothermales; family JAHQVL01; genus JAHQVL01. The sequence continues at coordinate 22,675 of CAZGHT010000052.1, forward strand.
TCGAGCACACGTCCGCATCGGCGAGCGAGCAACAGCCGGGTAACGTGGAACCGGTACAACATCGGCCGGCCCGTCTTCGTCAGAATGATCTGTCCGGGCGACAGCCTGCCATGAATGAGCCCCTGCCGGTGCCCTGCCAGCAGGCCGTCCAGGAGGGGCATGATGATGGCATAGGCGGCGCGCTCTTCGATCGTACCTTGCTGGCTTTCGAGAACGGTCGACAGCGTAGCCCCGGGATGATGCGTAGACACACAATACGAGGTCTCGTTCTCCCGGAAGTAATCTTCGTGTTTGACTACGTTGGGGTGATCGATCAACGCCGTTGCCGCCGCCTCCCGCACAAAACAATTCAGCCCGTATTCGAAATGCGCGCGGTCGTCCTTGCTGTTGTAGGAGAATTGTGCGCCGTCGTCGCTCCGGGCGGCAATAAAGGACGGGCTAAACTCCCTGATGACCACCGCATTTCGTTCTTTCGATAAGTTCCAGGCCAGATATGTAGTATCGTACTCCCCCTTGCCGCCCAGCACGTCGCGAAGTACATACTTATCGTTTAAAACGGTCAGTTTTGATAGAGCCATGACGAATAGATCGTGCCAACATGCAGGCCCCGGACAGGCGCCGGTTTGACCTGACATTGCTTTTCCTGGTTAAAACGAGTGTTAAATGGAGCTTTGCATCACGAGGGAACAACATCGTTTGCACCGCCGCTTCACGGGAAGGACGCATACTTACCGCTGCCCAGGTTCCGCGAGGAATCCGTTCAGGGATGAACCAGCACAAAAAGCAAAAGCGGGGAATCAGTGCATTCGCGTCTAGATGGGGAGCTTATCGGCCGTTTGCCCTTTGGAATCGAAAAGCGCATCAACGTGATGCGAAAAGCACAAAAAGAGCAGTCTAAAAACGCAAATGCGAGATCGAATTATACGGCATATCTCTCATAGGCGATACACTATTTGGCGCATGCATTTATGGGGATAAACCCCACATTTAAACAAACGCTCAACCACAGGTTCCGATACCGGAACAGATAACCGCTTTGTTCAGCCTGCCTTAGAGTAGACCATGGGAAGAAAGGCCGGGGCGTGTTCTCGTTCGCTTCTTTTGAGTGTCTTTTTGGCCCTGTAGCAGACGGCAAGGATGAATAGAGGTACGATCACGGCGCCTACAGTACCCAACGCGTAATGCAGCCAGTTTGCCATGAGAAGCCCCCAGATACCGCTGGGCAACGGAAGTGTATACCCCCCGAGCATGAGCAACAAGCCCAGCAAGCTGCTCTCGGCGAACACCTCGACTACGATGACACCGAACATAACAGGGGCAAAACGAGGCATATGCCGGCGGATCAAGGCATATCCAAAAGCCAGGAAGGCAAAACCGGGTAAGAACAACATCGCCCCCATCTGAGCGGCGATGATCGCCGGTGGGGAGTAATTCGCTGAAGAATGGGTGTAGACGTCCGTAGCTGTCGTCAGTTTATCGTAAAACGGGGTGTACATCAGGTTGGCGAGCAAAAAGAACACGCCGGTCCCGATCAGGATGATGCCGCCAACCTCCTGCACCCTTCTTTTAGATAAATACTGTAGCAACTGTTGTGTCTGCATCGATGGATAACAGATGTTACGCGCCAGATGCGCAAACGCCCTGCCAGAGCGGCGATGCAGGTATGCAAAGCCGCGTTAACCAGGCTGTTGTGCACAGTTCGCGTAACATCAGTGGATAGTTGAAATATCGAATCGGGTTCACGAGTAGATTCTAACCGCCGTACGTTTTTTGCCGTGAAGAAATCGTTGAGGACTCAGTGTGCAGTGTGTAGCGAGCCGTCCTCGTAAGCGAGCAATACAGGTTTGATCACGGACGTCCAGAGGGCATACCCTTTTTCGTTGAGGTGAAGCTGGTCTTCTCGAAACAGCTCGTCTCTGGGTTCGCCTTCAGCATTCAGGAGGGGCGTGGCGGTGTCGATGAAATGCAGCCGTGCATCGGTTTCGGTGATGGCCGCAATGCGGCGGTTGGTTTCGAATACGAGGTCGCGGTGCATCCAGCGCGAGCGCGTCGGGCTGATGGCAATAAAGAAGATAGGCAGATCCGGAAGGCGAGAGTGGACTTCCCGGACAAACGTTTCGTACAACGAAACGACCTGGTCGGGTTGCCTGGGCGTGTCGCCGGCGATGTCGTTCGATCCTGAAAAAACGACAAGCGCTTTGGGCTCGTAGGGCGCGATGATCCGGTCGACGTAATAGATGGCATCGCCGAGCCTGGACCCTCCAAATCCTCGCTGGATGACCGGCAGAGGAGCCATGTCGTCTTTCAGAGAATCCCACAGGCGGATGCTGGAACTGCCCACAAACAGGTATGCGCTGTCCGGAGGAGAGGATAACCGGTCTTCCTCCTCGAATGCAGATATTGCTTCTTCCCACCGGGTCGGATCCTCCGGCGTGCGAGAGATCTCTTCGCTCTGGCGAGTACACCCTGAACCTGATACGACGATACAGATACTGACAATAAAATAAGCAGCTGAATGGAGACCCATCAAGTCGTGGAGGGTAGTTGCGAAATCGAAAAAGGGGATTGCCCGATGCCCGGCCATATCCGGATGACGCCGAATACAGCACGGATCGTAATCCAGAGCCCCGTAATCCACCAGACCACGTGAAGCATCTCGGCCTGTTCGGTATTCACGAACGCAAGAGCGAGGGCGCCGATGGTACTGGCCACGATGACCGCGTTACGTAAGTAGCGAAAGTCGCCCGTGCCCCAGTGCAATCCATCCGTAGCGAACGAGAGGGCGTTCAACGGCTGGAAGAGGGCAGACACAAACCAGGCGCTCACAAACACGGTCACCGCAGAAGTCGGTACCAACAAATCGATCACGAGTGATGTTCCCAACCACATACTCATCATGATCACGAAGCCCACGGCGAGGCTCCACAGGCACACAAGCCGGGCAACTCGCATCACCTGGGCATGATCCTTCAGGCCGATGAAGTACCCGACGAGGCTTTGGCCCGTCACCGCAAAGGCATCCAGCAGCAACGCAGAGAATGTCCAGAACTGGCGGATCGCCTGATGGGCCGCACCGCTTTCCGGCCCCATCTTCGTGGCAGCACGCGTCGCCAGGACGAGAAAGACGGTCAACAATCCGGTCCGGACAAACAAGTCTCCGCCGATCGTGAGGAAGCGCGAGACGTCGCCCATGACGAGTCGATCGGGAAACCCCATCGCCTTGTAGAGAATGAGGAGAGCGGCAATCGCACCTACCCACTGGCTCACCACACTGGCCCACGCCGCGCCGGCAATGCCCAGGGCCGGCAATGGCCCCCAGCCGAAGATGAATATCGCATCGAACACGATATTGAGCGCGTTGACCCCCAGAGCAATCCATAAGGGGGTGCGCATGTCCTGGAGCCCTCTCATAGCGCCGAAAGCCACGAGATAGAACAGGACGGCCGGCGCCCCCAGCAGGCGAATCCGTACGTACGTGATGGATTCGAAATACATGAGCCCGCTGGCTCCCATGGCCTGGACCCCTATGGGAACCAGCGGCAATCCGACAAAAATGATCAATGTGCCGAAGACCGCAGCCATGGCCAGCGCCATCCCGATCAGCTCCAACCGGCGCTCGTCCTCCTGCCGGCCATACGTATAAGCGACCTCGGTTTGCGTGCCGATGCTGAGGAAATTAAACACCCAGAATACAGCGGACAGCAGGATCGTACCCACCCCAAGCGCCGCCAGGGACGACGCGCCCAGGGTCGATACGAACGCGGTGTCCACAAGGCCCGTCAGCGGCTCGGCGATCAGCGAAAACAACGTGGGCACCGAAAGCTGAATCAGCGTCGTGTGGGGCTTTCGGACGAAAGGATGTGGGTCCGACGAGGATGCCAATAATCTAGCCCTGGTTCTCCGAATGCTGCTCTGTGGCCTTGACCATCAATTCCGTCATGCGAGCGATGTAATCGCTGGTCTGGCTCAGGTTGCCATCCGTGAGCAGCGCTCCCTCGTACAGCTGAACGATGACCTTCTCGACCAGATCGGCGTCGCCCTCGCCTTCGACCATCCGGGACAGATTCTTGATCAGCGGATGGACCGGATTGATCTCCAGAATCTTGGACGCCGACACGTAATTCTGATCCATCATCTTGAGCATCCGCTCCATCTGGGCGTCTACCCCGCTCTTGCCTACCACGAGGGTCACCGGGGATTCGACCAGCCTCCTGGATACGATGACGTCCTCTACCCTGTCTCCCAACGTCACTTTGAATTGCGCCGTCAACGTGTTGGCGTCTTCTTGGTCCAGCGCTTCCCTGGCGAGTTCCTGATCCTGCTTCAGGTCGATGTCCGCCTTCTCGATGCTGACAACCGGTTTCTCCTGATACGTCTCGAGGTGCGTGATCATGAACGCGTCGACCGGATCATCCATCAGCAGCACTTCGATCTCGTGCCGGTTGAAGTATTCCAGGTTTGGATTGCGCTCCAGTACGTCCCGATGCTCGCCGAGCAAATAATAGATTTCCGTTTGGTCTTCTTTCATGCGGCCGACATAGTCCTTGAGGGACGTGAGCGACCCTTTCTCCAGGCGCGTGGACGGAAACAGGAACAGGTCGATGATCCGATCTTTGTTCTTGAAATCGGTCGAAATGCCGGTCTTGATGAGCGGGCCGAATTCGCGAAAGAGCGTTGCATATTTCTCAGGATCATCCTTCTCCCAATCTTCGAGCAGTCCGAGAACTTTGCCGGTCAGGATCGACCGAATCTTGCTCATGATCGGGCTGGACTGGGTTACTTCACGCGAAACGTTGAGCGGGATGTCTTCCGCATCGACGACACCGCGGACAAACTTCAGGTAGTCGGGAAGCAGCCCTTTGCAATCATCCTGGATGAAGACGTTGTTCGAATAGAGGTGCAGTTTCTGGTACTCTTCGTCTCTGAAAAGGGCCGGGGGCGCTTTCTCGGGGATGAACAACAACGCTCTGAAGTTGACGACCCCCTCCAGATGCAGGAGCAGATGCCCGAGAGGGGGCATGAAATCGTTCGAGATGAACTTATAAAATTCGTTCAGCTCGTCCTCGTTGATCTCGTCCTTCTGCTTGTGCCAGAGCGCCTTTACCGTATTGACCTGCTCACCGTCAACATAAATCGGAAAATCGACAAAGTTCGAATATTTTTTGATGATGGTCTGAATCCGGTAGGCTTCGGCGAAATCACGGGCGTCTTCTTTGAGATGCAGGGTAATTCGGGTGCCTCGTTCGACCCGCTCGATCTCTTCGATAGAGAACGTGCCGGCGCCGTCCGACGTCCAGCGGTACCCTGTAGAGTCGGGCTCTGCGCTGCGGGTCTCGATGGTCACTTTATCGGCTACCATGAACACCGAATAGAACCCCACCCCGAACTGGCCGATGAGCTGGCCGTCGAGCGGTTTGTCCTGAGCTTTGAGCTGCGCGAGAAACGCCTTCGTGCCCGAGCTGGCCACCGTACCGATTCGCTCCACGAGGTCCTCGCGGGTCATACCGATGCCCGTATCCTCGACGGCCAGCTCGCCGGCTTCTTTGTCCAGCGTAATCTTGATCTGCAGGGGTGTATCGTGGCTGAGGATATCCTTGTCGGTCAGTTTCCTGAATCGCGCCTTGTTCAAGGCATCGGAGGAGTTGGACACCAGTTCCCTCAGGAAGATCTCCTGATGGGTATAGAGGGAGTGAACGAGGAGGTGAAGGAGTTCCTTCATCTCCGCCTTGTATTCGTATTCCTGGGCGTGAGTTGCTGCTTGAGCCACGGTTCTTTCTCTCGGTTTTAGGTGATCGATTTCTTCACAGAGTGCAGTCGAGAGCCTCCGGTGTACTCGGAGAAGACCCCCTCGACTCACTATAATGATTATGTCGAAAACCCTTACACGCGGAATTGCCGTGAAAAATCCCGGCCGAGGACCGTCATTCTACGACCCAGGTATCCCCCATCTTGAGCAGCTTTTTCAGGTCGCCTTCACCTCTTTTCTGGGTGATCTGGTCGATCTGAGCGCGAAGCTGGTCTTCATAAGTAGGACGTTGCTCGCAGTAGAACACGCCGAAGGGGCGAGGCAGGTCGGGTTGCCAGAACATACGCCCGACAATGCCGGCCAGGTCGCGGCTCGTTTCGTCGTAGACCAGACAGTCGTCCACCGAAAAGGATCCATTGTGCAAGTCCACGACCTGCAACGTGAAGCCATCCAGGCGAAGCCCTTGCGTACCTTTGTTGAATACGAGCGGCTTACCGTGTTCGATGAACAAGGCCCGTTCCGGCTTGGACTGCTTCTCTGTATACTCGAAAAAAGCCCCGTCGTTGAAGATATTGCAATTCTGATAGATTTCGCAGAAGGATGTACCGCGGTGGTTGTGCGCCCGCTTGAGAATGGCTTTCATGTGCCTGGGGTCGCGATCCATCGACCGAGCCACGAACGACGCATCGGCTCCCAACGCGAGAGCAATCGGATTGAAGGGATGATCGATCGAACCGTATGGGGTGCTCTTCGTAATCTTGCCAATCTCGGAGGTAGGGCTGTACTGTCCTTTCGTCAATCCGTAGATCTGGTTGTTGAAGAGCAGGAGCTGCACGTTGAGGTTGCGCCTGAGGATGTGCATCAAATGATTGCCGCCGATAGAGAGAGCGTCTCCGTCGCCCGTGATGATCCATACATCCAGCTCCGGATGAGCCGCTTTCAAGCCCGTTGCAATAGCCGGCGCTCGGCCATGGATGGAGTGCATCCCATACGTATTCATGTAATACGGGAAGCGACTGGAGCACCCGATGCCGCTAATGAAAACGATATCCTCGCGGGGCACACCCAGTTCGGGCATCAATCGCTGCACGGTGGCCAGGATCGCATAGTCGCCGCATCCAGGACACCAGCGGACGTCCTGATCCGTCTCGAAATCTTTCCTGGAAAGCGCCGGCGCTCCATCCCCGCCGGTTTCCTCGATCGGAGGCAGCCTGGGGCCGGCGGCCTTCTTCTTCGCCATTCCCGGCGGCAGTGTTGCCTTTTTCGAGGTTGCTTTCTTCCTGTCCGGCAAGGTCGCTTTTTTCGTGGGTAGTGTGCTGGTAGGCGCCTGGTTCGACGCCTCCATTTCCGATTTATCGTTGTTCGTCTGAGACATAATCGATCGAGGAGTTCAAGCTCCTCTTCTTAAGATGAAAGTGCCTTTTGGATAGCGTCAGTCAGTTCGGTGGCTTTGAACGGCTGGCCTTGAATCTTCGTCAGCGATTCGAAGGGCAGCAGGTAGCGATCGCGGAGCAGGCGAACGAGCTGGCCGTTGTTCAATTCAGGGACGAGGTAGCGCTGAAATCGGCCGAAAACCTGGGGCAGGTCGGCCGGAAACGGGTGAATGTGCCGCAGGTGAATGGCGCCAACTGAATGGCCTTCCGCTCTCATCCTATCGATGGCCGCCTCTATTGACCCCCGCGTAGATCCCCAGCCGACGATCAACAGTTCGCCGGACGCGTCTCCATACACCTGCGTCGGGGGCAGGTCGTTCGCAATGCGTTCGACCTTGGCCGCACGTACCTGGACCATGTATTCGTGGTTCTCCGGATCGTACGACACATTACCGGTCTTATCTGCCTTCTCGAGCCCGCCCAGGCGATGCTCCAGCTCTGGTGTTCCCGGTTTGACCCACGGCCGGGCCAGGGTCTCGGGATCGCGGAGATAAGGCATGAATACCGACTCCCCGTCCTCCTTCCAGTTGGTCTCTGTGAGAAAACCGGGATCTATGGCCGGGAGCCGGTCGATGTCGGGAATCAGCCAGGGCGCCGCCCCGTTGGCCAGGTATCCGTCCGAGAGCAGCATCACCGGCGTTCTGTACGTGATGGCGATCCGGCAGGCTTCAAAGGCCGTCTCGAAACAATCCCCGGGGGTGCTGGCCGCGACGACGGGCATAGGGGCTTCGCCGTTCCGCCCGTACATTGCAATGAGCAAGTCACTCTGCTCCGTCTTCGTAGGCAGCCCCGTAGAGGGACCTCCCCGCTGCACGTCAATGATCACCAGGGGCAACTCGGTCATGACAGCCAGACCGATGGTTTCTCCCTTGAGGGCGATGCCCGGTCCGCTGCTGGCCGTCACGCCCAGCGCGCCCGAAAAGCTGGCGCCGAGGGTGGCACACACGGCCGCGATCTCGTCCTCGGCCTGAAACGTCATCACGCCGAAATTCTTGTGCCGGCTCATTTCGTGGAGCATGTCGGACGCCGGGGTGATCGGGTAGGCCCCGTAAAAGACCCGCAGCCCGCTCTTCTGGCTCGCCGCCAGCAAACCCAGCGCCAGCGCCTCCGTACCCCGAACCGCCTTGTATACCCCCTTCTTCAGGTTGGCCGGGCTGACTTCGTAGCGGTACACGAACAGCTCCGTCGTTTCACCGAAATGGTACCCCTTTCTCAGGAGGTGCAGGTTGGCTTCCTGGATCGTCGGCTTCTTCGCAAATTTTTTGGTGACCCAGTCGATGGCCGGCTGGATCGGCCGGGAAAACAACCAGAGCGCAAGCCCTAACGCGAACATGTTCTTCGAGCGATCGACCTCCTTGGTGTTCATCTCGAAATCCTTCAGGGCCTCTCGCGTCAGCTTGGTCAATTCGATATCGATGACGTGGTAGCCGTCCAGCGAACCATCTTCGAGAGGATTGCTGTCGAGGTTGGCCAGATCCAGGTCGCGCTGGGAAAAGGAATCGGTGTTGACGATGATCGTTCCCCCCTTCTTGACGCGGCTGAGGTTGACCATCAACGCAGCAGGATTCATGGCCACGAGCAGGTCGACCTCATCGCCAGGCGTCTTGATATCCGAAGAACCGAACTTCAACTGAAAACCGCTCACGCCGTAGGTCGTACCGGCCGGGGCGCGGATTTCGGCAGGGAAATCGGGAAGTGTAGCCAGATCGTTCTGGGCAAACGCGGTGGCAAGCGTGAACTGCGTACCTGTGAGCTGCATGCCGTCTCCGGAATCACCCGCAAAGAGCACGGTGGCTTCGGTTAACGATTCAACAGCTTTCTCCGGCGACTGAACACTCATGAGATACTACCAGTCAGTGAACGAAGCGTTGGTTTATATGGTCTTATGATCAATTTATTAAAAATTTGATCCCAACTATGCGCGAATGATCAGATAGACTACTAATCCACTGGCCCAAAAAACACACGTCCTATCGAGGATTAGGAGAATTTCATATAGAACAAACATAAATGACGCCACGTTTACATGTTCGCACAGTCATTTAGAGTAACAGATGTTACGCGCCCGATGCGCATACGTCCTGCCAGAGCGGCTTTGCACATGTGTAAAGCCGCCGTAAACAAGCCTGCTGTGCACAGTTCGCGTAACATCACTACAGTAAGACGTATTATGGTTCCTTACGTGTCCACTACTGAAGGCATTACAGTAACCGTTCGACCCGTTTACCTGGATCAGGAATCGGATATTTTGAACAACCGCTTCGTCTTTGCTTATTACGTAAAAATCGAAAACAATTCTGACTACGAAGTCCAGTTGTTGAGGAGGCGCTGGCTGATCAAAGAGTCGGACGGCAGGGTGCAGGAGGTCGAAGGGGATGGCGTCGTGGGTAAGAAGCCCGTACTGCCCCCCGGCAACTATCACGACTACAACAGCTATTGTGTGCTTACCACGTTCGAGGGAACCATGGAGGGCAGCTATCTCATGGAGCGCGCTGACGGCGATCGTTTTCGGGTCACTATCCCGTTGTTCAACTTGCGTGCAGCGGCCAACTGACCGCTCACCCCATCATTTCTACGTGGATCAATAACCCGTCCGTAGACAACTCGATCGCCTGATCGCCGTTGACCAGTTTGTAACTTTTGATCGCATCCGGCAACAGCTGGGCCGGCGTGTCCATCTTGAAGAGGGTATCGGCAACAACCCACCAGTCCTCGACGGTGAGATGTACGGTCGCGGCTCCTTGCTCTGCAACCATAGGAGCGTACCCCAGAACACGATTGAGATGGTGAATACCCATCTTTTGATGTAAATTCGGATCCATAAAACGTCTGTTGCTATCGGTGAATCGTACCTCATTTGCATCTATACTTCCAGAGCGCTGAAGGGTTTTGCTCGATACTGCGAGGCCCCGAAGGCGTACAGGATCAAAGGGATAAAGGAATGCAGGGGCCTATCCCTTTGCCCCTGTATTCCTATAATCCAATAAACCCATTCCTGACCATGAAACAATACCTCGACCTACTGCGCCACGTCAAGGCGCACGGCATCCGGCGGGGCGACCGCACGGGCACCGGCACCCTCAGCGTTTTCGGATACCAGATGCGCTTCGACCTGCAGGCCGGATTCCCGCTCGTCACCACGAAACGCATCTTCTTCAAAGGCCTGGCCGTCGAGATGTTGTGGTTTCTCAAAGGCGACACGAACATACGCTTCCTGAACGAGCGTGGGATCAAAATCTGGGACGACTGGGCGGACGAAGACGGCAACCTCGGCCCTGTGTACGGCAAACAATGGCGGCGATGGGAAACCCCGGACGGGGAGCATGTCGACCAGATCGAACGCCTGATGGAGGGATTAAGAACCAACCCCGAGTCGCGCCGACACATCGTTCAGGCCTGGAACGTGGCTGACGTGGAAAAGATGGCTCTCCCGCCCTGCCACATGTTCTTCCAATTCTACGTGGCTGAGCGTCGCCTCTCATGTTCGCTCTACGTGCGGTCCAACGACCTTTTCCTGGGCGCTCCCTTCAACATCGGCCAGTATGCCTTGCTCACGCACATGATTGCACAACAATGCGATCTGGAGGCAGGCGAACTCATTTATACGGTCGGAGACGCACACATCTACCTGAATCACTTAGACCAGGTCGATGAACAGTTGAACCGCACGCCGTATCCGCTCCCGAAGCTGCGCATCAAGCGCAAACCGCCCACACTGTTCGACTACGAGTTCGAAGATTTCGAACTCGTCGGCTACAGGCACCACCCGACCATCAAAGCTCCCATCGCGGTGTGAAACCGTCCCGGATTCTCGTCCCTCACACCAGCGGATCCGTGAGCCTCAGCCCGTAGATCGCGATCATCCCGAGCAGACCCACCACGATCACGTAGTACAGGGTCGGCAGGATCGTCTTCCTGAGCGTAGCCCCCTCCTGGCCGAGCAGACCGACCGTTGCCGAAGCGGCAACCACATTATGGATCGCGATCATATTGCCGGCCGCCGCTCCCACAGACTGGAGCGCTACCACGATGACCCCCGAAATGACCAGCGACTCGGCCACACTGTACTGAAACAGGCTGAACATGAGATTGCTGACGGTATTGCTCCCGGCAATGAACGCCCCCACGGCGCCGATCGAAGGGGCGAAGAGCGGCCATATCTCGCCGACCCGTGTTGCGACAAACTCAGCCATGGCCACGGGCATGCTGGGCAGCGAAGCCGCATTGATTCCCGAGTTGATGTATATGCGGACCATGGGCACGGTGAAGATCAACACAAAACCGGCTCCGAGAAGAATGCGACTGGAATCTCGAAAGGCCGAGCGCACCTGTCGGCCGTTCATGCGGTGCAGCGCGATGGTAATTGCCACCGTGATCAGCAGCAGGGTGCCCGGCAAATAGAGGGGTTGGGTCGACGCATCGATCTCGGTTCCGAAGACATCGGTCCACGCCAGCGTCACCGCTCTCAGCAGGTCTCCTATCGGCAACTGAGGCAGACGGCTGATAACGAGCAACAGCGCCAGTAAGACGTACGGCGCCCAGGCGAGCCAGGCCGGCATGGCCGATTCACGCCGATCTTCTTCCTCCACGGACACCGCGCCCATCCAGGAGGCAGGCCACGTCGTACCCGGTGCAAAATCCCACGTCTCTCGGGGTACAAACACCCCCTTCCGGGTCAATAGCGACAAGAGGGCCAGCCCAAAAAGGGAACCGATCAGGGACGGAAACTCCGGACCGAGAAACGCACCGGTCAACGTGTAGGGTACTGTGAAAACCAGCCCGCCCAGCAGGGCATACGGCGCGATCGACAGACCTTCGGTCCAGGATTTGTTGGCTCCGTAAAAGCGCGTCATCATCATAACCATGAGCAACGGCATCAGCGTACCCGCAATGCCGTGAAACACCGCGGCATTCGTCGTGATCAGGCGAATGAGGTCGCCGAACGTCATCCCCACGGCCGCTAACTCGGCGGTGAGCGCAGGATTTTCGAGGCCGCCGGTGACCCCGACCAGGATGGGCGTTCCCACAGCCCCGAAGGTGACTGGCGTACTCTGAACCATCATGCCGATCATAACCGCGCACATGGCCGGAAACCCGAGCGCTACGAGCAACGGCGCTACGATCGCCGCCGGCGTCCCGAAGCCGGCGGCCCCCTCGATGAAAGAACCGAACAACCAGGCGATAATCACTACCTGCACCCGGCGGTCGGTACTCAAATGCGTAAACCCGTCCCGGATCGACTGGATGGCGCCCGAGTGTTTCAGGGTGTTCAACAAGAGTATCGCCCCGAAGATGATGTATAAGATGTTGAATGTGATAAATAATCCCTGCACGGTAGACGCGGCGACGTGAGGGATGGACACCTGCCACGCGGTGAGCGCGATGACCACAGACAACACGTACACGATGGGCATGGCCCACTTGGCCGGCCAGCGAAAACCGATGAGCAACACGGCAGCGACGAGGATAGGCGCTACAGCTATGAGCGCCTGAAGAGTGAGGGGCATAAGTCAGTCATTCAGTGATGTTGCGCGAACTGTGCACAGCAGGCTTGTTTACGGCGGCATTGCACATGTGCAATGCCGCTCTGGCAGGACGTATGCGCATCCGGCGCGTAACATCAGTCATTCAGTAGGGGAGTTCTTGTTTCAGGATGGTTAATATAGAAAACCCCGCCCGCCAAAAACCAATGGCCACCCGTAATTCTCGGGAGGTGGTCGACCTCGAAGCGGATCCTCTCGAAATGCGCAATGTATACAACGACCCCTCGTACGAAGAAATTACCGTAATCTTGAAACGAGACCTGCTCCGTCTCAAACGCGAACCGGGCGATACAGACGATCGCTTTCCTGGATTGATGGAGCGAAACCGTTCTTTATGGTAAACGCCGAGCTCCGTGTATCTCCTTGAAACTACGTTCAGAGACCCTTGTCCAAACCTGAGATCGTACTTATCGCCGCTGTAGCAGAGAAGAATCGTGTCATAGGAAAAGGCCTTTCTCTACCCTGGCACATCCCGGAAGACCTCAAACATTTCAAACGCCACACGCTCGGCCATCCCCTGATCATGGGCCGGCGCACCTTCGAGTCGCTCATCGAACAATTCGGAGGGCCGCTCCCTCAGAGGCGCACCATTGTACTCACCTCGAAGGGCATCCTGGAAGACTACCCGGACATCGAAGCGTATACAGGGATCGAGGAGGCCATGGAGATGCTCCAGAGCGAAAAAGTCATCTTCATCGGCGGCGGCAGCACCGTCTACGAAGCCTTCCTGCCACAGGCGGACCGCCTCGAATTGACCCTCGTCGAGGGCGACTACGAAGGAGACACGTATTTTCCTCCCTTCAAGCACTTGATCGGCTCTGAATTCGACCTCGTGAACGAGGATGCCCGAGAAGGTTTTCGGTTCGTTACGTACGAAAGGATCTGACGATAGACGATCCAGAGCGAGACGATTCAGACCCCGGTCAGTAAATACTGAAGCCGGCTGACGAGGCGATCTGCTGCACGATAATCGCGCCGGGCGATCTTGAGCTTGACTTCGGATTCAAACGTTCCCGGCACGACATCCAGCAGGTCCATCTTTTTGGGCTTGATCAGCAGGGCGTGTTTGAACCCTCGCCGTTCGAGCCGGACCCGTTCGAGCGCGCTCGGTTCGATCTTGATCAATTGCCGTTCCCCTCGAGAAATCCCGGACAACCCGCTCAGGATGTCGAAGACCAGAAACTCGTCGTCCAGGTATAACAGCCCGCTGTGCTCGGTAAATCCGAGATTCGTGCTGCTGAGCTGGAAGGGCACACTTTCCATGCCTGTCGCCCCGGCTTCGTACAGCTTATTCTGAATCAACGACACCCACTTGAGCGCTTCTTTCTTCTGTCCTCGTTTTACCTGGAATTCCATTTTGTCTCGTTTGGCGCCGGGCATATCCTTCATTACGTCGAGCCGCCGGGGATATAAGATGATCTTCATGGGTACCGTCCGTTCCCGGAACGCCACATCCTGGATGTCGTCGAGCGAGATGGGCACCGTTACTCCCTCTGACGGTTTCTGAGCCATATTCATCGTCCGATAGAAAAATCCGATCACCCCCTCCGAAAAGGTCAGCGTGCCCTTGATCTCGGAGATCCCTTCCAGCACCTCTGATGCCGAGACCTCCATGGATATGGGAACCTTTATGTAGGGGTGATCCATCGTCATGTACAGCTATTATCGAATTGAATGACCGGACTGAGTATGCATGTGCCAACACGGCTCAAAATATACGCAGTTGCCTCGTATCGGGTTTGCTCCCTGATTGATTTTTCTCCCATTCCAACAGCGCTCGCTTCCGTTCGACGCCCCAACGATATCCCGACAGTCCCCCGTCGCTGCGGATCACCCGGTGGCAGGGTATCACGACGGCCAGGCGATTGGAAGCACAGGCCTGAGCAACACCCCGAACCGCCGTAGGCCGGCCGATGAGCCTGGCTATCTCCGCATAGGTGGCCGTCTCTCCCACTCGAATCTGCCGCAAGGCCTGCCAGACCTGCCTTTGAAAATCGGTTCCCTCGAGATCCAACGGGACGTCCAGCTTTCGATCAGGCGACGCCAAAAAATCGAATACTGCACGTGCCAGGCGGCTCCACGGATGTTCCACGCGTAAATCCTCATCGTATGATTCAAAGGGCTTCAATTCGGCTTTCGGGTATCTGGACTGCAAGGTCTCCCTCAAGGTACCAGGATCGTCCCCGAGCATGACAGAGCAAACGCCCCGGTCATTCGCCGCCACGAGCGCCAATCCCCAGGCCGTTTCGCCGAAGCCATACCCTACGTTCGTCCAGACCGCATCCTTCTTCTTGCCTACCTCAACCGATTTGTTTTCGTATTTCATAGTCTTTTCTAGAACGATATAGTGCAAACTGGGCGTGTGGACATTTAGCGGCGGTCAGCGCTTTTTTGATGGATGTTGAGCAGATCAAGGCGCATTCCGAGACGCGATGC
>CAZGHT010000053.1:0-32348 GCA_964525535.1 uncultured Rhodothermaceae bacterium
GTAGAAAAGCACTGTAAAGATAGATTTGATTCGAACTGGCGCCTGAGAATTGCCTCATCCATATGATCGAGTGATGATATCCGCCAGGTCGTAATCTGCCTGAAGTATAACACGCTCGGGGGATAGCGATGCTGGTATCAGTAGAAATGATAGCCGCTCCACGCAGTAATGATAAGAAAACATTTTTACTCGCTACGATCAATAGCAGTTCGCACAAACCGACCGTAGGTAAATTTCCTGTCCGTGCGTAAGAAAGGGTTATGCGCCCCATCGGTTACTGAACGTTACATCCTTCTTCCACCGGAAAACATTCGATAAACCCCATGACGTATTTGAGTATCATCGAGGCATCGTATACAGAAACGACACCGTTGCCGGATACGTCAGCCAGTGTATGGTGCATCTCCTCGAGGTTCGCAAGTCCGATGAGGTGTTCCATCACTCTGACGGCGTCATAGGGGGTGACCTGCCCATTGCGACTCACATCGCCATAGATTGATGACGTAGCATACGAGAAGGAAACCCTTCGAGTAATCTGAGCGAAATCGCCCGAGTTCGACGTACTCCGGTATCGATTCTTCAACACATAGGACCATTTTCCGGTCAAGGCCTCTTCGCTCGCCCGGCCGACGATCCAGTTCGCCCCGCTGCTCTCTTCGTCCCAGTCTACCTCCTCAAAGTGGCCGTCCTGCAGGTCACTGCCCTGGAGACCGACATTGTCAACATATAGCGACACCTGGATGATTTCGTCGACGGGGTCGATCACGGCCCGCTCCGTCTGAATGCGAAATGCGAGATCTACGGTCAAGGTGGTATCCACGACCCCCGAAAGGTCTTGAATCAGATGAAACCATCCTTCGTCTCCAGCCACATCGTCCTCCCAGACGACCGTCCCGTTGACCAATACTTGTTTTTTGTAGTGACCGGCCAGATCCCCGGAATAACTGTCCTTGAGCCATGCACTGAGGATGTAAGAAGGAGCTCCAGGTGGATACACGTGAACGGGGATCAAAACAGGGGGGGAGGGGATGCCAAGATCGTCAAATACGATGAGCTCCACGTAGTACGTACCTGGCTCCTCGAACGTATGCTGCACCTGCTTCCCCGTCGTCCACTCGTTACGAGCTTTGTTTCCATCGCCGAAATGCCAACGGGAGAGAGTAACCTCTCCGCGTTCGCCGGGTGAGCTCGACGATGCGTCGAAGGTCACCGTCAGAGGGGCCGGCCCTTCCGTGACTGACAAGGCGGCGCGCGCGACGGGAAGCAGGGACGAAGCCACTCCCCCGTAGGTATTGTTGGAGACGTCGATGTTGGAGGAGCCGCCTGAGACGTTCGAGATGGCGACACTTCTCGATTCCTGCTCCTCATCGGTCCAGTTGGCAAAGAACTGCCCTGTTCCGTGCGCCGGCCCCCGGAAATGCATATCGACATCGTTGGTGCCCATAAACCAGTTGTGATGCACCCAGGTGTCGTACCCGGCCCCATCCGCATCGCCATGACGATCGAACCGCTGCTGCACGTTGTGCGGCATGACAATGTTGTACCGGGCCTCCCAGCTGCTGTCGTACTGGCTGCCCGAACCAATATGATGCCGCGAATAGTCGAATAAGTTCGCCTCGATCAAAGGGATATCGTCACGAGCTGGCGGCGTACCCGTACCCGTGCCCCGGACCCACACGCCGTACCCATACCCCGCCCTCCGGTTGTGGTGGATAAAGTTGTGGTGGATATGGTCACCGATGGCCACTTCGAGGTCGATGGCCCATTTGTTCCAGTTCCATAATTCGCAATTATCGACCTCCAGGCGCCCGTGCGCACCGCGAATGCCATTGGCCACTCCTACGATGTCGTAGTGATGATCGCCAATGTCCCCGAAAGGACCTCGCAGCCGCAACCCAGTGACGCGCACATCCGGTCCCCCCGTCCTGAAAAGAGACACGTAGCTGTTGTTGGGATGGAAGGTATCGGAGTAGATGAGCGCACCCCGAGAACCGTCACGCCCTCTGCCGCTCGCCAGGGTAACGCCTTCAGGAATCAGCACGTCCTGTTCGCCGGACAGATCGATCTCTGCCTCGTCGTCGACGTAGATCGTATGCCCTTGCTGCGCTGCACCCAGCGCGCTCATCAGTTCAGATCGTGTAGTGACGACAAACGCCGCATCCTCTGGAAGCACAATCCGGCTGTACCCGACATCGCCCCCTATCGGGTCCCCTGTTGGATTCAGCTGCTCGCTGAAGGTGAGCGATTGCCCGGCCCCCTGGTAAACGCCCAGGCCGGCTAAAAAGGCCGTAACGAGCAATGTCTTCATGCCTGAACTCGACCCAGGCCCGGTTAATGCAAGAGTCAACAAAAAGGCCCACATAGCTGGAGAATCTCTCAAATACGAAACGGAAATCGGGCTGTGGAGGGGGGTGTACAGCCTGTCGAAGAAAAGAATGTGCCATCAATACGGATAATACCTGGATAACCTCTCCACCAACACACTTCGAGCGCTAAATTCCATCAAATCTCCCCCCTCGTCGGGATGCTCTACCATAAAGATAGATTCAGCACCCGAAGGACGAATTACGAAGCGGCGGGGCCTAGAGGTAACTCCTACACACTGCATGACATTTTTTCCGCCCTGTTACATGCTATGGATAACGGATCGGCTCAGCCCTTCAGGCCGAACGATGCGGACTTTCCCCGGCGTAATACCAGGAGCCAGGCATATAAAAAACGATCCGCCCCTCTATCGAGCAGGGCCGCTCGTATGCGATGATACCGATAACTTTTTAATCCTTCGTCAGGATCGAAGAGCTGTTCCAGGATCATTTTCCCTAACCGGGCGAGACGCTCGTTATGCTGGATGCGATGCACGACGTCGAGAGGCAGGTCCACATCGAACAAGAAGTGCGCAAGATGGAGGGCGAGATCGAGGAGCGTTTCACAATGCAGCGCCTCCGCCAGTCCGATCAGGCGATTCCAGTCCACGTCGTCCTTGTTTCGAATCAAGAACGCGATGTCGCAGATCATGTACAGGTACTTCCAGGCATGTTTTCCCCCGTGTGTACAGAGATAAAACAGGGTGTCGTCGTAGGACAGACAGGGTACAGCCACCTCATCGATGATCCGGCACTGGCTGCGTTCCCAGATGTCTTCCTGATCGAAGCCCACCGAATACGGCAACTGGTTAAACGCCGTCTGGTCGAGGGACCAGTGCAGGTCGATATCCGAGTGTTCGTGTTCGAACACGATCTCGCTGCAACGGCTCAGGTACTCCTCTTCAACCTCAGGAGCCAGGGGCAGCCGGTACTCATGGGCCAGCAGTAGGGCCCGGGCCCGGTCATAGTCTTTGCGATGGATCAACAGATCCAGATCGCCGGGTTTACGCCAGACCGGATTGCCGTAGGCAATTTTGGCCAGAAGCGGTCCCTTGAAGAACAGCACCGGGATGCATTCGTCTTTAAACAGGCGCCACACGTTCAGCAGCTGCCGGGTCTGCATGCTGATGAGAAAACCGATGCGGTGAAAATCTTGCTGGATCTGCCGGGCAAACCAGTCCGGGACAGCCTCGATGTTTCGCATCCGCATGGATCGATGCAGGAGCGGAACGACCCCGTGCGCCCTGGCTATACCGAGCACGCGCTGCCAGTCGACCGGTGCGTCGATCTCCACGCCCCCTGCGGCTGGGCCGTCCTCGAGGTCGTCCAGCGCAAGCCGTATGAAGTACAGCACAACCCGCACTTCTTCGGGAAGAAATTGCAGTCTTTCGTTAAGCTGCTCGATAGGTTCAGATTCTTCGCGCAGTAAGAGCATACGCTAACTCCTCATTCCGGAGAACTCCTTCAGTGATGGTACGCGAATGTGCACAGCAGGCTGGTTTACGCGGCTGTGCACGTGTGCAAAGCCGCTCTGGCAGGACGTAAGCGCATCCGGCGCGTAACATCTGCCCTTCAGTAAAACGCTCACGCCGGCAACGGATCGTACGACGAATAATAACGATATCGGCCTCGATGCCGTATCGAATGATTGACCTCGAAGCCATTCAGCACGGCCCCGGCGATCGGTGCATCGACGCTGTTCAGCTCCTCAATCGCATGCTGATAATCCTCCTCTCTGGTTTGGGAAGCACGCGCGACCAGAATGGTCCCCTGGCACAACGCGGCGAGCATTTTGGTTTCGGTCGCCGTCAACACGGGAGGTGTGTCGAAAATGATGACGTCGAACCACTCCTGGAGGAGCGCAATGATGTCGTTGGTACGTTCCGTCCCGATCGCCTCGACAGGATTCTGCAGCGGACGCCCTGCCGGAATGACGTAGAGATTCTTCAACGGGGTGCGTGTTGACGACCAGTTGAACGTCGGTTTTTTGTTGTACAACTCGGTCACCCCTTTGCCGCTGCCGAGGCCGAACAGCGTATGAACGCTCGGTCTTCTCAGGTCCATATCGACCAGGATCGTACGCCTGCCGGCACGCGCCATCACGATCGCAAGATTGGCTGCCGTAACCGACTTGCCTTCGTTCGGGCATGGGCTCGTGACGAGCAAAGTCCGCGATTCTACGGGAGGTAAACGAAACTCCAGTTTGGTTCGAGCATCTCGGTACGCTTCGGTAACGAGGGACGTCGGGTTGAGCAACGTTACAAGGCTGGTATCCACGGACCTGTTGGCCCATTGTGCCCTCTCCTCCCCCCTGAATTGGAGGTCTTTGAACTGCCCCAGGTCCGGGATGACACTCACCAGCGGCACCCCGAACGATTCCAGTTTCTCGGGTTCCAGAATCTCCGTGCTCAAGGAATTCGTCGCAAATGCCAGTCCGATACCGAGAAATAAGCCGAGAAAAATACCGATCAGCATGTTTCTTTTGGGGCGAGGCCGAACGGGCATAAAAGGCACAGTGGCTTTCCGGATGATCTGAGCGTACCCCGGCTCGGAAACTTCATTCAACCGGGTGTTTTGCAATTGCCCCACTACCGACTTGTACATCTGTTCGGCATAATCTCGTTTTCGCTCGAGCCGAGACAACGCAGTAGTTTTTTCAGGCACGAGCATGAGCTCGGCTTCGCGTTCTTTTATGCGGTCCTCGATGACCTTCAGCTGCGTCTCGAGCCCACTGATCTCTATTTGCTGGCGAATGACCTGAGACCGTAGATCGGCGATTTGCGCCAGATCTCCCCCGCCGCCAGAAATGCCGCCGGCGTTCACTACTTCGCTCACGTAGTCCTTCGACAACGTTTGCACCTGATCCTGGAGCTCATCCAATTGATTCTGAATGCGGATGAGTTCGGGTTCATTCTGGATGCGATCCGGGCGATCTATGTACTGCATGAGGATCTGTGTTCGAGCCAGATCGAGCTCGGCGATTTGCTGCTGCAGCCCCTTGATCTTCTGGCTTTTGCTCGAAGCAATGCTCGTGACCAGATCAGGCTGAACGCGAGACAGGG
The DNA here is from genome assembly GCA_964525535.1 of uncultured Rhodothermaceae bacterium. Classification (GTDB taxonomy): domain Bacteria; phylum Bacteroidota; class Rhodothermia; order Rhodothermales; family JAHQVL01; genus JAHQVL01. The sequence continues at coordinate 5,426 of CAZGHT010000053.1, forward strand.
TCTGCTGGATCGACGCCAGAGTGCTTCTCCGCGTCATCAAATCAATGCTCACACGATCCCGGTTTGCCTCGAGCTCTGCGATATGACCGAGCAGAGATCGATTTTCGTCCTCCATGCCGGAAGCGCCGCGCTCCTGCAGAAATTCGCGGACGGCATCTTCAGCCTGTCTCAATTCTTCACGGAGCTCGTATTCCTGAGACTCCAAAAATTCCCGTGTCGTCGTAACATGAGTGCGGCTCGCTTCCTGGGTCAACCGGATATACTCCTCCGCGTAGAGATTGGCAATGAGTGTGGCTTCGTAGGGCATCTGGCTCGTAGCACGAACGAATAGGATGTTCATTCCCGGCCTTGCCGGAGAAAAGTCGACATATCCTCTCAACCGCATGGCGATCGACGGCGCGTGGGTCAGAGCCCCATTCTCGGTTTGCAGGATGGTCAGTTCCAAGGGCCTGCTTGCGGTATCTCTGGCAGCGAGGAGTCGCTCGGCAACGCGCTCGGCGATCGTGTTGGAACTCTGAATGATGAATAATTCGGCATCCAACGAGCGGTCGTTTCTGGCAAAGGGGTCTTGAGCACGCACAGAGAGGCCTTCCGTCGAGGGTTTGCGATTACCCAGGTCGACCAGGATAGAACTATAAGCCTCGTATTCCGGGATCTGCACGTAGCTGATGGCCATCGCTCCGGCAAAACAGATAACGAAGACCAGCAGGATGATCCAGCGCTGGCGTATCAGGACGTCCAGCGCCTTTTCGAGTTGCACGCGGGCGCTCTGAGGCGCCTGAGATATCCGGTATAACGCTTGAGGATCCCGGCCGTCATGATAACGAGCCTCGATGTTCCCGCCTGGAGGCTCCTCGTACAGAGCCATTTTCTTTTGAGATGCCATGGTATCTTATGTATCCTGGAGACATGCTCAGGCTATGATGTGCTACCTGGATGTGCATCGACTGGATGTGCATCGACTGGATGTGCATCGTCGAGCCTGAAATCAGGAATATTTCGTCGAAAGGCCGGCCTCGCAGGCCAGTATTTCCTGCAGGCCGGTTGATCTAGAACTGAAGTCAATTGAACGTTGTAGGACTACAAACCGAATACCGGTTTGTCGGGGTATACACGATCCCCTTTAAATAACGGATGGTACGCATCTGTGCGTTATCGTTTTGCCCGGACGGCTTTGAAGGCGCTCAGATAGCTGAAAAACGGCTGCAAGGCAGTCATTCAACGCCGGCAAAATAGGGTGCTGTGCACAACCTGCGTATCATCACTAAATAATTCGACAGTATACGACCTTGTCGCTGAAATGCCCTGTAGATTGGGCGTATAAGGGTGTAGGCAATATCGCGTAATCAGGCTGTGGAAGCAGGCGTCTTCTGGGTGAAGAGACGATACAATACGGGCACAACGACCAGCGTCAGCCCCGTCGATGCAATCAATCCTCCGATGATGACCCAACCCATAGGGCTCCACATAGTCGAGTTGGTCAACGTCAACGGCAAAAGCCCTCCGATGGTCGTGAGCGTGGTCAGGATGATCGGGTTGAATCGGGTCTCAGCGGACTCGGAGACCGCCTCCATGACCGATTTGCCGGACGCGATCAACCGGTTGGCGTAATCCACGAGAATGATCGAGTTGTTCACGACAATCCCGACCAGGCTGGTCAACCCGATAAATGCCGAAAAACTGAAAGTAAACCCGGTGATCAAGAGCGCAGGAATGGAGCCGATAACGGCCAGGGGCACGGCCACTATGATGATGAGAGGCTGGCTGAAGGACTTGAATTGCAAAACGAGTATGCCCAGAATACCCAGAATCGCGACTACCAGCGCTGCAGCCATCCCCGCAAAGCTTTCCTGCTGGGCTTCCTGGCTGCCGGCGACGTAATACCGGTATCCTTCAGGCCAGTCGTAGGCATCGAGCTGCTCGATCACCTCATCGGTCAACTCGAATTCGGAATACCCTTCTTGAGCGAAGGACGTGACGGTTGCCGTGCGTTCGAGGTTAAAATGATCGATCCGCGTGGGCACCGACTCCAGTTCGATATCGGCGACCTGCCTCAGAGGAATGCTGGCGCCCATGAAGGACGTGACAGAAATACGCTCGAAGTCTGATAGCGCCGGCCGGTCATCCACCGGAAGCCGAACGACGATATCGTACTCCTCCCCTTCTTCGTCGCGGTAGCTGCCAACCGCCAGGCCGGCCATGCTGGCACGTACAGTGCGGTCGATTTCGATGAGCGGCACGCCCAGCAGACCGGCTTTGTCTCGATTGATCTTCACGTGCAGATCCGTTTTCGGTACACTAAGCGGGTTGTTCACATTCTCCGTACCCTCGACGGAAACAATCATCGCTTCGATGTCGGCGGCAATCCGCTTGACGCCTTCGATCTCAGGCCCGATCACCTTGATCGCGATGGGGGCTTCGATCGGAGGACCGTTCTCCATCTCCAGCACATCAATGTCGACCCCGGGCACCTGCCTGAACTGCAGTTTCAATTCCTCGACGAGCCCGGGCACTTCGGTCGCTTCACGGACCGAGACGAGCACCTGGCCGATATTGCTCCGTTCTCGGCGAGACAAAACATTGTAATAAAACCGCGGGTTGTCCCGGCCGATGTTCGATACGTAGCTCGTCACCTCTTCGCGATCCCGGAGTACGTCTTCTACGTATCGAACCGCCTCGTCCGTCCGGCTCAGGGTCGCACCTTCCGACGTTTCGATGTTGACATAGAACAGGGGTTTCTCTGCTTTGGGAAACAGAGAGACGCCCACCAGGGGAAACAGCATAATGCTGCCGGCGAAGGCGGTCAGGGCGAGCGCGAGCACCAGAATCGGCCGCTTCAAGGCCCCCTTCAAAAAGCCGCGGTAGAACCCTTCGACCAGCCGCTGCAGCATACGCTGCAACACGCCGTCCGAAATCAGGCGGCCCGCCCGCGAGCCCCCTTCCGCCGTCCTGGTTCCCAGCAGCCGGCTGGCCAGAAACGGGGTCAACGTCAGCGAGATGATCAGCGAAGCCAGAAGCGAAAAGATTACCGTGATCGGCATGCTCCGGATGTAGTTGCCGCTGTCATTCTGAATCATCACAATGGGCAGAAACGAGAGGACCGTAGTGACGGTCGCGGCAACAACAGGCCATCCGACCTCCCGGGTCCCTTCGATGGCCGCCTGTATGCCGGAATACCCTTTCGCTATATACCGGGAGACGTTTTCGGTGACCACGATGGCATTGTCTACCAGCAGGCCCAGTGCAACCACCAGCCCTACGATCGACATCTGCTGAATGCCGTACCCCGAGAAGTCGACCCACCCGATTGCGATCAAGATCGATATCGGGATAGCGATGACTACGATCGCCGAAGCTCGGATCCCCAGAGCCAGAAAGATCACCACCCCGACCAGCAAGATCCCCTGCAAGAGATTGCTGACAAAACTGTTGACCCGCTCCCGAACACTTTCCGATTGATCGAAGACCGCATGCAACTCGACGCCTTCCGGCAAACTCGCCCGGTATGAGGCCGTTGCAGCGTCGATGCCTTCCTTCACGTCGAAAATATTGGTTTCCTCCCGCTGCGATACCGTCACGAATACAGCGCGTTCGCCATTATACCGGCCCTCGTAGGTGACGTCTTCGTAGTCGAGCACGACGTCAGCAATGTCGTCGAGGTACACCAGGCGCGTGCCGGTGCTGCTGACGATGGTCTGCCTGATATCGTCCAGCGACTCGTAGTCCCCGCTCGTTTTGATGTTAAAGCGCCGCTCCCCGAGATCTACGCTACCCCCGGGTATGTTCTGGCTGCTCGCCTGGATCCCCTGGATGATTTGATCCAGGGAGAGCCCTATCTCGCTCATTTTTTCGAGATCGAGAGATACACGCACCTCGGGTTCCGGATACGCCCAGGTATCCGCCTGCTTGACGCCGGCCACCCGTTCGTAGATCTTTTCGAGCTTCTCGGCTTCGCGCTTCAACAACGAATAACTTTCTTCCGGCGAGGTGAGCGCCAGCTGATAAATCATCACGTCAGCCGTCGTAAACTTGAAGGTCTCCAGGGCAATGACCCCGCCGGGCAGTTCGTCACGGATTCTGTTCACCGCCTGGGTGACTTCGTCATGCGCCTCATCCGGATCCCGGCTGAAGACGAACTCGACAGAAATATCCGCCAATCCACTTTGAGCCGTAGATTCGATACTTTTGATGTCTTCCAGTGCGTTGACTTCCTCTTCGATCGGATCGACGATGAGGCTTTCGATATCTGAAGGGCTGGCGCCGGGAAATACCGCGATGATACGGGTTCCCGGAGCTTCGATGGGCGGGTCTTCCGACCGGGGCATCGTGAAGTAGCTGACGAGGCCGACCAGGGAGAGAAGCAGTACCATAACCACCGTAAACTGGTAGTTTCGAATAGCGAGAGCCGCGAGATTCATGGCAACGTATGTCTGTTAAGGTAAGTGTGTTACGCGAACTGGCTGGTTTACGCGGCGCCTATACGCATCCGGCGCGTACCATCTGTTAAAGCAAGTGAAAACAAGGGACGCCGCCCTGCATACGGTTACTCGGCCGCATCGACAACTTCCACAACTCCATTGGTCTTGATGAAAACGGCGCCGTCCGTCACGACGTGGTCGTACCCGTCGAGCCCGCCAGAGACCGCAATCTCGCGGTCGAGGATTTGCGCGATCTGGATCGGTATTTTCCGGGCCTCCCCGGTTGCCGCCTCATAGGCATACACAACCCCCTCTCGACCATTGCCTTCCACGAGCGCTTCAACCGGGATGTAGTCCAGCATCGGGCCCCTCGAGGGAAACAGATCCATGCGTGCGATAAACCCTGACTTCAGCAGGTCGCCGGGGTCATTCACGGCCACTTCGATCTCAAAGGTGCCGCTCATCGGGTCGGCTCCGTCGGCTACTTCGGTGACGAAGCCCGAAAACGTCCGATCCGGGAAGGCATCGAAAGAGAGACTCGCAGAGTCGCCGGCGGCGATCTTAACGATATCCCGGTCGACCAAACCGGCCCGGACCACCCACCCCCCCTGATCGGCGCCGAACAGAAATACAGGCTGACCGGGAGAAACGAGCTCTCCGGACTCGGCCATGCGCCGCAAGACATCGCCCGAAGCGGGCGCGTTGATCTCTGCATATCGACGGTTGAATTCGGCAATGTTGACGTTGGCCTCGGCAATGTCTACCCCGGTTTTTGCATCCTGATACTGCTCCAGCGTGGCGACCGAGTCCCGATACAACCGCTCGACACGGGCGAGATCCCTTCCGGCCTTATCCAATGCGCTCTGCGCTTGAAGAACCTGTGCATCGATCTCGGCAAGATTCAACCGGGCCAGGGATTCCCCCTGTTTCACGCCGGTGCCCTCATCGACAAACACGTGCTCGATGATCCCACCTATTTTGAAAGACAGCTTGACTTCGGCCTTGGCAGCCAGCCGCCCGCTGGCCCGTATGGGCAGCCGCCTGCTCTCTTTTTCTATCGGCGCTACATGCACGTGGACGATCTCGGCATTCGCCCGGCCGGCATCAACATCCCGTCCACATCCGGCCAGTGTTATGAACAAAAGCCCCAGCCCGATCGCGAAAAACGGGAGTCCCGCCTTCGAACGGGGCTTATCTATGTATGCAGGCATCTGGATAGTCATGGTATTTTTTCGGCTATGGTGAGTTAATGGCTGGCTCAATCGCTCAAGGGGATCGCAGTGGCGTATTCGAGCTCCGCCCTGCGGATGAGCGCGTCGTAGCGCGTGATGTTCAGGTTGAGCTCCCCTTCGGTCAGGGACGTCCGGGCATCCAGAAACGTGACCTGATTCGACAGGCCCTCTTCGTATTGCCGGGATACGATCCGGTATCCTTCTCGCGCGGTAATCAGGCGTTCTTCTGCGGTTTTCAAGGACTCCAGAGCCACGGCAAAGTTATCGTACGCTTCCTGAACCTGCAGCTGAATCTGCTTTTGGAGCTCGTCTTGCTGCGTTCGAAGGCGTTGCGTCTCCAGCCTGGCTTGCTCGAGCTTCGAACGGTTCTGGAAGCCGTTGAACAGCTTCCATTCGAGCACGACGGAGGCCAGATAAAACGACCGATCCCCTGTAAATCCGTAATCCTGGCCCTGAATGCCCAGATCCAGCGCAAAAGACACCCCCGGCAAGAACGCGGCCCTGGAAAGGGCGACCGCCGATTGAGATGCGTCGATGGCCGCATCCAGTTGCTGGAGTTCGTACCTGTTCTGGAGCGCAGCATCCTTCAGCATGTCCTGTTGAATGCCGGCCCGGTCCGTTTGAGCCACGGGCAACAGAGCAGCCGGCGCCCTGACATCCGACGGCTCGAAGACAGCGAGCAAGGCGGCCTCCTCGACGCGTTCTATGCCTCGATCCAGGGGCCGGTTGACCAGGAAGTTGAAATACGACCGGGCCAGATCGCGATCTTTTTCAGCCTCCCGGCGCTGTTGCAAGAGCGCGAGCCGCTCGGTGCGTGCGCGAAAGACCGCGTCCTGGGTGACTCTTTCGTTCGCATACAGCCGCTCGTTAACCCGAAGGTTTTCACCAACCAGCAGCTCGGCGGCGTCTAATATTTCGATGGCCTTCTCCGCCTTCAAGTAAGAGTAATACGCAACCTGGATATCTCGCTTCAACACTTCTCGATAAGCGTTGACCGACGCTGCCTGAGAAGAAGCCAGATGCTGCTGCAAACGGTAATTGTGCAGGATGGCCGGCTGATACAGAGGCTGAATCACGCGGACGAGCGTCTCCTGTTCGCGGCTTCGAAGAAAAGCGATGTCCTGGTTTTCGAGCGTGGGGAACCCTGCCGGCATGCCCTGAGCAGCCAGCAGATCGTTTAACGTGCTGTATACCGGATTCAGCAAATCGCCGACGGGGAACTCGATCTGACGCCCGCCGCCCGCTCGGGAATACCGGGCCTGGAGGCTCAATGAAGGAAAAAACAGGCCTCTCGCCTCCTGGAGAGCGGCCAGGTTTTTCTCGAGATCCAGGTTTTGCTGCTCCAACGCAAGGTTGTTGTTGAGTCCTTCACGCAGATACCGGTCGAGAGGATCTTCCCCCTGACCGTATGCCAATGCAGTACCGCCGGCTCCCAGAAGAATGAGAACCACGATCCGGAACCAGCCTGTGCATGTTGTCTCGATAATTTGACGCATGATCAATTGCTGACACTATGTCAATGTTTAGTCAAAAAAAACTCATCCAGAAAGCGAACGATCCATCATCTCGAACGCCTGCTCCATCAAGTGATCCATGTCGAGGCCGAACAAGTGGTTCAGCATAGACGCCTTATTGGCGGTAATCTGAATCACGCCGTGTGTGAAGCCCCAGAGCGCGACGGCAGCACTCATGGGATCTCCCAGATCACTGCGTATCGATCCATCCTGTATGCCTTCCTCGATGACCGACTCCATCAAACGCAGCACTTTACTCCCCTCGAGCAGACACTCCATCTCCCCCTGATGCGGCGCATCCAGGTTCACCGTCCGCGACTCGAAATCGCTCAACGCATCGAAGTAATTCGGCGAAGAATGGTGGAAATCCACGTACGCCTTGCCGAGGGACTTAATCTTCTCGAGTCCACTCTCCCCGTCACTCACGGCCTCAACGAATCGCTCGTACAGAGCCTTTGTGGCGCGAAATATCACGGCGAGGTACAGCGCTTCCTTATCTTTGAAATAGAAATAAATCAGCCCTCTGCTCAATCTAGACTCGTCGGCTACGTCGGCCATCGTAGCCTTATCGACCCCCCTGCGGGCAAATACCTTCTCTGCGGCTTCGATGATTTCCTGACGCCGCTGCTCCTTCTCTTCCTGCCTTCGTTCTGCTGTTGACATCCCGTGATCGACTTTTGCGTTGCATTGCCGTATATTCGAGCATCGTATTGACACTCTGTCAATGTCTGTACTGATGTCAAGAAAACAAGTTGCACCGAAAAGAAAAAAAGCCGCGTTACACACTACAAATCGTGCATGCGTCCTATTCCTCGGTAGACGAACCCGTCAATCCGTAGTCACGGAACCGCTCCAGCTGGTTTCGCACGAGGGCCAGCTGAATGTCCACTTCACGGTATTCGTCTTTTCCGGTGTGATGTTCGACGCTATAATACCCCTCATAACCGACACGCCACAGGTTGGCCAGCTTTTCCTCCAGCAACGGCCCCGTGCAAATGCCCCAATCGATATGTGTGCTGCACACCCAGGGCGCGCATTCGCGATCCGCTTTGCGCACTTCTTCTTCCGTACCCACCCAGGACCCTACATGGCAGGACAGGCCGAAAGCGGGATGATCTACAGCATGGTACAGCTTCTGATAGTTGTCCCATCGCTTCTCGGGACCCCAGTGATTCTCGGCGCCGACCTTGAATCCATGGTCGTATGCGTATTGCGCGTACTCTTTGAAGCGCATCACGATATGATCGAACTCCTCCTCGGTCCATTCCATCGTCTCTCGGCTACCCCCGGCATCGATGCGAACGAAGTGCGACTCTAAAATGCGAGCCGCATTGAGGTACGTTCTCGCGTTGTTGTAGTGCTGCTCACGAACGTCGGGATCGTCGTCCCAGACGTGGGCGCCATCCACAGCGATGTCGGCGATAGCGAGCTCTCTTTCTTCGATGGCTTCTTTGACCTTCATGATATACTCCTCTTCCGTACTCTCGAAAAAGCCGCTCCAGAGGAAGGCGGCATCCAGGTGGTATCGATACTTCGACGTCTCCAGATATCCGAACATATCCATCATGCCTCTCCTCATGAGGCCGTGAAACGCGTACGACATGATCGCAATGTTGAGCGCATCGGCGGGTTGTCCGGCACCGGAGTGTGATCTCGGGGAGGGCGATGCTGTAGACGATCGGGGGGTAGAAGGCAGGGCAGCCGCAAGAGCACTGCCAGCGAGCGAAGTCTGGATAAACGAACGGCGGTTGAAGTTTTTCATGGTAAAAGGTTGAGTGGGTAGGTAGGGTAGGCAGGTGTGGTATGAAGCAGTGACAACTAACCAAACTGGGGGGAATTCTGCAAGTTGCGTAACTCATTACCTCTCCCATCCGTATGGAATTTGATGATCATCGGGTGTTTAGCGCGTCCCCTTCTCAAACGTCTTAACGCCAGAGCCCCTTTTAACCCACACCAGCCACCTGAATTTGCATGAAGCGAACCGCTAGAATTATTCTCATTCTGGTTATTTTGATCGCCGTAGGCGGCCTTTCGGCTTTTGTTTACATCAAGAACCAGGACAGCAGCGAAGAAGAGACCCCATCCGTAGCCGTCGAACGTGGAGATATCGTCGACAGGGCTCTGGCAGTAGGCACCATCGAGCCCAGAGTTGAAGTGAGCGTTAAGTCCCAATTTTCCGGCGTCGCCAAGCGCCAGTTTGCCGATGTCGGAGATTTCGTTCAGGCCGGCGCTCCCCTGCTGGAAATACAGCCGACCCCCACTCCGCAGGAGCTCGTCGACGCGGAACGGCAGATCGAGATGCGCGAGATCGAAGTGCGCAACCTCGAGTCCGAATTCAAACGGCAGAAACAGCTCCACGACAAGCAGCTCGTCTCGACGCAGGATTTCGAACGCGCCGAGCGCGCTTATTCCGAAGCGGCGTTGCAGGTGCAGCTGGCCCGTGACGAGCTCGAATTGTTGCGCAGAGGCCAGGTCTCGACTTCGAAAGGGACGTTCGAGTCCATCGTGAGGGCTCCTGTAAGCGGATTCATCCTGGAAAAGATGGTCGAAATCGGAGACAACATCGTGCCGCTGACGTCCTTCCAGGAGGGTACGGTATTGATGACGATGGCCAACATGGACGACCTCATCTTTCGGGGCACCGTGGACGAGATCGATGTAGGCCGTCTCGAGGAGGGCATGCCGGCTGAGATCAAGGTGGGCGCCCTGCCAAACACGACCGTTGAGGCCGTGCTCTCCAGGATATGGCTCAAGGCAGAAAAGGAAGAGAATTCCACCGTATTTCCCCTGGAGCTCGAGATCCTCAGCGCTACGCGGCAGGACCTCACCAATCCCGAGTCTGAAGTGGAGTCCGTCGTATTGAGAGCGGGATATTCAGCCAATGCCGAGATCATCATCGAAAAACGGGAGAACGTGCTGCTGGTCCCTGAACGCGTCATCGAGTTTTCAGGAGACACCGCGCGCGTGAACGTTCTTCTGGCCGAGAACGAAATCGAAGAGCGGGTCATTCAGACCGGCCTGAGCGATGCCATTAGCATCGAAGTCCTCTCCGGATTAGAGGAAGGGGCTCGCGTTCGCGAGAAGCCGCCGAGAGTTATCGAATAACGCGTACCCGAAACCTACCCCACTGTTGTCATGAACCTGATCAACACGCTGTCCCAGCTTTTCAAGGACCTGCGGTCCCAGAAGCTGCGCACGACCCTGACCATCCTCGGCATCACCTGGGGTACCGTGGCGGTCATTGTGCTGCTCGCCTTCGGCGTAGGTCTCGAGAAACAGTCCCGCAAAAATATGCATGGTATGGGGGACGGCATCGTCGTTATGTTCGGCGGCCGAACCACGATTCCGTTCGAGGGATATCCCGACGGGCGCCCCATACGCCTGGAAGAAGAAGACGTCCCGATCCTGGCGAGTCAAATTCCCGAAATCCATCAGATCAGCCCGGAATATATCAACCGGAATACACCGATACGCCGTGGCCGAGCGATCACGACACCGGCCATCACCGGGATATACCCCGTATACGGTGACATGCGCAACATCATTCCCGAACAGGGAGGGCGTTTCGTCAACGATCTGGATTTGAAGCTGCGGCGCCGCGTGGTGCTGCTGGGCGACGAAATAAAACAACTGTTGTTCGGCAATGCCGATGCCGTAGGTGAACAGGTATACATCGGAGAGACGCCTTTTGTGGTCATCGGTGTGATGCAGCCCAAAACGCAAAACTCGAGTTATTATGCCAGAGACAAAGATCGGGTGTTCATACCCGCCAGCACGTTTCGCTCCATCTATGGAGATCGGTACATCAACAACATCATTTACCGCCCTGCTGACCCCGAGCTGAGCAACGCTGTGGAAGAGCGGGTTTTCGAGATCATGGGCCAGTACAACCGGTTCGACCCTGCCGATGACGACGCCCTGGGTATCTGGGACACCAACCTCGCCGACCGATTCATGAATAATTTTTTCCTGGGCTTCAACATTTTTATGGGCGTTATCGGCAGCTTTACGCTTACGGTAGGTGGAATCGGCGTAGCCAACATCATGTATGTCGTCGTACGGGAGCGCACAAAAGAAATCGGGATCAAAAGATCTGTCGGGGCTCGCAAAGGCGACATCCTGCGGCAGTTTTTCTTCGAGACGTTTCTCATCGTCGCTATCGGCGCCCTCCTGGGTTTTCTGATCGCCCTCGGCCTGATTCAGGGTATCGCCTTGCTTCCGATCCAGGACTTTGTCGGCACGCCCGAACTATCGCCCGCCGTTGCGGGCGTCACGATGGGCCTCCTCGCGTTCATCGCATTCCTGTCGGGCCTCTTCCCGGCCCGGAAAGCTTCGAGGCTGGACCCTGTAGAATGCCTGCGCTCATGACGGCCGGCGACTCCCTCCTCACGTTCCTCCATCACACAACGACCTATGTGGAAGATACTCTTACAGGAATTCTGGAATGACCTGCTCACCCAGAAAACGCGAGCTTTCCTCACCATGTTCGCTATAACCTGGGGGACGATCTCCGTGGTCTTGTTGCTCGCCTTCGGGGAAGGCCTGGGCCTGACCATGCGAGACGGACTCCTGAATGCCGGCGATCGGATCTTCCAGATCTACGGCGGAGAAACCAGCATGCCGTACGAGGGTCTGGACAAAGGCCGGAGAATCCGGCTGACGAAGGAAGACCTCGAGACCGTCCAGCAGAGCATACCCGGCATCGAGATGGGCAGTATCTCTTATGGACGATGGGGCGTTGCGCTTCAAGTGGGCCAGACCAAAACGACAACTTACATGGAAGGGGTGAGCCCGTCCTTCGAGGACATGCGGCGCATGTTTCCGGCTCAGGGCGGTCGCTTCCTGAATGCCAGGGACCAGGAACTGAAACGCCGGGTGCTCTTTCTCGGCGATGAAATTGCAGCCCGGTTGTTCGGCGACGACGACCCGATCGGTAAAGCCGTGCAGCTGGACGGCCTGCCCTTCACCGTCATCGGGGTCATGCAAGAAAAGTTACAAACGAGCATGAACAACGGACCCGATGCCAATCGGGCCATCATACCGGCCTCCACGTTCGAGACGATCTACGGACACCGGTACATCGACCACATGGTGGTCCGCCCGAGGAGCGTCGCCATCGCACCGTTCGTGAAACAAGAAATTTATCGTGTGCTGGGCCGGAAACATAAATTCCACGAGGAGGACGAGCGGGCGCTGGGCATCTGGGACTTCATCGAGAACGAAGCCCAGGGCGCCCGGGTATTTCTCGGTATTCAGATCTTTCTGGGCGTCGTAGGAGGGCTGACGCTCCTGCTGGCGGGCGTGGGCGTCGCCAACATCATGTACGTCACGGTAAAAGAACGGACGCGGGAATTCGGCGTCAAACTCGCCATCGGCGCCCGCAAGTATCACATCAAGATTCAGGTGATATTCGAATCCCTCATGATTGCGCTCACCGGAGGGGCTATCGGCCTGTTGGTGTCCTACAGCATCGTCCAGGTGGCCCAGTCTTTACCGAAAGAAGGCGCGATGGAATTCCTGACCAACCCGATCCTTTCTGTGCCGATTTCGCTCATCACCGTGTTGATCCTCACGCTTATCGGGCTGTTTGCCGGGTTATTTCCCGCCTTCAAGGCCGCTAACGTCGATCCCGTCGAATCCCTGCGTTACGAATGAGACGAGCCGGGAAGAAGTAGGAGAGCGTTCGAACTCCTGCAAACGTGCACGTCCGGGGTCGTCCCCTCTCATACTTCTCCGGGCTCCTGTCAGGTCGCTCCTGGAAACTCTACCCCCTCAGGACGTCGTACCGGTCAGGTTCGATGCCGTGCGGTACAGTTCGAAATAGAGCGCTGCCTTATTCTTGTACTCTTCAGCGACTTCTACGCGCTCTTCGTCCGGCATGAGAAAAAGCCGGCGCCGAGACGCTTCCAGATAATCTCTGTCCAGGCCATCCAGCGAGGAAAGCCCTTCCCGGAGAGATTTGGTTACGTGTTCTTTCATTCGAATTGCCTGTGTTGAACTGGTCTAAAACTAAGCAGGTCCGGCATCATCGACGCAAACGATAATCGCCTGGCCAAACAGCCCTAAGTTAGACTGCGCCCGAAACCGAAAAAGAAGCCTGTCACTTGCGTACAGCGCATTTTTGGTGCGACCGTCGAATACCAAACTTATCGTATGCGATGCGCTTTTCTTACCGGTTGATTATCGGTATCGACCCCATGGACCGGCCGATAAGTCGCCAGCGAAAAAACACGCCACCCTGATCGACGCGCCCCGGGCTTATCATTCGTTCGCCTCGCGCTCCGGGAGCCGACGACTCACTGAATCTGACGGCGCCGAGGTTATGCCAACCTCTTCAGACTTGATTTCGATCCCTTCTTCTTCCGGGATATAAGCCGGGGCCTCAGATTTTACGCGGTCTAACAAAAAATTAACACGAACATCGGCCCGATCGGAAGATTCCGGACGAAACCGGTATTCTTCCAATTGCACCGTGAGGCGGTTTCCGTACCAGTACGCGCGCCTGAAAGGTCCCTTGAGGGTATGCAGGGTATCCGAATACGTGTGCCGGCCCAACCGCCGTTCCATGATACGGAGCATATCCATAAATCCGACCACCCGCCCCTGGGTATTATCGAATTCGACTTCGAGGGCGGTCAGGCTGTCGGTCCGTTCCCCGAACTGCATATTCACGAAAGCCATGTCTACACCGTAGAGGCTCTGGCCCCGCACGCCGAAAAAGGGATACACATACCGGTAATCCACCGCCCCGTAGATACCCTCCTGGGACTCGCTTCGATGCCCTCTAAAACGATACCTCCACCTGGCCGTAGAGGCGGTCGTATTCAGACGAACGCGGCCGACCTGCGTGAGTGTATTGACGGTAGGGGTCGTGCTCGCCTGGGCGACCGTTATCAAGCGTTGGATGTCGACTCGTTTCTCCCGGAGTGTTTTATCGTAGATGAGTAGCTCGGCAAAGCCGTCGCCCCGGCCGAATTCCATCGCAACCCGGTCGGCTTCCCAGCTTCGCGTCTGTACCCGTACCTTTGTCGTGCCGGTATAGTAGGTCGTATCGGTCACCGCCTGAGGCGTTCCGTAATAGATGAGGAGACTGTCCTGCAACGCGTCCTGATGGTCTTCGTCGGATTCAACCTGCAGCAAAAACGCATACACCGTTCGATCGACCACGCCGGCAAACACATTCGTCACACGCGCCCCGAAAACGGCCAGCTCGTCGCGCTGCTCGAACAGCTGCTGATCGGCAAATCGACTCCCGAACGTTTCAAACTCGAGGACATCGAACGAGGAAGCGCGGCTTTCGACCTGGCGCCTGATCTCGTCGTAGAGCCCCGGGCCAAGCTGAAAACCACGAAACCCATATTCCTTGTCGAGCCGAAGCACCTTAGGATCCGGCTCAATACACGATGCCGTAGTGGCGACCATAGCGAGCCAAAGGATAGGGCTTAAAAAAGTAGGGAGTCGACGTCCAGGCTGTCGTGCGAACATGTAGGATTAAGGAGCTTTTACCGCAGTCATCATAATTTCCACGCGGGCGTCAAGGGGGAGCCGAGCCACCTGCACGGCGGCACGCCCGGGAGGCATACCAGCAAAGTACGAGCCATAGACTTCGTTCATCACGGAATATTCCTCGAGATCAGCGAGATAAACCTGCGCCTGGACAACGTCGGCCAACGTGAATCCGGCGGCTTCCAGCACCGCTTTCAGATTTTCCATAACCTGCTGCGTTTCTGCCTCGATGCCGCCCTCCACGAGACTTCGGGTGTCCGGATCCAGCCCAATCTGGCCTGCCAGAAACAACATGTTCCCCGCCTGTATAGCCTGGGAATAAGGACCGATGGCCTCCGGCGCACGATCCGTTGCCACGGCGCTTCGTTCCCACTCGGGGGACAACGGTGCATCCAGAACCTTTCGATCCAGTTCCTCACACCCCGATCCGCTGGCGAACAGGAGGAGTACGACGCAATATGTAAGGGTATCTAATTTCATGAACGACGACAGGCAGGTTGGTGCTGACGAATCAAAAGGCCGCCGGAAAGCAGCCGGCCTCAGCGCGATGCCGGCATGCTTTCACGAGTCCGATCGGGACCTCGCGCCGAATTTAAGCTTCGGGAAGCCCATGGCGGATGACGAACTCCATGGCATCGACAAAACGATCGAGCTCTTCGAGTGTGGTATATACATTGGGGGTGACCCTCAAGCCCTGAAAGTCTTCATGAAGGATAGGCACCACGATGATCCGGTGCTCACTCCAGAGGTACTCTTTGAGCTTGACGGTATCTACGCCCTCGACCTGAACGTTCGCTATGGCGCAGGAAAAGGCGGGGTCCAGGCTGGTATGCAGCCTGACGCGGTCGTGCTCCAGCAGGCGCTCGGCCCAGTAGTGGGTCAGATAACGCAGTCGCTCCTCCTTACGAAGGGCGCCGATGCCCTGGTGGAAGGTCAAGGCGTCAGCGATGGCAATGTAATTTGCCGCCGGGTGGGTACCGATTTCTTCGAATTTGCGAATGTCGTCGTCCATCGCTTCCGGCGACGCCATGAGCGGCCAGAGCCCCTCGATTTTATCTTTCCGGACATACAACAAACCGGTTCCGTGAGGGGCCAGCAGCCATTTATGGAGGCTCGATCCATAATAGTCGCAATCGAGGTCCTCCTGGGTGAATGAGAAATGGGCATAGGCGTGCGCGCCGTCGACAATCACCGGGATCCCTTTTTCACGCGCCATTTGTACGACGCGCTTAACGGGCATGATCTGCCCGGTGATGTTGACGATATGGCACATCAAAATCATGCGCGTCCGGGGCGTGATATGCGACTCGAAGAGCCGGACGACCTCATCCGGATCCTCGGCGGGAACGGGGAGCGGAAACTGGACGAGGCGAATGCCGTCCCTCCGTTCGCGCTGTTTGAAGGTCGTAATCATGCGCCCATAGTCATGTGTGGTCGTCAAGACCTCATCGCCTGGCGCGAGGTCGATACCGAGCTGGCAGATCTGCAGGCTTTCGGAGGCATTTCGGGTCAGGGCGATTTCTTCGGCGTCGCAGCCAAAGTCACGCGCGATTCGCTGGCGGACCCCTTCCCGCTGGGGTTCCAGAATGTCCCACATGGTGTAGACGGGCGCCTGATTCGAATAGTCCAGGTAGCGCTTCATCGCGTCTTGAACAGAAGCCGGCGCGGGAGATACCCCCCCGTTATTCAGGTTGATGAGGCTTCGATCTACCGTAAAGGCTTCCTGAACCTCTCGCCAGAACGACTCATCGCGAGCTACTTCGTCAGGCGGGCCGGAGTATTGGAGAAGAGTTTCGAGAAGGCGCGGGAGCGCCTCACTGTTCAGGGTGACCGGTACAGCGGCAGCGAACGGCGAAAGCCCTCGCGTAATAAACTGGCGTCGTGAGTGCATGGCTTCGGGCGGCTTCGATGAGTATCAGCATCAGAGATAGATCCCTGTACGTAAGTGTTGATACGCAGGTTGTGCGCAGCACCCCGTTTTGCCGGCTTTAAAAGAAGGCCCTGCCGTCGGTTTTCGCCTGTTTCAGCCTTTTCAAAGGCGTCGTGGCTCAGCGATGGCGCACAGAAGCGTAACATCCATACGTAATGTAACGCCTGGCGGGTACAATTTACACTCCTACCGCTGACGGATCCGTTCGCCTCTCCGACTATTTGACGACGACGAGGGACCGGGACTGCCATCCCGTTTCGGTCTCGAGGCGGTAGAAGTACGTACCGCTGGACCATCCAGCCGTATCCAACGGGATGGCATGAGAACCTGCCGCTCGCGTTTCATCCAGTACTTCGGCGACCTGCCGGCCGAGAAGGTCGAACACGGCGAGCCGTACTCTACCCGGATGGACCAGCGAGAACGGGATGACGGTAGACCGGCGCGCCGGATTCGGATAGTTCTGGCCGAGACGTGCGTGGTCGGGCACAGAGATCGGGTCCTCGTTGTTCACGATAGACACCGTTCCATCCAGAGAGACGAGATATACCGAGCCGGCTTCGATACCGTTGCCATTGCTGTCGAATCGAGCGCCGATCAGCGCATGAGTGCCCTCCAGATCCAGATCCTGCCCGAACAAATCGCCTCCCTCGTCCCCCGGCTGCAGCCTGTTCTGCTGCAACCAGGTCGAAGAACCTTCGCGTTCGAACAGGTACGCAGCGCCGAGCCCATTTAAAGCCAGCGGAGCGCCCACCAGGGCATACTCTTCACTCAGCGCAACCGCACTGCCGAACAGATCATTGGAATCGCCATCGACGCTTTCGATCTTACTTTCTTCCTCGCTATTCCAGATGCCGCTGATCCGGCGGAAGACGTACGCTGCTCCTTTGGCATTGTTATGGCGACTGGCGCCTGCGATGATGAAGTTATCGTATATGTCGACAGAGACGCCGAGCGCATCCCCGGAAGCCGCGTCCGAGGCTTCCAGCTTGGCTTCCTGGCGCCACTGGTTCCCGGCGCCCTCGAAGGCGTATACCGCTCCGTTGCCCAACAGGCCGCTTTGCGGCGCTCCAACGACCAGCGTGGTATTGTCGATGGCGAGCGGATTACCGAAGTGATCGCCCGATCGACCGTCCTGGGCGACGATGGAAGCCCGCTCCATCCAGGTTTGCCCGTTCGGGGTGAAGATAAATACCCGGCCGGCGTCCTCTCCCAACGAGGAGTCGTCATACGGGGCTCCTACAGCGAGCACCTCCCGCCCAATGGCGACAGCCGCTCCAAAACTGTCCTGGGCGGCTACCGAAGACGACACGAGCCGCGCCTGCTCACTCCACCCCTGGCTGCCTCTCAAATAGATGTATACTGCGCCGGCATCGATCCCCTGAGGATGGTCGCTTCCCGGCGCCCCTACGGCGATATAGTCGTCCGATATCGCTACGGATCGCCCGAACAGATCGCCGGCCTCGCCATCGCTTGCGGCCAGCTCTTCGACCTGGGCCCACCCGCCCGGGGTCCGCTCATAGACATAAGCAGCGCCGGGGTCGTCGGCCTGGCCCTCTGCGCCGACGACGGCGAGGTTATCGTGTATTGCAACGGCCGAGCCGAATAGCGGCTGGATGACGCGATCCGTTGCCAGCAAGGTCGACTCGAACGAAAAGGCGCTCTGGCCTCGCGCATACAGATAGACGATGCCGGCATCTGTACCGTTGACGTTCGTATTCTCGGGAGCGCCTACGATGAGATCGAGCCCGGTATAGCCGAGCGCCTGACCGAAGGCCTCGCCATCCTGGCCGCCGGGCGGCACGAGCTTGCCTTGCGGGTTCCACTGGTCTCCCGAACGCTCGAACACGTACACAGCGCCTCGCTGGTTGTCGGCCCCGGGAGCGCCGACCGTGATTTCATCGCCCTGAAGCGCCACCGACGAGCCGAACATCAACCCGCTGGAGCCATCGTCGGCCTCGAGCTTCGTGATGAGGGTCCACTCGCCCGACAGGGCCCGCTGGAAAACGTACGCAGCCCCCTCGTCGATGGCAGCGCTTTGATCGTGGATGGGAGCACCGACAACAGCCAGGTCGCCCTCGATGGCGACAGTAGTCCCGAATCCATCGCTCAACCCTGCGTCGCTGGGAACGAGTGTTCCGTCAGGCTCCCAGACGGGGTCCTGCCACGAGAACACGTAGGCGGTCCCTTCCCCGAAAAACCCTCCGTTGGCCGCGCCGACGACCACCCGGTTGCCCTCGACTTCGACCGCACTCCCGAAACGATCTCCCTGTTCGCCATCCGGCGCGAGCAATTTGACTTGCTGCGACCAGTTTACCCCGGATTGCCGGTATACATACGCCGCGCCGGCGCCCGATCCGCGTTCGTTATCGTCCTGCCAGGATCCAACGACGCCGAATTCTCCATCGATGGCCACGGAGCGGCCGAAGTGGTCGCCCGGCAAGCCGTCGCTGGCTGTAAGCTTCGCCTGCTCGATCCATGCCGACCCGCTCCGGATGAACACGTAGGCTGCGCCGCGCGCATCGGAATGGTTCCACGCCCCGATGAGCGCATGGGTATTGCTGATGGATACGGCGCTCCCGAAGCGGTCCCCCGGTTGCCCATCCAGCGCGGTCAGCCGGCTCTGCTGAACCCACCCCTCACCGGTTCGACGAAAGATGTAGGCCGCACCCGGCTCCTCGCTGCTCTGGCCCTCGGCGCCAACGATGGCAAAGTCGCCGTGCACGGCAACCGTGCTGCCGAAAAAGGTGGCTACGTCCCCGCGCGAGGCCAGCAGTTGCGCCACACCGGGCTGCAACCCTTCAACGCCCTCACCCAGCAGCGGGATACGGTCTGGTGAAACCGGGCTGTTGCTCTCGATCACCAGGGTGGCCGTCTTGACCCCCGGGCTTTGCGGCCGAAACTCGATGGCCACATCGATGGACGCCAAGGGTGCCAGCAATGCTCCGCTGCCTCCTGTGACCAACCGATAATGGACGGCATCGCTGCCCTCGATGCGGACCGAAGCGATATTCAGATCGGCGGTCCCGTTATTGGCCACAGTGAGCGTGAGATCCTGGTCTTCACCGATGGCTTCGGCGCCGAAATCCAGACTGCTCACGCTGGCCAGCAAGGACGGAACACCGGATCCGCCAACGGGAAAGATGTAGGCCGCGCCGGCGTCTTGCCCCATTTCGTTGTCGTCCCATCTCGCTCCAACGATGACCTGCTCGTTGCTGAATCCGACAGCGCTCCCGAACTGATCCCCGACGGCGCCGTCCGCGGCGAGAAGCCGGGCTTCCGAAACCCAGACCGAATTGTCGAGACGGAAGAGGTAGGCGGCGCCGGATTTCTCCCCCTGGTTGTTCCTGTGCCACCGGGATCCGATGACCGCATAAGACCCCAGGGCAGACAACGACGAGCCGAACGCGTCGCCCGGCTCTCCATCGAACGCAGTCAGCTTGGCTCGTTGCGTCCACGACGTACCATTCCGTTCGTATACGTATACAGCCCCGATCTCTCGATCGCCGGCGAGATCCTCGCCCGGGGCCCCTACAAACGCATACGGCCCCGTGAGAGCCACCGACCGGCCGAATTCGCCTGTTGGAATGGCATCGGGAGACCCGAGTGCCGTCTGTTCCACCCAGGTGGCGCCATTAAATACGTAGATGTACGCGTTGCCGGCATCAGAAAGGCCTTCGTGATCGTGGAGGCCTGCCCCGACGATGGCGTATTCACCGTCGATCGCTACAACAGAGCCAAACTGGTCGCCGACACGCCCGTTTGCGCCTGTCACCGCATTGACGAACGTCCATTGCCCCTCGACCTCGTGAAATACGTACGCTGCCCCGCGACCCAACGACGCCCCGGGAGCGCCGACGATCAGGCGATCTCCCCGCGACGAAATCGCCGCACCGAATCGATCTTCGAGCTCTCCATCCGGCGCGATGAGGCGGCCGGTTTCGACCCAATCCGTTCCGGACCGTTTATACATATAGACCGCCCCGGCAAACGGCCCGTTTTCGTTGTCGTCTCTGGGCGCCCCCACAAAGGCATAATCGCCGTTGATATACACCGAGAAGCCGAACTGATCCCCCGCCTCGCCGTCCGCAGGCAACAAGACAGCTTCCTCTTCCCAGCCCGGCCCCGCTCGTCGATATACGCGGGCCGCACCAGCATCTTTTCCGTTGTCGTTGTCTTCCAGCCAGCTGCCTATTACAGCATAATCGCCGTCAATCGAAACGGATTCGCCAAAATAATCGAAATCGCTGCCTTCGGGAGAGGTGATTTTGACACTGATCTGTGCCGGAAGCAACGGGGGCATCCATAAAATGACACTCCAGAGCAGGAGCGTAGAACGCGTGACCCTCAATACATGCGAATACCAACCCAATCTACCAAACATGGGGGGACGTAATTTATTAGACAACATAGTTTCTCGGTTGCGCAAGACCCCTATCTGATGACGAACGAGACGAACCTGGATTAAGACCCCCTTGCTCGGTCCGATATTACGGATAATCGTTTTCTTTATTAACTATGGCGTTTCGTTTACTCAGTGCCTTACACTTCTTTTCTACATCACATTACGACCTACTACCTCAGGTCCGGCAATTTTAATGGGATCCCCTTCCCCAGCCTTGCAGACCGCATGGAGATGGACGCAGAGGAGCTCACACCTGTGCTCAAAGAGCTGATCCTGGGCGAGCGAGTGAGCGTCGTGTACGGAGACAGGCATCCTAATCCACACATTCGCGCCTTGGACGATGAATCGATTGCCGAGCAGATTGCGAAACTGATGCCAGAAAAGTTAGAGAACGCCTGTGTGTATCCACTGCAGAAGCATTTAGAAAGTGTAGTGAACAAACGGCACTTTTGCCATCGTCCTTACACGTTGAAGCTGGCGCTGGGTGCCCCGCAGTATTCCTTCGACTTTTTCGACCCGTCCATCCTGGATCACTACCTGAAGCTACCGCACTGTTCGATAAGCAACGACCTGCGCGGCGTCATCACGCTGCCCTACGGGTCGGTTCAATTTTCTAAAGCGGTCTATGCCTCAAAAGCCGGCCATCCACTGACGGAACTTCTGGCAACCCATCTAGGCCAGCTTGCCTTGCTCCCCGATTTCGACCAGCAATTCTGGCATAAAATGTCGATCCCTGTCGAGTGTACTTTACACCCCGATATCGTGCTACCCCTCGTTCAGGGTTCTTTCAGGCAACGTTTGTCCGTGTTTGAGGCTATTCAGGAAGAAGTACAGGCCGTTAATGCCCTGTGCGAAGCGCTGGGCAAACCTCGCATGTTTCTGCAGCAATCCAGCACCAGGAATGAATTCAGGCAGGACGGATTTCTCGTCTCGCCGACGTTGAAAGCGTTTAATGAGTTCTTTCAGCAGTTTCAGATAAACTGGATTCAAAATATAAATCCCGCCTGGCTCGAGACGGCCGGCTACCTGCCCGGCACGGGATACCGTAAGAAAAGGAAGACCCCCCTCCGGAGACCTTCCAAGACCTCTCTCGAACGAATTGCCGACTGGCTGTCCGACGAATTTGACGTCCCCGGGCCCACACCGGTCAACCGGCTGGCTCGTCTCATCAAAAAGACGCGCCGAGAACTCCATAAAAGAATCGCCCAGGAAAACATGCTCGTTCTGGATCCGGCCCTCCATTATTTACAGCGGCGGCTCATGTGGAATCTCTATCAGAGTATCAAATGGATACGCATCCACCTCGAATGCGGAGCCGAGCACACCTACCATGACCTTCACCCGCTGGCTCGCCAGGAGAAGATCTGGATCCGATGACATTGGACGCACCCGCATCGGATTCCGCAAGGGATGTAGCGATCGGCTTGACCCGCCGGAGCTGACCCGCATCCTAACTTATAGGAAGTCTCTGCCTAAAAAATTACAATTCCAGCAAAATAAAAGCGCTTTCACGTAATTAATTTAACTTGACAAGTCATTTTGCCTAATTTATCATTACGTGTAACAAGCGATATTCCGCACCAGGATCTCCTAACAGGTCAGTGATCGAGAAACGATCCAAGCCAATCCAAGATCAGTCGCTGATTGCTGAGTGCCATCCTCTGGGGTGCGATTGTTTCAACCCGGGAGATCATGCGGAAGATCGACAGATTCGTTTCGAGCTTCGGCGGAAGCCACCCATGCGATTCGAAGGAATTGTATTCTGCCAGGCCAGACGATCTCATTCATTCCCAATTACCCAACCCCTTTATTTCTATGGCCCGGTCACTCATTTTACTCATCGGAGTTGTGATATGCTCTGCACTGACTCCCGGGGATACGTTCGCCCAGGAGGTGTCGAGCGATGAACTGTCCAGCTCCGTCGTCATGTGGACCCTGAATAATCTCTGGATTATGATGGCAGGCGCCCTGGTGTTTTTGATGCACCTGGGATTCGCCACGTTGGAATCAGGATTGACGCAGTCCAAGAATACGGTCAACATCTTATTCAAGAATACCATGATCATATGTATCGGCCTGCTGACGTACGCGTTGCTCGGATTCAACGTCATGTATCCCGGCGATTTCAACGGGTTTTTATCCTTCGGCGCCGTCTCGAACTTCATCACCATCGATCCTTCGGATGCCGCCGCCGTCGCGGCCAACCTCACGCCTGAATACAACGAGGGATACACCTGGTACACGGACTTCTTCTTCCAGGCGATGTTTGCAGCTACGGCAGCGACAATCGTATCGGGCGCTGTGGCCGGCCGCATCAAACTGAGCAGTTTTCTCCTGTTCGTCACGTTCCTCGTCGGTCTCAGCTATCCGATCACGGGATCCTGGCACTGGGGCGGGGGCTTCCTGAACCCGGGGGACTCGAGCCTGTTCGGCGGGAGCAACTTTTACGACTTCGCGGGATCGACGATCGTCCACTCGGTGGGCGGCTGGGCGGCGCTCATGATGGCCTTCCTGCTCGGCCCCCGAATCGGCAAGTATCTCAAAGATGGCAGCGTTGCCGCCATTCCGGGCAGCAACATGCCCCTGGCGGCGATCGGCGTCTTCCTCCTCTGGTTCGGCTGGTTCGGCTTTAATGGCGGGTCCGTACTGACGGCCGATGCGGCCGGCGTCTCGCTCGTCCTCGTGACTACCTCGATGGCCGCCGCTGCCGGCGGATTCACAGCGGGAGTCGTATCCTGGTTCCACACCAAAAAGCCGGATCTGAGCATGAGTCTCAACGGAATCCTGGCAGGTCTGGTCGGCATCACGGCCGGAGCCGATCAGATGGGCGTCGGCGAGGCCATTCTCATTGGTGCAATTGCCGGATTTATTGTCTACTTTTCGGTGATCCTGATCGATCAGAAGTTGAAGATCGACGACCCCGTGGGGGCCATCAGCGTGCACCTCGTGTGCGGCATCTGGGGCACACTCGCCGTTGGTATCTTCGGGCAGCTTGCGGGTTGGTCTCAGTTTGTCTGCCAGCTCATAGGCATCGGATGCATCGGCGCCTTCACCGTGCTTTTCACTCTGGCGGTTGCCCTTCCCATCAAACAAATGATGGGACTCCGAGCGAGCGAAGCCCACGAAACGGAAGGTCTGGACATCGGCGAACACGGCACAGAAGCCTACCTGATCCCTTCCACAAGCCAGGATCTCATACCTGCATAAAACCCTCTTCGATGCCTGCATCATGCTGAACGCAAGGGGATCTCCATGCGTTCAGTGTGACGGCCGGCATCCAGGACTTACGCTCAGTAGATTCAGAACATTAGCCCGCTCCTTACTCCCATGAAATTAATCAAAGCGATTATTCGGCCAGAAAAGCTCAACGACGTACTGCATGCTTTGTACGAGGCCGATGTACAGGGCATAACGGTAACTCACGTGAAAGGACACGGCGGAGAAAAAGAAAAGGTGGAAACCTATCGCGGCGCCAAGTACAAACACGAATTGAACGACAAAGTCGCGCTCGATATCGGCGTGACTGAATCCTTCGTAGACACGGTTGTCGACACCTTGATGAGTACAGCCCGGACCGGAGAAATCGGCGACGGCAAGATATTCATCCTTCCCGTGGAAAAAATTTACCGGATCAGAACAGGTGAAGTAGACTCTTCGGCCGTAACGCCAGTCAACGAATAATACCGATTCTCACAAGAGTCCCTTTTCGTCCCGAAAAGGGGTATTTGCCCGCCGTACTCCCGGCCACTCTCATCCGAGAGTGGCCTTTTTTCCTTTGGTCCATTTTTCCGTCGCTGCCCGGGCGGGTTTGGAGCGCCTTTCCGGGCAATAAATTGACACCTTACGCAACGTAACATCTAATTTTATCGTATCATGGTCATGTGTACCATATACCTACGTGACCCATGAGCACCATCTATCTTGTCAGTCTTCTGGTTGGCGGTTTTTTCGTCCTCCTTTCTATCTTCGGAGGAGATGCCGACGCAGACGCCGATGTTGATCTGGATGTCGACGGCGATTTCGACGTCGACATGGATACTGATATGGATGCCGATATTGACAGCGATATCGGGGCCGGCCCTGGATTCGTCGATCTCTTGACGCTTCGCACCCTGTTCCTTTTTGCGGCCTTTTTCGGCCTCACCGGGTCGTTGCTCAACTGGGCAGGCACCGTGGAACCGCTAACCGCGATTCTGGCGACCACGGTAGGCCTGCTGGTCGGATTCGGCGGCAACTATCTGATCAAAAAGGTCGCTTATCAACATATCTCCAGCGATATTACTACCCGCGACATGAAAGGGCTTACCGGCCGGGTGCTGATCCCTTTTACCGGCGAAGAACGCGGGAAGATAAAACTGATCGTCAAGGGCAACGAAGTGCGCCTCCTTGCGCGTTCGTTGGACGAAACCTCCAGCGAGGTCTTCGAACCGGGAGACGAAGTAGTCGTCGTGCGTACAGAGAATGGTATCATCGAAGTGGTCAAGCCAAACTAAATACAAATTCTACGAGATCTTATCATGGAAGGAATCATTATCGCCTTCATAAGCATCGTGGCCCTGTTCACGATCTTCGGTATCATCCAGGCGAACCTCAAAATTTGCCAGCCGAATGAAGTGCTCATCTTCAGCGGTAAAAAGCGCCGATTGGCCGACGGCAGCAGCCTCGGATATC
Source organism: uncultured Rhodothermaceae bacterium (assembly GCA_964525535.1). Lineage (GTDB taxonomy): Bacteria > Bacteroidota > Rhodothermia > Rhodothermales > JAHQVL01 > JAHQVL01. The sequence continues at coordinate 31,099 of CAZGHT010000053.1, forward strand.
GCGTCATCAAGGGAGGCCGCGCCTTCAGGTATCCCATCATCGAGCGTGTCGACCGCTTGCTGCTCAACACGATCCCTATCGACCTGTTGGTCTCCAATGCGTACTCGAAAGGCGGTATTCCCCTCACCGTGCGCGCCATCGCCAACGTCAAAATCGCCTCCAACGAACCAGAGATCAACAATGCCGTCGAACGACTCCTCGGCAAACCGCTCAACGAAGTCCAGGCCATTGCCAAAGAGACCCTCGAAGGCAACCTGCGCGGCGTTTTAGCGACGCTCACCCCCGAGGAGGTCAACGAAGACCGCTTGAAATTTGCCAAAACGCTCGTCGACGAAGCCGACAACGACCTCAGCGCCCTCGGATTGCAACTCGACACGTTAAAGATACAAAGCGTGGAGGACGACCGGGGATATCTCGATGCCATTGGCCGGCAACGTACAGCCCGGCTGATCGCTACGGCTGAAATCGCCGAAGCCGAACAGCTCGAGCAGGCCAAGCTGGCTCAGGCCAAAGCCGATAAGTCCATCGCCGAAGCCGAAAACGAGGTGCGTATCGTCAAAGCGCAACTCGCCGCCGAGGCCGAAGCCGAAGAAGCCAAGGTCAGCGTCAGCGCTAAAGTTTCCGAGGCCAAGGCAGAGCAGGCGCTTGCCGAAGAGGAAATCGCACTGGCCGAGAAACGCCAGCAATCCCTCGTCGTCGTCAAGGCCGAAGCCGAACGCAGGGCGAAAGAAGAAATCGCTAAAGGGAACGCCGCTCGCATCTTCGAGGATGGCCGCGCCGAGGTCGAAGTGCTCCGCCGCAAGCTGGACCTCTGGAAGGAGGCCGGCCCCGACGCCGAACGCCTGTTCCTGATCCAGATGCTGCCGGAAATCATGAAGGAAGTGGTCGCTACCGTCGATAATCTCGAGATCGACAAAATTACGGTGGTGGACAGCGGCCAGCCGGGATCTGGCGTGCCGGCTGTATTCAGCCAGATTGCCGGATCGACACCCGCCCTCCTGGAAAGCCTGAAAGCCTCTACAGGCATCGACGTAGCGGGAATGCTGAACCGGGCATCTACCCCGAAAACAGCCAACGAGCCCCGTGTCTCCCTTCCCAACGGGGAAGAAGAAGGCTAATCACGGAGCCGTCAGGTCGGACACCCGGTAACCTCACTGATGAAGGAACCTCCTGCACAGGTTACCGGTGTTCGGACCGTTCGACACACTATATACGCGCGACCTCCACGTCGTCAGGCATTGTCGTCAGGC
>CAZGHT010000053.1:32448-37692 GCA_964525535.1 uncultured Rhodothermaceae bacterium
GTCGTCAGGCATTGTCGTCAGGCGCTTCTCGGCCACTTGCGCCTCAATACGTCGTCCGTTACTCCGTAATAGGCAAGCGCTCTTTCGTATTCGAACATCCAGGCCGCCGGATATTGCCGGCTCATCCTCCTGAACAATACCTCCACCGGCGTCTCAGCAGCCCCTGGCCACGTAAATGGCTCGTCGAAATATACATCCTCCAGCGGTTTCTGCCCGGACAGAGAAAGGACGAAAATAGATTGGTTGTACGAGGGGGCGAACGCACGGGACTCAGCCGAAGAAAGCCTCTCGAGATTCACCAGCCCGCGAGTGCTGAATAATCCCGGATTCCACACGGCGACCAGCTGCAGACAATCGTGTAAACGATCCCGGATGTCTTGCACCCGAAATCGATACAACACATCGACGCCGCCTGCATCGATCAGCAGTGCATCCTTGAATCCGGATTCTGCACGTTCGTTGTCACCCTCCATGAGGCCGCACATGAAGCCGATGCGCTGTTTCCCCAGCTCGACCAGAAAATCGACGGGAAAGGTCGCATACGGAGTGGTTATCTTCGCATAATCCTGAAAAGAAGCTTCTTCGTGAAGGTATTTGGCAAAGTGCCAGGCCAGTTCGTCTTCCAGCATAGATTGATAGGGCGGCTGATAGAACAACGTCGGTTCTTCGAGGATTGGAACCACCGGCCTGGCTACCTGGCTGCTCTTGAATAGCCTGAGAGCGCCATCCTGTATATCGTATGACACGTTTTCCATGCGTACGTTCTGATCGTTGGAACTACGAAGGTAACATAACTACAGGCCTATGTCAACCTTCTGTCATAGCCTCGTCGCCGAAGAAAGAGAGGCTTTTCCCGTACGAACCCCATCGCGATTTACTCCGGCGCGCGCCGCCATGGCGCCGCATGAGACACGGGGCACGGCAACGTATCGCAACATGGACACGAAAAAGATAAACAGAAAGACGGGCCGAAACGTGAACCGTTTCGTTGTCGAAAAGATTATAAGAAATGAACGTCTTTACAAACGCATTCGGCGTACGTGATTATTAATATACGACTTATTAAAGACCTCCACAATGCCACAACCAAGGCTGGTATATACGGCTGCTGCTTTCGTAGGACTGCTGTGGTCATCGATACTATTGCCATTGATGCCGCAGTCATCGATGCCATGGCCCTCGATCTCATCCGCCCGGGCTCAGGGATTCAACACCTTCAGCGGTCGAAACCACCCGGAGTTGGACTGGCAGGTAGCCGAAACCCGGCACTTCAAGATCATGTATCCGAGCCGGCTGGCCGGTATCGAAACCGAGGCCGCGAGTATCGCGGAAGCCAGTTACGCCGCCCTTTCAAAAAACCTGAATGTTCAATTCGACGAGAAGATCAGGGTTTATCTGTCCGATGAAGACGAAATCCTGAACGGCTTTGCCTCTCGTCTGGGGTACACGAACATCTGGGTGCACGTGAACGACGTGGCCCGTCAATGGACGGGGAATACGAAGTGGCTTCGGACGGTGTTATCTCACGAACTCGCCCATATTTTTCACGGCGAAGCCGTCCGCGGCAATCGAGGCCTGCTCGCTGATTTCCTGACCGGCGACCCCATGCCCGGCTTCTGGACGGAAGGCCTGGCCCAATACCAGACCGAGTTGTGGCACGCCACGCGCGGGGAACGGTGGTTGCGTACAGCCGTTCTCGACGATCGCCTCTCCTACAACGACGGGCTCTCTGTCTGGAACGGCCGTCTTCAGTATGCGGTCGGCAATGCTCAGGTACGCTATATCGCAAGCCAGTATGGCGATTCCACGCTCGCTCACATTCTGCAGCATCGGACTTCCTCGCTCCTCGGGCTGCTCAAGACCCACGATTTCTACACGGCCTTCGAAGAGGTCACCGACCTCTCGTATCGCTCGTTCTACGACGAGTGGCGCCGGCACATCAATGTGTACTACAACACGATCGCCGGCCAGATGGAGAATGCAGACTCCCTCGGCGCCGACCCGCTGCCCGTTCCCGGCCAGTACCTCTACGACGTACAATTCAGCCCGGACACGACCCGCCTCGCCGTGCTGTCGCTGACCTCACTCGCGCGCCCCGTCGTCAGGCTCTTTGCCCTCGATCCGTCCGACGGTTCGAGCCAGATCCTTGCCGACGGAGCCATCCAGTCGCCGGTCGCATGGAGTCCCGATGGGACATCCATTGCATTCGCACGTCGCACACGAGGGCAATTCGGTTCTATCGTGAACGACCTTTTTCGGGTCGATGTCCAGGAAGGGACGATCCATCGGCTCACCCACAGCCGGCGCGCCGTGGCTCCTTCTTTTTCTCCCGATGGATCCAGATTGGCCTTCATCGGATCGAACGGCGGGACAGCCGACGTGTTCGTCCTCGACCTGAAAACGGGGCGCGAAACGGCGTTGACGTCATTCGAAGGGGACGTTCAACTCTCTTCCCTGAAGTGGCACGCAGAAACCGACCGTATTGCGTTTTCCGTTTTCGATCCACAGGGTCTCAGAACCATCTACGTGCTGGACCCATCGTCCGGAAAAACCCGGAAGCTTCTCGACGAGACCTCCGACAACCAGTACCCTGTATGGAGCCCGGACGGATCACAGGTCGCTTTTACTTCGCTGCGCGATCAGATCCCCAACGTGTTCATCCATGACCTCGCTACCGATTCCACGCACCGCGTCACGCGCCTGGCAACCGGAGCTTCGGTCTACGACTGGGTCAAACCCGACTCGATCTACCCGCAGGGATCGCTCATTATTGCCGCTAGTGTTTCGAAGCAGAAAGACGAAGCCTACCGCATCTCCGCCGCCCGCCGTACCGTACAACCGCCCGTCGAAGTCCCCCAGGCTTATTCCTATTGGACCCGCCACCGGCCTCCTTCAGACATACCGCAGAACATCGAGCCGGCCGGAGACGCCATCCTGTCTCGCTATCCCTATCGCGCCCTGAAGAACATAACCCACGCGTTTTCACTGGGGGTCCCCTATTACAATCATGAAAACGACTGGGGGGTATTCGGCTTCACGTCCTGGACGGAACCGCTGGCCAAACACAATATTGCAGTCTCGGCCGGCCTGTCCATCCCTCGTCCGCTCGACCACAGCTTTGGCCTCCTGGCCTACATAAACAACCAGTTGAAACCGTCTCTGGCGTTTAATGTCTACCGGCTCTTCCCGACAGCGACCGCCTACGGATCGACCTACGCCGTCACCGAACTCGATGGCGGGGACGGATCGGTCCACTGGCCGCTGGATCTCATGGTACGCCCGTACACGGCGACACGTCTATCCGTACGCCTGCGCCACGCCGCCTTCTCTCTGCTCAACCCGGGCGATTTCGAAGCCGAAGCCGACGCCGCTCAGGCGCCGCAAGAGGGTGAACAGACCGACTTGCGCATCTCTTTCACCCGAAAAACGCAACGCCCGTATCGGTATAACGTCATTCATCCACTCGATGGAGCCGGCCTGCAGCTCCGGTTGACCGGAGCGTCGCGCTGGTTCGGGGGCGATACTCGATACGTCCGCGGCGACCTCACGGCTTTCAGCATCCTTCCCATGCCCGGCCTGCACCGGCTTTATCTCATGGGAAAAGCACAGGCGCTGACGGGGCGCAGCTTCAACCAGAACCGCCCTGGATTTGCACGATTTGACGACATCCAGCTCTCCCCCCCGCAATTAGGAACCCTCTCCCTGTCGAACAGCGAACGGGTTCGGGGTTTCCGCCGCTTCGCCTACGGCGACCGCCTGCTCTTCGGGTCGGCAGAATATAGAATGCCGTTCATTCCCAGTCTGGAAACGACCCTGCTGGGGCTGGTCTCTCTGGGCGCTACGACGGCGGCGGCTTTTGTCGATGCAGGGGTTGTATGGGAGGGCGGCGACATCGTCACCCGGCGCACAGGCCTCGGCGTGGAGTTGAAAAATGCGTTGACGATCGGCGGAGTCCTTCAGGTCATGCATGCCTTCGGCATCGCACAACCCGCCTCAGATGTGCTCACTTCGGAAAGGTACGACCTGTATTACAGGGTACGCACCTCGCTTCCTTTCTAGGGCAGGGTGATACCTCCCTTCTGGAGTGAATACCACAGCCTCAGCGACGCTGGAGGGGTGTGGTCAACCTATATGCATCTGGAGTTCTTCGCGGCGGTGTTTTTGGCGCAACTTTCGGAGGGCTTTTTCCTTAATCTGCCGGACACGTTCGCGTGTTAGACCGAAGCGCTGGCCGATCTCTTCGAGCGTGAGGGGATGCTCGCGGCCAATGCCGAAGTACAGACGGGTGATTTCAGCTTCTCGAGGATGAAGCAGGCTGAGCGCACGCTCGATGTCGATCTTGAGTGATTCGTCCATCAGCGTATCGTCGGGCGCCGTATCCTCGTCATCCGGCAACACGTCGAGCAGGCTGTTGTCGTCGTCTTCGTTGAACGGGGCGTCCATAGAGAGGTGGCGACCGGTGTGCTGCATCGCTTCGCGCACCTTTTCGACGTCGACGTCAAGTTCGCGAGCCAGTTCTTCGATATTGGGCTGCCGTTCGTGGGTCTGCGCCAGCCGCGCGCTCGTCTTGCGGATTTTCGAGATAGTGCCGATGCGGTTCAGCGGGAGGCGCACCACGCGGCTCTGCTCGGCAAGCGCCTGCAGAATGGCCTGACGAATCCACCAGACCGCATACGAGATGAATTTGAAGCCCCTGGTTTCATCAAAACGCTGAGCCGCTTTGATCAGGCCATAATTGCCCTCATTAATTAAATCGGCGAGCGTCAAGCCCTGTCCCTGGTACTTCTTGGCAACGGAGACCACAAAACGAAGGTTTGCCCGTGTAAGCTTGTGAAGCGCCTCTTGATCTCCTTGCTTGATACGACGCGCGAGCTTTACCTCTTCATCAGGAACGAGCAATGGGATTTGGCCAATTTCCTGAAGATATTGGTCCAGCATGCGTTGCTGGCGTGGAACGTACATAGGCTTTCAGCGATTAGGTTGTAGCGGTTTCTGGGTGTTTCTTTCTCGTAGTTGATATGTGGAAAGAGGGTATTGCAACCTTCTTATGAACGTGGATATGGTTTCCACACGCATTACTCATATCGATTGTTTCACCCAGCGATATATTCGTAGCGACTCGAGTGGAGCGGTTTACCATCTGAACGGCAGCATAAATCATAGACGCGAATCTGCAATGGTAAACGCTGTAGCCGTGTGTTCTGAAATCGTGTGTAAAGTGGACCTTACGACAACGAACGATGC
>CAZGHT010000054.1:0-6785 GCA_964525535.1 uncultured Rhodothermaceae bacterium
CATCCGTTATTAATGTAGGGCTAATATCCATGAATAGGTAGCAGGGATCCAAATGAAGCTTTACCCAATATGTTTCGCTCGCGAGGATTTCTGATCCGGGATCCGTTTAAACGGGCGAACGTAGAGTGTGACGCCCTAACCAACGAGTCAAAGGACTGTATTTTTATGTCAAACCTGTTCAATAATCTCATCGCTAACCATTGGAAACCGGCAGCGTCCGGGAATACGTTCAACGACTACAACCCTGCCAACCACGATGATCTCATAGGAGCTTTTCCGGCCTCAGAAACGGCCGATGTAGACGAGGCGGTCAGGGCAGCCCGGGCAGCGTTCCAGCGCTGGAAGCGCAAACCCGCCCCTCAGCGCGGAGACATACTCAGAGCTATCGGCGACCTTCTCACACAACGGAAAGACGAAATCGCCTTCGAGATGACTCGTGAGATGGGCAAGCCTTTTACGGAAACTAGAGGAGATGTCCAGGAAGCCATCGACACGGCCTATTACGCCGGTTCCGAGACCCGGCGGCTATTCGGTTTTACCGTTCCCAGTGAGCTGCCAGACAAATTCAACATGAGCATACGACGCCCCATCGGCGTATGCGGCATTATTACGGCCTGGAACTTCCCGGTCGCCGTGCCGACCTGGAAGATGTTTCCCGCCATCGCGGCCGGCAACACCGTTGTGTTCAAACCGAGCGAAGACGCTCCGCATAGCGGTGCGCTGCTCGTCCAGGTCTTTCTCGATGCCGGGCTTCCGGAGGGCGTCGTCAACCTGATCCAGGGCGATGGGACCACAGGGGCAGCGATCGTAGAACACCCCGGCGTGGATGCCGTATCTTTTACAGGCTCGACGGAGACGGGGCGTTCGATCGCATCCACCTGCGGGCGGCTCCACAAACGGTGCTCGCTGGAGATGGGCGGCAAGAACCCGCAGATCGTTATGCCCGATGCCGACCTCGACCTGGCGCTGGAGGGCGTTCTCTGGGGCGCCTTCGGCACTACGGGGCAGCGATGCACCGCGACCAGCCGGCTTATCGTCCACACCTCGATCCACGATGCGTTTGTCGGACGCCTGATCGAGGCTGCACAATCGCTGAAACTCGGATACGGCAACGACGACGGTGTCGATGTAGGGCCCCTCATCAACCAGAAAGCGCTGGAAAAAGTTAACGGATACATGTCTGTAGCCCGCGACGAAGGCGTTACCGTCGCCCTGGGAGGTAAGCAAGCTCACGGGCCCGGACTAGAAAAGGGCGTCTTTTTCGAACCCACTGTGCTGACAGGCGTCGAGCCCTCGATGCGGGTCGCCCGAGAAGAGATCTTCGGTCCGGTTATCTCGGTCCTCTCGTTCGATACGTACGAAGAGGCCGTCGAGATCGCCAATAATACCATCTACGGCCTCTCTTCTTCGATATATACTAAAGACGTTCAGATTGCCTTTCGCGCCATGCAGGATCTCGATGCCGGTATAACGTACATCAACGGCCCCACGATCGGCGCGGAAGCGCACATGCCCTTCGGTGGAGTCAAACAAACCGGCAACGGGCATCGCGAAGGGGGCTGGGAAGTGTTCGACTTTTACACCGAGACGAAGACCGTCTATGTCGACTACAGCGGGAAATTGCAGAAAGCGCAGATCGATAATGTAGATTGATCCCGCAAACAGATCGACTCCCCCGGAATGTCCAGAGGGGCTGCCGCGATTCGGCCGGCCCACGAATGCCTTATACCATCGCCTGTATCATGCGCGTCATTTCTGCGGAAGAATTGAGCCGGCTCCTCTCCCCGGTCTCGCTCGTCGAGGCCCTGCGAGACATCTTCAAGCATGGAGCCGAGGCTCCTCTCCGGCACCACCATTCAATATCGCTGAATCATGCCGAAGCTACCCTGCTCATCATGCCAGCCTGGAACCGCGAGTCATCCCCCGGTCGGTCCACGGCCCGGTATGCCGGCGTCAAAATGGTCAATGTGTATCCTTCGAACGCCTCGCTGAACCTGCCTACCACCCAGGGCGCTTATGTGCTGTTCGATAAAAACACCGGCGCCCCTCTTGCCGTAATCGACGGTAGCGCTCTCACGCTGTACCGCACCGCCGCCGCCTCCGTGCTCGCAGCCACCTACCTCGCACGTGTCGACAGCAGACGGCTTCTCATGGTCGGTACGGGAGCCCTCGCTCCCTATGTCGTGCGAGCGTACGTAAACAACTTCTCGATCGATGAGGTACAAATATGGGGTCGCAGCGCAGAAAAAGCCCAATCCCTGGCCGATGCACTTCAGAAAGAGCAGATCCCCGCTCGCCCTGCCCGCAGCCTGCAAGACGCGGTTCCCTGGGCCGACATCGTTTCCTGCGCAACGTCGAGCACCGTTCCTCTGGTTCTGGGAAACTGGTTGCGCCAGGGGCATCACATCGACCTTATCGGTGGGTTTACCCCGGAGATGCGAGAATCCGACGATGCCTGCATCAAGCGAGCCACGGTATTTGTCGACACCCGAGAAGGGGTGCTGGCGGAAGCCGGCGATCTCATTCAGCCGATCCAGAAGGGCGTAATTTCCGAGCGGTCCATTGCGGCGGACCTGTTCGCACTCACTCGTTCTGCTCACCACGGACGAACGAGCGATCGCGAAATCACGCTGTTCAAGTCGGTCGGGACCGCCCTCGAGGACCTGGCTGCCGCCCAGCTGGCCTTTGAGGCCGGATCAGCTTGATTCCTTTTTTTTCACTACCTTGATCCACCGCCATGTGATGTGCCTGCGTGATGCGCCAAGCCCGCCTCAATCACCTATCTCTCGGCCTGTGCTAACATGTACCGACCTGTAATTCTCCTGTGCTCCCTCCCGGCTGTTATCTTTCAGCTCATTACCTGGTTGCCGCCCCCGGCGAAAGCGAATTCATTTTCCTCACCCGATTCGACCTCCCCGTCTGCATCTCTCCCGGCCAAACGGGTACACCTCCCCCGGCATGAAGGCCAGCCGGTATTCGTCGACGGCCGGTTGGACGAAGATGTATGGGCTGACGCTGCCCGGTTCGGTGGCTTTTATCAGTATTTACCGGTAGACGGTAAGGCGATTTCCGATTCCACGGTCGTATATGCCTGGTATTCGCCTACGGCCATCTATTTCGGCATCCAGGCATACGACACCAACGGCGAGGTGCGTGCCAATCTGGCCGATCGCGATAAAATCGTCAATGACGATTATGTTTACCTCGTCCTGGACACCTATAACGACAGCCGGCAGGCTTTTATATTCGGGGCAAATCCGCTCGGCCAACAGGCTGATGGCATACTTAGAGACGCACAGCCGCGGAACTTTTCGAGCTCGAGCACCGGTTCGTATACCGTCGACCTGAGCCCTGACTTTGTGTACACTTCGAAAGGCGTTCTGACCGACTACGGCTATCAGCTAGAGATCGAGATCCCGTTCAAGAGCCTGCGTTATCAATCCGACTATGTCCAGGATTGGGGATTCAACGTCATACGCAAAATCCAGCATTCGGGCTACACCAGTACATGGACGCAAGTGATGCAGGGGAATGCATCCTTCATGGCCCAGAACGGTACGCTGCAAGCCCTCGAGAATTTGCGGCGCGGCCTCGTTCTCGACATCAACCCCGAGGTCACCGGCACGGTGAGCCGCGATGCCTCTCCGGCCTCCTGGCAGCGAGATGTGCGGGATCCGCTCGGCATGAATGTTCGATGGGGCATCTCGAACAACCTGACCTTGAATGCCACGGTAAACCCGGATTTTTCCCAGGTCGAAGCCGATGTGGCTCAAATCCAGTTCGACCCGAGAGAGGCTGTTTTTATCTCGGAAAAACGCCCCTTCTTTCTCGATGGCATCGAGCTGTTTCAGTCTCCTACCCAGTTAATCTACACCCGTCGCATATCCAACCCACTCAGTGCAGCAAAACTTACGGGGAAGGCGGGCAAGACGAACATCGCCCTGTTGTCTGCCATCGATAACGACGAGGTGTACCTGGCTGACCTGGAGGCGGTGTACTTCAACGCGGTACGGCTCCGCCAGGATTTGAGCGGACAAAATACCGTGGGATTGACGTATACGGACAAGAACGATCCGTCCCACTGGAACCGGGTCGCCGCCGTTGACGGCCGGCTCGTCTTTTCTCGGATCTATTCGTTAACGTATCAAACCGGGATGAGCTTCACGCGGGATGCGGGCGGCGACATGATCTCGGCCCCGATGTGGACCTTCTCCGCAGCTGCGTCCGGGCGTAAATACGGAGCCACCTTCTCTTCCACCGGTTTCCACGGCAACTTCAACGCTGAATCGGGCTTCATCACTCGTGTCGGCGTCGCTCAGATGACGTTCAGACCGCGTGTGACGTGGTTCGGAGACGAAGGGGAATTCGTAGAATCTTTCTCGACGGGATTTACGCTCGACGGGCGCTGGGATTACGACCGGTTCACTCGCGGCACCGGACCTAATGACAGAAAGCTGCATGGCAACACGAGTTACCAGTTGCGGGGCGGCTGGTCCGGCGGCACGTCCGTCTTCTACGAATCGTTCAAGTATCCGGAAAACCTGTATACGGATTATTTCATCGAACGCCGCACGAATGGGGTACCGGTGGATACGGTGGCCTATACCGGAACGGATCGCCTCACGAACCTGGGGTTCTGGACGACGCTCAATACCCCGCAGTTGAACACCTTTTCCGGCCGGCTTTTCTTCGTAGCAGGTCGGGACGACAACTTCTTCGAATGGGCTCCGGCCGACATCTACTTCCTCACCTTAACCCTCAATTGGAATCCAACGAATCAGTTGCGATTCAACTTTTTGTACAACCACCAGCACTACGTCCGTGCAGGCGATAAAAGCACCGTAGGCATTCGGCGTGTTCCTCGCCTCAAGGTAGAGTACCAGGTGACGCCGGCCCTCTTCCTTCGCCTGGTGGGTCAATACGACTCAAACTTCGTAGACGCTCTCAGAGACGACTCCCGAACGGACGGTCCCATTCTCATCCTCGACCGGGATACCGGCATCTATTCCCGAACGTCCCGAGAAAGGTCGAATCGGTTCCGGGTAGACTGGCTGTTTTCGTACCGTCCCAGTCCCGGCACCGTTCTGTTTTTTGGCTACGGTAATAGCTCCAGGGAGCCCCATTCGTTCAGGTTCAATCGTCTCGAGCGGATTAACGACGGTTTTTTCATCAAGTTGAGCTATTTATTCAGGGTCTGAGGGGTCTACGAGGTGCATGCGGCAGTTATCGGCGCAGGAATCATCGGCTTATCGGTCGCGCGAGCGCTGGTTTCCTCAGGATACCAGGTCACCCTCTTCGAGCAATATGCCATACCCAATCCTTCCGGATCTTCGCACGACGAGCACCGCCTGATCCGATATCCGTATGGCGATCATACAGGCTATATGCATATGGTCGGAGAGGCTTTCGACGCCTGGAATCGTTTGTGGCAGGAGCTGGGTGTGGTTCATTATGCAGAGACCGGCACACTGGTTCTCAGTGCCGATCGTTCGGCGTGGGCTTCCCGGTCGCTCAACGCACTCCGGCAGGCACAAATTCCGGTGCAGCCGATGGGCTCCGAGGAACTGAGACAAACGTATCCCTACCTCCACACGGCTGACGTCCCGCTCGGGTATTATCTCCCTTCGGGGGGCCTGCTCTTCGCCCGGCGCATCCTTGAATCGCTGACCAACTACCTGCGCAGGAAGGGGGTGCGAATCCTGGCAGAAACACGGATTGCCCGGGTCGACCCGGCACGAGCGGTCGTATACGAACAGGGGGGAACGGAAAAGGCCTTCGATCTGCTGGTCGTTGCGGCAGGCCCCTGGCTCCCCGACCTCTTGCCCGCCTTACAACCCGTCGTGACCCCCTCCAGGCAGGTTGTGCTTTACCTCGACCCGCCCGACCACACGGAGGTTGACTGGGCTTCCATGCCTGTGATACTCGACATCGACCCCTCTACAGGCCTGTACATCGTCCCTCCACGGGAAGATACAGGCCTGAAAGTAGGCGATCATCGGTTCAGCAGGGAAGGGCATCCCGACCGGGATCGAGATTTGAAGGACCGGGACCTCGCCATTCTCCGCATAGCCAGAAAACGGGTCCTGCCGTTGCAGAAAGCCGCTCTGGCTAGATTCAGGTCTTGTTTTTATACCGTTGCCGAGCAGGAACGCTTCATCGTTCACTCCCTGGGACCTACCTGGGTACTCACCGGATTTTCGGGACATGGTTTTAAATTCGGCCCCCTCGTCGGCGAACGCTTCGCCGCCCAATGTATCGCTTCGAATAACATCGCGGCATTTTCGAAGTGGCTGGCCGGATACCCATCGACCTCATCGTCAGGATGAAATGCCCACCCCTCAGCATTAAATAGGCTTGAAAAAATAGGCTTGAAAGCAACCCAAAAGCCCTCCATCCCGGGATGGAGGGCTTTCAGGGCGAAAGGCAATCACGTAGTCGTGCGCCTGGAATGTGCTGCGAAAAAGACGGGCTCGATGGAGGGGGATTTAACCCTCAGCCGATTTTTCTTCTTCATCAGCACTGGCTTCCTGCTCTTCGTCCTCTTTTTCTTCTTTCTTGGTTTCTTCTTTCTTGGCTGAAGCGGCCTTTTTCTTAGCTCTGGGCTTTTCCTTCTTTTCCTCCGCTTCTGCCTCCGCTTTATCTTCGCTCACTTCGGCCTTACCGGCTTCAGGAGTTTCTGGATCCACCTTCGCTTCTGCCTCCGCCGCTTCTTCGCTCACTTCGGCCTTACCGGCTTCGGGAGTTTCAGGGTCCACCTTCGCTTCTGCCTCCGCCGCTTCTTCGCT
>CAZGHT010000054.1:6885-37471 GCA_964525535.1 uncultured Rhodothermaceae bacterium
CGGCTTCGGGAGTTTCAGGGTCCACCTTCGCTTCTGCCTCCGCCGCTTCTTCGCTCACTTCGGCCTTACCGGCTTCGGGAGTTTCAGGGTCCACCTTCGCTTCTGCCTCCGCCGCTTCTTCGCTTGCGTCTGCTTTGGCCTCCGTTTTGGCCTCCGTTTTGGCGCCGGCTTTATCGGCCTTCGCCGCTTTGCCAGACTTTTCTTTTTCGGCAGCCTCTTCGTCGGATGCGTCGCCCTCTTTGGCCTTTATAGCCGCCTTGCGCGCAGCGACGGCTTCGGCCTTTTCGGCCGCTTCCATCTGGCGTTTGAGGTCTTCGAGCCCGCTCAACTCACCCAGCGTCGTTGGACCGGTCGCTTTCTTGGATTTCTTCTGGAAGTCCTGCACACTCTTACGCTCACGCTCCTGTTCGGCCCGCTTCTCCTGCTTTTCAGCGTCTTTCTGGGCTTTCTCATCGGCACGAAATTTCGCCGTTTCACTGAGGATGATCTCCTTCTGGTTCGGGTCAAACTTCGTCACACGCACCTGAATCGTATCTCCTTCCTTGTAGGCGCTCTTGAAGCTCTTCGGACCGCTCTTCAGTTCGGAACCCGGCACGATGCCTTCCAGCTCAAGACCGAGGTCGACTTCAACGGCCGAGTCAAGGAACCGCTTGATCGTGACTTCAACGTCCGTACCCACGCTGTAGATTTTCGCAAAGTCGTTCCAGGGGTTGGTTTCGATTTGCTTGTGCCCCAGCGAGATCCGGCGTTCTTTTTCGTCGATATTGATAATAACGACGTCGAGTTCCTGCCCTTTCTTCACGTATTCAGCAGGGTGCTTGATCTTTTTCGTCCAGGAGAGATCAGAGATGTGTACGAGACCGTCAATGCCAGGCTCGATCTCCACGAAGACGCCGAAGTTGGTGATGTTGCGCACCATACCGCGGAGCACAGTGCCGGCCGGATACCGGGCGGCGATGCCATCCCACGGATCGGGCTCCAGCTGCTTCATACCCAGTGAAATCTTCTTGCCCTCGTGATCGATGTTCAGAATCTTCACCTTGACGATCTGACCAAGGGATACCATCTGGCTGGGATGTTTGATGTGCTCGGTCCAACTCATCTCAGAGATGTGTACGAGGCCTTCAATACCCTTTTCCAACTCGACGAAAGCGCCGTAATCGGTGATGGATACCACTTTCCCTTCGACTTCATCCCCTTCGTTGTATTTCTCGCCGATGTTTTCCCAGGGATGCGGCTGGAGCTGTTTTAACCCGAGCGAAATGCGCTGGCGCTCTTTATCGTAGTCGAGCACAACGACATTCAGCTTCTGATCGAGCTCGACCAGCTCAGAAGGATGAGATACACGCCCCCAGGAGAGATCCGTGATGTGCAGCAATCCGTCCACGCCCCCCAGGTCGATGAAAACGCCGAAGTCGGTGATGTTCTTGACCGATCCTTCCAGCACCTGACCGGACTCCATGGACGACAGGATGTTCTGACGTTGCTTCTCGAGATCCTTCTCGATGAGCGCCTTGTGTGAGACGACAATGTTCTCGTTGACGGGGTTCAATTTTACGATCTTGAACTCCATCTTTTTGTCGAGATATGCATCGAAGTCTCGAACGGGGCGGACATCAATCTGGGAACCGGGAAGAAACGCTTCTACACCGTCGAACAGTTCGACGATCATACCGCCCTTGATGCGGCGAACGATGATGCCTTCGAGAACCTCTTCCTCACTATGCGCTTTTTCGATCCGCAGCCAGCGCTTGACGGTGTCGGCTTTGATTTTCGAGAGGACGAGCTGCCCGTGGTAATCTTCGATGCGCTCGAGATACACTTCCACCTCGTCGCCCGGATTTAGCTCTCTGGAAAACTCATTCTTCGAAACGATACCGTCGCTCTTGAAGCCGATGTCTATGACGATATCCTTCTCTCCAATGCTGACGATTTTACCTGATACAATTTCATTCTCGGAAACATTGGTCAATGTTTCGTCGATCATTTGCATCAGTTGATCGTAGTCGACTCCGGCTTCCTCGTCCGGCACACTCTCCAACTCCTCCAGGGTGACGACTTTTCCTTCAATTTCGCCCGTGTATCCGACGATATTCCGCGACATATCCAGCCCCTCGCCACCGTCGTCTGGCGGAGTTCCTTCGGCTTCGGTTTCCGTCGCAACCGCCTCTTCGGGTGCCTCTTCTTCCTGCTCTGCAGTGCCTTCTGCCTTTTCGCTGACGGCATCCTTGGATTCGGCTTCTACGTCGTCCTTCTCCTGTGCCGGAACGGCCGTTTCTTCGATGTCTTTTTGCTCGGGCACCTCCTGCTCAGCGCTATCCTCTGGCGCCGATGCGGCCTCGACGTTTTCACCGGCCTCTTTCGCCTCAACGTCCTTCTTTGAGTCCTTTTCTGTGCCGGCCTTTTCGGTATCCGGGTCTTTTGCATCAGCCTCTTCGGGGGAATCCGCTTTTGCAGATGGGTTTACATCTTGAGTAGTGTCCTCCGACGAAGGTGCTTGGTTCTCTGGCGCCTCTGAATTAACTTCTTCTGGCGCCTCTACTGTTTTTTGCTGGGTTTCAGCCATATAGTTCTCCGGGTACACTGTTCCGCAACCAGGGATGCGATGAGGGAAACAATCCGACCCATGTTTTACATATTACCGCTGACCCAATGCCCTCAATACAATGCGGGTCAGCGCCGGTTTTAGGTTTGACAAACAACGTGAGGTTCGTGATACCACTTTATCCTGCAGCACAAACCTATCAGATGTTACGCGCCGGATGCGCATACGCGCTGCCAGAGCGGCTTTGCATGGTTGCAAAGCCGCGTAAAACCAGGCCGCTGTGCACAGTTCGCGTAACATCACTAACATATGTTAATATGCTAGTGAATATGCCCGGGAAAAGGGTATCACGTAACCCGCTCATACGTCTTGCTTTACGAGGCGTTCCTTTACTTTTTCAATAACGAGCAAAACCTGCTCATCAAACGAAAGCGTGCTCGTATCGATGAGAATAGCATCCTCTGCCTTGCACAAAGGGGCGATGGCCCGCTTGCTGTCCCGCTCGTCTCGGGCAGCGACGTTGCTCATGACCTCCTCGAGCGAGATCTCCACGCCCTGTTCCAGCAGCTCTCTGTAACGGCGCTGGGCCCGAACCTCGACCGGAGCGCTCATGAAGAACTTGAGGTCCGCATCGGGAAATACGATCGTACCGATATCACGCCCGTCCATTACGACGCCGGTGCCTTCTTCGACCATAGCTATCGCCGATTTTCGCTGGAATTCGACCAGCTTCTCGCGCACGGCGGGAAGAGAACTGACAAAGCTCACGTTATCGGATACCTCCGGCGACCGAAGCTGCCCCGTCACGTCGTTTCCGTTCAGGTACACGTGCATTTGCCCTTGCTCGTATTTCAGCTCCATGGAAAGCGCGGGCAGCAGGTCCAGGACGTGGTCCCTCGAAATCGAACTGCCGTTCTCTAAGACAGCGAATGTAACCGCTCTGTACATGGCCCCTGTATCCATGTAGCAATAATCGAAGTGGTCCGCTACAGCCCGGGCGGTCGACGTTTTCCCTGCCCCTGCAGGACCATCAAGTGCAATTATCAAAGGAAATCGTATCGAAAGATTAGAAAGTGCAGAAGGGAGCTCAAATGATATACTGGATGTCGTTTATCGCCCGAAACGCGGGATGTGCGGTGCATGTTTCCGGCCAGGAGCTGCCCGGATCGCTACCCCACCGACGCATTGACCACCGTTATAGGACCGGGGTAACTTATGGGGCCGAGCACGGTGTTGACCACCGGGCGGGCTTCCAGCTTCACCTCTTTGGAAGCGCCCCCTTCGCCCGCAAGGGACAACCCCAACTCAACGAGATCCCGGATGTTGTCGTCGAAAAATTGCATCAGTTCGAGTTCCATCATCAAGGGAATGACGATGGGCTCGCCGGGATTGAGAACGCGCTCTTCGTCGATCACGCCGCTGATCGTTTCGCGATTCTCCAGAAACAGAGTCCAGTCCATCTTCACAAGCCGGGCGGCAACCTGGTTGTCCGATGGATTCTGGGCTTTCAGGTCCAGCTGAAACCGCAGCGGGACGTCCCTTCGGGCCAGTGCTGTTGTCAGCTTGAGGACATCCCGCGGCGTAAGATCGCTGTACGAATCGATTGTATCCAGCCGGACACCAGCAAGATCGATATTGGACAACTGCCCGAGGCTGAACTGAACGTTTCGCAGGCTGGCAAATTCTTTCAATGTCTGGCATCCCGAAAACACCAGGCTCGAGGCCATCGATGCGATCACAATCGCAGGAAACAGGCTCATCCTGAACAGGGATCGGATCGTTCCGTTTTTCATACTAACTCCCTCCAGAGTACATTGGGCGATTCCATTGATTAGCGCTGACACACGTTGATCGGAGAGCTTCGCCCTCACAGAACCCGGACAATGCCCGATTGATTCCTGTAATTTTATTTCATGCGAAAATTAGAACACGAGGAAATTCCCCGGCTGCAGCCGGACAACGCGGCGGACGTTCAGCGCCATCCGATCGTCGCCGTGGCAGACAATGTGCGATCCATCCACAACGTAGGTTCCTTCTTTCGCAGCGCCGACGGCGCCTGGATCGAAAAAATGTATCTCACTGGGATTACGGGCACTCCCGCCAACAGAGCCCTGCACAAAACTGCCCTCGGCGCCCAGGATACCGTCCCCTGGAGCCATGACTCAGACATCACCCGCGTACTTACCGCGTTGAAAAAACAGGGGTATCGGATCGTTTCACTCGAACTGACGGACTCACCAACGCTCGTCGACGACCTCGATGCCTCACACTTCCCGCTGGCGCTGGTCGTCGGCAACGAATTGACCGGCGTGCAGCCCGATGTACTCGCATTAACGGACTATGCCCTCGAAATACCGCAGTACGGAACCAAACAATCGCTGAACGTATCTGTCGCTTTCGGCATTGCATTGTTCGACCTCGTTCGTTTATATCGAACATCCACGGGCGTCCCTTTGCTGGCGGACCCCTTCGCCAGACCTTCTGCCGAATAATGCGCTTTTTTATGAACAACGTTATGAACGACCTCGAATGGCGTGCCCTGTTCCCGCCCACCACAAAGCCGCAGTGGATAGACAAGATTCTCGAAGACCACAAAGGGTCGATCTCGATCGCCGACCTGCAACGCGATTTCGGTGAAGGACTCACCATCGACCCGTTCTACACCCGATCAGATCTATCCGGTATCGCGTATCTAGATCCCTCGACCGAAGACCCGGGCCCCGCCTGGGTGGAAATGCCGGGCTGGGACGTCGGATACCCCCTCGACCCGAATGCAGAAGCTGGTGAGGTGCACCAGGTCATACAAGATGCCATCGCATGCGGCGCCACCTCATTGGTCATAGGCGATCCCGATGACGCTTCGTCATCTCTCGAGTCCTTCCCCGGGTGGGCTCCCGAGGAGCTGCTTTCGCACATGCCCCAGGACGATGTATCTCTTCACATGCTGGACCGGCCTCCCTCTTTTCGCGACTGGTTCGAACCCATGTTTAAAGCCCTGGGCCGCCGCCCGGAAAGCACGAGCACGCTCCCTGTGTTCCCGAGCACATCCCCGTCATCTCCCGATGCGCTGGGATCCTATCTCGAAGGCCTCGAATCTCTCCCTCTCTTTTCCAGCCGCATCAGCACTATCGTACTGACTCTGCCTGCCGCAGACGGTACTCCGGCGTCCCAACTCTTCGATCTCCTTCGCCGGGCCGAAGCGATCCTCGGGACAGGATCAGCCGGCGGATATCCTTTTGAGCAGCTCATAAACAGCCTGGCTATCTACGTTTCGGTCGGCTCGAGCTTTTACTTTGAAATATCGCGCATCCGCGCCCTGAAGCGGCTGATGGCGAAACTCGTGCATCACCTCATGCCATCCTACACGAGCCCCCTGCGCATCCCCATCCTGGCCAGCGTAACCGATGTGCGTTATTCACCCGACCGGCCTCAGTCCAGTCTCATCCGAGCCACGACGTCGGCCATGTCGGCCGTACTGGGCGGGTGCGATACGTTGATCATCCGGCCCTATGAAAACGCGACATCCGGGGCGTCGTCAGCTTCCCCGTTTTCAGAAAGCAGCCGGCTTACCCTGAATGTCCAGCATATTCTCCGGCACGAAGCCCATCTGGACCGGGTGGTCGACCCGGGCGCCGGCTCTTATTACATCGAACGATTCACGCACGCTCTCTACGAGAAAGCCTGGTTTTACTATGATCGTAGTCACACCTGACACCTCGAGATGGATCCCGGCTGAAGGCATCCCCATTCAGCCGATCTACCGGGCCAACGACGTTTCGGGCCTGGACCATCTCGACTATGCCGCCGGACTTCCCCCCTTCTTGAGAGGCCCGTACGCGAGTATGTATACAACGCGGCCATGGACCATACGGCAGTATGCCGGTTTCTCTACGGCCGAGGCTTCCAACGCCTTTTACAAGCGGAATCTGGCAGCCGGTCAAAAAGGGCTGTCGGTAGCCTTCGATCTCGCCACGCACCGGGGGTACGACTCCGACCACGAACGCGTCGCCGGCGACGTCGGCAAGGCCGGTGTGGCCATCGACTCCGTCGAGGACATGAATCGCCTCTTCGATGGCATCCCACTCGACGCCATGTCGGTCTCGATGACCATGAACGGCGCCGTCATCCCGATCATGGCCTTTTACATCGTGGCTGCGGAGGAACAGGGGGTGGAACCGAGTGGGCTCAAGGGAACGATCCAGAACGATATCCTCAAGGAGTTCATGGTTCGTAATACGTACATCTACCCCCCCTCCCCTTCGATGCGCATCATAGGCGATATTTTTGCCTACACGTCCCGCCATATGCCCCGATTCAATTCCATCTCGGTGAGCGGCTACCACATGCACGAAGCCGGCGCCACAGCGGACCTCGAACTGGCCTACACCCTCGCTGACGGTCTCGAATATATCCGGGCCGGCCTGGACGCGGGGCTCGCAATCGACCGCTTCGCCCCGCGGCTGTCCTTCTTCTGGGGCATCGGGATGAATTTCTTCATGGAGATTGCCAAGATGAGAGCCGGCCGGCTACTCTGGGCCCGGATCGTTAACGCCTTCGATCCAGAGAACGACAAATCTATGGCCCTCCGCACACACTGCCAGACGTCCGGCTACAGCCTCACTGCACAAGACCCATTCAACAACATCGTTCGAACGTGCGTGGAAGCCCTCGCTGCCGTTTCCGGGCATACGCAATCCTTACATACGAACGCTCTCGACGAAGCCCTCGCCCTGCCTTCCGACTTCTCGGCAGCCATCGCCCGGGATACCCAACTGTACCTCCAGCAGGAAACCGACGTCGTCCACGCGATCGACCCCTGGGGCGGTTCCTATTACGTCGAATGGCTGACGCACAAGCTGACCCTCGAGGCCTGGGCGCTCATTCAGGAAATCGAAGCGGAAGGGGGCATGACGAAAGCCATCGAAGCCGGCCTGCCTCAGGCCCGCATCGCAGAAGCCGCCGCCGGCAAACAGGCCCGCATCGATGCCGGCGAGGAAATCATCGTCGGCGTAAACACCTTTCGGGGAGCGAACGATCCGGACCTCAACCTGCTCGAGGTCGACGACAACTCCGTGCGAGCCGCCCAGCTCGAGAGGCTGGCGGCGCTGAAAGCCGGCAGGGACGAAACCTCCGTCCGGGAGCGCCTCCTCGCTCTGGAACGCGCAGCGTCCGACGCTTCCGACAACCTGCTGGCCCGGGCCGTCGAAGCCGCCCGCGCACGCGCCACCCTGGGAGAAATTTCAGAAGCGATGGAGCGCGTCTTTGGCCGCTACCAGGCCCAGACCCGCATCGTCGAAGGCGTCTACGGCAAATCGATGACCTCCAATGACGCCTACCGGAAAGCCTGCTCCCTGTCTGACCGGTTCGCGGAACGCGAAGGCCGACGCCCGAGGATGATGATCGCCAAATTGGGGCAAGACGGCCACGACCGGGGCGCAAAAGTCATCGCAACCTCCTTCGCCGACCTCGGGTTCGACGTAGA
Source organism: uncultured Rhodothermaceae bacterium (assembly GCA_964525535.1). Classification (GTDB taxonomy): domain Bacteria; phylum Bacteroidota; class Rhodothermia; order Rhodothermales; family JAHQVL01; genus JAHQVL01. The sequence continues at coordinate 14,913 of CAZGHT010000054.1, forward strand.
CCTGGGGCCGCTGTTTCAGCTTCCAGAAGAGGCCGCACGGCAGGCCATTGAGAACGATGTGCACGTCCTTGGCATATCCAGCCTGGCTGCCGGGCACAAAACGCTCGTCCCCGAGGTGATCCAGCATCTCCGTGAAGCCGGCCGAGACGATATCCTCGTCATCGTCGGGGGCGTCATTCCCCCGAAAGACCACACCTTTCTCAACGAGCAGGGAGTCGCTTTCGTTTTCGGACCGGGAACGGTAATCAGTGAAGCTGCTATTCAGATCTTAGACCATATGATGACGCTCCATGGACATTCACAAGCTGTCGATTGAGGACTATGTCAGGGGCGTGCTCGACTGCAACCGCGCCACGTTGAGCCGCGCCATCACGCTGATTGAAAGTACCCGCTCCGATCACCAGGCTACGGCCCGCCAGCTCGTCGAGCGCCTGTTGCCCCATACCGGCGCTGCTACCCGAATCGGCGTCACCGGCGCCCCCGGCACCGGGAAAAGCACGTTTATCGATGCCCTGGGGACGTATCTCCTCGCCCAGAATCAATCGGTTGCTGTGCTGGCCATCGACCCGAGCAGTAAAAAAACGAAAGGCAGCATCCTCGGGGACAAAACGCGGATGCCCCGTCTGGCCGCCCATCCTCACGCCTTCATACGGCCCTCACCGAATGCAGGCCGGGAAGGCGGTCTCGCCGGCGGAACGCGCCAAGCTATCGTTCTTCTCGATGCTGCCGGCTACGACGTCATCCTCGTCGAAACCGTCGGCGTCGGGCAATCGGAAATCAACGTGCATACCCTCGTCGACATGCTCTTGCTGTTGCTCATCACAGGAGCCGGAGACGACATCCAGGGGATAAAACGCGGGATCCGGGAAGTTGCCGACGTCATCGTGATCAATAAAGCAGATCGCGCCAATGAACAGCCTGCCCGGCAGTTCAAGGCCTCCCTCGAAAACCTGATCCAGTTAATGCCCCCGCCAAGAGCTACCTGGTCGAGCCGGATCGTCAACGTGTCTTCGATCGAAGGTAAAGGACTCGACGAGGTCTGGGCCCTCATCCGTGAGTTTGACCGGACGATGCGTGAATCCGGAGCCTTCTCGAGGAACAGACAGGAACAGGCCTTGAACTGGCTGCACGACTACGTGAAAGAAGGACTCCTGACCCGCTTTCTCCAGGATGAATCCGTCCAGCAAGCCCTCTCCCGTGCTGAAAAGGACGTCTCGGCAGGCGCAACGAATCCAGTGACGGCCGGGGAGAAACTGCTGGATCTCTTTTTTCGAACGATCCGGTAACGCTGTGGGGCCTATCCAGAGCAAAGGTCGGTCTGTAACCGCAGAGGGTCGTAATCGGAGGCTGCCGGTTGCCGATTCAGCTGGATAACAGAGGTTACGCGCCGGATGCGCATACGTGCTGCCAGAGCGGCTTTGCACGGTTGCAAAGCCGCGTAAACCAGGCTGCTGAGCACAGCTTGCGTAACATCACTGGATAAAACCAGGATCGGAAAACGTTTCGAGAAAAGCGATGAGCGCCCTCTTCTCTTCGTCAGTCAGCTCGAGATTTCGGCTGCGTTTCGCGATGAGGGGATCCACGGTTTCCGAAAGCTTCGTCCCAGAGTCGTAGAAGTCGACCACCTCATGGAGCGTCTGAAACCGGCCATCGTGCATGTACGGCGCCGTAAACGCTATGTTACGGAGCGTGGGGGTCTTAAACTTGCCGGCGTCGAAGGAGCGTCCGGTGGCGCCGGCCCGCCCCACATCTCCCGGGAATTCATCGAGGCCGTTGTTATGGAATCGATTATCCGTGAGCAGGTTGTTCCCGTGGCAGTGGAAGCAATCCGCGCGTTCCGAAAAAAACAGCTCAAAACCGAGCGCTTCCTGGTCAGTCAGTTCTGCGTCTCCAGCCAGAAAACGGTCGTATTTCGAGCCGCTCGAGATCAGGGTGCGCTCATACTGGGCGATCGCTTTCACCACAAGCTCGACCGAAATGATCTCCGTTTCGAAGGCGTCAGCGAACAGAACCGGGAATTGCGGATGCCGCTGGAGTTTGCGCACGACGTTCTCCCAGGTCTCCCCCATTTCCGTTTCGTCTTCGACCGGTTGCAACGCCTGTTCTTCCAGGCTTCGGGCGCGTCCATCCCAGAAGAGGGCACGCATCCACCCGAGATTGATCAACGGCATTGTGTTCCGAGTGGTTCGTCCAGCAACGCCTTCGCTGAACGTTTTCGGGTCGGAAAAGGAGGAGGCAGGGTCGTGGCAGGAGGCGCACGATACGGTACTGTCGACCGAAAGAATGGGGTCGAAAAACAGCCTGCGCCCCAGCGCAACTCCTTCGACCGTCAACGGGTTGTCGGCCGGCATGAACATGACGGGCAGATACTCGGGCAACTCGAGTTCGAGGGGGGTCGGCCCAGAGGGCTCCGAGCGCTGGGTGTCGCAACCGGCCCCAGTACAACTGACCAGCAAAACTACGAATAGCGGTATTCGAATGTGCATCACTGTAAGGGCATCTGCCCGCCTGTACGAAACACCCACTGACCATTATCACGCAAGATAGCCTGTGCGTCTGGATTGCCCATAATCACGTCGAAGTCGTCGAAGTCCCACACATTGGGATTCTCGAGCCACTCGTCCAGTTCCATCACAACGATCTGGCTCACCTCGTTTCCGTCGATTTCCAGGAAAGTGGGGAACACGATAGCCAGCTCTTCCCCAAAAGAAAAATCGCCCCCTCCGCTGGGCCCGAGATGAATACGGAATGCACCGTTTTCGCCATAGCGCCCTTCAAATCGCATATAGTGATACCGTTCCGTCTGGCCGTCTCCCATGGGTGGAGTGCTGGGCCAGAACATGTTATCAAAATCGAGGGTTCGATCGAGCCGGCCGAATACGTTCCGATCGCCAGGAATGCCGAACGTAAACGAAACGTGTGTATAGAGGCCAGGAGGTACTTCGATCGAGAGGAGGGTTCTCGTTTCCGGACGGGCTTCGTTCACATAGTGCGCGTCCGCCAGCGAGAAGGTCCTGCCGTCCTCGTGCCTGATCGTCAGGTCGGTCACGATATATTCGAGCAGGGTAACGGAGTATTCATGCCCTGCTTCGCTCGTATGTACGGATTGCTCTAACGCGATAGGTTGGTCGCTGGAGCGGTGTTCGAATGTGACAGACAACCGACCGGATTGAGGGTCGTCCACACCGAAGATTCTACATCCCCCCAGAAGAACGACGAGACCGATCAATATCAGGTTGAAAGCGGGTGTTTCTATGCAGGACCGAGCCATCGTAAGTACCTTTCGTTAATGACAACTAACGCCCCAACCGGCCGACTAACCGCCCAACCGATCGACAGCCCGTTTGATCCGGTCCAGCGTGTCTTTCTTACCGAGAATTTCCATGGTGCGATACAGGTCGGGGCCGTGCGTATCCCCGCTGAGGGCCAGTCGTAATGGGGCCATAATTTTCCCCATTCCGATTTCATGGTTTTCGACGAACTGCTTGAGCGCCCGTTCCAGCGCATCGGCTTCGAAGGGATCCAGCACGCCAAGGGTCGCAGAGAACGACGACAGGATCGAGCCTGAATCCGCCTTCCATCGTTTCTTGACTCCCTTCTCGTCGAACGTGTCCGGAGCGAAGAACAGAAAACGGCTTTCCTCGATGAAGTCCTTAGAGAGCGTAAGTCGCTCCTGCATCAGTTCCAGGGCGGCAGGAAGCCGGGGGTCGGAAGAATCCACCGCTTCGCCGAGCGTCGGTTCGATGCGGCTAACAAGCTCATCGAGCGGCAGCGATTTGATGAATTGCTGGTTGAACCAGTTCAACTTCTGAATGTCGAACTGAACGCCGCTCACTCCGATCCGTTCGAGCGTAAATGTTTCGACGAGGTCATCCAGGGTAAATATTTCCCTGTCAGTGCCTGGATTCCATCCGAGCAGAGCGAGAAAATTGATGAGGGGTTCCGGTTCGTAACCGGCGTCGCGGTACTCGAGGACGTTGATCGGAATCCCCATCTTGTCGGCTTTTCTTTTGGATAATTTTCCGCCTGTAGGACTCAGAATGAGGGGCAGGTGCGCCAATTCGGGAGGATCCCACCCGAAGTATTGATACAAGAGGATGTGTTTCGGCGTGGACGGGAGCCATTCTTCCCCTCGAATAACGTGGGTAATCTCCATCAAGTGATCGTCGACCACGTTGGCCAGGTGGTAAGTAGGCATTCCGTCGGACTTCAACAAAATCTGATCGTCGATCTCCTCCGAGGCAAAAGACACCGGTCCCCGCACGAGGTCGTCGAACTGGACGCGTTTGTCATCAGGCACCTTGAGGCGAACGACGTACTCGTCCCCTCGATCTATGCGGTCGAAGACGTCATGCTCGGTGAGCGTGAAGGCATTATTCATCTTGTGGCGCGTGGAGGCATCGTACCGGGGCGAGGGGTTGTCCTCAGTAGCCAGTTTGTGGCGCATCTGGTCGAGTTCTTCCCGGGTATCGAAGGCGTAGTAAGCATGGCCGGCTTTGATCAGCTGATCGACGTACCTGTGGTATAGCTCGGTTCTTTCGGACTGGCGGTAGGGTCCGAAAGGGCCGCCGGCGTCCGGCCCTTCGTCGTAGGCCAGGCCGCACCAGGCCAGGCTATCTTCGATGTACGCTTCCGCTTCAGGGAGAAACCGCTCCCGATCGGTGTCTTCGACGCGAACCACGAAAATACCCTGGTGCTTCCTGGCGAATAAGTAGTTGTAAAGGGCCGTGCGCAACCCGCCGATATGTAGCGCTCCGGTAGGGCTGGGTGCGAACCTGACGCGAACTTTTTTCTCTTTCGAGGACATGATTTTTCCTGGTGCATTACAGTGTTACAGATGTTACGCGCCGGATGCGCACAGGTCCTGCCAGAGCGGCTTTGCACACGTGCAAAGCCACGATAACCAGGCTGCTGTGCACAGTTCGCGTAACATCACAGTATTAAACGGTGGCAGCTTCCCTGAAAATGGCCAATGCACAAAAGGGTCCCTCCTCACCAAGAATTTGCGGATCAGGTTCGGTATTTGCCTCAACGAGCAGAAGCCAGAAAACACCACGTCGATTCCTACATGGAGTTCAGTATATCCCTTACACAAAAAGCGCTACCGATCAACGATATTGGGGTTGGGACTGATCCACTTCAACGTCTGAACGAGTGGGCGGTTTTAAGACTGGCGTACGCGTTGGAGCCCCGAGTAGGGCGACTCTAGAAGGAGGTATTCGGACAGGTTCTCTGCTCGTCGAAGTGTTTATAACATACCCCCCAATAGTTACGCGCCGGATGCGCATAGGGCCTGCCGGAACGGCTTTGCACAAGTGCAAAGTCGCGTAAGTAAGCCGGCCTCCTGTGCACTGTTCGCGTGATATCACTAACCCGGTTTCACCCCTGTGAATCCTCTTGATTGTTCCGGAACAAAAGACGCAAAAACCACTAAGGTAAACTATAGATTAAGTATCTCCTCATCATGCTTTTCCGAGGAGTTATATCCTTACCCTGAACGTCCACCACATTAACACTGACCTATCTATGAAATACTTGTATCCAGGAGAACTGAAGCATCAGATTTTCGAGTTCGCGCGCGCTTATACGTGGCGAAAAAAACCCAGCATGCGTTCGTTTTCGGAAGATTTCATCGTTGCACAACTCGAGGTTGACCGCCAGATGATCCCTTCCGGGACGCTCCGCAAAGTGATGGAAGTGACCCGCGAAGTGATTCCGCAAGAGCGGTTTCGAGAGCAGTTCGAAGAGCCCATGATGGCTCACTGAGTAGTGGGCGGCGAATGCGCCTTAGAGTCCGAGATAGGCCGCCGGCTCCAACAGGTCGAATACCGCATCGATCACCGGCGGCCTACCCCTCTACGCTAACGAGCCCGTTGCTTGAGCGGCTTACTTTGGCTGCACACGGCGGGGAGTGCTGTTCAAATCGACCCGGTCCTCATCGGATGAGGCTTCAACGGTCAGGCCCGGGTAGAATACATATAACGTTCGCGTATTCCATCGAGACATATCCAGGTCGATAAACTCTATCCGTTCGTCGGCCCCTGTCACATACCCCTCCACGGCATACTCTGACCTTTCGCTGTTGGGGTAGAACAGCCCGGACAAAAAGACCAGCAGTACGGTCAATATCGTCGCACGCAGAGAGACGGCGGTGCGGATATTCCAGAGTGGGCGTCGGTCTCGGGCCCGGTCGATGCGCGTCATGATGACGCGGTGCTTTTGGAGCCGTTTGAACAGGGCCGCATCCAGCATCGGCGGAGCGTTGAGGTGCTCCAGGCGGCTCAGTCGCCTGAAACGCATGACCCCTTCCAGTTCGAGCCGGCAACGCTCGCACGTAGAGAGGTGCAGAAAAAGGGCAGGCTGATCCTCAACAGCCAGCTCGCCGTCGAGAAACATATTGAGCGCCCCCAGGGCGGTATCTTCGTCCGCGTCCTGATGGTGTACCAATTTATGTTGAAGGTTATTGCTCATGTCAGTGTATTCGTTCGCTCCATGGACATTGGGTGCAAATTAGGTGCCCTACGATCAGTCGGTCCGAATTCGTTCTGCCTCGCTGCCCAGAGCCTCTTCGATGTAAGCGCCCAGTTTTCTTCGCGCCTTGAACAGCCTGGACTTGATAGCACTCAGAGTACTCCTCGTCACAGCCGCGATCTCTTCGTAACTCATGTTTTGATACTCCCGAAGGATGATGACTTCCCTGTAATCGGGCTTGAGCTCTGCCAGAAACTGGTTGACGATTTGTATTTTTTCGTTTTTTTCAAGATCGGCGATCGGCGTACTACGGCCTGACTGCAAGTGCCTGGGCTGCAGCATGTCTGGATCCATAGGGATATGCCAGTTGTTGCGCCTCAGCTGATTCAAGCATTGATTTCGCGCAATCGTGAACAGCCAGGCCTTGAACGATTCCGTTTTGATGAGCCGCTCGCGGTTTTCGTAGATGCGCAGAAACGTGTCTTGCACGACATCCTGAGCCAGTTCTTTATTCAGGAGCATTTTTACGCAAAAGGCGTAGACAGCATCCTTGTAACGATTGTACAACGAAACGAATGCAAACTCATCACCTGTCTGAAATGCTTCAATGAGCGCACGGTCGCCGTCGTTTATTGTGTTTCCAGACATGGGAGGTCCCCTTTACAGCTATCATGGCTTTATCTCTGAGACCCCCGCAGTCTGTAAAAGTTGCTCTTTTACCTGCACGATGACTTACATGAAGTACACCAAGATTCGGATGAAGACGCACACACTACGAACAAGCTTCACGCTCTCACTGCCTTCGCTATTGCTGATCGTTTTCAGCCTCGGATGTAGCAGTTCCATGAATACGTCGCAGAATACGTCGCCCCCGCCCGACGACCCATCGATTCTTGCGATGATCGGAAACCAGCCGCTCACGATCGACGAGTTCGAAAACCGGTACGTGCGTTCCGTAGGGAGTCTGGAACTCGCCGCCGGCGACTCGCTCGCCGAGTATGAAGATTTCCTGGATCGATACATTGACTTCCGCCTCAAAGTCCGTTACGCCGAAGAGCTTGGCATGGAGCGTGACTCGAGTCTGCTCAAAGAAATCGACACATACCGTGCACAGCTGGCCCGCCCGTTCCTCCTGGAAAAGGAAATTCTCGATCCTATCCTGAGAGACCTCTACGAAAAACAACAGGTGATGGTCGATGCCAGCCACATCCTCGTCCGTCTGGGACCCAATGCGGCTCATGAAGACACTCTGGCGGCTTACACTGAGATCGCAGCCATACGGGACTCGGCGCTCAGCGGCATCGACTTCGGCGACCTCGCGTTCCGAAATAGCGACGATCCCTCGGCCCGGGGGAATCGCCGCGGCGCCCGGGGGCGGCTGGGATACTTCGACGCCGGCGTCATGGTGAAGGCATTCGAAGATCGGGCATTCGAGACCCCCGTCGGTGAAGTGTCTGATATCTTCCGATCGCAATTCGGCTACCATATCCTGTACGTGCACGACAAAAAGCCCAGCGTTCCCGATGCCTGGGTGTCGCACATCGCGACGCGCCGGATTAGTCGCGGGCTGGATGACACGACGACGGCTGAACAACGTATCCAGGCTCTCTACGAACGACTCCAAAATGGAGAGGACTTCGCCGAGCTGGCGAAAAAACATTCCGAAGATCTCGAATCCAGACCTACGGGCGGCTCCCTGGGGCGGATTTCCTACACGGATCTACGCGTCCCCGAATCGTTCCGGAATGCGCTCTTTACCCTGGAAAAGCCGGGAGATTTTACGGATATCGTCTCTACCCCCTACGGCCTGCACATCATCAAGCTGGATAAACGCGAAGAGAAGAAATCGTTCGAAGAGAGCTACGAAGAGCTCAAAGCCCAGGCTTCTCGCCTCCCACGGGTCCGCAGGGCCGAAATACAAATGGCCAGATCTATTCGCGACGACGTCGGCTTTTCCGTTGACACTACACAGATACTCACTATTCTCGATGGGCTGGCGTTCAACACCAACGGCATCCAGGACACTCCGGATGCCGAGATGCAAACCCGAGTGATCGCTGTAGGTGACTCGACGTACACCTTCGGTGAAATTGTCGATTTCGCCGAACTGAACTCCATCCCCTACAACCCAGACACCCTCGCGATGGTGTACAATACGCTCGACAGTTTCCTCGACGACGCGGCCCTGAACTATGAAGCCGCCCGCCTGGAGTTCCAGGATGACGAATTCGGAGGCATCATGGAGGAATTTCGCGACGGGCTCCTGCTGTTCAAGCTCATGGAGGACTCGGTCTGGACCGCCGCGGCTCAGGATACGGCCGCTCTGATGGCTTACCACACCCCGCGCACGGACAGCTTCAGCTTCCCCGACCGGCACCGCATCGTCAGCTTCCGCAACCGTTCCGATTCGCTCCTCCAGGTCTTGCAGGAGCGGTTGAACCGCGAATCGCTCTCGGAAGTCGTTCAGGAGATCGAGCAGGATACAACCCTGATGGTCCGCATCGATACCACCTATATCTCAGAACCCAACAATTCGGTTTTCGACAAAGCGCTGTCGCTGGGCGAAGGTGAGTCCACGGAGCCTGAGATTCACAGTGGCAGCTACATGTTCATGGTGAACGACGGCATTGAACAGGCACGGCTCAAAACATTCGAAGAGGCTCGATCGGAGTTGATCAACGCCTATCAGGCGATCCTGGAAGAGCGTCTCCTTCAGAGGCTACGCGAGCGATACAACGTAGCGGCTTACAAGGATCGACTTTCAGCCGTTTTCGCCGGAGATAGCGGGGGCGATTCTCCGACTTCGTCAGGCAATTCTGGAGAAGATACGTCTTCCCTTAACTAAACCCTCCGGCCTGTGCAACACCACCCATCGACACGATGAAGTCGATACGATGGTAGCGCCTGCACGATGCACAGGCCGGATATATCCGTACGGGAACGATCGCTGTATGTACATTCGTTATCTCACCCCCGCTTTGCTGTTTGTTTTGCTCTTTGGCAGCGCCTGCCAGGAGTCGCCAAAGACGAACGACTACCTGGCCCGAGTAGGCGACCGGAAGCTGACCCAGCTGGATTTCGACGTATCCTTCGGCGCTACGTTGATACACCAGGATTCCTCTGAGATCCTGCAACAAATCGTGGAGGGATGGATCAAAGATGAGTTGCTCGCCCAGGAAGCCGTCCGTCAAGGGCTCCGGAATGACAGCGAAGTGCAGCGGTTGCTGGATGAAAATGAGCGGCAAATCCTCGTCAGCGCCCTGCTCAACCAGTTCTATCAACAAAATCCACCCGAACCGACCGACGAAGAGATCGAGGCTTATTATGCCCAGTATGCCGAACAACTGGCTTTAAAGAGCGATTACTTCCGCGTGCGGTATCTGGCTGCATCGGCCTTCGATCAGGCCGAGCAGGTACGCACGCTCCTGCAAGATGCAACGGTGGCGAACCGTGCAGACTCGCTCTGGCCCTCGATCGTCGAAGAGTATGCCATCGCTCCAGACGTATCTATCATGTTATCGAGACAGTTTTATCCGAAAGCCATGCTGTTTTCTTCAGCCCGGCTAAAAAACGTCGTAGACCAGTTGGCCGAAAACCAGATATCAGCCATTATCGAAGAAGACAATGCCTATCACATCGTGCAGCTGGCCGAATCGAAACCTGCAGGTACGATACCCCAACTCTCCTGGATCCGGGATGAACTCAAACAGCGATTGACCATCGATGCCAGGAAACAGATGATAGCCCGTCAGGTTCAACGCCTCAGAACAGAAGCACTGGCGCGCGAAGACTTAGACGTTCCGTACCTGGATCGGTAGTTCCTGCAGGGCATCGCCCGGAGAGTTGCTTTATTCGAGTAGCCTTATTCCCTGTATCCTTCCCTGTACTGCACAGTCCGCCTTACCAGTGTCCGCATTACAATATTCCCAGGGCTTCCTTCGTTTTGTGCTTGAACGAACTGTGAGTATCCATACATGAATTTTCCCTCTTTTCGACCTCTTGCTGTTGTCTTCATCCTCGTCTTCGGTATTGCGGCAGGGGTTCGCCCTACCCCGATGCAGGCGCAAAGCCAGGAGGTGATCGACGAGATCGTGGCCGTCGTCGGCGAATACATCGTTCTCCGTTCTGAAGTCGACGGCGTTGTGCTGCGATACCTGCAACAACAGCCGGATGCATACTCCGAAGAAGTATGGTATTCTGCGCTCAACCAGCTCATCGATCAACGGGTGTTGACCATCCACGCGAAGCGGGATACGAACATCGTGGTCAGTGACGCTCAACTCGAACAGGTTCTCGACCAAAGGGTCGAACAATTAACGGCGCAGATCGGCGGGACCGGTCAGTTGGAGCAAATCTACGGCAAGTCGACTCTCGAGATCAAGGCCGACCTGCGAGAAGAGCTCCGCGACCAGTTGCTGGCCGAACAATTTCAAGGGACCAAGATCAACACGATTAAGATCACACCGAGCGAGGTCAGAAGGTGGTTCAATCAGTTTCCAACCGACTCCCTTCCTACCCTTCCGGAAACGGTTCGCCTGTCCCACATCGTACGTTACCCGACCCCCTCGGAATCCGCTAAAGAGTTTGCCGTCGCCCTCATTTCGTCTATTCGGGACTCCGTCGTAGCCGACGTATTTACGCTCGAGGAAGCCGCCCGAACATTCAGCCAGGACGAGGGCTCGAAGACCAACGGAGGGCGGTACGAGAACAGCCGGATCCGAGAACTCGTCCCCGAGTTCGCCGCCGTTGCTACCCGGACGCCGATCGGAGAACTCTCACAAGTGTTCGAATCCCCGTACGGCTTTCATATCCTGCGGGTTAATGAACGCCGAGGGGATATCGTCGACTTCAATCACGTGCTGATTCAAGTCGACGAAGACAAAGCAGACCCGAGCGAGGCCATAGCCGTCCTGGAGTCGGTCCGGGATTCTATCGTCACGCAGGGGTTGCCCTTCGAGCTCATGGCCCGCCGGCATTCCGAAGAAGAAATCTCCAGCAAGCTGGGCGGTCGCGTCCTGGATCTGAGAACGGGCGAGCGCGACCTCGTGCTGCAGGCTCTCAACTTTTCGTGGCGCTCCACTATCAACTCCATCGAACCGGGGGAGATCAGCCAGCCCTCCGAGGTTGAACTCCTCGACGGCAAACGCGCCTATCATATCGTATTCCTCCATAAACGCGTGCCCGAACACGTCGTCGATATCGACACTGACTACGAGAGGATCGAGTTACTGGCCTTGCAAGACAAGCAGAATCGCGTCCTGACGGAATGGCTGAACGACTTGCGCGAAGACGTATTCGTTGAAATGCGCGGCAAGGCCCAAGAAATCGCATTGGCCCTGAATGGGAAAACAGCTTCTTCCAATTGATGCTGGTTATTGATCATCCTTAAATACGACATAGTCTATGCCAGAAACAGATCAGGTGGAAACGGAGATCGCTTTGCTCGATGACCTGCAATCGACCCTCAAGACCCTGCGTCAGGAAATCGGAAAGGTGATCGTCGGCCAGGAAACGATCATCGAACATATCATCGTGAGCCTGCTGGCTAATGGACACGTGTTGCTGGTCGGTGTACCGGGCCTCGCCAAGACCCTCCTGATCAAGACCCTGTCGACCACGCTGGATCTCGACTTCAGCCGCATCCAGTTTACCCCCGACCTGATGCCCGGCGACATCACGGGCACGGAAATTATCGAGGACGACCTGAATACCGGCCGGAGAACCTTTCGCTTTGTCAAGGGGCCCATCTTCGCGAACGTCGTCCTGGCCGACGAAATCAACCGTACCCCTCCCAAGACACAGGCCGCCCTGCTCGAAGCCATGCAAGAACACCGGGTGACGGCTGCCGGGCAGACGTTTTCCCTGCAAGAACCCTTCTTCGTGCTCGCTACCCAGAACCCGATCGAGCAAGAAGGCACCTACCCCCTTCCCGAGGCCCAGCTGGACCGCTTCATGTTAAACCTCTGGCTCGACTACCCCTCGTTCAGCCAGGAGGTCGATGTCGTACGCAACACTACAAGTGCAGCCAAACGAGAGGTCCAGTCCGTAATCACCTCCGAGCAGCTGCAAGCGTTTCAACAGCTCGTTCGGGAGATCCCTGTTGCGGATAACGTCATCGAATTTGCCGTCCAACTGGTGTCGAGCACTCGACCGGGAAGAGACCATGCGCCGGATTTCATCACCAACTACCTGAATTACGGGGCAGGGCCTCGAGCCTCCCAGTACCTCATCCTCGGGGCAAAAGCCCTCGCTGCCCTCGATGGGAGAGCTACGCCCCTCATCGAGGACGTTCACCGGATTGCGATTCCGGTATTGCGGCATCGCATCGTCACCAATTTTAATGCCGAGGCGGAAGGCGTAACCACGGTAGATCTCATCGAACAACTACTGGAAAAATAGGGCTTTTGCAGCGAGATATTCTTCGAGTTATGGATTTCAACTTCTATGAAACTCCTATCGATCGTATTCGGATGTGTCTTTGTAACTACAGGATTTCAATGCTCCAGCACTTCTCCGGCCTCTCATTCACCAGGCGGCGCCCCCTCTCCGATTACTGATCTTCTCGCACTGGAGCAGGCCATTCACAATCGTATCAACCAGGTGCGCCGTAATAACGGGCGTTCTCCTTTCACCTGGAACGAGCGGCTCTCCGGGATCGCCCGCGGCCACAGCGAACATATGGCAACCGCCGGCTTCTTTGCCCACGAAACCCCCGATGGCCGTTCTCCTTCCGACAGAGCTCGCGCATCCGGGTTCGATTGCCGTAAACCGATCGACGAGACCCGAACCCGGGACGGCATCGGAGAGAATATCCTCAACGCATACTTATTCCATTCGTACGAAACGTCGACCGACCCCGAGGGCCATACGACGCTCCGTTACCTCTGGAAATCGAAGGACGAGTTTGCGACCGAAATTGTCGACAGCTGGATGAAAAGCAGAGGACACCGTGAAAACATCCTTAGAAAAGAGTACCATGAAGAAGGCATTGGGGCCTTTGTCACCAAGGATTACCAGGTCTTCATAACCCAAAACTTCTGCTAGATGATGCCCGATGTATCAATCCCGGATCATCCGAATGCGCTGAAGAAGCTTTTCTACAAGCAGCGAGCTCACCGCGGCGCCATCAAACGCACCGGCTATCAAGAACGCACCGAAAAACTCAAGAGACTGGAAGAGTCCCTGCTCACGCATCGTGAAGCCATACACAACGTGTTGTTCGAAGACTTCGGCAAACCGCCGGAAGAAACCGATCTGACGGAAATTTCAGTCGTACTGACAGAGATCGCCCACGCTACCAAAAACCTGAAAAGTTGGATGACTCCAGGCCAGGTGCGATCCCCGCTCAAGCTCATCGGCACGAAGTCTGACGTGTATTACGAGCCCAAGGGCACCATACTCATCATGGGGCCGTGGAATTATCCGCTGAACCTCATGCTCTGCCCGCTGGTGTCTGCGATTGCCGCCGGCAATACGGTCATCTTGAAACCTTCCGAACACGCGCCCCAGACGTCCCATTTCGTGAAATGGCTCGTCGATCACCTTTTTCCCGAGGAAGAGGTCGCGGTGATCGAAGGAGACGTTGAAGTCGCGCGTTCCCTGCTCGCCTTGCCGTTCGATCATATTTTTTTCACGGGGAGCTCCTCGGTAGGCCGTCTCGTAATGAAAGCGGCAGCCGAACACCTGACGCCGGTAACCCTCGAGCTGGGAGGGAAATCGCCGGCCCTCGTTGATACGTCCGCTTCTCTCCCCTCTGCGGCCGAACGGATCGCCTACGGCAAGTTTTCCAATGCAGGGCAAACGTGTATAGCGCCGGATTATCTGCTCGTCCACGAATCGATCATGGACGAGTGCCTGGAACAACTCAAAAGATACATCAATCGCCTGTTTCCCGCGCACCTGAACGGTCAGAAGGGGTCCTACGGCTACGCGCGAATCATCAACCGCACGCATTTTGACCGCCTGGTTTCCCTTTTGGAGGACGCCACCCATAAGGGCGCTCGGATAGAACTGGGAGGCGCTCACGACGCGTCGAAACTTCTTCTTACTCCAACCCTGCTGACAAACGCGTCTACCGATATGCGGGTGATGCAGGAAGAGATATTTGGCCCCATCCTGCCCGTATTCCCCTATTCAAGTCTCGAAGAAGCGCTTGCTTTCATCAACGAGCGGCCTCGCCCCCTCGCGCTGTATATATTCAGTCAGGATGCAGACGCCATCGACCAGATTTGCCAGAATACGTCGTCGGGAGGCATCACCATTAATGAAACCCTCATCCAATACGCCAATCCCGATCTCCCTTTCGGAGGTATTGGGGCAAGCGGCATGGGGAAGGCTCATGGGCGCCATGGCTTTTTAGCTTTTTCGAACGAGCGGGCCGTCCTACGTGTTTGGACGCCGAGGTCGCCGCTGAAATTCTTCTACCCGCCCTACACCAAAAGAACGCGCACGTTCATCGACTACTTGCTCAAGTATCTCTAAATCCGTGCATTGCATTGTGTACCGCCGCTTCCCGAATGACGTGGAGCTCTACGACACAGCTATGGTGTTCAGCTCCAATCTGAACCGGTCGGCCAGCGAAGTTGCTTCCGTCTCCGACTTACCTTCCGTATAGATGCGCAGGATCGGCTCCGTATTCGACTTGCGGAGGTGCACCCAGCCTTCCTCGAAGTCGATCTTCAGCCCATCCACCGTAGACATACGCTCGTTTTTATATTTCTCCTTCATCGCATCCAACACGGCGTCCGCGTCGAGATTGCCCAGTGGAATTTTCCCCTTGGACATAAAATACGCCGGCATGCCGGCGTGCCAGTCCGCCAGCGTGATATTTTCATTGGTCAGGTGCTGCAGCAGCATCGCGGCACCCACGAGGGCATCGCGGCCGTAGTGCAGCTCCGGTACAATGACGCCGCCGTTTCCTTCACCCCCCAGGACCGCATCCACGTCCTTCATGCGATCGACTACGTTGATTTCTCCGACCGCGGATCGATGGATCCGGACCCCGTACTTTTCGGCGATGTCGTCCATGGCACGCGAAGAAGACAGGTTGGTGACGAGAGGACCCTTTTTATGGCGGAGAAGAAAATCGGCGGCCATGACCTGGGTCAGTTCTTCGCTCACGTATCGCCCTCCGTTTGCGACCAGCGCAAGTCGGTCGGCATCCGGGTCTACGACCAATCCTAAATCCGCCTCTTGCTCTCGAACCACCCGAGTGATTTCGTGGAGGTGATCAGGCAGCGGCTCGGGATTGTGAGCGAATAATCCATTGGGCGTCGCATTTAAAACGGTGATTCGTTCTCTCCGAACGCCGAGATCTTCCAGCAGGGCGGGCATGGCGATAGCCCCGACCGAATTGATGCCGTCTACGACCACCTTGAAGTCTCGTCTGGCGATCGAGGCCGGCTGGATATAATCGAGATCGATGATCGCATTGATGTGCTTGAACAGGTAGTTTTGCAGGCTATACGTTCCGATTTTCGTATAGTGCACCGTCTCCTGCTCCTGCTCTCTGGCTATTTCGATCACTTCGGAGGCCTCGTGGGCGCGCAAAAACTCGCCGTACTCTCCCAGCAGCTTAAGCGCGTTCCATTCGGCCGGATTATGCGACGCAGAGAGGATAACTCCCCCCATGGCCTTTTCCTTCAAAACAGCCATTGCGACTGTAGGGGTCGTAGCCATATCGGTGTCGATGACGCTGCACCCGGTTGCCTGCAATGATGCCGTGACCAGCTGAGCGCATAGCTTCCCGGTGACCCGGGCATCCCGCCCAACCACTACAACGGGAGGCCGACCGCTGGCCAGAGCCCGCCGATTGCACCAGGTGCCAAACGCAGTTGCATACTGCACGATAATAGTCGGATCGAGTCCATCTCCAAATACGCCGCGGATGCCGGAGATGGACACCATCAATGTTCCTTTATCTTTCATTATTCCGAGATTTGATGTGAAACCTCCTACACGAGAGATTCGCCCTTTGTGAGAAATGTATTCTGCATCCAGAAATCAGCATCAATGTATCTTCTACCGATGAAATCGTTCCTTCCAGGATCTATTCAACAGGTCTTAACGGAACAGGGGTAATGCTGACTCGTTGGCGTCCTTGATTCTTAAACGCCATTAACCCATATTGTAGCTCCGCTCATCAAGCGATACGGCTTTTCCCGGAGGAGTCTCATTTGAAATCTGATACTTCACGTACTGTTTCAATATCCCAATCGCGTTCGTCAGAAGATCGGGCGGTTTATCTGGATTATTTGTCCTTGACCAAGCCTGAAATTACGTTTCTCGTGACGCTATCCGCCCTGGGCGGTTTTCTTCTGGGCTCCCCTCATCCTATCGATTACCTCACGCTGGTCGCCTTGCTCCTGGGCGTCGCTCTCTCCTCAGCCGGTGGTGCAGCGTTGAATCTTTTTTTCGAACGGGATCATGATGCCAAGATGAAGCGCACAAGCGACCGGCCGTTGCCCGCAGGTCGGATTCAGCCGTACGTGGCCTGCCTCCTCGGATTTTTATGCGCTCTTTCTGGGATTAGCATTCTCGTCGTGTATACCAACGTGCTGACGAGTGCCCTGGCGGCGGCAACCATTGTCCTGTACGTATTTTTGTACACCCCGCTCAAGCAGCAGACGAAGTTTAATACCTTGATCGGCACGATCCCGGGCGCCCTGCCTGCCCTCGGAGGATGGACGGCATCCACTGGCGAACTCGGCCTGGGGGGCTGGATCTTGTTCGCCATCCTCCTGGTATGGCAACTCCCCCATTTTTTCTCGCTGGCCTGGATGTACCGGAAAGATTATGGGCGAGCCGGCTTCAAAATGTTGCCGGTTGTCGAACCGGATGGCCATTCCACAGCGCTACAGACGCTATACGCTTCCATCCTCCTGCTCGTCCTGTCTGCGCTTCCTACGCTTGTGGGCCTGACGGGTATGGTATATCTTGCCGGCTCGCTCGTCGTCAGTGCCTGGGTCCTCGCCGCCAGCGTGGCCTTCTACCGCACCCTGACCAACGGAGCGGCCCGGCGGGTGCTGAAGGCCTCGATCCTGCATATACCCGTGCTCGTCGTTTTGATCGTTCTGGATCGCATCGCCTGACTGTTTACACCGTTTCTTGACTGCTGAATGATTGAGCCAGCTGCTGAAATCAGCGATATTACTCATTCTTACGATTCCCGCAAAGCGCTCGACCAGGTCTCCTTCCAGATACCGGCATCGGGCTTACTGGGCCTATTGGGCCCCAACGGCAGCGGAAAAACGACCCTTTTCAGGATTATCAGCACCCTTCTGCATCCAGACCAGGGGCGCTGCCGGGTCAGGGGCTTAGATACCGTTCAGGAGGCGCCCGCCGTGCGTACGATGCTGGGCGTCGTCTTTCAGCAACCCGCGCTCGATGAGGACATCACCGTATTCCAGAACCTCACCTTTCACGGCGCCCTGTATGGCCTGAAAGGCCAATCCCTGCGTGAGCGCATCAACGACCTCGCCCATTGCCTGGACCTCCAAGACCGCCTTCAAGACAGGGTCAGTACGTTATCCGGTGGCCTGAAAAGACGCGCTGACCTCATCCGTGGGTTGCTTCATAAGCCCGCCCTGTTGTTGCTCGACGAACCGACAACCGGCCTGGACCCTGCGGCCCGCCATACGTTCTGGACGCTCCTTTCTTCCTTGCGGTCTGAAGAACCGTTGACCCTCGTCCTCGCGACCCACCTGCTCGAAGAGGCCGAAGCCTGCGACCACGTCGTCATCTTAGATCAAGGCAAAGTAGCCGTGCAGGGCAACCCGGAGCACCTTCGACGCCAACTGGGCGAGGACATGTTGTGGCTCACTTCGCCTGATACCACGGGCCTGGCCCGCCACGTATTCGAGGTATTCGGTTACTCCTCGCAGATTGTGGACAAGGCCCTGTGTATTTCGGATCCGGCAGCTATTCAAGAACTCCCTTCTCTGTATCAGGAGCTGGGTAGATACATCGAAAGTGCAACGGTTAGAAAACCCACCCTGGAAGACGTGTTTTTGACTTCTACGGGAAAACAACCCGGCTCACACGAACGCAGCGAACATACGGCTTACTCGCCCATTCATTGAACCGGTATACCCATGCATGTTCTTCTTGCACTCTGGAAACGGGAAATCATCAAATTCATCAGTGACCGAAGCCGCGTCATCGGAGCGCTGGCACAGCCAGTGGTGTTCTGGCTGCTGCTGGGCCTCGGTTTTCAGCATTCGTTTATCCTTCCCGAGAGCGGAGGCCCATCCGTCGATTATCTCGAGTATTTATTTCCGGGCATTCTTGCCTTGATGATTTTATTTACCGCCATCTTTTCGACCATCTCCATCGTCGAAGAGCGAAAATCCGGGTTTCTTCAGGCGGCTCTCGTGGCGCCGGTTTCCCGCACCTGGTTCGTGCTCGGTACTACCCTGGGTGGAACGACGCTGGCGCTGATTCAAACCCTGTTACTGCTCCTATTACTCCCCCTGCTCGACGTGAGGCCGAACCTCGCCGGTATTCTGGTACTTTTCGCATCCTGCTTCCTGTTGGGGATCGCCTTTACGGCGCTGGGGGTAGGCATCGCCTGGTCGATGAAGTCCACCCGAGGGTTTCACGCCATCATGAACCTGTTTCTCATGCCGCTGTGGCTCCTCTCCGGTGCTTTTTTTCCCTATGAAGGCGCCTCGCAACTCCTCCGATGGACCCTCGTCCTGAATCCCGTTTCTTATGCAGTGAGTACGATGCGGACAGCCCTCTATATGCCCGACCCCTCCCCATCCGAGTTGCTGACATGGCCTATTTGCCTGCTCATCGTTGCCGTCTTTTCCGCTGCCATGATCGGATTCGCCGTTGCTCGCATCCGGAGCCCTCTGTATTCCGAGTGATGTTTACCGAATGATGAATACCGGGTAGATACGTGACGATTGGATACCTTCTGGAGCCTGTGTCCTATTTGTGGGTACTATACCCTGTCCACCCAGAAGCAGAGTTTCATGAGCGCACTCGACGACACCGTCAATCTCCTCCATCTCTCCAGTGAAGGCATGGAGCGACTGGCTCAGGAGCTGGGGCAGCCAGCCTTCAGAGGCCGGCAGCTGGCCCGCTGGGTCTACGGCAAAGGGGCGCTCACCTTCGACGAGATGACAGACCTTCCGCTCGATTTCCGCGCCGCGCTGAAGGAAAGAAGCGTACTGAGACGGCTTCAGCTGACGCACGTGCAGTACTCGAAAGATCGGACCATGAAATTCCTGTTCGAGCTGCCGTCGAGCCGCAGCATAGAGTCCGTCCTCATCCCCGACTTCGATGCTGAAGGGCAGGTTAAACGTCTGACGGTGTGTGTGTCGAGCCAGGTCGGCTGCGCTATGGGGTGTTCGTTCTGCGCGACGGGTTTGATGGGTTTCCGCCAGAACCTGAAGGCCGGCGAAATTTACGATCAGGTCTGGCAACTCAACCAACAGGCGCGGGAACATTTTGGCATGCAGGTCACGAATGTCGTCTTCATGGGCATGGGCGAACCGCTCCAGAACTACGAGCAGGTCATAGCGAGTATCGAACTGCTTACCGGCGCCCCCTTCCTCGGCCTGTCTCCCAGACGGATCACCGTTTCGACGGTCGGGCTCTCCCGGCGGATCCGCCAGCTAGCCGACGCACGCCCTCGTTTCAACCTCGCTGTTTCGCTGCACGCCCCTACCGACGATAAACGGAGCCAGATCATGCCGGTCAATCGAAATGAGCGCACCGACATCCATGCCTTGAAAGAAGCGCTGCTCTATTATACGGCCCAGACGGGGCAGAAGGTGACGTTCGAATACTGTATGTTTGCCGACTACAACGACACCCCGGAAGACGCCCGGCGCCTCGCAGGGCTGGCGAACCAGATCGCCAGCAAAGTCAACCTCATCATGTATAACCCTGTCCCGGGCCTTCCCTTCCAGAAATCCAGCGAGGCTCGCCTGCATCGATTCATCCAGATCCTGACCCGTAAGAGGGTCCGCGTTACCGTGCGCAGAAGCAAAGGCGATGACATCGCGGCGGCTTGCGGCCAGCTTCTGGTGGAACAAGCACACGAGCCTGGGCAGTAAAAAAGCAGGAATACTTACGCATTGAATATGAATACAGATATTACTGAACGAAGCGAGTACGACCTGAGCGATCACGATCGAAAAAAATATGCACGATTAAAAAAAGCCCTCTGGAGCGGCCTGGCCTCCTTCCTGTTGGCGTTAATTTTCCCAAAAGGGTTCAGATTCTTCGTCCACCACGGGTTTGCCTCTCTGGTTAAGAACGTCGTTTATGTCGTTCTCTCCGGGTTATTGACCCAGAAATTCGCCGACTGGATCCTGAGCGATGACGAATCCACCGAATGACCGCCCTACCAAGATCGGCGTCATCACTCAGGGCTCGTTGACCAAAGGGCTGGAGATGAAGCTCGATGCCTGGATGTCCATCGAGGACATCATCGCCGGCACATTCGTCGTAATCCAGGGGGCTCAGTACGACTTCTTCTCCCTCATCACCGACGCCCGCATCGACGCCTCAAACGACGAGATCCTCCTCTATCCTCCTTCCCAGGACGACGTACTGCTCCGCGAAGTGCTGCAAGGCGATGCCACCTACGCGACGATCTCTCTCAAGCCGATGCTCATGGTGCCCAATACCCGGCACGAAGAGTTGCTCGACGAACCGCCCCGTGCCGTCAAAACCGTACCCTCTCACTTTTCTCTGGTGGCGAAGGCTACCGAGGACGATATCGCCCGGATATTCGGTCACGAAAGCCACGAGGACGGCAAGACCTACTTCCACATGGGCGCCCCGCTGGGCATGGACGATATCCCGGTCTGCATCCACCTCGACCGCCTCGTCGAACGGTCCAATGCGGTGTTCGGCAAAACGGGTACGGGCAAAACGTTTCTCACGCGCCTCCTCCTGTCGGGAACGATCAAAAACGACCGGGCCGTGAACCTGATTTTCGACATGCATTCGGAATACGGCCTCAACGCCCGGCAGGAAGGAGCCGGCAAGAGCTTCGTAAAAGGGCTCAGGGAGCTGTTTCCTTCCAAGGTGGCCATCTTCTCCCTCGACCCCCGGTCCACGCGCAGCCGGGGCGCCACGCCCGACTTCGACGTCTACCTCTACGCCGACCAGATTGCGCCGGAAGACATCCTCCCCCTGCGAGAAACGCTGGCGCTCAATCCGACGGCGGCGGAGAGCGCTTTCCTGATCAAACAGAAACACGGGCGGCAATGGCTCGAAACGCTTCTCAACACCGATACCGGGGCATTAAACGAACTCGCTGAGACGTGTGGGGCGCATCCCTCCTCCCTGGAAGCGTTGAAGCGTAAGCTGAGCCCCTTCGTGCAATACGATTTTTTCCAGACCGAACCCTCTAAAGGCAAGCAGGACGTCATCAAGACGCTGCTGGATTACATCGAACAGGGTAAATCGATCGTGTTGGAGTTCGGCCGGTACGACGACCTGAAGGTGTACCTCCTCGTGGCCAACGTCATCACACGCCGCTTGAGGGATGCCTACGAGCGGAAGACGAGCACGTATCTCCAGACCAAAAACGAGGCGGACAAACCCCGCCCCCTCATCATCACGATCGAAGAGGCGCATAAATTCCTGAGCCCCGGCATCGCTCGGGAGACGCCCTTTGGAAAGATCGCGCGGGAAATGCGCAAGTTCTTCGTGTCCCTCCTCGTCGTCGACCAGCGCCCCAGCGCCATCGACGAGGAAGTGCTCAGCCAGATCGGTACTAAGATCGTCGCGCAGTTGAGCGACGAGAAAGACATCAACGCCACGCTCGTGGGCACAAGCAACGCCTCCGGCCTCCGCCAGGTGCTGGCCTCGCTCGACTCCAAGCAACAGGCCCTCGTGCTGGGCCACGCCGTCCCCATGCCGATCGTGATGAAGACGCGCACTTACGACGATGCGTTCTACGCGGCTATGGGACCTCCAGGGGGAACGTCGCCGGCCTCGCTCGACGAGGCCAAACAGGAAATGAAGGATCTGTTCTATTGACCTCCCCGTTAGGCCTCACTCTTCGAGTTGAAACCGGTTCGTGAATCAGGTTGAAGCGTTACGTGCAACCTCAGGGGTTCGGT
>CAZGHT010000055.1:0-7161 GCA_964525535.1 uncultured Rhodothermaceae bacterium
ACTCCGGACCCGTCACCAGTCGACGACCGAGTTGTCGAAGGCGTCGTAGGTTTCCGGGTTGCGCCAGTCGTGGCCGATCTTGTCGGCGAGGGCCTCCTCGTCGAGCTCGACGCCCAATCCCGGCCCGGTGGGCAGGGGGATGTACCCGTCTTCGACGCGGAAGGGGGTTTTGAGATACCCCTCTCCGAGGGAGACCTGCTCCTGGCACAGGAAATTCGGGATGGAGGCGGCGATCTGCAGGCCGGCAGCCAGCGAGATCGGACCCATGGGGTTGTGCGGAGCCAGAGCGGCATAGTAGGCTTCGGCCATCCCCGCGATGAGCCGGACTTCGGTGATGCCGCCGGCGTGGCAGAGGTCGGGCTGCAGGATGCTGGCTGCGCCCTTTTCGAGGATCTCCCGAAAGCCCCACTTGGTGAAGATGCGTTCCCCCGTAGCGATAGGCAGGTGCGTGCCCCGCGCGATGTCGGCCATGACGTCGACGTTTTCGGGCGGTGCCGGCTCCTCGATGAACAACGGGTGGTACGGTTCCAGCGCCTTGATCAGGACCTTCGCCGTCTGGGGCGGGATGGCTCCGTGGAAGTCGATCCCGATGTCGTTCTCCGGCCCGATGGTTTCGCGCAGCGAGGCGAAGCCCTCGACGGCATAGTCGATAAACGCTTTGCTCTCGGCGATGCGGGCCGGCCGTTCTCTCGGCACGCCGGTTTTGAACGTCGTAAACCCCTGGTCCAGGGCCTGCCTGATCGTTTCGGGCGTGCGGGCGTGGGCATACACCCGGATCCGATCGCGCGTCGGCCCTCCGAGCAGCTCGTAGACGGGTACGTTGAGCGCCTTGCCCTTGATGTCCCATAAGGCCTGGTCGATGCCGCTCAGCGCGCTCGTCAGGATGGGCCCGCCCTTGTAGAACGTGTGCCGATAGATGGCCTGCCAGTGATGGGCGACCCGCCTGGGGTCTTTCCCGACGAGGTAAGGGGCAATCTCCTCGATGGCCGTGGCCACCGTACGGGCTCGCCCTTCGAGCAGCGGTTCACCCAATCCGACGATGCCGGCGTCGGTATGCACCTTCAGGAAGATCCAGCGGGGCTTCACGAGGAACGTCTCCAGCCTCGTGATTTTCAGCGGTTCCGACGGGCGGATGAGGGGCGCGTTCGAGAGCGCTGCCCGGGAAGGGGTGAAGCCGAAGAAAGTCGGCAGAGCGGCAGCACCGGCCAGCTGTTTGAGAAGACGACGCCGGGAATAGTTCATGGGGCAAGAGGGATGGATTAGCAGGGCAGGTTGCTCGAGTTGCGGGTCCGAGGCCTCGCAAACGGGTTCTGCCCAAGATACACATTCTCAGGCCGGGGTTCCAAAGCTCCCTTAAGCACCTCCTTTCTTAGCCGATGATGCAGGTAAGGCCCCCGTTCCTTTCACATAGCCTTACCCGCATACCCGATGGCCACTCCGAGACCTCGCACGTACCTCTACGGCTTCGCATTTGTCTGCATTCTTCTGGCGCCAGGCATCGACCGCCCTGCCGTCGCTCAGATACAGGATACTCCTCCGTCCAGTCGCATACCGCAACACGCTCCTTTGATCGAAAAGACGCGCCAGGCCGGCCGGCTGCCGGTGATCGTACAGCTGTCGGAGGCGTCGATCCAGGCCATGATGGACCTGTCGCAGGGAGGCAGTACAAACGAACGGGCGTCCGGCATCGCCGCAGTCCAGGACCTCGTCCTGTCCCGCCTGGGGATGAACCAGGCCGGCAAGAAGCAGCGCCGCTACAGGGCGTACCGGCACATCCCGTTCATGGCGATGGAGGTCGACGAAGGCCTTCTCTTGCAATTGCTCGCGCACGTCCACGTCGAACAGGTCATCGAAGATCGCATTTTCGAGCCCATGCTCCTCGAGAGCACCCAGGCCATCGGCGCCAGGGCGGCCTGGGAGTATGGGGGGACGGGGGCCGGTCAGGCGATTGCCGTCATCGACACCGGGGTGGATCAGGACCATCCTTTCCTCGAAGGCAAGGTCGTGCGTGAGGCCTGTTTTTCGACCAGCTACACGAGTGCCAACGGCGGATTCGAGTCGATCAGCATGTGCCCGGATAGTGCAGAGGAGGCCTTCGGCCGGCGAGTGGCTGTGCACTGCGACATATCGATCGCCGGCTGCGATCACGGCACCCGCGTGGCCGGCATCGTGGCCGGGAAAGGCGAGGATTTTTCAGGCGTCGCGCGGGATGCAGACCTGGTCGCCATTCAGGTCTTCTCGCATTTCGAGTCGTACTGCGGTCCGGACCCCTGCGCGCGCTCCTGGGTGTCGGATCAGATCGCCGCCCTCGAATACGTATATGCGTTGCGCGATTCTTTGAACGTCGCAGCGGTCAACCTGAGCCTGGGCGGGGGGCACTACCGGACCGAAGAGCAGTGCAATTCGGTCAACCCGGCGATGTTTGCCGTATTCGATATTCTCGCTGAAGCCAACATCCCCGTGATAGCGGCGGCGGGGAACAGCGGCCTCGTCGATGGGCTGGTTGCCCCTGCCTGCCTCTCGAATGCGATCAGCGTCGGGGCGACTACGAAGTTCGACGCGATCAGCTCGTTCTCGAGCAGCGCCAAATTTCTCGACCTGCTGGCGCCGGGGGAAGACATCGTGACGTCGGTGCCCGGCGGCGCCTTCAGGGCCGGCACGGGGACGTCGTTTTCCACGCCCCACGTAGCAGGGGCCTGGGCCATTTTGAGGTCGAAATCGCCCGATGCATCGATCGAAGAGTTGAAAGGAGCCTTTCAGGAGACCGGGGTATACTTGATGGACGCCCGCAACGACGTAGAGACGGCGCGCATTCAGGTAGATCAGGCGCTTCAGGCAGCCACCTTGCCCGTAGAGCTCGTCCGATTCGACGCACTCGTGGATAATGCAACCGTCGAGCTGATCTGGGAAACGGCTTCGGAAACGAATAACGCCGGCTTCGAGGTGCAGCATTCGCTCGGGGGCCCGTACCGAACGGTCGAGTTCATCCCCGGCGGAGGCACACGCACCACCCTGAGCCGGTACGGGTACAGGGTGGACGACCTGGCGCCGGGCGTCCACGCATTTCGCCTCAAGCAGCGCGACTTTGACGGGACGGCCTCCTTCTCGCCAGCCGTCGAGGCGCTCGTTAAATTGAAAGGCGCCTACCACATGGGCGCCGCCTACCCCAATCCGTTCAACCCGGCGACGCAGTTCACGCTGACGATCGATCGGGAGCAGCACGTACGTATCGAAGTGTACGACATCCTGGGCCGGCGTGTGGCCACGCTCGCCAACGAAAGGCTGGAGCCCGGGCAGCTCAACGTCTTCACCCTCGACGGCGCCGCGCTCTCCAGCGGCATCTTCCTGATCCAGGCCACCGGAGAATACTTCCAGGTCGCCCGGACGGTAACGCTGTTGAAGTAGCTGGCAGCTAACAGTAGTCAGTAATTTGTCTCCGACTCTGCCTACTGCCTACTGAATCGCTGCCTACTCCTCCGGCGGCAGCTCCACGCGGATGTGGAGCTCCTCGAGCTGGTGATCGTCGACGCGATCGGGCGAATGCACCATCAATTCCTGGGCCGTCTGCGTCTTCGGGAAGGCGATGACGTCGCGGATGTTGTCCGTGCCGCCCATCAGCATGACGATGCGGTCGAGGCCCATGGCGATGCCGCCATGCGGCGGAGCGCCGTATTCGAGCGCCTGCAGCAAAAATCCGAACCGTTGTTCGGCTTCCTCAGCATCGATGTTCAACAGGTTGAACATCTGGTTTTGAACGTCTCGACTGTGGATACGAATGGAGCCTCCGCCGATTTCGTAGCCGTTGAGGACGAGGTCGTAGGCGCGCGCCCGGGTTGTGCCCGGTTGGTCGAACATCGTCTCGAGGTCGTCCGGATGGGGCGAAGTGAACGGGTGGTGCATCGCGTAGTACCGCTGCGTTTCTTCGTCCCACACGAGCAGCGGAAAGTCCGTGACCCAGAGAAACGACCAGGGGCCGTCGTTGCCCGACGGGATCAGGTTCAATTCACGCGCCATGTGGAGCCGCAGCGTCCCCATCTGTTCGAAGACCTCGGGGTCTTTACCGGCGAGGACGAGCACGAGGTCCCCTTGCCTGGCGCCGATCGCATCGATAGCCTGCTGGACGAACGGGACGGGGAGCACCTCAGCCTTGACCGAAGACGTCGTCTCCGACCCATTCGAAGGGAGTTTGAAATACACGAGCCCGCCGGCGCCGATGCGTTTTCGGACGATATCTTTGTCGAGACGGTCCATGGCGCCGCGTCCGCGGTCGCCTTCGCCCGGCACCCGGATGCCGACGATTTTGCCGCCGGCGTCGAGGACGGAGTCGAAGACCCGGAACCCCGATCCTTCGAAGGAGGCGCTGAGGTCGTGAATCTCGAGCCCGAAACGAAGGTCCGGCTTGTCACTGCCGTAGCGATGCATCGCATCGGAGTAGCTCAAGCGAGGGAACGGGGTCGGCAGTGCTTCGCCGCGGATCTCTTTCCAGAGCGACGCCATGAGGTCCTCGATGAGGGCGTACACGATCTCTTCGGTCGCGAACGACATCTCGACGTCGACCTGGGTAAACTCGGGTTGCCGGTCGGCGCGCAGGTCCTCGTCGCGAAAACATTTCACGATCTGGAAGTACCGGTCGAAACCGGAGACCATGAGGATCTGCTTATAGGTCTGGGGCGACTGCGGCAGCGCGTAGAAGTGCCCCGGGTGGACGCGGCTGGGCACGAGGAAGTCGCGGGCCCCTTCCGGGGTCGACTTCATCAGCACGGGCGTTTCGACTTCCAGGAAGCCGTGCCGGGTAAACACCTCCCGGGTGGTCTGGTACACCTGATGCCGCAGCACCAGCTTGTCGAGCAGCTCCGGCCGGCGCAGGTCGAGGTACCGGTACGTCAGGCGAAGCTCTTCATTGGCCAGCTTGCGCTTCTCCTCGTGGGCCGATATCGCGAAAGGCAGCGCCTTGGACGTGTTGAGGACGATCAGCTCCTCGATGCGTACTTCGACTGTACCGGTCGGCAGCTTCGGGTTGATCGTCTCCTCCGAGCGAGGCCGCACGACGCCGGATACCGAGATCACGTCTTCCGAACGCAACTGCTCCGCCCTGGTGTAGGCCTCCTCATCATCCTGGGGAGAGAAGACGATCTGAGTCAGGCCGAATCGGTCTCTCAGGTCGATGAAGATGACGCCGCCGAGGTCGCGGCGCGTATCGACCCATCCTTTCAGTATGACGGCGTGCCCTACAGCGTGTTCGTTCAATTCGCCGCACGTATGGGTGCGCTGGGCGTGATGGTCGAATTCAGCGGCGAGTCGCATCGTTTGTTGCTCGTCCATGATTAATGTGATCGGTCGTCAGCGTTGAGCCCCGCACCGCTAGAGGCTGCACTGCAGGGTTTTACGGAGGGATTCGTGAAATTGAAGAAGGTGTACGTTACAGCAGACGTGCCTCATTGGTTGCATGCGATCTCAGGCGGCGTGCAAGTTTATAATGAAAAAAGCGCTTCCCCGAGAGCCGGGGTCCGGACCCGGGGCTCGTTGTTGCGGCTATTCATCCATTCTTGTATACTTCAGCACTTCAACGATGCGCCCGGGGGACCTCTAATGGATGTACTCTTCTCGAACCCATACCTCATCGCAACCATCATCTACCTGATGGCCTTGATCGGCGTGGGCTATTACAAGAGCCGGGTGGTGAAGTCGGGGTCTGACTTTATGGTGGCCGGCCGCACGTTGCCGTGGTATATTCTGGTTGGCACCCTGCTCGCGACCTGGATGGGGAGCGGTTCGCTCTTCAACGGATCGGGGCTCGGCTTCCGGAACGGGCTCGCGGGCGCCTGGCACAGCGCCGGGGCCTGGGTCGGCATCGTGCTGGTTTTCTTCATCGCCCGCCGGATTCGAAACTTCGGCCAGGTCACCGTACCGGATATCTTCGAAGCGCGCTACGGCACCTCCTCGCGCGTCCTGGCTACGCTGATCACCGTCATTGCATATGTGACGATTGTATCCTATCAGTTCAGAGGCGGCGGAAAGGTCTTGTCGATCATGACGGAAGGGGCGATTTCGATGGAAGCCGGCATCGTCATCACGGCGATATTTGCCATCCTGTACACCGTGCTGGCGGGTATGTTGTCCGTGGTGTATACCGATGTCGTCAACGGGGTGTTGATGGTGGGCGGCATCATCATAGGGCTCGTGTTTATGGTGTTTGCCGTGGGCGGCGTCGACGTGATCGTCGCGTCGGCGGAGCAGGCGGGCAAATGGGAGTTGTTCGGCAACTGGGCCGATGAGCGGGCCAATGTGAATTCGGGGCCGATCGTCGCTTTCTCGTTCCTGATTCCGACCATGCTGCTGCTCATGGGAGATGCGAACATGTACCAGCGGATCTTCAGCGCCGAGAACAGCGGGCAGGCGCAGAAGGCCGTTTTTTTCTGGGTGATCGGCGTCGTAATCCTCGAGCTGAGTTTCTACGCCTTCGGCCTCGCCGGGAGTGTTGCGGTAGAACAGGGGCTGATTACCAACCTGTTCGAAACAGGGCGTTCGGGTACCGAAAACATCGTTCCTGCTGCGGCCCTCGAACTGCTGCCTACGTTTCTGGGGATGATCCTGGTCGCGGCCATGATGGCCGTCATCGTATCGACGGCAGACTCCTTCTTGCTCGTTCCGTCCACGAACCTGACGCGCGATGTCTTTCAGCGGTTCGTCCAGCCGAACATGAGCGACAGCGCGATCGTCTGGATGACGCGCGGGTGGATCCTCTTGCTCGGCGGCGCCGCCTACCTGCTGGTACAGCGTTTTCCCGTCATCCTCGATGCGGCCTACACGGCCTACCTGATCTACGGCTCGGCGATCACGCCGGCGTTGCTGGCGGCGTTCCTCTGGAAACGGACAACCTGGCAGGGCGCCGTAGCCAGCATCCTGACCGGCAGTAGCGTGACGATGGTCTGGATCTTTTACCTTTCGAAACAATCGTACTTCGGCGACTGGAATCCTTTCCTCCAGGAGGTGACCTATCCGGCTGTGGCTTCGTCCGTCCTCGCGCTCATCGTAGTGAGCCTGCTGACTCCCCGGCCTGCCCCCGCCCGCTGGCAACCGTTTTTTGATGATAAATGAGTTTTTCAGGGGAATAGGGGCATAGAATTATAGGCAATTGGACTGATGATTTAGCTTCCCTTT
>CAZGHT010000055.1:7261-24495 GCA_964525535.1 uncultured Rhodothermaceae bacterium
CCTTTTACCCCTATGCCCATACCTGTCCAGATAAAAAAACTCCCTCACGCAGAGGGGATCGATGTACCGCATTACGCGACGCCGCAGAGCGCCGGGATGGATTTGCGCGCGGCCGTCCCCGAAGACGAGCCAATGGTGATCGAGCCCGGAGCTGTGGCGATGGTGCCTACCGGCATCCAGATCGCCCTGCCGCCGGGATACGAAGCCCAGGTACGCCCCAGAAGCGGGCTCGCGGCCCGGCACGGGGTTACCGTCCTGAACAGCCCGGGGACGATCGACAGCGATTACCGCGGCGAATGTAAGGTGATCCTGATCAACCACGGAAAAGAGGCCTTCTCGATCACCCGCGGCGAGCGGATCGCGCAGATGGTCGTTGCCCGTCACGAACGCGTCGAGTGGGAGGAACGCGACCAACTCGACGAGACCGACCGCGGAGCCGGCGGGTTCGGGTCGACGGGGGTGTAGGGTTGGAGAGGGAAAGGGGCATAGGCTTATGGGTAATCAGGCTGGTAGGCTTATTTTCCCCCTATCCTAAAACGTCGGTGTAAGGCGGAGCCAGAGAGTGGGGTCTCGTTCGCCCTGGAATTCTTTGAGCGGCCAGGCCAGTTCGAGGCGAATCGAGCGGTCGGCGAAGCTGAGGCCGACCCCGGCCGCCGGAAAGACGTCGTCGAGGTCGAGCTCGTTGTTGCCCGGTGCGTTGACCCAGCCGGCGTCGCCGAAGCCGAACAGCTGTATGTCGTCGAAGATGTCGTCGAGCGGATCGATGCTGGCGATGGTATACTCGATGTTGGCGAGCAACATGCGGGAGCCGATGAAGACGTTCTGCGGATACGCGCGAACGGATCCCACGCCGCCCAGCGTGAACAGCTTCTGTATAGGAGCGTCGTCGTCGACGTAGCCGGCCCGAAAACGCAGCCCGAGGCTGCTGCTGTAGCTGAAGGGGATGTAGAATCGCATGTCGCCGAGGTAGCGGGTGAACCCGATCACGTCGTTGAAGCCGTCGGCCACCTCGGCCTCGAAACGGAAGGCGGCGCCTCTAGGGATGGTGTACATCCCCGAGAGCTGACCCCCTTCGAGAGCAAAAACGAGCGAGTTGATGCGCGTCTCGTCCACCGGTGGATTCACCCGGAAGTCTGTAGCGCCGAAGAGCGACCAGTTGGTGTTAATGATCAAGTTGCTGTATTCCTCCGACCGATACCCGAGGCTGAACTGCGCGTAGGGCGATAGGCGCTGCATCGCGTAGAGGGTAACGCCGTCGACCTGGTAGTAATCGAGGTAGTCGTATTCGAAGAGGAGAGCCGCGATGGTATTTTCGACCCAGTTCATTTTCCAGAGGTCGTTGGTCGACGTGTTGCGCCGGTACGAGGCGCCGAACTTGAAGTCGTAGTCGTCGGACAGGTACCGGAAGGGGCGGATTTCGGTGCCGACCTCGAAGCGCGGTTTTTTAAGCTCGAAGGCATACCCGGCCTGGCCGTAGACCTTGGCCTGTTCCCAGTCGCCCCATTCGAGAGGCAGGAAGCGGGCGCCCAGCACGAGGCCTTCGACGCGGTTGTACCGGATTGCCGGGATGGGGCGATACAGGCCCGTTTCCCGATACGGCCACCGGTTGTAGAACTCGCCTACGTAGGCGTCGGCGTAGTCAAAATCTTCGAACGGAGAGCTGGGTTTGCGGTAGCGGTAGTAGGTGCGTTTGTGCGTCCGGCGGTGCGCGTCTTCGGCGGCCTCGCTGGCTTCAGAGATGTCGTGGCGCATCTCGGTGATGGCGTCCCGGTAGACGATGCGTTCGTCGTTGTCATCGTACGATCCCGGGCTGAGCCATTCGTCATCCGAGGGGTCCGGAATCCGTTCCTCGCGGGCGATCACCGGCGTGTCGATCTCGTCGCGGCTGTTTCTGATCAGGCGGCGCGTCTGGACGACCGCGTCGTCCAGGCTTTCCTCGACGACAGCCAGTTGATCGGCGACCTCGAAGTTGTCGTCGGCTTCCATAGAGGTCCGTACGTCGCGGACGAGCCCATACAACTCATTAAGCGTATCTTCGAGCTCCTGGAGGTCGTTCAACGATAACATGGCCATAGTATCAGTTCCGGCGCCGGTCCGGGCTGTCATCGGAGTTCCAGGTAAGGACTGGTTGACGGCGTTGAGGCGAGACGCAAGCGCTTCGAGACGCGTGCTCACGTTGGAGTCGGTCTCGCGAAACGTGGCGGTCTTGATGACCTTGACCATCGTGCCGAGCGTAGATTCGATGAAGTCACGCTCGGCGGCATAGTCGGCCTCGGCGGAATCGGCCTCCTGACCCATGACGGGAGCCGGGGTGAAGCACACGGCCAGAAGCAGGAGGGATAAGCACGCTCGGTAGCAAAATGAAAACATGGCACTCGGGCAAATGAAGGTGAGTTGGTGTATCTACAATGTAAATACGAACCACGAAAAAGGAAGGTTACAATGGGGGGAATAGGAATAAAGGGGCATAGGGTTATTCCCCTATTCCCCTATCGATCATCGCCCTCCAGCACGCCGCTACGCGTTCCGGGCTATAGCGCTGTTCGAAGCGGGTTCTCGCGGCACGCGCCATGCGCTGCCAGGTGGGGCGATGGGCCAGCTGCTGCAGGGCGCCCGCGATGGCCTCGGGGGCCCGGGGGGGGACGAAATAACCCTCCTGCCCTTCCTCCACCATGTCCACCATGCCGCCGATCCGGGTGGTTATGACCGGGGAGCCGGCATTAAACGCCTCGATGAGGGTGAGCGGCTGCCCTTCGACGAGGTACGAAGGCAGCACGAACACGTCGGCCTCCAGATGCAGCGCTCGGATCTGATCGCGATCGTTCACCGGGCCGAGATGGCGGACGGCATCGCCCAATTGATGCGCGGCGATGCGTTTTTCGAACGCGTCTCGGTCGGCCGGATCGAGCCACTGCCCGGCGAAGGTGGCTTCGACGGACTGATCCCTCTCGTTGAGAAACGCTAAAGCGTCCAGGACATCGAGATAGCCTTTTTCTCGGAGCATGTTGCTGATGAAGAGCACGCGCAGCGGGCCGGCTGCGGAACGCCGCGCGATCTTAGCTGCCGCCTCGTCGTTGCTGCACAGGACCGCTTCGTCGAGGGTATTGGGTACGATAAACCGCTTCGAATCGGGCACCCAGGCGGCGCACCGGGCAGCGCGGTCTTCGTTGAGAAAGACGACGCCGTCCAGCCGCCTGACCAGCCCCGGCGCGGTCCATCGTGTGATGGGAGAGGCAAACAGGCGAGCAAATTTGCCCCAGTGTACGACCGCGTAGACGCTGTGCGAGGGCTTGAAGGCGGGGACGATCGTGGTCAGGTCGCGAAAGTGCCCAAAGGATTCGGGCGAAATAGCCGTCCATAACACAGTGGCCTCCGGGAAACGCTCCAGTGCGTGCTCCAGCCGCCGGCCGGCCTCTCGATAACGCTTTATTTTCTGCACGAGCCGGCCCG
Source organism: uncultured Rhodothermaceae bacterium (assembly GCA_964525535.1). Lineage (GTDB taxonomy): Bacteria > Bacteroidota > Rhodothermia > Rhodothermales > JAHQVL01 > JAHQVL01. The sequence goes on from CAZGHT010000055.1 coordinate 10,712, forward strand.
CCACCCGCAGGTCGAGCTCCTGTTCGCCTTCGCGCAAATTGACCCGGTAGACCTCGTAGTACGGTTCGAGCAGATCAGCGAGGCGCTGGGTGGCCAGGCCCTGTCCGGTAATCGGAGGAGGAAAAAAACCGGCAATGACGACAGGGGAGCCCATGCTGGATGTATTCGCGCCTTAATTCAAAATGATCAGCGGTGTGGCGGCCACCTCATCCCCGTTACTCAAATAGACGTAATAGGTGCCGGCTGGAAGCGAATCGCTCTGCCATGTTGCGGTGTGAAAACCGCTGGTAAACCGTCGATCGATCACGGTCTCGATGCGCCGGCCCAGGAGATCTACGATTTCGAGCTTCACATGGGCCTCGCGGGGTACGCCGAACGTGATGGTGACCTGAGAACGGGCCGGGTTGGGGTATATGCTGTGGAGGGCCGGTTCGCGGGGTAGATGGTCTCTGGAGAACCGCGTATTGTCAGGGCCGGCTCCGATACAGGGCGCCGCCGTCTTCGTTGCATAATTAAACTGGGTGCACGCAGTGTGCGTCCAGCGAGGCTGCTCACCGAAGTCCGTCGAATGAAAGTCGATGGCGCGCACGTCCACTTCGGCTTCGTACGGGGCCGGGTCGATGTTGAACCGAAACCCATCCGATTGCCAGGGGGTCCAGTTCGAAAAGTAGGCCTCGCCTTCGGCCCGGGTCCGGTAGGTCCACTGGATCTCCAACCCGTTGGTCTCGCGCAGGCCCGGGTAGACGACCCAGTTGTCGTCGAGCGAGTCGGGGGGGAAGAGGTTGTCGATGCGCCAGGGGCGCGAATTGGGGGCCTCCAACGGGACAGCGTCGAGATTGACGCGCTTCCACGCCCTCGACCGGAAATACTGGACGTCGTCCTCGATGTCCCAGGGTTCCAGGGTGGCATTCGGGCTGTAATAAAACCAGTCGACATTCATGCGTGTGCTTTCGTCGTCCTCCATGATGATCGACTGATTGGGCGTATGGATGCCGATGTTGACGCGAAGCGGGAGAAGCCGGCCCGTAAGAGGCGCTTTCGAGGCCATATGGACGAAGCCTTCGTTCTCGGTGGGCACGTAGGCGGAATAGGTCAGCGATTGGCCATCGTACTGGATGAGAAGCTGGACCCACGGATTGTCCTCTTCGTTGAGATCTTCGAGAAGAAACCGCATGCACGTCGTCGGGTCCTCGATGTGCTGAATGAGATCCCGGGCGGACGTGTAACACGAGAATGCGGACGCATTCTGGTCGCGTGGATTTTTTAATGGAACGCCGCCGGCGGTTTCGTTGCTCAAGAACGACTTCGAGTCGACCCCATAAACCCGAAAGCCGTTGGCCATGTACGTGCGTTGCCGGGAGGCGGGCGGGGCGAGGCTGTCATACACCGTGCCGCTGTATCCGTGCCGTTTCACCCACTCGTTCCCCGGCGACCAGGAGTCGTCGCTGATGTCGTTGATGCGTTCGGCGTCGGCGGACCCCATGTTTACGGCGAACCAGTTCTGCCACTCGTGATTAAACTCCACCCACTCTACGACGTCGCTGAAGCGCGGGCTGGTTGCCATCGGGGAGATGAGCCAGAACGCCTCGGTAAAATAACGAATGTTCTCGAGGTCGGTCAGCTGTACGTTGACCGCCCAGGTGCCGGAAGAGTAGGTAAAACCGGATTCGATCTGGAGCGGGGCGTCGTCTGCCGAGGCGGATCTGAAATACCCCTGTCCGGAGATCAACGATACGCTGTAAGGCGGTGTCCGGTCCAGTGCGATGCGAGCGCCGGGATGGGTGCGTTTGCCCAGCTTTTGCCATCGCCAGTTGTAATAATACCAGGCCTCGCCCCAGTAGGTGGGTACGCCGCGCCGGTCGATCCAGTAATTCGGCCCGAACAGATTGGTCGGCCCCAGGCGGTCGGGGTATCCCGTAGAGGCATAGTCGAAGTCGTCAAAAATCACCTGGTAATCCGGCGTCTGCTGGGCCCTCGCTTCGGCCAGGACTGCCAGCATAGCAATGCTCAGAACGAGCCGGAGTTGAAAGCGAGCGCAGGCCTTGAAGAGCATATTCGTACCGGTAGAACACAGCAATACGTTCATTAGAGCGACGAGATCAGAAAGCGATGGAACCTGACGTGAGGGAATCTACTTCCTGAACCCTTGTTGGCCCGGTAGGATCCTGGGGTTCTGGATACGGGTGTCTGGATTTTATTTGTTCAGAAAAAGGAGAATGCTTCATCGGGGGTTTACTCCTGGAACCGTCATGCGGAGACCTCAGAGAAGCGGTGCTTTCCCGGGAGCGGGCGACGACAAGAAGGCCCTGTCATCCGCAGCGCTTTGTCATGCCTGTCGTGCCTGTCATTCCTGTCATGCCGAGCTTGCCGAGGCATCTTTGTGAAGGTCCCGGCATGACGACGATCGAGAGGTTCCCATGGACCGTCTCGTATTTTCTGAACGGCCCTGATACTGGGTGCTGGAGATCGCCCTCCCGCGTTCAGAGCAGTGCTTCGAATCGGTCGGCAATCCGTTCGATCGAAAAGGCCGCCTCCGCATAGGCGCGGGCGTGGGCGCCCATGTTCATGCGATCGTCCTCCGAGCGAATCAGGCGTTTCGCGGCCTCGACGAAGGCCTCGGGGTGGGTCGGCGGGGCGACGAGGCCGGCTCCGTGATCCGTGACGATACGCGCAGCCTCGTTGTCGCCCGGAACGCCGAGCAGGATGGGCCGGCCGGCGCACAGATACGTCAGCACCTTGGATGGGACCGAGAAGGCGCTCGCCTCGGGTTCGAGCAGCGCCGTCAGCACATCGGCGGACGCGAGCATGTCCGGGATGGCGTCGACGGGCTGATAGGGGAGGAGGATCAGGTTGTCGAGGCCGAGCTCTGACTTCTTGCCGGAGAGCCTGTCGACGCCCTGCCCCTGAGAGACGACGACGACCCGGGCGTCATTGCCCAGGGACCGGGCCAGCTGAAGGAGCAGGTCGGGGTTGTGTTTCAAGCTCAGCGTCCCGGTATACAGGAAGCAGAACGTTCGGTCCAGCCCGTGTGCCTGCGCCCAGGCATTGTCCTTCGGCCGAACGGGGATCTCGTCGACCGGTCCCCAGTTCGGAATAACGGCTCGTCGTTCGGCCGGCACGCCGTACCCGTCGAGAACGGACAGGAAGTTCTGGGTGATGGCGATGACGACATCGCTGTCGGCGAGAAGACGTCGCTCCATGCGCAGGTAATGGGCGCCGATGAGGGCGCCGAAGCCCGGCAGTTTCCTTCGCAGGATGCGGTCCGTCGCGACTCCGATCAGGTCTTGAAGCCAGTACAGAGAGCGTGCCCCGAGGGTTTTACAGGCTTTCGCTATGCGGGTCTGCGCGTCCAGGGGCGTATTGGCCGATAGTACGACGTCCGGTGCGTGCCGGCGAATCGCCCGGGCGGCGAGCCGTCCGTAGGCGCTCTCCTGGCGCCATCGCTGCGCGAGGTTGTATTTGTTCAGGGGCTCGGAAAGGCGTATACCTTCGACGGTCAGGCGGCCTTCCGTGTGAGCAGGGGCCCGCGGAACGCCCGGCGGCGTCGTCGTGTGCGAGGCGCAATAGAGATGCACTACGTTTATCCCCCGCTGCACGAGCGCCTGGCTCAGCTGGAGCGGGAAGGCGTACCCGCCGAAGTCGTGTACGATCAGCTTCACCGTGCGCCCTCTCTTCGTGTGCCTTTTCTCCGTGCGCCGGCATAATGCACGGCCTGTACGAGTTGATCGACCATACGGTCCACCGTCAGATGCTGTTCTGCGTAGTCAATCGCCTCGCGGGCATACGCGTCGCGCTGGTCGAGCACGCGGTCTATGGCCTGGACCATTGCGTCGGGGTTGCCGCGCTCGACGAACACCCCATTCTTTCCGTCGACGATAGATTCGACTTCGGGGCTGTGAAAGGGGATCCCGGAGGGAGCGTGTTGCGTGATGAGGGGCAGGCCGAGCGCGAAGGCATGGTTCACGACGAGGCCAACGTAGCCGGGCAGCAGCATGAGGTCGGAGGCGTACAGGTAGGGGGCCGATGCCTCGAGGGCGGGCATCGAACCCAGAAAACGGACGTCCGGTATCTGATGGGCCGCCACGTAGTCTTCCATGAAGGCACGGTCCGGTCCTCCGCCGATGACGAGGAGCGTCGAAGGCGTCCGGTCGCGGTACCGACCGAACACCTCGAGCAGGGTGTCTGTGCCTTTACTGCGGATCAGGCTGCCGACGAAAACGAAGACGGGGTGCTCGAGGGGAATCCCGAGGCGGCTTCGTACCGACGCTTTGCCTTCTTCTTCGAGCTTTCGACGCAGGGCGAACAGGGTGTCCATATCCATCGTGTTCTGGGCGACGAACAGTTTCTCGGGGTCGACGTACGGCTGCATATAGTCCCTCGATTGCCGGCTGTAGCAGGCGCAGGCTTCGACGCGGCGAGCCAGGGCGATGCGGTAGCGCTGCAGCGGGTGCCGGCTGGAAAAGGCTCTTTTGGAGGAATAAAAAAATCCCCACAAGACGCGGCCGGCGCCGGCCTTCGCGGCCCGGTTCAGCAGCAGTGGGAGCGTGATCGTGCGCGGCGATTCTTCCGCGAGCACGACGTAAGGAGGACCATGTTTTTTGAATACACGACTGAAGGGTTGCAGGTGGAGCGTCGTATCCCGGAACCAGTAGTTCCTGAGCATTTCGTTGCGAAAGCCGGTTTCGGTCTCCTGCATCAGGACGGGATTTCCCTTCGGCGGCTGGCCGTGGCACACGATGAGTTGCCCGCCCAGCCGATCGTTCAGGCGCTCGATGATCGGGATCCGGTAGGCGGGCAGCACACGCGTGAAGTAAAAAACGGGTTGTTGGGGTGGTTCGAAATCCATATGAGGAGTACCCGGCAAATCGTCCGGGAGGATCGTTACGGGGGGATGCGAATCAAGGGACTCGCTTCATGTAAAAACAGGCCTGATCGCCATCAGCTTGTTCATTCAACGTCTGGCTCCTGGCCTCGAAAGCGGCGATGTCGGCCCTGGAAAACAGGGAGGCAGCCGGGTTTTCCCGGTAGGATCGTTCGTCACGATAGGGAATATCGCGTTTATATTGCTCGCTGCCCCAGAACTGGAGCGCGTGCGAGTCATATACAGTCTCTTCGATGCGGAGGCCGGCCTGATCTGCGAGCAAACGCATGCTTTCGGCGGTGTGCAGGAACAGGTGCCGCGGAGCGTCGAGCTGCACCCAGTCGACCCCGTACGTACGCCAGGCATAACCGCCGGCCAGCGGGATGCGAATGAGAATTACGCCTTCCGGGGCGAGGACCCTGTGAGCGTGGCGGAGCGTGTCGAGCGGGTCGGCGACATGCTCGAACGAATGGTGGAACATGATGAAATCGTACACCCCGGTCATCTCGGAGAGCGACTTTTTCAAGATGCGAACCCCACCGTCGTAAGTCAGATCGCGTTCTATGTAAGGGTCGATGCCCGTGAGCGACGAAAAGCCGGCCTGGTGCATGTCCACCAGCAAGTGCCCGCTGCCACTGCCTACATCCAGGATCCTGTCGTCGAGCCCGACGCCGGCCTTTTGGATCCACTCGGCGAACGGGGGCGCTCCGTAGCGGCGGACGAGCCAGGCGCCGATCGCGTTCTTGCGGCCGAAGGCATACGCGGCGCGTTTTCGTTTGACGAAGCGTTTGAGGGGATGCTCCTTCGGAGGGGCATACGAGTAGTAGGTGTCGGAATAGTACCGTTCCAGGTTGGCAGGGACCTCCTCGATCTGAACGCAGCCACACCGGGCGCATTCCAGATAGCGGAACGTATCCCGCAGGCCGAACATCATCTCGCGCGCTTCATGCATAGTGTTGTCGTTCGCATTGCCGCAAATCCTGCAGGGACTCATGGTTTCGTGGTCGGGCTAATGGTCGTCAGGAATATTCGAACATAAACCAGCGGAACAGACGCTGGGCCGCCTTTCCCCTCAGTTTGTAGTCGGACGCTGCGGCGGGCCGCAAGGCGGCGGCTACCGGGAAGAGGAGGGCTCTCGATCCATACCCCAGAATACCCAGCATCCTGTTCAAGATCAGGGTCGGCGTGCTGTGGTGGCGCCGCAAGTAGTTCAGGGCACTCCGTTGTTGAATCAGCATCTGTTCGACGTACTGGCTGCGCGAGCTGACGCCCCCGAAGTGGGTGATGTGGGCGTGGTGCACAAAATAGTTCGTGTAGCCGGCCCGCCGCGTTGCAAAACAGAGCTCACGTTCCTCCGAATACATAAAGTACGACTCGTCCCAGCCGCCGACGCGGTCAAAGACGTCGCGCCGCATGGCGAGCGCGCATCCTTTGACGATATCGACGGGCTGCGTTGCGGTCGGGTGGTGGTCGTCTCGCCGCAACTGAGAGGCGAAGAGCGCCAAAAACGGAAGGTAATGGCGGACGAGCCGGAAGGGGGTCGTGAACGAGGCTACGCTGGCCTGGTCCGTGCCGTCCTCGTTCATCACGTGGGGACCGACTGCGCCGGCTTCGGGGTGTTCGCGCAGGAACGTGCACAGGTCGGCCAGGGCAGTGCCGTGCACGAGCGTGTCCGGGTTCAGGAAAAACAGGACGTCGCCCCGGGCGATGGCGGCGCCCTGGTTGTTGGCGCGCGAAAAGCCGGCGTTGTCCGGGTTGAAGAGGATGTGGACGTTGGGATGGGTCGATTCGGGGAACGCTTCGCGCAGTCGATCCGCGCTGCGGTCGGGGGAATTGTTGTCGACGACGATCACTTCGTGATCGAGTTCAGCGGCGGTCTCGAGCACGGAGGCCACGGCATCTCTCGTAAACGAGAACGTGTTGTAGCTGACGATGATGGTAGAGCAATCCATGCAGCGATGAACCGGATTACGAAGCAGCCGTAAGGAGCCGCATGTGACGCCTGAAGCGGAAGGCCAGCAGGCTCGTGATCAATATTTCGGTGATCAGCGTCGACACACAGGCGCCATAGAACGAATATTGAGGGATAACGATAAAGTTGAGCGTAATGTTCAAGACGGCGGCAGTGCCCAGGATGGCGGCGAGCCAGTTCTGGTCGTCGGAGGCGCTCGACGTGACGGCCATCATATTGTTGACGCACATAAAGGGGGCGACCCAGGCCAGGATGCGGAGCGCGCCCGCCGAAGGGGCCAGCGACCCGTCGGGTTGAATCAGGTGTATCAGCCCGTCGGACAATCCAAACAGAACGAGCGTGATGCATAGCCCGATGCCGGCGGCGACAAGGGTGCTCCGCCGAAAAAGCCGCATAAAGGCCTCCAGGCTTTTATCGTGGAAGTGCCGCGAAAGGCGGGGGTAAATCACCGTGGAGACCATAACCGTCGTCAGTACGGAGGCTTCCAGAAATCGGTAGGCGGCGGCGTAGAGGCCGGCGTCGTGCTCGCCGGCGATGGCGTCTACCATGACGGCGTCCGTTCTGAAATAGATCACGACGAACTGGCCGGCGAGCCCCAGCGGAAGGGCTGCGGGCAGCGCCTTCTTGAACAAGGAGGGCCGAACCCGGTCCCGCTTCAGCGGCGCCAGGCGCAGGTGCGTCCAGGAGACATTCACGATCAACACAACGAACATGCCGAGCGCCATACCGCCGAGCAACGCATCTGGCGTCCGGTAGGTCAGCAGCAGGGCGAGGCCGGCCCCCATTACCAGGGCTTTCTCTGTGATGATCGAGAGGGCCTCGTATTTCAACCGTTCGAACGCACGGTAATAGGTGCGGCAGTATTCGGTCAGGCCGAGCAGCGTGGTGTATATACCGGCATAAATCAGCGCCTCCAGCTTCATGCCTTCGTAGCCGAGCGATAAGCCGACCAGGATGCCGACGAGCAGCGTAAGGGCCCCGATGAGGCTCCGATAGACCAAAAAGGTCGAGAAAAACGTGGACGACTCGCTGCGCCGGCGAGCCACCTCGCGGATCGTATAGGGCGCCAGGCCAAGGTCGGAGAATGCCCCTGCGATGGCCGCGAGGAATAACACGGCCGTGAAGGTCCCGTACCCTTCCGTACCGAGGACCTGCACGGCAATGACGAGGATAAAAACGAACCACAGGGGCTTGACGAGCAGGTTGCCGAAGCTCAGCCAGGTGATATTTTTGAGGATGGAGCTGGACATGGCCGATCAGGCGTCCCGGCCGGAGGGGCTCCGTGCCAGCAGCTTCTCGCACCCGCTGATGACCGCCGCCAGCAGGGTGATCATCAACGTGGCGTCGGCAATCTGGAAGGGCGTCGACGTGTTGGCCACCAGCAATTCCGCGATCAACGAGACCGTCGCTGCAAGCACCGCTACGCGCAGGAAAAGGGACGCCTCCCGGCGGTAAAAGAGGCGGATGCCGGTTACTATGGATCGTGCCCAGAAATACATCAGCAGGCTCAGCCCGATCAGGCCGAATTTAAACCAGATGCCGAGGTATCCATTGTGGATGAACGACCATTCGCGCGTATTGTCGGTGATGATATTGAAGTACGAATACGGCGTACCCATGCCGTACCCGATCACGGGGTTTACCCGGATGTATTCCCAGACGGCCGTCGATTCGTGGAATCGGTTGACCAGGGAGATGTCCGACGTGAGGGCGGTGCCCAGGGAGGCAAAACGATCGATGAGGCCCGCCGAAATGAGGGTGACGTATTCGGGGAAAAGCAGGTACCCGATCAGGAGGAAGCCGGCGAGCCCCGACAGGAAAAAAATCAAGATCCGAAATTTGCGTCTGGTGTCGGTGAGAACGAACAGGGCCAGAGCACCGAGGAAAAAGGCCATCCAGTATCCGCGGCTCTGGGTGATGATCAGGCTGCCGAAGAACAGGATAAACAGGCCTGCGACGATCAGCCGTTCTTTCCACTGCCGGGCGTAGATCAGGAACGTCATGGCCCCGAGGGCCGGCATCATGAGAAGGACTTCGTTGAGCGCCACCCGGCCCGAGATGATCTCTTCCAGGATCTCAGCCGAAGATAACCCCTGGCGATAATCGATCAGGTTGCGTACCGAAACGAAGAGGGCAAACCAGCACACGACGTACACGATGTTGCGGACGTGTTTTGGGTCCCTCGCACAGTAATCGCGTATGGGGAAATAAAAGGCCATCAAAATGAAGATGAGTATCTCGCCGAAGATAACCGTCAACTGGGCCCCGAACAACAGCCCCCAACTGATGGACGTAAAGATGTAACAGAGATAAAGCGCGATGGCCCAGTCTGTTGACGTTTTCAGCAGGCTGCGGCGTTGCAGATAGAGGTGCGACGCGTACCAGGTAAACAGGTAGAACAGGAAGAACAGGCCGTAGGCCACTTCGGAGAGCTGGATCCCTTCGTCATAACTGATGATCGTGACGAAGCCGGCCAGCGTAATCAGCAAAAACCGATTCGGCGCCGCAAGCAAGAGAGGCACGACGAGCATCGATACCGGCAGCAGGAGAAACGCCCACACATACGTATGGAGCGCCCAGGTTACATAGACCAGGACGGCGACGAGCAGGACGAATAGGCTCCAGAGAGCGGCCTTGCCCGTCTGCCACAGGCGAAGCGCTTGCGGAGAAAATGAAGGAGAGGCGTTTAGAGAACTCATCGCTTATGGTTCGCCGCATCCACGACCCGTTGCATGGCGGCAGGGCCGTACTCCTGCCACAACCCGTATACGAGTACGAACAACACAGACAGGAAAAAGGCAGACAGGGTGGCGCCGACCACGATCAGCGATCGCCGTGGCCGGGCTTTTTCGGTAGGCGGGGTAGCGACGTCTACGATCTGGAGCGCCTGGTATTCCCGCTCCTCCTGGAATCGTGCCTGTTCGTACATCGGCGCGATGACTTCCAGGATGCGCGCCTGCACGAGCAGCTCCTGTTCCAGGTCGTAATAGGTGCGAAGCACGTCCGGTATGCTGTCCATTGCGACGGGGAGGACATACTCTTTGCCCTCCATCGCGTTTTGGCTCTTTCGGTTGGCTGATTGGTAGGCATCCCTGGCGAGACGAACCTGGGGGTTGCTCTCGCCGTACTGGCTGCGCAACGACTCGTACTCGATCTCCAGCATGATGGCTTCGGCTCGAATGGCTGCAATCTGGTCGAAGAGGCCCGTCGCCTGGATCTCCGGGTCAAAAAGACCGTGGGTCTCCTGGAATTCCTGGGTCAGGTCCTTCAGCGAGTCCAGCGTGGCGAGCACTTCCTCATACCGGCGTTCGACGAATTGCCGGTACTGGGCCGCATCGGTCGCAGCCAGCTCCTGGTTGCGCTCGTTCAGCTCCCGGACGAGGAAGTTGGCCATGTCGGCCGCCCGTTGCGGGTCCCGGTCCATCACCACGACCGAAAAGTATTCGTTTTCGTCGTCGATCGGAAAAGAGACGTTCTCCGACAGAGTGCGGATCGCCTCGTCGACAGGGAAGGCGCTGTCTTGCGTCTCGTACACCTCGTCCAGGTTGAACTCCCGTACGACCCGCTCGAGCATGGTGCGGCTGGAGAGGATGCTGCGGTAGCGGAGATAGTCTCCGTTGGAGCCGCCCAGGATCATGGAAGCAACCGAGCCCAGGCTGCTGGACAGGGCCGCCGATATCGGGCTGGTACCCCCTTGTTCGGGCGATAACAGGCGTGATGAGGCCGCATACCAGTTGGACATCAACAGGCTCAACACGACGGACAATACGGCGACGAGGCCGGTGACTCCGATGACGAACCATCGCCAGCGGTACAGGAGGCCGAGGCTCTCCCAGAACCGGGCCGCTGCGGGGCTCTCGTCACCGGATTGCCGGCGCAGCTCAGGATTGGATTGGGAAGCGCTGTTCACGATGTCGTTCTGATTACTGGTGTCTGGTTGCTGGTGTCTGCCTGCTAATTATTCAATCGGTCGCGGATCAGCAGGAACGTATTCACGATGCTCACCAGCGCGGTGACGCCTGTGATAATGGTCTGGGTCGTGGCGATGCGCGTCTGGCGTTTGGACACCTGATCCGTGATCAGGAGGGCCTGAAGCTCGGGGTTTGCGGTGACGGCTTCCCGGTTCAAAAAGATCGTGTCTCCCGGGCGCAGGACGGTGCCGGCGTCAGTAGAGACCTGGCCGGTGCCGGCTTCGAACACGTAGATGCCCGTCGTGAGCGGCGCTTCCCCGCCGGCTTGATCGATGTAATACCGCGCCGTCTTGTTTTCCGAGTAGGGGATGTACCCGGGATTGATGACGTTGCCGGAGACGTAGATCGTCTGCTCGTCCCTGGGGAAAACGACTACGTCTCCGTCGTACAATACGATGTCATTCTCTGCGTTCTGCAGCGCGGATTCGATGTTGATCGACACGCGGTTTTCGCTCAGGGATTCCCGGTAATAAGCGCGGCCGAAGAAGTCGAGGTCGCTGGCATTGCTGTTGGGCCGGCTGGCGAGGGAGCGGCGGCGCTCGAGGTAGGCCGACCGCACGCTGGCTTCTTCCTTGAGGCCGCCTCCCAGCTCGAGCAGCTGCCGGAGCGTCGTCCGGGCGTTTTCTATCGGGTAGGTGCCCGGGAACTGGACGAACCCGAAGATCGAGGCCGTCGCGGCTTCTTTCATCTCGACGTTGAGGTGGTCCCCCCGGGCAACGGCCGGCGCCGGCGCGGCGCCGCTCAGTAGATCGCCTATATTCAGGTTGGTGGGAGGGGCGACGCCCGTGGCGGTGCGCCGGGTGTGGCGTACCGTGCCAAGCGACGACAGGTCCCTGTCGCCGGCCACGAGGCGGAGGACGTCGACGACGGTGTCACCGGGGCGGAACTCGATCCGGCCGGGCTTGGCGACGTCCCCGGTGACGAGGATGCCGTCGCGCACTTCGTGATAGGAGCCGAGCTGTATGACGTCGCCGTCCTGTAAATAGGGGTTGTGCTCCAGGTCGCCGTTCGTATAATACCGAAAGAGGTCGTAGCTGTGCCGGCTGCTGTCGCGCCGGATGAGGAGCACGTTGCGCAGGGAGGGCTCGAAACCCTGCTGTGTCGATGGGATCTCGGCGGTCGACGAGCCCACGATGCGGACTTCGTTGTTCGCCGTTGGATCGGGGCGGGCCGACGCCCGGGCGGCAAAGGCTTGCTGCACGGCGTCGTCCAGGCGCGACAACGAGGGCATGACGTACCGGCCCGGCTCGGGGACGACGCCCGACACGTGGACGAAGAACTGCCGGGGCTGCACGAGGTGGACCTCCAACGAGACGTTCCGGTACTGCCCCCGGAGCGCCGCGAGGGCTTCCTCCCGGACCCCGGCGAGCGTCTTGCCCGATGCGTCGATGCTGCCGGCATCGAACAACATCAGGTTTCCTTCCGCCGACACCGGAGAGAAGAGCTGCGTCGGTATGGCGCCGCCGATGAAGATGCTGAACTGATCGCCCGGCCCTACGATGTACTGCTGCGTGTCAATCGCCCCTTCAGCAACGATGAACGCCCCCATCATGCTCGGGTCGGTAGCCTGCTGCATACGGGTACGAGAGGCGCCCGACTGACCGCTCATCAGCCGGCTGACCCGGTTCTGTGCGTTTGCGTCCGGCGTGAGCAGGAAAAATCCACAAAAAAAGACACCCAGTAAACGAACGACCATCTGCTTTGAAACTCTCATAAATAACGCTTGAACGATACGTATACAGAGCCGGTTATCTGCCGCTGAATGGACGGTAGACCCTTCCGGCTTTGCATCCGATGAGGCCCTCCAAGAAAAGCCCGCCTCGACGAAAAAATCTTAAAAAACTAAGGATACAATGGTAGCAGATTGGGATATGGCGCGGCGTGATGTGTAAGTGGTTGACAGTGTTCCTGTAGAGAAAATAACTTACAACTTCTGTTCCGACGAAGCAATAAGCTCCCATAACGCCCGAGGTTCTCCATTGATTCTTGAAAGAAAAGCGCCGGCCAAGGTGAATCTCGGCCTGCACGTGCTTCGCAAACGCCCGGACGGGTACCACGACATCGAAACGGTCATGGTGCGTGTCGGCTGGTTCGATCGCCTGCGCGTGCGGGCAGCGAGCGACTTCGCGTTCACCTGCTCGGACCCGGCCCTGCCTACGGATGGATCTAATCTCTGCGTACAGGCCGTGCAGCAACTGCATACCTATTGCGGCCGGGCGATCCCGGTGACGCTGCATCTGGATAAATATATCCCCTACGGCGCCGGCCTCGGAGGCGGATCGAGCGACGCGGCCAATACCCTCGTATTGATCAACGAATTCCTTAACCTCGGTCTCGACACCCACACGCTGCAGGAGCTGGCTGCTGCGCTGGGGTCGGACGTGCCCTTTTTCGTCGAAGGGGTTGCGGCGTTCGCCACCGGCCGGGGGGAGCAGCTCGACCTCTTCGCCAGAGACGCTCCCTACCAACTGCCCTTCGAACTCGTCATCGTCGTCCCGCCCGTCCATGTCAGCACTGCGGATGCGTATCGGGGAATCACCCCTGACGATCGCGATAGACCGGACGTGAAGGCGCTCGTTTATTCCAACGACCTGTCCCGCTGGCGCGCCCAGTTGATCAACGACTTCGAGACGACGGTCTTCTCGAAATATCCGCTCATCGGCGAAATCAAGCGCGTATTTTACAGCCTCGGGGCCGGCTACGCGAGTATGTCGGGGTCCGGCTCCGCCGTATTCGGGGTCTTCGAACGGAAGGAGGCGGCGCATCGAGCGACCCGGTATTTCCGCCAACACGCCGGCACCCGCGTATGGCACACGAAAATGGTGTAGAGCGCTGGAGGAATCGGACCTTCCGCTCTTAATCTGTAACGTTTATTTAACGGGACGATACTTGTTTATGTTATCTATAACTTCTTTATTACCAGGGAGAAGAGCGTAGTACCCCGTCTTTTTCGTTCGACACAGGTTTTCGTTCAACACAG
>CAZGHT010000055.1:24595-37131 GCA_964525535.1 uncultured Rhodothermaceae bacterium
ACACAGGTTTTCGTTCAACACAGCAAGTCTCAGCTCTTCTCAGGAAGGTCCCCCCATCCGTGACTTTCTCAACGCCTTTTACACATATTCCCATGAATCGAAGCTTCCGGTTGGTGCTCGTACTGCTCCTTTTCATTTCCACTCTCTCCGCCAGGGCACAAGATCGAATCCCCTTCATCGAACAACAGATTGACAGCCTTCGAGCGCTCAAAGCAGAGCTCGACGAACACCTCCACGCGGTGACGATGGAGATTGAAACCCTGGAGTCGAAGCTTCAGCAGGTCACGCTGAAAGAACACACCAATGCCGAAGGTGTGTTGATCTCAAATATGGATGCAAGCCTCCGGGATGCCCCCACGCCGGGCGCTCAGGTCATACGAACTATCCCGCAACATACCATGCTGGAGGCCATCGACTTCAACGGGGCCTACTGGAAGGTGCGTTACGAAAACAGCGAAGGATGGGTCATGCGCATGTTCGTTAATGAAGGGGAAGGCGCAGAAGCGATCAAAACCCGATTCAAGGCGCGCTCCGACGAAAACCCCGTGGTGCGTCTGGCCAGCTCCACGTCGAACTACGACCGGGCCGGAAAGCCGCTGCTGATCACCGGCTTCGACATCTCGACGAATACCGCCGGCGGCATCTCGATACAATATGCCTTCGAACACCTCGATACGACCCGCAGCGTCAGGGAAATTACGTTTCTTATCACGCCGTACAACGACGAAGGGATGGTCGAGCCCGGAAAAAATTCCGGCGTCTCCACCCGCCGCCTCCGCCGGTTTGGACCGGTCACGGCCTTCGACGGGCTGCAACGGTATCAATTTGAGAATGTCTGGTATAACGAAGACATCTCGTGCATCCAGCTGGATCAGGTTCGGATTTTGTACGACGACGGCACCCGCCGTTCGTACTCTCACGATATCGACAAGATACTCGCCGGCGATATCACCAATCAGTGCCAGATCCTGGCCGCCGAAAACGAAGGCCAATCGGCGAAGTATTGATACAGCAGGCAGCTTACAGTATCCAGCAACCAGTCACACGTCATCCGGCTGGCGTCTGAACCGCTCCAGGTCGACGTCCAGATACGCCAACAACTGGTCGAGCGCCCAGGTCTGGTTCTCGATGCCGCTCCATTCGTACCCTTTGATCACTTCGTCCGCGACGTTTTCCCAGTCTACGGTCCAGTCTTTAAAGACGTGGAAGGAATACTGGTCTTCATCCGTTTCGAAGTAGACGGCCCCTTCCTCGGGGTCGTAGATCGAGTCCGCCCTGTCGTCCAGGCGCGCTTTTTCGGCGGCATAAACGATAAGGGGTACTTTGAACCGGTAGTCCATCTTGTGAATGCGCTTGGCCTCGCTGTTCAGGTAATTGGCGAGAACGATACAGCCGTCGCTGCAGGTGATCGCCTTTTGCGCGGCGTCGCGCGTGGTCTCATCGGCTTCGATCCGGTCCAGGGCCGATTCAATCAGGGGCCACAGAGAGATGGGTTCACTTTTCGTGATAACGCCCTCCTTATGGGGAGGTGTTACGGTAATTTCGTCAAGATTCATGGTACTGATAAAGGGATGAAAGGCATACAGGATCGTGTTCCATATGAACGGTTAAACAAGTGCAGGCATACCGCTGTCGACAGGTTCCAAAGGGAGGTGCAACAACGCATGGTCTGCTTCGGCAGCCGGGAGGAAGCGCTTTTTATTGGTGCATCAGCAGGCATCTCGTATCGCTAGTATTCTGTGCTCCGGAGGGGCTTGCTCCAGCGTAAAATCGGGATTATTCTCTACGGTGCAATTCGAATTCCATTTCGAGCTCCAGCGCCTTTTTTATCAGATCTTTTTCCAGTGGCGCGAGCGTTTCGTGTTGTGAAATATATAACTTCATGGCTTCCTCGAGCGAAGAATCCCGAGTGACGACGGTTTTTCGCTTTCGCTCGACGGGTTCCGTGATTCGTTCGATCGAGGCGATGGCGAACGCCGGTTTGAGGGCTTCCCGGATTTGCAGGATATCGACCTCGGGGAGCCGGGCTTCGTCGACTTCGTACCGGACGCGTACGATCGCATCCGTTACATCCTGGTTGTCGATTTCAGAGAGGATGTCCCTCGTCGGGTCTTTCGATGCCCGGATGTCGGCGTAGATGGCCACAAAAGGGCGGGAGGGCGTCTTGACGAACCGGTAGGACGTGTTCTTTTTCGATCCATGCTGCGAGATGTCGACGATCACGAACCCCTTCGGGGTGTCCCACTCTTTGAAGGAGACGCATTCGATGCTGCCGCTGTACACGACGGGGGGGTGGTTGCCTTCGTTGCGATCTTGATAGCGGTGAATGTGCCCGAGCGCGATGTAGTCGATGGGCTCGAGAGCGAGCTGGCCGACGGAGAACTTGGGTTCGTTCTCGATCAGGCTGGTATGTTCGGATCCGGACAGCTCTGCGCCGTGGACCGAGAGGTGTGCCGCCAGGACGGTCGGCAGGGTCGGGTCGAGGCTTTCAACGGCCTGGCGCACGAAGTCGACGTACTTCTGTTCGATAAACGATTTGATTTCGGAAGGTTGCAGGCGCCGGTATTCTTCTCGGGTAAGGAGCATGCTCCGAATGGGCCACGGCAGCGCAATCAGTTGAAGGGGGCCGCTTCTGGTCTGTATCGTCCGCGTGTCTGCCTGGCGAAAGACGTGGATATCTCCGTGCAGGAACGGGTAAATGTCGAGGGCAGACGCTTTGCCGAAGGAAATCGGGTGGTCGTGGTTGCCGACGATCATCACGATGGGGATGCCGCGATCGGCGACAGGCTTGAGGCATTCTGCGAAGGCCTTCTGCTGGGTGGGGGTGGGGTCCGAGGTTTTGTAGGCATCGCCGGCGAAGAGGAACACGTCGACGTCTTCTTCGAGAGCGCAATCGACGAGGGCTTCGAAGGAGCGTTTGAAGTCAATGAGGCGGGTGTTGAGGCCCGTCTGGGTGTCGATTCGGCCGTATGCATTACTTCCGAAGTGGATATCGGCCGTATGCAGCAGTTTCACGTTCGTTCACAAAAGCTCACGGTTGCCAGGGACTGGCGTCGTGCGTATCCCGGCAGGGCGTGAATGGATGGCTGTATGAAGGGAAGAGGAGGCACCGGATCACCAGCTCACTCTTCCGCTGCGCTGAAAGTCGCCGCGATCTTCGTCGGGGGTGTTGTAGGCTTCGGGCAAAGGGAACACCTCTTTCGAGAGGCGATCTTCGTCGGCCACGCGCCTCGTATATTCCCCGACGAGGAACAAGGCGCTATGGGCGCCCTGGCCCCACCAGTCCGTGCGGAAGGTCATCCGCGGGTCGTTGAAGCCGACCCAGGCCCCGGTGACGAGTTCGGGGTGCATCAGAATGAACCAGCAGTCGGCACTGTTCTGGGTAGTGCCAGTTTTGCCGGCCAGGTCGTAGTCGTAGAGCTGGTATTGCCAGCGGATGCGAGCGCCCGTGCCGCCCGTCTGAACGACGTCGCGCATCATGTCGGTCACCGTCAGGGCCGTCTGTTCGTTGAGGGCCTCGACCGGGCGGGGGCGCGCTTCGTAGAGCACGTTGCCCATGCGGTCCTCGATGCGCGTCACGACCGTGGGTTCGATCTTGAGGCCGGCGTTGGCGAGCGTGCTGTAGGCCGTAGTCAGCTCCAGTAAGGTGACGTTGCTCGTGCCGAGGGCGAGGGCCGGCACTTCGTTGAGCGGGCTCTCGATTCCCATATGGCGGGCGTAGAAGGCCACGGTCGGTGCGCCGACGTCGAGGACGAGGCGGGCGGTAATCGTGTTTCTGGATATTTTGATCGCCTCGCGCAGGGTCATCATGCGGCCGGTCTGTTCGCCCGAGGAGTTGCCGGGCTGCCATTCGTTGCCCAGTTCGTCTCGCCAGAATACGGTACTGTCTTTCAGCGTGTCGTCCGGATCCCAGTTCTGGTCGATGGCGGCGATATACACGAAGGGTTTAAACGTCGAGCCGGGTTGCCGTTTTGCGATGGACACGTGGTCGTACCAGTCGTCAGCGAGGTTGCGCCCGCCGACCCACGCCTTGACGTATCCCGTCCGTGGGTTCATGGACAGGAATCCGGCTTCGAGCCGGGACTTCGTCTTTTTCAGGTCTTCCATGAAGGCTTCGCTGTGCATCAGGGAATCCATGGCTTCTTCTTCGCTCAACGCTTCACGGAGCTGCCGGTAGGCTTCCGACTCTTTAACGAACGCGTGGAGGGTGTCTTTATGCCGGCGCCAGAACTCGCTGAAGGGGACGTAGTCATCCTGGGCGAGATACTCTTCCATGGTGGTTGCGAAGGGGGCGTAGCTCGCGTTGCGCCGGCTCCACTCGTAATTGACCACCGCCTGCAGGCCTTTCATCTGTTCGTCCACGGCGGCCTTGGCCAGTTCCTGCAGTCGAGAATCGAGCGTAGTATAAACGATGAGGCCCTGGGTGTAGAAGTCGATGCCGGACTCCCTCGACCAGGTGTGGAGCCACTGGCGGACGTGTTCGGCGAAGTAGGGCGCCGGGCCGGCGGTGATTTCGCTGGAGCTGTATCGCGTCACGATCTCGGTGTTTCGATTGGCTTCGAGATAGGCTTCGCTCAGGTACCCGTTCTTGACCATCTGCCCGAGCACCGTGTTTCGCCGGGCGCGCGAAAGTTCCGGATTGCGGATCGGATTGTAGATTGTGATGCCTTTGAGCATTCCGATCAGGGTAGCGCTCTCCAGGGTGTCCAGCCGGGCGGCGCTCTTGCTGAAGAAGGTTCGCGCTGCGGCCTCGATGCCGAACGCGTTGTGGCCGAATTCGACCGTATTCAGGTACATCTCGATGATTTCGCGCTTGGTGTAGCGCCGCTCGAGCTGTACGGCCGTGAGCATCTCCTTGACCTTGCGCGATACGGTCTGTTCGAAGCCAATTTCTTTATTGTACAGGTTCCGGGCGAGCTGCATCGTGATGGTCGAGCCGCCCTGGATGTCGCCGAGGAGCGTTTTGATGACGGAGATATTCAGGCGGAAGAGGTCGATGCCCCAGTGGTCGTAGAAGCGGTGATCTTCGGTGGCCACGAGCGCACGGATGACATTCGGAGAGATTTCGTCGTAGGAAACGGACGATCGGTTCTGGAGCGCATACCGGGCCAGTTCTTCCCCATCCGCCGTATAAGCGATGGTGGCGAGCTGGAGGTCGGGATTTTCGAGTTGTTGCAGGGAGGGGAGCTGGTCTTCATCCAGAGAGATCACGAAGAGGCCGAGCCCCAGCGAGCCGATGAGGATGAACCCTGCCAGAACGCTCAGGACCATGACGGCCTGGGCGAGCTTCGGGTTCTCGATACGGCGGTAAAAGAACCCACTGAAGCCTTCCCGGGGTTTGGGCCTGGGTTTGTGCACGTAGGGGTTGGCCTCGGCAGCGGGGGGCGCATCCTGGGAAGTATTGCGACGGCTGGATGGATCGCTGAAGTATCGCTTCAGCTCTTCGTCAGTATAAGGCCATTCTTCAGACATAAATCGTGCGGTGCGTACGTTGGTGATTTAGCCAATTGTAATAGTGCTGTGATTAAAAAGTGTTGTGATGTAGCGTAGACACGCGGTTAAGAACAAGATAATGAGGAACGAAGAGATACAACAGGCTTTAACGCGCCGAAGTCCGTCGTTTTTCTATCGTACCGGTTTGTGTCGTACTTGTCGATGCCGGCATGTCCACAGGTTCCGTGCCATTCCAGTGCAGCAGCTGGATACCGTCGGGGGTAAGGCGGCCGTAGGTGCGATCGAGCCGCCAGGACCCTGTATTCATATAGGCGCCGCTTTCCATGTTGGTGTACTCTGGATGGTGGCTGTGCCCCATTACTACGAGGTTGCACGCCTGGTGATTCAGCACCTCTTCAGCAAAAACGCGCAGCTGCTCCGCTACCCTCGGGTCGATCTCGTCGGTATGCAACCGGTTCCTCGCCCAGCGGGCCAGGCGCATTCCGCTGTCTCCCGGAAGCAGGTTGCGGTACAACGCGACGGGCACCGGGTGCCGCAGGGTTTTTTTGAGCGCCCCGTAAAAGGGAATACGAGAACGAACCAGATCGCCATGGTGCATATAAACGTCGTTGTCATAGAGAGGTTCGATGAGCGGGCCGTCGCAGACGTGTACGCCCAGTTCGTCCTCGAAATAATCGATATGCCACGGATCGTGGTTGCCCTTCAGGTACGTCACTGGAATTCCACGATCCGACCATCGAGCGAGCAGCCCCTGAAGCCGGGCTAAGCCTTTAGGAACGAGGTGCCGATATTCGATGTACTGGTCGAAGACGTCGCCGAGCAGGTAGAGGCGTTCGACCTGGTTCTCGTAGAAGTCGAGGCAGGCCAGCAACGTCGATTCTTCCGCCCGTTCCGTGGCGGGATCGCTGCGTCCGAAGTGCATGTCAGAAACGAAAATGATCACCGAAGTTCTCCACATGTAACAGGACAGCGCGTGAAGCGTAGTAATGGCTCTATCCTCAAAGAAATAGCAAAGTATGTACGATCAATCTTATCGTCCGGGTTTTCAGTCCTCTCTCTTTCCGCCGGTGATCAAGAATCTGTTGATCATCAACGGGCTGGTGTTCCTGGCGCAGATCGCGCCGTCGAGCCCGCTGGGTTCCATCCTACAACAATGGTTCGCGCTGTGGCCGATCGGAGGTCCTGATGTGGTTCGCTTCAATAGCGGCGGCGCCATGCAGGTTCACGATTTCTGGCCCTGGCAAGTCGTGACGTACGGTTTTCTTCACGGAGGGGGATACCACCTTCTGGGTAATATGTTCGGCCTGTGGATGTTCGGAAAAACCCTCGAAGAAGTCTGGGGCGCGCAACGGTTCACCGTGTTTTATTTCGTCTGCGTGATTGGGGGCGCTTTGCTGCAGCTCGTTTCCACCTTCGGCGGGTACGTACCTACCGTAGGGGCCTCGGCCGGCGTCATGGGCGTCCTGCTCGCCTTCGGGATGATGTTTCCCAATCAGGAAATTATGATCATCCCCATCCCCATCCCCATCAAGGCGAAATGGGTTGTCCTGGCGTACGGGTTTTTTACGATTTCATCGGCCTTTGGCGGCCGGCAGGACGGTATCGCGCATATGGCGCACCTCGGCGGCCTGGTCTTCGGTTTCTTGCTCATTCAATACTGGAGAGGCAAGCTGCCCATCAAGCCCAGGGAGCGGATGTATTATTGAAACGACGGCGCACAGGCGCGTAACGTCTGTTATTGAATGTGCCGGCGGGGCCGACACGCCAGACCGATCCCCTCCTTGAAGGGCACGTTGGAACGCTATTGAGGGTCAAACATATCTTCGCATATTGTGTAAACCAAAGGGGCGTTGGAGTGTACTATTATTTTAAACATCTATTCATGCGTGAATCAACGATTCAAATGTAAAAACGGAAACCCGAATCACCAGTGAATCAGCTCAACACGTGGTATAAATCGCTCCCGCCGGCTATCAAGGCCCTGCTGACTATCAATGTTGTACTATTCGTATTGTGGATTCCATTGTCTTTCAGTGAGGGGCTCAGTACGTTTTTCTACCAGCATTTGACCCTGCAGGCGAATGACTACCAGGCATTCAAAGAGCCCTGGCAACTCATAACCTATAACTTCCTGCATCTGAAGGGCGATGAGCTGCAGGGATTGATCTCGCTCGCCATCAGCATGATGTTCATGGTTGTGGTCGGGCGAGAATACGAGGAAATGCACGGTTCACATCGCCTGTTTGCCGTGTACATGATCGGTGGCATCGGCGGCGGGATTCTGGCCATCACGTTGAAAGGCGTCTTTCCCGAACTTCTCTCCGAACGTGCAGGTCCAGCGATCGTGTCGGGCGCCATGAGCGCGGTGCTGGCCATCATGATGAACATAGCCATTCTGTATCCTTACAAGCGCATCGGGTTGTTGCTGGTCGGCCCCGTACGCCTGCTTTATCTGGTGCTGGGCTACCTCGTGCTCGATATGTTCTTTTTCTCGAGTGGGGCAGAAGTATATGCCCACCTGGGAGGAGCCCTCTTCGGTTTTATGTTCGCCAAGGCAGAGTCTTCGGGGATGGACATGTCTAGCTGGGCGCTTTATTTTTTCGGGCGTTCAGACGGCCGGCGTTCATCGCCCTATGCTTCTGCCGAGAAAGAAGGCTTCCTGAACCGGTTGGAGAGCTGGCTGGCGGCTAAGGGGGAGGAAAAAGGCGGTAAGAAAGGCGCGAAAAAGCAAACCGGAAAGGAACGCACCTGGCGAGGCGCCGATGTCGAAGTGGATATCGCCGAAACGAGCATGGAAGGGGAAGTAGACCGCATCCTCGACAAAATAAGCGCCGAAGGGTACGATGCCCTCACCGCCGAAGAAAAACGAATCCTGTACGAAGCAAGTCGACGGTAAGCCTAAAAGATTGAGCGTGTAGTGCGAAGATTCTTGTGGATTACTTTTCTGACGATCGATGCACTCGTGCTCTGTGCATTCGGTTTTGGTTACGTCGCCCGATGGCTCGATCCCCGGGTGTTCTGGTGGCCCCAGCTCTTCGGTGTCGCCCTCCCCTTCACGAGCTTAGGGGTCGCAGCCGCAACGCTCATCCTGCTGTTCCGGAAAAAATGGGGGTCTGCTGCACTCCATCTCGCATGCCTTCTGCTCGTATCTCCCCGCTTCTTTTCTCTGTCTTCTGCACCCCATCCGCGCGCAACTTCTGCGACGGAAGGGCTTCGGACGGTGTCTTACAACATGGGAGGGT
Source organism: uncultured Rhodothermaceae bacterium (assembly GCA_964525535.1). Lineage (GTDB taxonomy): Bacteria > Bacteroidota > Rhodothermia > Rhodothermales > JAHQVL01 > JAHQVL01. The sequence continues at coordinate 33,292 of CAZGHT010000055.1, forward strand.
TTGACAACCTCACGCCGGAAGCGCTGACCGGGCAGATGAACGAGGTGCTGCGCTGGGTGCATCCCGATGTCTTCTGCATGCAAGAATTGTCATTGCAGTACGAGGGCCGGCCGGACCGCGGGATTCGCATAGACAATGTCCCGCGCGTGGTTCAATCGCTCGATTCGCTGGGGTTCGAATTGATTGCCCGCGAGAGTCACCGGGTCAAGACGACCCTGCAGCCTGTTGCCACGCGCAAGACGGCGCTCGCTATGCGGACCAAAGAGCAGTTGTTGATCACGGAAGCGAACCGAGAGCTGCGCATCGTACGCACACTCATTCGCTGGCGCGGGCGAGACGCCATCCTGTACAACGTACATTTGCGTACGTTTGGAGGGCGGAAGCCCTGGCGAGAACAAAGCCTGCACCCGCTGATGCCGTCGTTCTGGTCCGTCTACCTGTCCCAGTATCGCCGTGCCTTTCTGTATCGAGCCTGGCAGGCAGAGAAGCTCCGAGCGTATCTCGATCGCGAGTCCCTTCCGATCATCGTGGCCGGCGATTTCAACAGTACACCGCACAACTGGGTCTTCCATCACATTGGTCTGAATTTGCGAGATGCGTTCGCTGAAGCGGGCATGAAACGCGCATTCACGTACCATAGCCGTTTCCCGGTGGCCCGGATCGACCACGTCCTGGTGAGCGACGAATGGCATGTCTATGAAGCGGACGTACTTCCGTTCGCGTACTCCGATCACCAGCCCATCCTTGTCGTCCTGGGGTGGAAATAACCCGGCTTCCTTTCCTATCTTTCCGTAGAAGCATTCGTCCCCCATCATGAGCTCTGTAAGGTAAACCCCGGGTCAGTAGGCATACATGCGGCCGTCCTTGCCGGCATCCCTAACGAACTCCATCGACAAGGCATGATTCCTCAACCTGCACACTCCAACATCACGGTGCTTCTAGAAGGGGCACGCACCGGCGATGAGGCAGCCCGTCGGCAGGCGTACGATGCCGTGTACGAATACCTCTTGCAGATTGCGCGAACTCAACGAAGAAAGAGGGGCGGCGGAGAAACGCTGAAAACCACAGAACTCGTTCACGAGGCGTACATAAAACTCGAGCGCTTGCAAAAGCAGGCCTGGGAGGACCGGGGCCATTTTTTCGCAGTCGCAGCCACCGCCATGAGGCAGATCATCCTTAACCATGCTCGATACCGTGTGGCTGCGAAACGAGGGGGCGAGCAACAACAAGTTGAGCTCGAAGACCACTTTCTGGTTGAAGAAGATGCCGCAGAAGAGCTAATTTCCCTGCACGAAGCCCTCCAGAAATTAGAGAAGATCGAACCCAGGATGGCTCAAGTGGTCGAATGCCGTTTTTTTGGCGGACTATCGGTCAAACAGACGGCCGAGGCCCTGGGCGTTTCTACGGCCACCGTGAAGAGGGACTACAAAGACGCCCTGAGCTGGCTCTACGTGGAGATCGGTGAGCCAGGCCAACCTGAGGGGTAGATCGCACGTTTAAAAGCCAAGGTCGATGGATCCGGATCGCAACCAACGTATCGACGACATCTGTCGGTCGAGTCTCGAACTCGATCCGGAAGAGCGAACCTCCTACATCGAGAGGGCTTGCGGAGGCGACGAAGGGCTCAAGGACGCCGTCGTAGAACGCATCGCTCAGTACGACAAGGCAAGGCAGTACTTCGCCGGCCTGTCGGAACGCCTCGGCCTCAGCGGCCTGGGCGACCCTCGCCTGACGATCTCCATCGGGCAACAGCTCGGGAAATACAAGGTCGAGTCGCTGATCGGGCAAGGCGGTATGGGTATGGTGTACCGGGCGACGGACGAGCAACTCGGCCGGCCGGTGGCCCTGAAGTTTCTCCTGGCCCGGTACGTCGACGACGAACGGGCAAACACGCGCTTCATCCGCGAAGCCCGGGCCGCGGCCACCCTCAACCATCCCGCCATCCTAACCGTCCACGACATCATCGACCACGAGGGCCTGTCGGTCATCGTAATGGAATACATCGACGGAGAGACGCTCCGTCAGAAGCTGAAACGGGGGCCCATCGATATCCAGACGGCGATCGACTATATCCGCCAGATCGCCGAAGGCCTTGCCGTAGCGCACAAAGCCGGCATCGTGCACCGGGACCTGAAGCCGGCCAACATCATGGTCACCCGGCACGGGGGCGTGAAGATACTCGACTTCGGCCTGGCGAAACTGAAGAACGCGTCGATGGTCACCCGCGACGGCACCATCATGGGCACCGCCAGCTACCTGAGCCCCGAACTGGCGAAGGGGAACGAAGCCGATGCCCGGGCGGACATCTGGTCCATGGGGGCCATCCTCTACGAAATGCTCACGGGGCAATCGCCGTTCCAGGGGGAGTCGTTCCATGCCGTTCTGTATGCGCTGGTTAATGAACCGCTCATACCGGTAGCCGGTCTCAGGCCCGGCATCCCGCCGCGCCTCTCCCATGCGGTAAGCAAAGCCCTCGAAAAAGACAAACACAAGCGGTATCAGGATATCCAGGGCTTCCTGGAGGATCTGAACCTGGTGCTCAACCGGAAAGAAGAGGTAACGAGGCGTTCTCCCGCCGGTCGCCCTGTGTCGAGCGATTCGTCTCCTTCCTTCGAAGCCGAGGGCACGGAGGCCGGCGCGATCCGATTTCTGATCGTTGATGACGAGCCCGACGTAGAGCTCCTCATCCGGCAGCAGTTCAAGAAAAAAATTCGGGCCGGCGAATGGGAGGTCGCCTTCGCTGAGAACGGCGCGGTCGCCCTGGAGATCATTGAGGAAGAGGAGGATTTTCACATTATCCTGACCGATTTACAGATGCCTGTGATGGACGGCCACGCGCTTCTCGGCGAGCTCAATAAAGCGGAACAGCCCTTTAAAGCGCTCGTCCTCTCTGCCTTTGGCGACATGCACAACGTGCGGATGGCCATGAACCTCGGCGCCTACGACTTTCTGTTCAAACCCATCGATTTCAACGATTTCGAGAAAACCGTTGAAAAGACGATCCGCGAGGTGCGGCAATTGCGGCGAGAGCGCATCTCGCGAAAGCGGCTGTGGAGTTTCGAAGAGGAGCTCAGCATTTCCCGGCGCATTCAACACGCCGTGCTGCCCAAAGAGCTCCCCCCCAGCGACGACGTCTCGGTGTATGCCTTCACGGACCCCGCTTTCGAGATCAATGGCGACTTCTACGATTTCTTTTACCTCGACGACCACCGGCTGGGGTTCTTTATCGGGGACGTGTCCGGGCGCGGGCTGCCTTCGGCGCTTTTTATGACGATGTGCCACACCCTGCTCAAAGCGGACGCCCGCCGAGGGTTCCAGCCCGATGTGTGTATGGGTTCTCTGAATGAATTCCTCTATCCCGAGTCGTTCGAAGATATCTTCATTACGGTGTTTTACGGCATACTGGATTTGAGTACCGGACTCGTCTCGTACTGCAATGCCGGCCATAATCCGCCGTTGATTGTGCGGGCGGCCGGCGGGGTGGAGCCTATCGAATGGGAGGGGGATATCGGTATAGGGCTCAAGGAACAGTTTTTATACAATAAGAGAAGCCTCCCGCTCCATCCTGGCGACACCCTGTTCCTGTATACGGACGGCCTGCTGAAGTCGACCGACGAGGCAGGCACTCTGTACGATACGTCCGACCTGGAAGCGGTGCTGAAGAAATACGCGAAGGCCGACCCCTCCGTCCAAATCAGGCACGTCGTACGTAGCATCGACCGGTTTACTTCCGGCACCCCCCAGGCCGACGACCTCACCATGCTGGGGGTGAAATGGCTCGGCACGGCGTGATTGTGAGGACGAAGTACGTGGTACATATCCGGACATGCCCGTTTCCGA
>CAZGHT010000056.1:0-36965 GCA_964525535.1 uncultured Rhodothermaceae bacterium
GCGGCTTTGCACACGTGCAAAGCCGCGTGAACCGACCTGCTGTGCACAGTTCGCGTAACATCACTTAATAACTGAAATATACCATGCAGCACCTGGTGTTTGACAATAGAGATCGCATGCCCGTATTGGGGCTCGGCACGTGGAAGTCTGAGCCTGGAGAAGTATACGAGGCGGTTCGAGAAGCATTGCGCATCGGATACCGCCACGTAGATTGCGCTCACATATATGGCAACGAAGCGGAAATCGGACAGGCTTTTTCCGATGCCTTCGCCGAGGGTGTTCTGTCCCGGAACGACCTGTGGGTTACGTCCAAACTCTGGAATGACGCTCATGCACCGGCGGATGTGCGCCCGGCTGTAGAAAACACGCTGTCAAATCTACAGCTCGACTATCTGGATCTGTACCTCGTCCACTGGCCTGTCGTGCTGGCGAAGGGGCTGAACCGCCCCGAGTCGGCAAACGATCTGGTCGGTCTCGACGAACTGCCCCTGTCGGATACCTGGGGCGCCATGGAAGAGCTCGTTGGCGAGGGGGTGTGCCGGCACATCGGCGTATCGAATTTCAGCATCAGCAAGCTAAAAGGCCTGGTGGCGCAGGCCCGGATAACTCCCGAGATGAATCAGATCGAGATGCATCCCTACTTGCAGCAGCCAGAGATGCTCGAATTTTGTTCGAATCACGGCATTCATCTGACTGCGTATTCTCCTTTGGGCTCTCCGGATCGGCCTCATGGGATGAAAGAGGACGATGAGCCCGTTCTGCTCGAAGATCCTGCGATCACGCGCATTGCCGGCCGCCTCGGAGCCACCCCCGCTCAGGTGCTCATCAAGTGGGCGATCCAGCGGGGCACGGCCGTCATCCCAAAGTCGACAAACCCTCAACGACTGAAGCAAAACCTGGAAGCGGTCGCTTTGACGCTGACCGAAGAAGATATGGAGGACATCGGGCGCCTTGATCGGCATCGACGCTATATCGATGGGACGTTCTGGGCTCTCGAAGGCAGCCCGTATACGCTCGAGAATTTGTGGGACGAATGAGGGGCCGGGGATCCGCGAACGGACAGGGGTGCGACGTCTGTAATAATGAGTCCCATCATCAGGCATTCGCATGTCTACCATGACGCTAGAACAAAATCGCCTGGCCGAACAGCGGAAACTCATCCTTCATGCCGATCGGGTGGAGTTGTTGGTATGCCAGCGGAAGACGAAAAGCACGACCTTCTTCAGATACGAGGACATCACGAACGGAAAGACTTTTCTCCGGCAGAAAAGCCAGCCGAATTACGGGTTGTATGTCATCGCTCGGAACTGCTCGATTTTTCTCCTGTTCGCGAGTGTGTTCGGCGCCGTCGAAAGCTGGGCGTGGTTCTTTGCAGCGCTCACGTCGTCCATCGTTTTTTTCTGTATTCACGCCTTCTCTTTCCGCAGTCTCATCGAACTGGACGTGGATGGTCAGCACCGCCTGGCCTTGTTCAAGGACGAGCCCACCGAAGAAGCCGCCTCTTTGTTTCTCGAGGAGCTGTACGCCCGTAGAAACGAATATCTCAGGAAGCAATACTACCTGTCGTGTGATGGCACGACCGAGCACGGACAGGTCATGTTGGGCTGGCTGTTGTATCTGGATGCGATCACCCAGCCTGAATATGACCTGAAGATGAAAGGTGTATATCCCAGGGATTGGAGCCTGAACTGACCCGCTCTTCTCTTCGTGATGTTACGCGAACGGTGCAAAGCCGCTCGGGCAGGACGTATGCGCATCCGGCGCGTATTTGGGAGCAGCGTATCGGTCAACGGCCCCTGGCTGGCCGTCGGTGCACCGCGCGAGGATCAAGAGGGGTCGAATGCCGGCGCCGTTTATGTGTTTCAGCAGTCGGGAGAGCAATGGATGGAGGCGGCAAACGCGTGCGCTCGATCGAGGTGCCCGTTCTCCCCGCCGGCGAACAGGTTGTACCGCTCGAACGAAAGAACCTGCCTGCCGGCGTGTACGTGGTCCGGGTCAGCGCCGGCGACCAAACGCATACCCGACGTCTCGCCCTGTTGCAGTAACTGAAACCTTCCCACGAGACAGGTTTTGATTATTTTATCCGTCTGTTAGACATTTGTGAGCCTCGTGAGAAGATCGTAAGACACGGGCTGTAGCGGAACGGGGTGACGCGACAACATAAAGGTCCGTCACCCTCTTATTTTCTTTAATAAGCCACTGCGATACCCCATGCGTTCTATTTCTTCTTTTTCCCTCTACGAATACCTTACCACAAGCGATACGTACGATATTCAGCGAGAAACCCGAGAGCTCTCGTTCAACAAAGGCGAAGTGGTTTATTTACCGGGCGACACGCTTCACTGCATGTACGAAGTGGTCGCCGGCGCCGTGAAAATAGGCAGTTACTCGGAGGATGGAGACGAAATCGTTTACGACGTTCTCCATCAAGGCGACTTCTTCGGGAATTTGAAGTACCTGGACTCCGGCCACTTCTTCGAGTTTGCCAAGTCGATCACCCGGTCAAAATTACGCACCTACGATCTGTCATTTTTCAGAAAGATCATCGTTCACGACTCCAACGTATCCGAGTGGTTCAATTATTACATCGTGCATCGCTGGAATAGAACGGAGCGAAAACTCTTCTTTGTGAACAACAAGGATACGGAGACGCGGTTGAACTACCTGTATTCCCTCCTCGACGTATCCATTCAGGACAAAGACGGTTGCCTTCACCGATTGATCGACCTGTTGTCTCAAACAGATATCGGCAATTTGATCGGTGTGTCTCGTCAGACGGTTTCGAAGTACCTGCAGATTCGGGGGTCCTCCTCAGGATTCGATTACAGACGCGGGGAGGGCGGCACGTCTCGTTTTTTTCGTCAGGGGCATCTCAATTGAGTGTCACGGATTCTCCGTGATGGGGGATGTGGATATTGCGATAGCCGGCTGCCTCGAGTGCCTTGCTGAATTTTTGCTGGCGCTCGATGTCACCGTGAACCAGGAACGTTTTCTTCAGCCGGTCCGGGTCGAAGGTGCGGATGAAATTGACCATCTGGGGTTCGTCGGCGTGTGCCGAATAATGCCCCATGACCACCACTTCGGCCCGTAACGCGTGCGGCTGGCCGAAAATGCGGACCTCTTCATGTTGATCTATGATGCGCTTGCCCAGGGTATGGTTTGCGCAATATCCGACCATGAGCACCGTATTTTTTTGTTGTTCGATGTTGTTGCGCAGGTGGTGTAAGATGCGGCCTGCTTCGCACATGCCGGACGCTGAGATGATAATCATCGGTTCATGCATGGAGTTGAGGGCTTTGGATTGCTCGGCGTGTCGGATGTAGTTCAGCTTGTCGAAACCAAAGGGCTCAGGGTCTTCGCGCATGTAGGTGCGCAGTTTCTTGTCGAAACATTCCGGGTGTGCGATGAATACGCTCGTTGCGTTGACGGCCAGCGGGCTGTCTACGTACACGGGTATATGTGGCAAAATACCCTCGTTTTCGAGTTGGTCGAGGTTATGTACGATTTCCTGTGTCCGGCCCACCGCAAAGGCCGGGATCAGGATTTTGCCTCCCCGTGCGGCTGTGCGTTTGACGACCTCAGCCAGCTTTGCTTTGGCTTTTTCGGGAGGTTCATGGGTTCTTCCGCCGTACGTGGACTCTGTGATCAGATAGTCACATGGATCCATTGGCTGGGGGTCGCGCAGGATGGGGCGATTCGGGCTCCCGATGTCGCCTGTAAATCCAAGCGCAATCGTACGCCCCCGGTCGGTAATCTTCAGGTGTATCGAGGCGGAGCCGAGGATATGGCCGGCGTCGCGATAGACCGCCTCGACGCCGGCGAGGGGATGAAAGGAATCGTTGTATGACACTCCTCTGAAACGCTCCAAAATGGAGTCTACGTCGTCGTGGTCGTACAATACCTCTACGGGCGGTTTGCCCTTTTTTCGGTGTATCTTGTTGACGAATTCAACATCCTTTTCCTGGATATGCGCGCTGTCGTGTAACAGGTAGCTGCAAAGATCCCGCGTTGCGTGCGTGCTGTAGACCGGACCGCGAAAGCCTTCTCGCCACAGCTTGGGGAGCAGGCCGCAATGGTCGATGTGCGCATGAGACAGGAGGACGACATCAATCGATGAAGCTTCAAAACCGAAGTGGGTGTTCCGCTCTCGGGCCTCGGATCGGCGCCCCTGGAAAAGACCGCAATCCAATAAAATTCGTTTGCCATTGTTGAGTTCTATCAGGTGTTTGGAGCCGGTCACGGTACGTGCGGCCCCCCAGAATGAGAGTTTCACGCGTCTGGATGGGTAGTGTGAAAAGTATGCAGCCCGGAGAAGGGTAATCCATGCGCTGCCCGATTTATGCTTCTGGGATACGGATCCATCCCAGCCCGAAAACGATGCTCCATAGTATGGTCCGGGTCCAATTCGCCGATATCAGTCGAGACACGATGGCATCGATGCCTCCCTGCGAGGTGAATTCTGAGGACTGAATAGCATGGTGCAACGGTACCGCCTGGGAAAAAGTCGAAATCCAGATGCCGAGGACGAGAAAAGCAGCTATCCAGATCGGCCAGGCAGGATTTTGAACGAGTTGGGTGCCGATCAAAGCGACTTGCCCGAGCATCAGCGGAATAACGATGATGGAAATCATTGTGGAATACTGGCCATGCCAGTAGGACAGGTCGTCCGGGGCCGTGTGTCTGAACGAGGGATACACGATAAGCTGCACCATCCAGATCAGCACGAGTAAGCCGAAATCGACCAATGATCTGAGTTCGTTCAACGGTATGTTCCAGGACAAATCCATACACCTGTAGATATAGCTTGTACAGCCTGTTCAACGCCATCGGACATCGGGTGGAACCGGTTTGAAAAAAGATATTTCTTGAATTTAACGCAAAAGATAGTCGCTTCGCTCGTAACAGGGTTAATGAAAGTGTGCGAATACCGAAAAGGAGGTCTACGAGTGGAAGCGTTATTCGCCTCAATCGTACAAATATAAACCACCCATATATCGATATGTATACGCTTCGCCGATCTATCGTGGTACGGACCACCCTGGAAGAGGCCTGGGATTTTATCCGGCGCCCCCAAAATCTGAACTTGATCACCCCGGACGATATGGAATTTCAGATTGTCTCGGAGGTGCCCGAAGAAATGTATAACGGCTTGATGATCAAGTATCTCGTCAAGCTGCCCATAGTAGGATCACAAGAATGGGTATCCGAAATTAAACACGTCCGGGATCATCATTCCTTCGTTGATGAACAACGCGTGGGGCCCTATAAGCTCTGGTATCACTATCACGAAATTCGTGAGGTAGAAGGGGGAGTGTTGTTTGTCGACGAAGTGAACTACGATGTGCCTTACGGTGTATTCGGGAAGATGGCGCACGCCATGTTCATTGGCAGGACGCTGGACCGCATTTTCAACTACAGAAATGAGCGGTTCACCGAGTTGCTGGACCGATCGCTGCAGCCCGCCTGAGTGCGCGGTGCGTCTGTCCGACCGAGCACTGAGGGTCCGAATCAGGCGTTCGATGCGCCATTTAGGCCGATCCGGCCTCGAAGCGACTGACCCATTCTGCGAAATCGGACATGCGGGAATAAAACTCGAGGCTCAACAGGTTCGACCTGATTTCCTGGATCTTTTCGAAATCCAGGCGAATCGGACCGCCGAAAATCAAGTGATAGGGCATCCGGCGGTCATACATGTAATCGAGGAGCTCAGCGATGTGATTCACTTCGGACTCGCTCATCGGCGGCATTAATGCGATGCACACGATCGAAGCAGCATGGGTCACCTGTTGCTTGGCAAATTCTTCAGTCGGGACGTCAAGCCCCAGGTAGACGACGGAGAACCCCTGGTCTTCCAGGATCAGTCTGGCCAGCAAAGCCCCCAGTTCGTGTTCCTGGCTTCGTGCACATCCCAGGACAGCCGTTTTATCCGTATTGAGGGCTGTTTCTGATCGGTCCAGTCTGTTGCGGTTCTCGGCCCGTAAAAACGCGCTGAACTGTACCAGCACGTCTCGCATGGCATACGTCACGCGGTGTTCCTCTCCAATGGAGACGGACCCGCTCATGTACTCGTCCCCCAGCTGGCGCATGATGGGGGCTATGAGAAGATCGGCGAGGTCGGCCACCCGGTATTTGTCATTTTTCAGGTGCACCAGGAGGTCCAGGAAGAGGTGGGACAGGCTCTGCTTCATCCACGTGGCTCCTAATGTAATGAGCAGCGAATAGTCGTCGTCCTTGTCGACATCCAACATGCCCTGCCAGACCCGGCCCGCAAAATCGCCGAAGAGATGGAAAGGAGAATTAATTTCGTTGCGGTGTGCATATCTGAGTAATTCGTTTACCAGAATGCGTCGATGCCCGCCATTGGTCTGGAAATACGGTAGATTATCGGTAGAGCACCAGCGTTTTATCGACGATTCGTGAACGCCCAGAATTTCGGCCGCCTGCCTCGTTGTTACAGCAATAGAAGAGTCGCTCATTTTATCTTAATGAACGGTAATCGATTGTTGATGACGAATGAGAAGGAACATTGCCCCATTTGATCGTAGTAAAGATCGTTATCCCATACTGTGTACAATGAGCTATCAACATAAAGCGTCCATGATGGTTTCTTTGCACGGTATTTTACCCCCGCGATTGCCTGAGAGGTACAACAAAAGGGAGCTGTGATTATGAATGGTAGACTTTCCTTGTATGGCCCGGGCCTTGGCAGCCCGGAGCATCTTTCCGTGCAGCTTTCAGGCATGAGCGACGAAGAATTGATGGAGCAGTTTCAGGCGGGGACTCTGGAGGCGTTCAATATTCTGGTAGATCGGTTCTCTGAGCGGTTGAAGCATTACCTGAGAGGGTTTATCAAGGACGATATGCACTGCGAAGACCTGGTTCAAGAAACCTTCATTCGCATCTACAGGAATCGTTTTTCCTACAAGCGCGTCGCCAAGTTTTCTACCTGGATGTATACCGTTGCCGGCAACCTGGCTCGATCTGAATACCGACGACGTAAGCGCTGGCAGATGCAGTCGATCAATGCTCAGTCGCGGTCTGACGGTGAGGAATTCGAATTGCCCTTACAGACGGATAACCGGTTGCCTGATGGACAGGTAGAGCGGCTCATACAAAATGAGCACATTCAGCGAGCACTGGGGCAGCTTTCTGATATATTTCGCGAACTGATCATACTGCGCGATATTCAGGAGTTGAGTTACGACCATATTGCAGAGATTACGGGATTGCCGATGGGGACCGTGAAGAGTAGAATTAATAGGGGACGTCAGAAGCTGCAAAAACTCCTGAATGAGGTCTACTGACCCTTTCAAAACAGGAATCGGGTGGATTTCTTCTGCCGGGCAAATTCCATGGCCTGAACGGCGAGCATTGTAGTCCACGTGTACATCATATAGTTGGTGTTGAACCGGCCCCGCGTATAATAATGTCCTCCATCGGCGCTCAGCATCTTATCGTTCAGGAAATCCAGGGCCTTTCTGTAATGCAACTCGAAAGCCTGGCCGGCCAGTACAAATAGGCGGGCGGCCTGGGCCGTTGCATCGGCTGCCTTGAGCGTCTCGATAGATCGCCGAAGGTGCTCCCGGCCCCCTCTCCGGTCCACATATACCTGCAACATAGAGCCGTCTTTATTCTGCGACCGCCCCAGCCAGTGTATGCCTCGCATGGCTGCCTCCAGATATACATCGTCGTCCAGGTGCACGCCTGCAGCCAGTAGCCCATCACAGGCATGGCAGTGCGCCTGCGTGAATACAAAGTTTCTACGAGACGTAGACCAAAAAAACCCTTGAGGCGCCTGTAGGCCAAGGGTATATCCACATAGGGCTCTCAACGCTTCTTCGTATTCAGCGGTCGGATTATGTTCTGCAAGTTTCGAAAGGGCTATGGCGATTTTTGTGAGTACGCAACTCCCCTCGCCGGAAAAAAAACGGCGGTTCTGGTGGACGAAAGAGCGATCCGACTGCCGGGCCATGAATGACCCTTCCGAGGTTTGCATAGAGATCAGCCAGTGTCCCGCTCGGATGGCGCTTTCCAGGTACCTGCGATCCGGCTGGAAGTCGTACAGGTCCAGGAGCCCCGTTACGCAGACCGCAGTGTCCAACGTATGTCGTTCTTTTTGCATGCAGGCCGAGTCTGGTTCCGGACAGTGCGGGAATGCCCCTTCCTCGAGTTGTATCGACAGCAGAAAATCTGCTGCTTCTCGGGCATATTGCAAATAGGTCTCATCTTGATAACAATGAAAGAGATAGGCGAGGAGGCTGATTCCATAGCCCGTCGTTTCGGTATACTGGCCCGGGGAATACCCGGTTTTGCCGTGGATCCCATAATTAAATGAACCATAGCTGCGCTTCACAGGAGTTACGTTGCGTATGGGGGGGGCCGTCAACCAGTCGACCATCGTGTGGATGAGGCCGGTGTTCCCCGGGATAGGCTTCGGGCGGATGGTAGACGGCGCCGCGGTCACATCCTTTGTGGCGACCGGTTCATGGGCGGCTCCCGCAATTGATCCGTGGCCAGATTTGAGGCTGGATTGCCCATTCGATGTCCCGCATGACTCGGGAGCGGTCGATCCCGTAACTGTGTGTGTGGAAGCGTCTTCTGTCACATGCTCCGGGTTTGTCACGATAGGTAGAGAGATTCTTGGATTGACACATGGGGGTATCGGTCAGGGGAAGAGGCGACGTAAGAAAGCGTCATTGAATTAATCGTTACGTCCGGAGGCTGTTAGCGAGGATAAATCTGTCCGCCGGCTGCGATATGCTGCGAAAGATAAGATAAGAAGGCGCGGAGATAAGCGTGAAGCAGATGAGGAGCCGTTCCAGGGGGCGCCATGAATACGAACGCCCGGCCTGTTGGGGACAGGGCCGGGCAACTCATGGTTCAAAGAACCTGCTTAGCTTTAGACACATCAAAAGTATATATTTTTAGGTGAAAATGCAAATATGTCTTATCAAAAACTGTGTTTCCCTTTAATTACCTGGGTAATTATGCCACCTTGTGTGTTTAATATAATTAATTCAGGAAGCGCTTCTGGGTTCTTTTTTTTTAAAAGATTGGCATCTGTTTTGTTAGATAACTAAGTGCATTCGCTTATCTGGCGCATCACGAATGAAAGGAAATATTTTTACAAAACGGGCGCGTCAGATCCATCCCTCCCCTCTGTATTGCTCAGGAAACTACATAGCAGGCAGCCTCGCGCGCACGGACTGTTGAATCGCTCATTATGAGTCCTGGAGGTCATGTATGAAGGACCCAGCGGCGAGAACAGCAAGATCCTGGCAGGGATTGCGTACCATCACACAGGTAATTAACATGACGCTTGCCCACTCCTCGGTGCCCTTTCGCGAAGTGTCGGCGGATCGTTTACATGCGATGCATGAAGCGTCCGTCGGTGCGTTCGAAGCTGCAAAATCCCGGTACGAACATCTGCGCAAGCAAACCGAAGTTGTATCGCTCGCTTATGTAAGAGGGGAGGCTGAACGGCCTGACGTCAAAAGACTCGTGGAAAAGTTGCTGGATGCCGAATATATGCTTCGTGCATCGGAAGAGCAGGTTCGCGTCTGCGCGGAAGCCGTCCGAGAAATAGCCTGATACCGAAGCGGCGAAGAGCGGACGCCTGCGCCGGAACGATCAATCGGTGGCTACTATCCAGCCGGTGCGGCCGTTGGGCGAAGTGACGCCGATGAAGTCCCGAAACTCCCCGAATACGGGGATCTGGCTATTCGGGGCAATGCTGTCAATAGCGATGGCCGAGTAGCTGGGGCGATATCTGATCGACTGGCCCGAAGCCAGTTGAAGGTTGCGGATGGGGTTGTCGGCCTCTTCGGTGAGCCGATTCTGAATGAAGCCGTATTTCCCGTCAGGCAGATGAACGTAGTACCAGTTTGCCGTTGTTCCGGCGACACGGAGCGCGGTATGCCGCGGTAGTTCTTCGACTTGCTCAGCATCGGTGTAGGGCGCATTCTTCAGCGATGCCGCTCGGGCTGTGACGCGGATCCAGCGCCCCAGGCGACTGGTATCGGCTACGACGGCGGGAATACGTTTTGTGGCGTTGTGGATGAACGGGAACGGATCCATCGGACGCCTGGCCTGATAGACCCCAAAATGTAGATGAGAAGGGGTATTGATGGCATTTCCCGTGTTTCCGACGAGGCCGAGCGTATCTCCTTGTTCGACCCGAGAGGAGGGTTGTACCAAAAACTCGTCGAGATGTGCGTAATAATACGTCTGATTGCGGATGGCGTCGCGAACCCAGATGACTTTACCGCCAATCATCGTTTCGTCTATACGCGCCACGTAACCATCGGAGATGGCCACGACGGGGGTTCCTCTTTTCGCGAAGATATCGACGCCTTCATGTCTTCGGCGGCCGCCGTCTCTGGGCGCCCCATAGAAACTGTAGATATTCTCACTGCTACGGCCGGCGACGGGGAAGCCCAGGGAAGCGTTTGCTTCAATGTCAACGGTATACCGTCCGCCCCGTAAGAGTTCGGGTTGGATTCGCAGTAGATACACCATGTCGTCTCTGGGTTCTACCGCGATTGTGTGGAAGCTGTCAGCCGTAGCTACATGCCGAAGTATATCGTCCGGTTCTTCCGGCACCTCATACAGGTCGATGAACAGCTTCAGCGAGTCAGCCGGCTGCAGGGATACTCTGACGGAGAGACGCTGGCCTTGCAGCAGTGCAATACGGTATCCGCGAGCCGTTACTTCTTTAGGATCCATATAGCCAACTTCTCTGAAGGGAGGGTTGACGTTTACGGCGTGGTCGATCGCCCGGTGGCCCGCTTCGAACCAGGCCTGCCCGAGGGCGGTTTCATCGAGATTCGCTTCTTCGAGAGAAGCAGCGTATACCTGATGCGGCGTCATGTCGTTCGAATTGCTGACGCCTTGAAGGACACGTTCTTCCCCGCAACTTTGCAGCAAGAGAAAGAAGCAACCACAGGAAATAAAAAAATTCGCTCTGGAAGTAATCGGTGTCATCGCAGGCTTACTACATTCCTGGAGAAAGATGTCATGCCGCGGATCATGGCATGCAGTGACAGAGAGATCCGTGAGGCGCTATCCCTTACATGAAGAACCGGGACAGACGTTTTTCATACGTACCAATGACAGTCGCGTTACGCACATAGCCTATTTCTATTGCCGACACTCCTCGCCTCTTGCAGATAGTACCCAACTTCGGTCTCGGCCCATTCGAATGAAAATCAAGCAAAAGAATAAAAATAACAGATTGATCGATAAGGAAATGTAAAATAGTAACATCATCCGTTAATATAACCCGTTGCAGATCGTATCGGGAGGACAGAGCAACGAAAGAACCAATGCGATGTTTCCATCCCTGGCTAATGGCAGGCTGTCCATCAGTTACATCGCCCATATCTTCTGCTGCATGGTGAACGTCTCCGGGAAAGAGACCGAAATGCGTTCAGGATGATCGTTACAGGGGCCGGGAGGCGCCGGTACCTTGAAAACCTGTCGGATACGGCCAGAAACAAATGGTATGCCAACAAAAGATGGGGAGAGGCATGGACGCAGGCTATCGAGGGCGAGCGTCGCCCTGGTTACCAGGATGACGCGAACCAAACTCCTGGAGAGCCTGCCCCTGTTTCTTCTGTCGTACATTTGACACAGAATAGTTTATTCCTGTGACAAAGCAGTGATCTATGCTACATGAGGAGTATGTACTTTAGGAGCATAATACGCTATAAATTAGCGCCTACTTTATAAGTGATGTTACGCGAACTGTGCACAGCAGGCTGTTTGACGCGGCTTTGCAACCGTGCATAGCCGCTCTGGCAGCACGCATGCGCATCCGGCGCGTAACATCTGTTTATAGGTCCTCCCAACTAGTCCCCTGATGAGGTAGTCTACATGTCTTTGTCCCCCCTGGTCCAAGCGCTCAGTCAAATCGATAATCAGTACATCTACACGATCATTGTCTGGCTTTCAGCCCTTTTGATTGCCGGACTGGCATTCAGAAGATTTTTTCAGGAAAGCTGACGCAGAAATCGACGTATGTGCACCATCTGAGTGCACAACTATTTGAGTACACGAATACCCCTACTGGCTGGAGGGATCATAGAGCACAACGCAGGCTCTTATGATCCCTTTTCTTGTATCCGTTGATTTGTATCCATTGTACGGTGCGATGAACGGTGCGATTTACCCGGTGTTTTGATGGCCATCGTTCGGGTGCACGGTATTCGGGGATCCGTGTCGTAAGTCTCGCCGGTCAGATCTTCCCGCTCCCATGTAAACCTTTTCCGGGAAGCCCATGTCTTAGTGGTTAGAAGCTCAATGAGACATACCCATTGGACCCGTGGCGGACGTTGCCAAAAGGAATGTTAGCGTGAAGTGTCAATTCGAAGACCTCGTCGATCAGTACCAGCGGGACGTATATCGTCTTGCTTATCATTTGACGAGCCATCATCACGATGCTGAAGATCTCACCCAGGAGGTGTTCATCAAGGTTCATCGTTCGCTGGATACATTCCGGGGAGAAGCGTCCTTAAAAAGTTGGATGTTCAAAATCACGGTCAATACCTATTTGAACAAGCGACGTAAAAAGGCACTGGCTTTTATGAGATTAAAAGAGGATATCGACCCTGTTGCGACCGACCCGCGCTCGTCCCCCGATCACGCGTCGCAGTCTCAATCTCTCAGAGAAGTCGTCGATCGAGCCATGGAGCGACTGTCTCCTCGAGAACGGACGGCATTTGCGATGCGGCATTACAATGGGTGTACGATCAACGAGGTTGCGCTCGCACTGGAGGTGGCCGAAGGGACCGTCAAGAGCCTGCTTTATAGAGCACTAAAGAAATTACGCAAGGAGCTCTCGTCTCTTCACGAAGAGGGGAGCCTGTGAAGAGGGGTGACGCTAATGAACGACGAAACTGCCATGAATAACAAAGATCTGTCCTGCAAAGCCTGCGAGCACCGCATGGTGGAGGTCCTCTTCGGCGAGATCGATCCAGAGGCCATCGTTCAGCTCGAGCGTCACCTGGCGAGCTGTGATGCATGCAGGGAGACCTTTACTTCTATGAAGGCGACCTTGCAATGGACGGCGATGGCTGAAGAGGAAGCGGTGCCTGAACCGCACTGGCCGGCGTTTCGGGAACGCCTGCGGAATCGCATCCATGAACGGGAAACAGGCCAGAGCCGGGCGCCGCTCATTCCTTCTTGGGAGTGGGGCAAAACCGTTCGATTGCCCGGCCCCGTCTGGGGGCGCCAGCTTGCACTCGCAGTCGTTCTGGTTCTCATCGGTGTATTCATCGGGAGAAACAGCGTGCCCGAGCATGATGACGGTATCGCCTCTTCGGCCTCCACGAATGAGGGGAGCACTGAGATATCCCCCACTCAGCTGGCTCTGCGGACGCAGCGGTATCTGGATCGTTCGAACGTGCTTCTGCTGGGGCTCGTGAATTTCGATGTCGGCAACGACGACCTGCGGGCGCTCAATTTTGCGCATAAACAGACCATCGCTGGAGATCTCGTTGCTGAGGCCGGCGCCATCAAAACGGCGCTCGACGCACGGCGCGAGGTGCAGCTGCGCATGCTGATCGAAGAGCTGGAGAAGGTGCTGCTCCAGATCGCCAACCTCGAAGTGCAGGACGATCTCCCGGGCATCGAGATGATCCAGCAGGGAGTCGATCACCGGGCGTTACTGCTTAAAATTAACCTGGAAACCATGAAGCTGAACGACCAGGCGGAAACGGCCGACGGCAACCCGGAAGACGCCTCAATCGGGGCCTCCATTCTATAAACGATGTACCTTACAATCACTATCCGATTCCCATGGAACGTACTTTAATTCTGTTCGCCATACTCCTGACCGGCTTTACCCCACAGATTGCCTTTGCCCAGGACGGCCCGGCCGATGCTTACGCCCGGGCGTATGATTTTGTGCTCGAAGAAATGTGGGATGAAGCGGCGACGGAGCTGGAAAATTTTCTGGGGACTCACGGGCAGACCCGATGGGGCGACGACGCGCGATACTGGCAATGTTATGTCATGGAGAAAAAGGGAGCAGCCCGTGAACAGGTGTTCGACTGTTACGACGCATTTACGAAATCGGACCGACGTAGCAGCTGGACCGATGATGCCAAAGCCAACATGATCCGGCTCGGGCGGGCATTGATGCGGGAAGGCAACCCTGAATATGCCCCCATTGTGGAGTCCTTGCAAAAAGACGACGACGAAGAGCTGGCATTGTCGGCCCTGTATGCGTTGCAAAATATCGGAGACGAAAAGGCCATGAACACCATCATGGACCTGTACGACAGATCGTCGAATGCGCGGCTTCGGGGGCGCATTGTATATATCCTTGGTAACTTCGATTCCCCCGATGTGGTTGCTAAACTGACTGAGATTGCCCGCTCCGAGGAAGAATCTTCGATTCGGAAAAATGCCGTACACGCGCTCGGAAACCGGGACGAAGCCGAGGCGGAAGCGGCCTTAAAAACCATCCTGGAGAATAACGGGTCTCGTGAGGTTCAGAAAGCAGCCCTTCATGCCCTCGGAAACAGAGAGTCAGAAGGATTGGTGGAGTACCTGAGGCGTTTTGTTCTGGGTACCGACGACCGCGAGCTCGGCAAGGCGGCGACGTATGCTCTGGGGCATCATGAGAGCCGCGAAGCCGTGCAGGCGTTGAGCGATATTCTGGAGAATGCCAGAGACCTGGAAGTGAAAGAGGCCGCACTTCATGCGTTGGGTAACAACGAGGACGAAACTACGATCGAGATCTTGAAACAGGTCGCTACCCATGGAGCCGACGAGTCTCTTCAGAAAGCGGCGATCTATGCCATCGCGAATCATTCGGGGGCATTTCCCACGCTCCGGGATATCTTCGAGCAGGCCACGACGATCGAGGTGCAAAAAGCGACACTTTTTTCGATCGGAAACGCAGATTCCCCGGAAATTCGATCCTTCCTGGCAGAGACCGCTATCGGACACGGAGATGTGGAAGTCGCTAAAGCGGCGGTCTATGCGTTGTCGAATTATGCCGAGGAAGGAGACGGTGCGTTGTTGGGGGTGTTCGAGGAGTCGGATCGTATCGAGGTGAAAAAAGCAGCGTTGTACCAGCTCTCCGGCGACGTAGAGGCTCTCGTCAATATACTGGACGATGAATCCTCGACAGAGCTGAGAAAGGCAGCTATCTATGCGTTGAGCAACGCAGACGAGGGGGATCTGGTGCCGATCCTGCTCGACATTGCGCAGAATGACTCAGATCTGGGAGTACGTAAGGCGGCCATATCTGCGTTGGGCAATATTGGTACGGACGAGGCACAGGAAGCGCTGCTCGAAATTTTGAACCAGGAGTGAGTTCGCCACACGCAAAACCATCAATGATATGAGTAAAGGTCTCATCGGGAACATGCTCCTGGCATTCATGATTGGCGGGATGCTTCTACTGGCAGTCATCCGTTTGTGTGACAATTTTTCGTCATCGTTTTGTGTATGGGATAGGGATTGCCGCATGCAGGATCGTGCAGCATCGTTCTGCCAGAAGGCCGAACACCCTACAAGCACGATATCAGTGCCCTTTCTCGGCCGGTTTTCAGCAGGAGACGCGCCGGCCGGATCGGTTCCTTTGCCAGATGCAGTCGAGTTGCGCAATGCGGCTCTGTTAAACCTGGGCAGGGAGGGGCTCGATGAAGAGCTGATCGAAGCATACGTCACACTGGCACTAGAAGGGAATGAGTGCAGCGTGGGCAAAACCGCCGTGAACGTATTGGGCGGTGGAAGCCAGGAAGACGTATTGCCTTCACTGGAAACGATTGCGCTGGAAGCTCCCTGCGTGGAAGTGCGGAAGACAGCCGTTCGTTGTATAGAGCAGTTCGGTTCCCGAGAAGCGAGGGAAGCGCTGACGCGCATCGTCTGGCAGCTCGCACATTAACGAATCTTCCTTACAGGCGATGTCTCGATTGATATACATACTCATAGGAATAGCCGGGTTTTGTACCGCACAAGCCCAGCCGGCTGTACAATTTATCGGTTCAGGAAATGAATCGCTCGCTGGCAGCAATGCCTCCGCCATCGAAAGGGGGAGAAGGAGTGACGGCGCCTTCTGGGTTGGTTATCACATCGAAAAGTTGATGGACCGGCAGGCCTATGTAGGGGCAGGTATGACGGAGGGAGTTACACGCGAAGGGTCCCTCTATAATCTACTGGGCAAACCGGAGAAGTTCGATGAAACCCTCCTGGAAATAGGTTCGGGGTGGCGATTCAAGGGGACCGGGGTCTTTCGTTTAGGCAGGCATGCGAGCAGGAACGAGCTGCACGATTTTGTGCTCAAGGAAATAGGCATACTGGTTATGTACGACCCAGCCGGCAAGTCGCCTGTGCGTGTCGTCATATCGAATCTTTCATTGCCGGTCGACCTGGAGGGAGCACCGCTTTTCTGGTTGGGGCGCGCGGATCCCGGGGAGAGTGTCGAACTGCTTGCTGAAGTATTCGAAGAGGCCGGCGCCGCAGCGGTGAAAGAGGATGTGCTCGACGCAGCAGGCATGCACGGGGTGTATGACAGACTCCAGGCCTTTCTAATGGACGTAATCGAGGGTGAACATACTTCGGACGTGCGAAAAAAGGCCTTGTACTGGTTGGGGCAGCAAGATACTGCTGAGGCATTCGAATTCTTGAGAGGCGTATATGAAAGGGACCCCTCGAGAAACGTGCGAGAAGAAGCCGTGTTTTCGATCAGTCAGATGTCCCTGCCCGCGGCTCAGGACTTTCTCATCGATCAGGCACGCCGGGAGGAGGATCCGGAAATCAGGAAGGTCGTTATTTTCTGGCTCAGCCAGATAGCCTCCGAGAAGTCCCTCGCTCTGGTCGAAGAGGTGATTGAGAGCGATGAGGATACGCGAATACAAGAACATGCCGTGTTTGCCCTCGCGCAATTCGGCCACGAGGTGGCAGTGCCGCGCCTGATCGACATCGCACATACCCACCCCAGCCTCGGAGTGCGTAAGAAAGCCATCTTCTGGCTCGGTGATACGGGCGATCCCAGGGCTGTGGAAGCGCTGATCGAGATCGTCCGCCGTCAGCAATAAGCGGCCTTTCACCTCATCCCATTCTGTTTTCACATCCTGCTGTTCGATCATCAGCGTCAACCGGCTGCGGGCAGGGGGAACATCGCCTCAACGCCCCCCCCGTTCTTTGTTTTACATCCTTTACAAACGTTTTTCAAGCTCTTAACTAAGCGATCGGCTTTATGGGTCATATTTCGTATACTTCATTTGGTTAACATGGGCTTATAGTATATCAACAGCCCTATTCCTCGCGTTGTACGGCAAAACCACCATGGCCTTGAGCACACAAAGACGAGACGCTTGTAGCCGGAAAGCGTTTTCCTTAGAATTATTGGGATTCCTGCTGGGGATTGTTTGTCTAGCTGGCCCTGTGTTTGTCCCTGTGAGTGCTCAGGGGCAAAGTGGGACGTTCTTCAACCAGCGCGACGATACTTACCCTCTGCTCGGCCTCCGTCGAGCCAAAGAAGCGTACGACACCCAGCGGGACGAATACGAGCGCCAAAAGGGCCTTTTCGAGAAGCAGCTCATCTCGGAAGCAGAACTCGACCGGGCATTCCGGAACTTCTCCGAGGCGGAAGTGAATTTTCAGCAGTCGCTGCTTGCGGTCATCTTCGAGCAGCAATACATCGTTGTCTCTCGCGCCGTAAAATACCAGAAAGAGGGAGGGAGAAAGGGCGTTCGTCTTACGCTGGAAAATGCCTCGCGGGGAAGCGGCGAATACGAAAAGTTGATCGGCATCGAGGATTCTTTGTTCCAGCTGTTGAAGCCTGACGTAGTCAACAACATTTACATATCGTTGCTCAACGATGAAAATGCGATCATCAGCCAGCCTTACGAACGGAAATTGGATCGGTTGGCGTTCGGCAAACCGGCGACCGTATATTTCGATCTGCTGCAGGATCTCGATGCGGTAACCGTCAGCCTGATCTACGGAAATGGTTCGCAGCAGAGCCGGAAAATCTACCTCCAAAAAGACGACACAGAGAATATAGCGTCTATCGAGCCGGAGCAATTCTCTCAAGAGGTCGAGTTGAGCGGCAACACCGACTATCGGATGTCGTTGGAGTTGTTCAGCAGCAACGTGAATACCTTCAAGCTGGAAGCGGTCAACCTGCCTTCAGAGATAAACCGATATTTCGTAGATCCAGCCACCGACAACCGGCTCAGTCAATTCCAGTTCACGGAGGGGGTTAATACGAGAGAAGCGGCGCTACGCGTTTTTCTTCCGGAGCGGCCTACCGATAACGTTAGCATCGACGAAGGAATTCCGTTTTATGCCGTTGCCATACCGAGAGAGCGTATCGATGAGATTGGAAACCTCTCGACCCGCACGATGACGGAGGAGGAGATCAGAGAGCTCAAGATCGGATATGCGAGGCTCGAGCTGCTCCCCCGGGGTATTGGCGAGATTTTGGTGCGTGCGCCGCAGCTATACTACACGATCAAGCCGGACGAAAGCGTAAATGTGAGTGTGGAGGTCGTTAACGAAGGATCCCGAAGCCTGAATAACGTACGCGTCGAGGCGGCTCCTCCCCTGAATTGGACGGACACGATCGATCCAGATGTCATCCAAACCCTCGATATCAACGAAGAACGCCGTATTCAGCTTTCGTTCACCCCCGAGCCTAACGTTTCCCCCGGCCGCTACGAAGTTCGCATCCAGACGACCTCCCTGTCCGACGATCTACCCATTCGAGGGGAGGATAAGACGGTGACGATACAGATCGAGCCTGAGGCCAACGTGTTCGGCACCTTGCTCCTTGTGTTGCTCATCGTCGGACTCGTGGTAGGTATCGTAATCTTTGGAATACGGCTCTCACGCCGTTGATCGGCACAACAACGGCCAGGACAGGTATCGCCGTTCTCGGTCCCTGAACCTGGATTGTACCACGTTAAACGTTACGTTAGACCATATGGAAACGTCAGCTTCACCGAAGGGTTATGCCATGCTCGAAGCCGTGGGTTTGAGTAAGCGGTATGAAGACGGTGCGCTTGCGCTGGATTCCCTGAATCTGAAGGTCGAATCCGGCCAGGTGTATGCCATGCTCGGCGGTAACGGCGCCGGTAAGACGACGACGATCAACCTGTTTTTGAACTTCATCGAGCCCACGGCAGGCAAAGCGCTGGTGGATGGGATTGTGACGCACGAGGAGCCGCTGAAGGCCAAAGAACGACTCGCGTACGTCTCTGAAAATGTGATGTTGTATCCTAATTTCACAGCTCTCCAGAACCTGGACTTTTTTGTCCGCCTCGGCGGGAAAGCGCAGTACACAAAGGACAACTACCGGGACGTTTTGCTTCGCGTCGGTTTACAGGAGGAAGCGCATAACAAACGGCTGAAAGGATTTTCGAAGGGTATGCGCCAGAAATGCGGCATTGCCATCGCTATCCTGAAGGATGCTCCGGCGATCTTGCTCGATGAACCTACCAGCGGATTGGATCCCAAAGCAGCGTTCGAATTCATTCACCTGCTCGAATCGCTTCGAGGAGAAGGGAAGGCTATTCTGATGTCTACGCACGACATTTTTCGCGCCAAGGAGGTCGCCGACATCGTGGGCATCATGAACCTGGGGAAGCTGGTCATGCAGCGTACTCACGATGAGCTCGTCGGCGAAGACCTGGAGAAGCTGTATGTCGAATACATGGCTGGTTACATGGACAAAGCCGCGTAAATACAGGACCTAATCCGTTATTTGGACGACTATGCTACGCCTTCTTATCGAAAAAGAGCTCCGAGACATCATCGGTTCCACGAAATTTACGGCTACGTTCGCCGTATGCGCCGTGCTCATTCTGCTCGCTTTTTACGTCGGTGCACGTAATTATCAGGTAAGCGTCAATGAATTTAACGCCGCGCGCGCCGAGAACCTGAGGCAAATGGAAGAGCTGACGAACTGGGGAGATATCGATCACCGCATCTTTCTGGAACCGCAGCCCCTGACCGCCTTGGTTTCGGGGGTGTCGAATGACATCGGCCGGACGATCGACGTCGAAACCCGCGGCGAGCTGCAAAGCGAAAATAGCCGGTTCAACGAAGATCCGATTTTCGCCGTTTTTCGGTTTCTCGATCTCGAATTTATCTTCACCGTTGTGTTGTCTCTGTTTGCCGTCCTCTTCGGCTACGATGCCGTCAACGGTGAAAAAGAACGAGGTACGCTTCGGCTCGCCTTTGCCAATGCGGTCCCTAAAGATAAATACATTCTCGGTAAGCTCATCGGGTCATTCCTGGCGCTCGTGATCCCATTGTTGCTGGCTGTACTCATCGGGTTTCTGATCTTACTGATCATGGGTATACCCATGTCGGGAGACACATGGCTGCGGCTCGGCCTGATCATTGGCAGCGGCCTGCTGTATTTCAGTGTTTTTCTGACGGCATCCGTATTCATTTCCACGCTTACCGAACAGTCCTCGAGTTCGTTCTTGATGCTGCTCGTCGTATGGATTTTTGCTGTGCTCATCATCCCCCGTACGGCAGTACTGCTTGCCGGCCGCGCCGTCGAAGTCCCCTCCATAGACGAGATCAATTTCGAGAAAGCCCGATTCGAAGAGCAACTCTGGCAGGCCGATCGCAAGAAAATGGACGAATACTGGCGGGCCAATCCCGGGACCCCCGATGAATCGCGAGAAGCACGTATGACCCGGTTTCGCCGCTTTATGTCCGAACTGGCGGACGCCCGGGAAGAGGAAGAGCGAAAGCTGGCCGAGCAACTCAACGAAAACCGGCGGAACAAGGAGTTTGCCCAGCAGCAACTCGCTCTGAATATTGCGCGCATCTCGCCCGCAGCATCCTTTTCGCTGGCATCGGCGAATCTGGCAGGTACTTCTCTGGAATTGAAACAACGATTCATCGAATCCGCCAACAGCTACCAGCAGACGTATGCCCAGTTCATCAACGAAAAAACCGGCGATATGGGAGGTGGTTGGTGGAGCCGCATGAGTAGAGATGAAGGCAGCGATCCGATAGATCCTCATGAACTCCCGGCTTACGACTTCGCAGAGCCGGATACGTCGGAACTCATCGAGGGCGCTTTGCCGGACATTGGTATTCTGGTGTTGTTCAATCTGGTCTTTTTTGCAGGTGCGTTTCTCGCGTTCCTGAAATATGACGTTCGGTGATGTGCACAGGGCCTAAACGATATCACAGCTATGTTCACCATTTTATTTGAAAAAGAACTCAAGTCGATCCTGCTCAGCCCGAAATTCGTCGCTACGTTCGGTGTGTGTTCCTTACTGATTCTCTTGAGCGTCTTCGTCGGAATTCAGGAATACAACAACGAATTAGATCAATACGAAACGGCTGTCCAGCTCAACGACCAGCAGATGGCTGAGGAGGACTCCTGGTGGGGCATCGAAAATGTGGTTTTTCGTAAGCCCACGGTCATGCAGGTTTTTGTCTCCGGGGTTAATAACGACATCGGTCGGACTGCCGAGGTGGATACCTGGACCGAGCCCAAACTGGAAAACAGCAACTATTCAGATGATACGTTATTTGCCGTTTTTCGTTTTATCGACCTGACGTTTATCGTTCAGGTCGTACTTTCGCTCTTTGCCATTCTGTTTACCTACGATGCCATCAATGGCGAGCGTGAATCGGGTACCCTGAAGCTGGCCATGTCGAACGCCGTCCCCAGGGCCCAGTACGTCCTCGCCAAATTTGCCGGCTCGTGGGTGGGCCTGACGGTTCCCTTGCTGATCCCGATCCTGCTGGGCATGCTGATGGTGGTGGTGATGGGCGTCCCCATGGAAGGTGGGGACTGGAGCCGGCTCCTCACGTTGATTGGCGCCTCAATCCTGTATTTCACGTTCTTCATCGCCTTGGGACTGCTGGTGTCGGCGTTGACCAGGCGGTCTGCGGTTTCCTTCCTTATTCTTCTCGTTGGCTGGGTGGTGCTGGTGCTCATCGTGCCTAGGGCAGCTACGATGACGGCGGGACAGATTGCACCTGTCACCAGCGTCGCTGAGATAGAAAGCCAGAAGGACCGATTCAGAACAGACCGATGGATTTCTTACCGGGGGGTCAGAATGAAGCTATGGGAAGAACGGAACAGTACGATGAGCAGTATGACCGAGGAGCAGAGGAATCAGTATCGCGAGGCCAACCGCCAGGCCTGGGATGAAGAAGAGAACGCAGCTCGCGAAGAAACGATGGACGAGATCAATGAGTTTTCGAGAATGCTGGACGAAGAACTCCGAAATCAAAAAGCCGCCCAGGAGAAGCTGGCATTTACGCTCTCCCGCATTTCGCCTGCTTCGGCGTACAAGCTGACAGCCATGAACCTGGCCAATACAGGTACGTCTCTGAAAAACAAGTACGAGGATGCGATGAAGGATTACCGTACGTCTTTTACGCAGTTCGTAGAGGCAAAACGGGAAGAGGATCGGAATCGAAATCGAGGCCGGGGGCGATTCGGAGCCAGAGAGAATCAGGATCCCCTTGATTTGAGCGAGCTCCCCCGCTTCGAATCTCCGAATGAATCTTTTGCCGAGGCTGTGGCGCCGGCTATCGTCGATCTCGGTTTATTGAGCCTGTTCACGATTTTATCTTTTGCCGGAGCCTTTGTTGCCTTTATCAGGTATGATGTGCGGTAACGCACTCGACAGAGTGCGATAGCCTTTACAGAAATGCTTATTTGTGTGGGAACGCAGGGTATGGGAGTGATCAAATAATCGAACGCGGTTGACATGGCTGTCGAATCTAATATACGCCCTGCGCGCGTGGGCAGGCGACTCTGGCAATCCCCGATCCTTCGCAAGGTAGTGACTGGCGTAACAGGGCTGCTGTTGATTGTATACGTTTTTCAGCACCTTTATGCGAACCTGCAGATTTTTAGCGGAGATCCTCAAGCGGTGAGCAAGTATGGGCTCAAACTGCAGGGATTCGGGGTGTTATTGACCCTGGTCGAACTGGGGCTGGCGGTCGTTATTGTATACCACGCTGTTATGGGCATCGCGATCTGGTTGAAGAAACGTGGCGCCCGCTCGATCCGATATAAGAAATACCGCACCAAGGGGGCGCCCAGCAAACAGACCTTCGCTTCACGCACGATGATCTGGGGTGGGTTCGTCTTGTTGGCCTTTCTGGTCATACATGTGTCGTATTTCCGCTTTGGCCCTGGTGTAGCTGAAGGATATGGTACACAGATCGATGGGGAAACTGTGCGGCACTACGAACGCCTCGTCACCGAACGCTTCCAGCATGCGGGATACGTGGTTTTCTACACGATAGCTATGGGTGTATTGGGTGTACACTTGAGCCACGGCTTCTGGAGCGCTGTACAGTCGATGGGATGGGTGACCGATCGAAATCGGGACGCGTTGTACCGTCTCGGCGTCGTGCTGGGTGCTGTGGTCGCGATGGGTTTCATCGCGATTCCGATCCGCATGTACTTTGGCCTCTAACCACTACCCCACGAACTTGTAGCCGAGGCCGTGCACGGTGAGGATGTATTGAGGATGTCGGGCGTTGGGTTCGAGTTTTTGTCGTAACCAGGCCACGTGAACGTCGATGGTGCGGGTCGACGGGAG
Organism: uncultured Rhodothermaceae bacterium; assembly: GCA_964525535.1. Lineage (GTDB taxonomy): Bacteria > Bacteroidota > Rhodothermia > Rhodothermales > JAHQVL01 > JAHQVL01. Next base: position 23,556 of record CAZGHT010000056.1, read on the forward strand.
CGCCTCGTAGCCCCACACTTCGTTGAGGAGTTCGTCTCGAGACAGCGTCGCTCCTTTGTGGCCGACGAAATACCGCAAAAGCTGAAACTCCTTGGCCGATAGCTCGACTTGTTGTCCTGCTCGCGTGACTTCGGCTTTTCTGAAATCGATGGATACGTCGCCGAACTGGTATACCTCACTGGGTTGAGGAGAAGGCGCACTGAGGCTTGATCGCCGCAGAAGCGCTTCGATGCGAGCGAGCAGTTCCTGGATTTCGAAAGGTTTGGTCAGGTAGTCATCGGCGCCCAGTTTCAGGCCGACGACCTTGTCCACCACCTGTCCGCGCGCAGTCAGAAGCAATACGGGGGTCGTGATGTCGTTCTTTCTTATGTCCTGGCATATGTCAAAGCCATTCCTTTTGGGGAGCATGACATCGAGGATGATCAAGTCGAAGGCCTCGTTGAGCACCCGTTCGGTGCCCCGTTCCCCGTCTTCTTCTGTAGAGACGTCATACCCTTCATTAGACAGGCGGTCCGATAAGGTCAGTACGAGACCTGGTTCGTCTTCAACGAGCAGAATGCGTTTGCCCATGTCATACAACGTGTCGTAGGGATGATAGATAGAGGTTATGTCAGATCGGGAAATGAAGCGTGAACGTGCTTCCGGCCCCGATCTGGCTTTTCACAGAGACACGGCCCCGATGTGCTTCCATCGTTTTCCTGACGATGCTCAGGCCAATGCCATTTCCATGAATTTGAGCATCCAGGGCTGCTCGGCCCCGATAAAATTGTTCGAATATCGCTTTATGCTCCTCTGGCGGAATGCCGCTGCCTTGATCTTCGACCTCGATGAGCAGTTCGCATTTTCGGGCAGACGAATTCCGGCGGCGAGCCCGTACCTCGATGCAGCGATCGTTCTCGCTATATTTGACGGCATTGCTGATCAGATTGCTGAGCGCCATGCGTAAGGTTCGGGGGTCTCCTTCGATGGAGGGCAAGTTCTCGTCGATTCGTGTCGACACGCAGAACCCCTGCTCCTGTATGGTTTCTTCCCAGTCATCGAGGACGCCTGAGATCAGCAGGTCGACCTGAATTTTTTCTCGAGCATAGGTGTTTTTGCCCGACTGAATGCCGGCCAGCTCGAGTATTTGCTCGACCATGTCTGACAGCCGTTTGCCTTCTTTGTGGATGAGTTCTCCATACCGTTTCAGCCTGTGGGTGTCCGACACGACGCCGTCAGCCAGGTTTTGCGCGGCGGATAAAATGACCGAGACCGGAGTTCGCAATTCATGGGATACTCCGGCTACGAAGTCCATCTGGCGCTCAGCGAGGTGGCGCGATCGCTGTGAGGAATTGTAGACGAGGAGCACTGCAACACCGAGGATCGAGAGAATGCCGAAACTGAGAAAAAGATTGCGACGCTGGTTGGCCTCCACCACGGCTTCGAGAGACCCCTTTTCATGTTGAAGGAGCACGCGCCAGGCATGAGCAGGCGGTGAACTCACCGCAGGGGGGCTGGATGGGGTTGTGTTCGATTTCGCCACATTCGGAGCGGGCGGGGACGTCTCGAGGGGGGCCTGATGAAGCCGGCTCAGGGCCATCAGCAGGTGTTCGGCGGTGAGTTCGCCTTCGTAATTTTCTTCCTGAGCAAGGCGAATGATGGCCTGGACGGGGTAATCGGTCTGGTACGTGACCGGGTCGGTCGGTGGCATAGAGCTCCCATTCGGCCAGGCCTGTTGTACTTGATTGACCAGCGAGTCGGCGATAAGACGATCGCGTTCCATAAGGGACGCGTACCCCCTGGCCAGGCGTGAGGGGGGCGTAAAGGGCATCCAGCGAAAGCGAGCTATGCGTTGCTCGGCATCAGGTACAGCAAAGTCGGCAACGGTTAACGAAGGGTCGGTCTGATAAATCACCCGGGTGGAGTCGGTATTGCTCACGATCATGAGGTCCACATTGGCTCCGATCGGAGCAACCAGTGTGTCGACGAGCGCTGGGAAAAATGTGTCGACCAGATAGTCGCGATTCAGCGTGATCAGGGCGTGGCCGGCTCGCCCGAGGCTGGTCGCGTTCAGGTTGTCGAGAAGGTATTGAGAGTCGATATCCGAATCGATCGATACCGGAACGATAATAGCGGGCCGGGTCACCATGAGGCGAGCGCCCATGCGGAGAAAATCCTCATCGGCGGCGGGGTGTTCCACATGATCGGTGTAAAGCGGCTGGTAAAAATGAAGCTGGCGTTTCGATCGTTCGATGAAATAGGTCCGCCAGTCGTGCAAATCTCTGGGCCAGGGCGTGGGTCGGAGGGCGCCATCGAGGGCGTCGAAGCGATAGAGCTGCAACTCGTTGTTCAGGTCGTATTCGACCCAGTAGATGGCCTCGATGATCTCCGGCTGGGTCGTTCTGCTTTTCCAGATCGTGTACCCGGACCTGAACTGACGGGCTATCTCATCGAGAGATTGGGTGAAGCTGACCCGGAAGGCCCATTGGGCCGGATACACTTCGTGATCGATGGCGTGGCCGAAGTTTCGCGCGCTGGCCTGTAAGTTCGAACGGAGGCGGTCCAGCTCGCTGGCTCGGAGTTGGCCGAGCCAGTAGTATTGCAGCGCTGCAAGTATGGGCAGGAGCGCGATGAGCCCGATAACGAGCAGCAACGTAAATCGGTGTTTGCCAGCGTCGTTCATAGCCGTAAGGGGTTATCAAGGCTGCAACGGGAGCGGGTGGATGCTGTTTCTACATGCGTTTAAATTTACATCTTTAACAAACCCTTAACTGTACGATAAGTTACTTTTAGCATTATTGGGCGTACACTGCTCGCTTTCTTCTCAGATGACCATCACGATGCAACGAAGAACAAAGATCGTCAGCACGCTCGGACCGGCGTCTTCGGACAAGGATACGATTCGAGGCCTGATTGCGGCCGGCGTCAATGTCGCACGCATGAACTTTTCTCACGGGACGCATGACGAGCACCGCCAGCGCATCGACTGTGTGAGGAAAGTTTCTCAAGAGCTGGGAAAAGACGTTGCCATTCTTCAAGACTTGCAGGGCCCCAAGATTCGAGTAGGCCCGATGAAGGACGGTTCAGTGCTTATCCATGAGGGGCATTGTTTAACGCTTTCGACCCGGGCGATCGAGGAAGGCAATGAAGACGTGGTCTATGTGAACTATCCGACACTCGCCGACGATGTGGAAGTAGGGGGGCGCATCTTGCTCGACGACGGGCTGCTGGAGCTCAAAGTCGTCAACACCGCCCCTCACGAAGTACTCACGGAAGTGGTCGTAGGCGGGCCGCTGCGATCTCGCAAAGGGGTCAACTTGCCCCATTTGCGGACCAATTCCCCGTCGTTGACCGAGAAAGATCTGGAAGACCTCGAGTTTGGCCTGGAAATGGATGTCGATTTGATCGCCTTGTCCTTCGTTCGGAACGAGTCGGATGTCAGCAACCTCGTCCGTCGCATACGGGAGTCCGGGAAGAAGATCAATGTAATCGCCAAGATCGAGAAGCCGGAGGCCGTGTACAACATCGATCAGATTCTGGAGCAGGCCGATGGGATAATGGTGGCTCGCGGGGATTTAGGGATAGAGATGCCTATGGAGCAGGTGCCTGGTACGCAAAAAAGTATTATCCAAAAATGCCGGCGGGCGGCCAAACCTGTAATCACGGCGACGCAAATGCTCGAAAGCATGATAGAAAATCCACGACCTACGCGTGCTGAGGCGAGCGATGTAGCCAATGCTGTTCTGGACGGCAGCGACGCGGTGATGTTGTCCGGGGAGACGGCCGTCGGTAAATATCCGGTTCGCGTAGTGAAAATGATGGCACAGATCATCGAAGAAGCTGAGCAATATGACCCGCACGTGTCCCTCGGCCCCGAATCGGAGTGGCTGCGGGAGTCGGTGACCGAGTCGATCAGTTACACAGCCTGCAAGCTGGCCCATCAGGTGGAGGCCAGGGCGATCGCATGCCTGACAAGCTCGGGAACAACGGCGCGCTCGATCTCTCGGCATCGGCCGGCTATGCCGGTTTATGCCTTTACCAACCACCATAAAGTGGTCCAACAACTGTCGCTTCAGTGGGGAACAAAAGGGTTCGCAATCCCTTTTCAACGAGATACAGACCGAGGCGTATCGCTCGTTCATGAATTGCTTCTGACGAGAGGTCTTGTGGAGTCCGGAGATCGTATAGTGATCACTGCGGGCATGCCCCTACCCACGCGAGGACGTACGAACATGATTCATGTGAGCGAGATCGGTTGACGCCTTGCTGCTCCATTCAGTCAAGCCCGAGCATCCATGTTTGTTCGTCCAGGTTCCTATCTCATCCTGCTGGTTCTTCTGGTAACAGGTTGCAGCAAAACCTCGTTTCTGGGTAAACGATTGGACAACTTTACGGCGTATTACAATACCTTTTACAACGCCAAAAAGTTATACCGGAGCGGGGTAGATGCCCTCGAAAGGGCGTCGGACAGCGAGATCGACCGGAATCGGTATCTGCCCATTTTTGCAACGCCCGACCGGGTGAGCAACCAGCAGAATTTCAACGACGCGATCAAAAAAAGCGCCGACGTATTGCGCGAAAGCCCGGGTTCAAAATGGGTCGATGACGCGCTCATGCTTATCGGAAAATCGTACTTCTATCTGCAGAATTACGTCGGTAGCGAGCAGAAATTTGTGGAAGTGATCAATCTGGGCGGTGACCTGGAGGATGAAGCGCGGTTCTGGCTGGCTCGCACTTTTATTGCGAGCGGTTCCCTCGAGCAGGCTGAAGATCACCTCGAAGTAAGCTTGAACCGGGAGGATCTTTCGTCGTCCTGGGAGCCGATGCTGAGGATGGCTCTCGGTGAACTCTACGTTCGGCAGGAAGCGTGGGCTGAGTCTGCCGTCGAACTGGAGCAAGCGCTCGACCGGGTCAAAGACAAAAGCCTGGCGGCGCGCGCGCAGTTTCTTCTGGCACAAGTGTACGAAACGATGGCAGAGCATGAAAAAGCCATCGCAGCGTACTCGCGCGTACCCAGGTATAAACCCGAATATCCGCTGATCTACGCCGCGTTGGTCAGCCAGATTCGTACAGAGACCCAATACGGAGATCCCGAGCAGGCGCTCAAGTTGCTCCGTGGCATGGAGCGGGACGACAAAAACTACGACAATCGGGCTGAACTCAGCTACTTCAAAGGGCGCACCTACCAGGCGCTTGGCGAAAGCGACCAGGCCTACACCACGTACTACGATTTGTTGTACAATGACGATCGCACGCTGAACATCAACGAAGTCCGCGGGCGAATCCACTATGCACTCGGAGAGCTGAACAGGGATGTGTACATCGATTTTCCCTATGCGGCTGCCCATTTCGACACGTCCAGAGCAGCTTTGAGCGCCTCGAACCGCTCTACGGGTGTACAAGCCGCTCAGGAGCAATTCGCCCCGGAAGCCATCATCGATAGTGAAAGACAGGCCGACGTGCTGGGTAGTTTCGCCGAGGTATACGAAGAACTGACTCGCCTCGATTCCTTGCTCTGGTTGGGAGACATGGACGAAGAAACATTCAGCGAGTACATTCTGGAGCTGAGGAAGGAGCGAGCCAAAGAGCTGGCCGAACAGCAGCGTGAACTGGCGAAACGAGAGGCCGAACAGCGATTCGCCAATTCGGCTGCGAGAACTCAGGTCGGGCCGCGCAAAGTGATCGACGGCCCGGAGTCCGGCCAGCCTAATGCTGATCAGGGGTTTCTCTATCACAAAGACCGCCTCAGGTTGCAAGAGGGGCGGCAGAACTTTCTCGTGATCTGGGGTAATCGCCCAAGGGTGCCCAACTGGCGGCGGCTGGAAGCCATCCAGAATGCCAGCGTAGAAGAATCTCCGGCGGACGATGTCCAGGTTGTCAGTGATCTCCGTGACGCCGAACTCTCAGAAGATTTCCTGCCTGAGATCGACTATTCTGACGTGCCACGAGATTCAGCCAGTACATTGACCATGGAGGAGGAAAGGGCTCTGATTCGATATGAACTGGGCAATGTGCTCTTTCTCTCTATGGAACGCCCCGATTCGGCTGCTGCATGGTACAGGATGGTTATCGACGAGTCCAACGATTTCCCTGTCTCGCAACGGGCTTATTATGCGTTGTCTGAAGTGCAACGTGCGCTCGGTGATCAGGAATCGGCCGAGAGGCTATACCGGGAAGTGTTGGAAAAATACCCCGATTCCGAGTTTGCCGATCAGGTCAGAGAACGGCTGGGGCTACCCGCTTTCGAAAAGCCGCAATCCGATTCGCTGCAGCTGGCCGAGGAAGCCTACCGTGAGGCCTATTCCTTGTGGGAAGAAGAAAATTATCAGGATGCCATCACGAATATGGTGCTTCTCGCTTCCAACTACCGCCTGCCGGATGTCGCGCCCCGCGCACTGGCGGCAACCGGCACCATCTACATGGAATGGGCCGCTCGAGATCAGATGGATGTGTACGCTTTGCCGCTTCCCGCAGTGCCCGATTCACTGCTTTACGAGCAAGGCCTCGTGGACTCTACCATTTTCTATGCCGCAACGCCGAAAGCCGATATCGAACAGGCGCTGTCCGACTCGCTTGTGGTTTCTGTCGATTCCCTGCAACAGTCCGTTGAAGCGAACTTCACAGAAGTTGTTGAAACGGTCGACTCTGTGAAGGCAGTCGCTGATTCTGCGGCAGTAGCCGCTGATTCTGTGGCGGCGAGCCCCGATTCTACGATAACATTCCCTGATTCTGTGGCGGCGAGCCCCGATTCTACGATAACATTCCCTGATTCTGTGGCGGCGAGCCCCGATTCTACGCTAGCGTCCCCTGATTCTGTTCTGCTGGCGCCCCTTACCGGGAGTGATGAGGGGAAGCGGTCCGCTGAAGAACATACGGACCGTCTTCAGCTGGACCGGCTTTTTACCACCATCAAGGAAAGGTACCCGCAGTCAGAATACGCTGCATATGCCGACCGGATGTTGAAAGCCCTGGTGGATCTTCGGCCGGCCGGCGATTCGTTGCTCGAGAGGCCCGTCGCTGAGGCTGAACCGGAGGACGATTCTGTGGATGAGGCGTCCGATAGCCTTTCAGTGGAGGATCTGTACATCCTCGGCGATGAGGCGATCGATGTCGATGGCGTCGGTTGGACGCTCATCGTAGGATCGTTCGAAATCGAAGAAGAAGCCGAAGCCTCAAAGCAAGAGTATGCAGCCATGGGACTCAAGAGTGGGATTATTCAGGTTGGCGAGAGATTTCGCGTCGGAGTAGGGCAATTTCCAGGTTTGGATGAGGCGCGAGCAGGCCTTGCCAAATACAAAGATGTTTTGCCTCAACTGACCTGGTTTCTGGATATAGAGAAACCCAGATGAATGGGCACATCGCAAAAGGCGTCGTAGGGCACGAAAGATCGGTGTAAGGATCGAAATGATTCTTTTTACCGAAACGGATGAATCCCAGAGGTTCTCCCATGCGTACATTTGGAACTATTACCTTTTGAGAAGGGTTTCGCTACAACGGTTGACGCTTGTACTGAACCTGGCCAGGGGTGCCGGTAGGTCACCCGGATAGTAGGCTCTGGTTCGTAATGTTGTACGAGATCAAAGTAGATTATGAAGCAGTAATCCTGACTGCGGCTCCATTATACCGTATCGGTTGAAATCGGAATCGCGCTGAATGCACCTGCTCGTATCTCTGGCTCTAGTGGCTGACTTTCTCAACTTCTGCCCGGGAACCCTGTATCCTGTAGATGTACCCCAACCCTTCCCTGGTAGAACCGTGGTGTGATTCGATAATTAGAACGTTTGTCCTATGGCGCAAAATGAGCGCGACAAGCAGAATACGAAGCCTCCGGGTGAAAACAACGGTTCCAGAATGCCCGAGCGGCGGAATAAGTTTTCTCTCTGGCTGTACCTGATCGTATTTCTGGCCTTATTAGCTAATTTCTTCATCTTCCTGAACGGTGAAGAGCAGAATACTATTGAGTATAGTGTGTTCCTCGACCAGGTGGAAAATGGATACGTCAAAGAGGTAGAGATCATCGGAGGGACACGCATCGAAGGCGTGTACACCGAAGAAGCAGTCGCCGATCGGAAAGTGCAGGTCTCTGAGAATCCGCGGCAAGACTTGATCGGCACCGGCACTGACAACGAACAGAGCGGCTTCGTCACGTCCAAGTCGAGTGAAGAGACTATCGGGGACTTCCTTCGCGAGCATGACGTTACCTTCAGCTTCAGAGAAGAAAACAACTGGTTCGGCGGAATGTTGACCTGGGTGTTTCCCTTGATCATCATCGTGGCGCTCTGGATGTTTCTGATTCGCCGCATGAACCCGGGATCGCAAGTGTTGAATATCGGCAAGAACAAAGCTGTTTTATTCGACGCCATGGGGGATCAGACCATTACGTTCAAGGACGTCGCCGGTCTGGATGAGGCAAAGGAGGAGGTCGTAGAAGTCGTCGAATTTCTCAAAAATCCCAAGCGGTTTACGCGATTGGGGGGTAAGTTGCCCAAAGGGGTGCTCCTTGTAGGACCTCCGGGTACCGGCAAAACCTTGCTCGCAAAGGCCGTGGCAGGAGAAGCGGGCACGCCCTTCTTCTCATTGTCGGGCTCAGATTTCGTCGAGATGTTTGTCGGCGTAGGTGCTGCCCGCGTTCGCGATCTGTTTCGCCAGGCGAAAGAAAAGGCGCCGTGCATCATATTCATCGACGAGATTGACGCCATTGGCCGTTCTCGCGGACGCGGTATGATGATGGGGGCCAACGACGAGAGGGAGAATACACTGAATCAGATTCTCGTCGAAATGGACGGTTTTAATACGGATAAAGGCGTCATTATCATGGCGGCTACCAACCGCCCTGATGTACTGGACTCTGCTTTGTTACGACCGGGGCGATTCGACCGGCAGATCATGATCGACAAACCCGACCGGAAAGAACGTGCTGAGATATTCAAGGTCCATACTCGAAACCTCGTGCTCAGCGACGAAGTCGATGCGCACGTTCTCGCGAGTCAAACGCCGGGTTTTGCCGGTGCAGAGATTGCAAACGTCTGCAACGAAGCGGCCATCCTTGCAGCGCGAATGGATAAAGACGGGATTGAGATGGAAGACTTCGAACACGCGATCGATCGAGTAATCGGAGGGCTGGAGAAAAAGAACAAATTGATCTCTCCCGAGGAGCGGGAGATTGTGGCCTACCACGAAGCCGGCCATGCTATCACCGGGTGGTTTCTCAAGTATTCCGACCCCGTAGTTAAAGTGTCGATCGTCCCTCGTGGCCTCGCTGCTCTAGGATATGCGCAATATCTCCCTGAAGAACGATATTTGTATACGCGGGAGGCGTTGATGGATCGAATGACGATGGCGATGGGAGGGCGAGTCGCCGAAGAAATCGTCTTCGGGCGCATCACCACGGGCGCCCAGAATGATCTGGAACGCATCACGAAAATGGCCTATGCCATGGTCGTCGATTATGGGATGAGCGAGCGGGTAGGTAATGTCAGCTTTAACATGTCCAATCGCGTGGATGACAGTCCCATTTTCGAAAAGCCTTATTCGGATGAAACGGCCAACCTTATCGACCAGGAAGTAAAGGCAATCATTGATGAAGTAAGGGAACGGGCTCGCGAGATGCTCACAGAAAAGCGCGATAAACTTACCCAGATGGCGGAAGCCCTTTTGAAGAAAGAAGTGCTGGGTCCGAAAGATCTCCTCGAAATACTGGGTGAAAGGCCCTATGGGGAGTATGTATCAGTAAATGGCCGGTCCGGAGCCGGAGATGCTTCCGCGAAGCCTCCTGCGTAGGCTTTTTCCTAAGGGACTCAGAGTACAGGACCTCACGCCGCGGCGTTCCAAACAGGAGCGTCGCGGTTTGTAATTTGGGCTCCTGGGGAAATTTTCAACGGGCACGGTCCTCTCTGGGTTTTCAGCAGAGAAAAACAGGCTCATCGCGCGCGTTCAGCGGCGCTACGTTCCCGGCAATCGTGTGTATTGATCTATTGATATGTACCAATGTTGACGATGCCGGGCTTTAAATTACCGTGTTTCCCCGGGATTGATATTAATTAACAATTTCTTTGCAAAAAGAATTGAACATTTCTCCACAGCGGAGTACCATGACATTCTGAGCAAAAATAGGGCGCTATTTGAATCAGCGCCTGTATGTGTACCCAAATTTAGAACAGTTTAAACGTGCCAACAATACAGCAATTAGTACGTAAGGGGCGGCATCCCAAGACTCGCAAGACGAAATCGCCGGCGCTTTCGAACTGCCCGCAACGTCGTGGTGTGTGCACGCGTGTTTACACGACGACACCCAAAAAGCCGAACTCGGCGCTTCGGAAGGTTGCGAAGGTTCGACTCACGAATTCGGTGGAGGTCATCGCGTACATACCTGGTGAGGGTCATAACCTGCAGGAGCACTCCATTGTTCTGGTTCGAGGGGGGCGCGTGAAGGATTTGCCGGGTGTCAAGTATCACGTGGTGCGAGGCGCGCTCGATACGTCGGGCGTCGAGGATAGAAAACAAAGCCGGTCGAAGTACGGCACGAAGAAGCCGCGCAAGTAGCCTGGCGCGACGCTCCAGAGAACGTGTTTGCCGGTGGGTGCGGTTGATCTCGTTTTCATTCAAAGATTAAAAATTTAGTGGCTAAGCTATGTAGAGCTTGCCTGCCTTACACTTAAGCATATGCGTAGAAGAAGAGCAGAACGGCGTACCGTTAATCCTGACCCTAAGTACAACGATCAGCTTGTATCCAGGTTTGTCAATAGCGTGATGACGAACGGAAAAAAAAGCGTGGCGCAAAAAATTGTGTATCAGGCGCTGGAAGTCATTGAGGAGAAGACGGGGGAGTCAGGGCTGGATGTGTTTAAGAAGGCGGTGAACAACGTGGCTCCTCTGGTGGAGGTCCGAAGTCGGCGTGTGGGTGGAGCGACGTATCAGGTGCCGATCGAGGTTCGTCCGGATCGGCGCGTCGCGCTGGCATTCCGGTGGATCATACAGTATGCTCGTGCTCGGGGTGATAAGAGTATGGCTTTACGGCTTGCTAAGGAGTTGATGAGTGCTGCAAATGGCGAAGGCGGGTCGATCAAGAAAAAAGATGACACGCACAGAATGGCTGAGGCGAACAAGGCATTTGCTCACTTCAGGTTCTGAACCGTGGGCGGATGGTCCTGGTGTAGAATGTCTTGGTACATGCACGGGGCTGCGGCTTAGGCTGCGGCTCGCAACAACTAGAACAAACTCAATACGCTACCCAAAATGAGTAAGAATAAATCAATCCCCCTCGATCGGACCCGCAACATCGGGATCATGGCCCATATTGATGCCGGGAAAACGACGACGACAGAGCGTATTCTGTATTACACCGGTATTCTGCATCGTATGGGAGAGGTTCACGAGGGAGGGGCTACGATGGACTGGATGGAGCAGGAGAAAGAGCGTGGTATCACGATTACCAGTGCCGCGACGACCTGTTTCTGGGACGATCATCGGATCAACATCATCGACACGCCCGGTCACGTTGACTTTACTGTCGAAGTGGAACGCTCTCTGCGCGTATTGGACGGTGCTATCGCGTTGTTCTGCTCTGTGGGGGGGGTAGAGCCTCAGTCCGAAACGGTATGGCGGCAGGCGGACAAATACAAGGTGCCTCGCATCGCCTTCGTGAATAAGATGGACAGGACCGGGGCGGACTTCTACCAGGCTGTCGAGATGATGAAAGATCGTCTGAGCGCAAATGCGGTACCCGTTCAGATTCCGATTGGAGCCGGCGATATGTTTCGTGGGGTGGTCGATCTGGTCAAAGGGAAGGCGATCGTCTGGCACGATGAAGCGCTCGGGAGCACCTGGGATGAACTCGACATTCCTGATGACTTAAAGTCGGAGGCGCACCACTGGCGCATCAATCTGCTTGAGGCTATCGCGGAGCACAACGACGAGTTGCTCATGAAATACCTCGAGGGCGAAGAGATTACAGAAGAAGAAATCAAAGAAACGGTCCGTAAAGCGACATTGAGCCTCGACATTACGCCGGTATTCTGTGGCTCTGCATTCAAAAACAAGGGCGTGCAGCGCCTGCTCGACGGCGTGCTCCATTATTTGCCCAGCCCCGTCGATATCCCTCCGGTAGAAGGAGTGAATCCCCGGACTGACGAAGCCATCGTTCGCAGTCCGGACCCTTCCGACCCCTTCAGTGCGATCGCGTTCAAGATTATGAGCGACCCGTATGTGGGTAAGTTGACGTTCTTCCGCGTGTATAGCGGCGAACTGGACAAAGGCCAGCAGGTGCTCAATGCGACGCGTGGCAAGAAGGAGCGCGCCGGTCGCCTGCTCTTCATGCATGCGAACAGCCGTGAAGATGTCGACAAAGTAAGAGCCGGCGATATCGCCGCCGCCGTAGGCTGGAAAGATGTGCGTACGGGGGATACGTTGTCGGATCAGGGCAACCCGGTGGTCTTGGAGAAAATGGAGTTTCCGGAGCCCGTAATTCGTATTGCCATCGAACCCAAGACCAAAGCAGACAGCGAGAAGCTGGGCGCTGGTCTTCAAAAGCTGGCCGAAGAAGACCCGACGTTCCGCGTATCTACCGATCACGAGACGGCGCAGACGTTGATTGCCGGGATGGGCGAGCTGCACCTCGAGATCATCGTGGACCGCCTCCGCAGAGAATTTAAGGTCGACGCAAATGTCGGCAAACCCCAGGTCGCCTATCGAGAAGCGCTCCAGACTCCTGTAGACCTCGTCTACACGCATAAAAAGCAGAGCGGTGGTCGTGGGCAGTTTGCCGAAGTGCACATCGAAATCGGCCCGAACGAATCCGGTGTCGGCTTCGAATTTGTCAACGAAGTGGTCGGCGGCAACATCCCGAGGGAATTTATCCCTTCCGTGGAAAAAGGGGTAGAAAGCGCTATGACGCAGGGGCCGCTCGCCGGGTACCCGGTGGAGGGGATCAAGGCGCGGCTTTACGATGGGAAATATCACAACGTAGACTCCGACCAGATGTCGTTCGAGATCGCCGGCCGTATGGCCTTCCGCGAAGCGTCCCGGAAAGCTAAACCGGCCCTGATGGAGCCCCTCATGATGGTCGAGGTGGTCACTCCTGATGAATACATGGGGGATGTGATCGGCGACTTGAATAGCCGTCGCGGCCGGATCGAAAGCCTCGGACAGCGCAATGACGCCCAGGTGATTAAGGCGCTCGTTCCGCTGTCGGAAATGTTCGGTTACTCCACAGATATGCGTTCTATTACGCAAGGTCGTGCCATCTATACGATGCAGTTCCATAGCTACGAGGCGGCGCCGAAAGCAATTGCCGACGAGGTCGTAGCAGCTTCAACCGGTATGGCGGCATAATCAGGGATCAATTATTAGATAACAGTAAAGACTACACGACACTTTGTTATGGCAAAAGAGCAGTTTGTACGCAACAAACCTCACGTGAATGTGGGGACGATC
>CAZGHT010000057.1:0-36728 GCA_964525535.1 uncultured Rhodothermaceae bacterium
ATACCTGCAAAGCCGCTCTGGCAGAGCGTATGCGCATCCGGCGCGTAACATCTGTTATAAGGTATCGGGGACGTGATTTTGAAACTTAAGCGGCCGTTCTAACTATCAGCTTTCAATTCGAGACGTTCTGTAAGGGACAACCGTGACAACGCATCCATCCGGGAGCTCCGGGGCCCGAGGGCATACCAGGCGCTTCGGATCGCAGTCAGCTTGCGAACCGGTTGTGATCTGGGCTCACACCCTTATGTAGCGCCTACAAGAAAAAAAACCCTATATTACCCTGATACATTTGCATCAGGCCGGGATAAGCAGGCTGTTATGGAGATTAGTGAACTTCAGGATATTGCCGTCGAAGGTGCTTTACGAACCCAGGAGCGGATGCTCCAGCTCAAGAATAAGCACAAGTCGCTGCGCATCGGCATCCCTCGCGAAATGTCGAACGAGGAACGCCGCGTGGCATTGACGCCGGGTGGGGTTCAAACGCTGACCGCGAACCATCACGAGGTATTCATTCAGAAGGATGCCGGTTTATATGCGCACTTCAAAGATGCGGAATACATCAATGCCGGCGCCGAACTCGTAGAGTCCCCTGAGGATTTATACAGCACCTGCAACCTGATCGTAAAAGTAGGTCCTCCCAGTCGATCAGAGCTGGAGCTTCTCCAGGAGAAGCAAATCCTGTTCTCTGCGTTGCACCTGGGGTCCGCCACGCCGGACATACTCAGCCGGCTGACCGAGCTATGCATTACCGGTATCGGATTCGAGTTTATTCGGGATGCCGACGACACCTTCCCTATCGTTCGCACCATGCACGAAATCATGGGCGCCCTTTCCGTTCAGATCGCAGCGCGGTATCTGGAAAGCGGCGACGGCGGGCAAGGCGTCATGTTGGGCGGTATCTCCGGAGTCCCACCCTCGACGGTATTGATCCTCGGCGCCACCGTCATCGGAGAATGGGCCGCGCGGACGGCACTGGGCTACGGCGCACACGTGATCGTGCTGGACAACAACCTCTCCGCGCTGCGGTCGATGGAGCACCTGCTGGACCGGCGCATCTTTACGGCGATGGCTTCCGAGCATTACGTAAAAGAATCGGTGAGATCCGCGGACGTGGTCATCGGTGCAGCGATGACGTCCGGCTATCGAGCGCCCATGCTCGTATCAGAAGAAATGGTGGCCACGATGCGCCCGGGGTCGGTGATTGTAGATGTTGTGATCGACCAGGGGGGATGTATCGAAACCAGCCGTGCCACGACGCATTCCGATCCTATCTATCGAGAATACGACGTCATCCATTACTGTGTGCCGAACATGCCTTCGAATGCCGCCCGCACGGCGACCTATGCGCTTACGAACGTACTTGTGCCTTATTTGCTGCAAATCGGCGAGGTAGGAAACATGAATGAGGCGCTGTGGCGTAATGTGGGGCTCCGTAATGGCACCTATGCCTACCGCCGTCACATCACCAAAAAGAGCCTCTCGACCCTCTTTGGCCTGCCTCATCGTGACATCGAGCTGCTCATCGCCTCGGGGGTTTGACGCGCCCGGGTTGCGGCGATCAATCGGTCAGCAATTCTTGTTGAAGGAGTACTTCGGAAAACTTCAACTCTTGCGCCGCCAGAACCAGCACCGTCGTTGGCAAGCCGGCAATACGGTCCCGCATCCGCTCGAAGTAGGCTACGTACTCGTCGTTTGGAGTCGCCATACCCATAAAGATGAGATCCGCATCTTTCGAGGAGTTGTGGAGGATCTCACCAAAAGACTTGTCGTCGGCAACCAGGACTTCCGGCTTCGCTCTGGTACGAACGCGGTGGACGAGGTGGGATAGATTTTCGCGCGCCGGGACTTCGGCGTCCTCGTTGGGAACGACCATTTTCACACGGATCTCGGCGTCTCTCCAGGGAATGCTGGTCTTCAGAAGATAGGCTAATATCATCATGAGCCCCCCATTGTTTTGAAGGCCTCCCCACCAGACATCGAT
Source organism: uncultured Rhodothermaceae bacterium (assembly GCA_964525535.1). GTDB lineage: Bacteria > Bacteroidota > Rhodothermia > Rhodothermales > JAHQVL01 > JAHQVL01. Next base: position 1,982 of record CAZGHT010000057.1, read on the forward strand.
CCGCTTGCGGTCCCCATACCCTCGCTCGAAATTGTAATTGGTGAGAATCACGTTTCGGCGGGCTTTATAGAAATAATCGATCATTTCGCAATACGCCGGGCGAAGGTCAGCGCGTTCGCTGGCCCCCAGGAGCACCGTATTGGGCATCAAGGCCCCGAGCCCGTAGATTTGGACGAGGCGCTTTGCGCCAAAGAACGCATTCTCTGAGGCAATCACACGTACCAGGCTTTGCACCCCTCTTTTTGCGAGATAGTCGCGAATGGTGGACTCCATAGCGGCCACTCTATCGTCCGACACGTTCGTAGAAGGGATGACCGTCGCAACCGTGAGCAATGCACGATTGTGGGAAATCGCCGAGGCCAGGTCGATCAAATGCCACCTCTTGGTCGGCGCGCCGGAGAGGACCAGCAGGTGCGGGCGCCAATTTTTGGTGTCCGGGGTATGCGATTTGAGCCTGAGCAACCCTTCACGCGTCACGGCCATCCAGATCCCCTGCCGGACGTCCCCCCAGGCGCTTTGGAGCTCGCGTCGTTCCAGCCAGACGTAAATACTCGTGACAAAGAAGAGCGCCAACACCGTGGCCCATACATCGATGAGAAACATCACACTGATGCACCCTACCGCTCCCAGGAGAGACCAGAACCAGTGAATCCCAAACGCCGGCCTGAAGGAAGGGTTGTCCAAAAACCGCTCAAGACCCGCGGTCACATTCAGCACGCCGTACGTCGTGAGGAAAAACATGGTCAAGATCGGAGCAATGACGTCGAGATTACCGAGCATGACGGCTGCTAATGCGACCGCCAGGGTTACGAGGGTTCCGATTCTCGGTTCGTCATTCGGCCCGCTCCCTCGGCCCAAAAAACTCAGCTGAACCGGAAGTACGCCGTCGCGCGACAAGGCCTGCAACACCCTCGGGGCGCCGAGTATGCTGCCGAGCGCGCTCGACAACGTTGCGCCCCAAACGCCCAGCAGGATGGCATCCCCCCAGAACGATATCCGGCGCATGATTAACGGATCTTCGACGAGGGTATCGGCCCCCACCCGGAGAGCGAGCATGACGGGAAGCGCCATGTAGATCAGGTACCCGGTGCCTACCGCTGCCAGGGTGCCCCGGGGAATGGCCGAACTGGAGTCCTTTAAATCGCCCGACATGTTGACCCCCGCCATAATCCCGGTCACTGCGGGAAAAAAAACGGCGAAGACCACCCAGAAATTGCCTTCAACAGGCTGCGACCAGAGGACGACTTCAGACTCTTCAACGGGACTGCCAAAAATAAGCGACAGCAACGACAAACCGATCGCAACCATGATCACATACTGAGAACGAATAGCCGCTTTGGCTGATCTCAGAGCAACCAGGGTGATACATATCGTCGTGATTACGCCAACCATCCTCTCGTTAACGCCGGCAAAAACATTGGATACCGATTCGGCAAATCCAACCGTGTACAACGCTATGGATAAAGCCTGTGCAAAATAGAGCGGTATCCCCACAGCGCCGCCGGTTTCTATACCGAGCGAACGGCTTATCATATAATACGCGCCCCCTATTCGAACCCTTTGATCGGTCGCAATGGCCGAGATGGACAACGCAGTAAGAAACGTAATCCCGGTGGACAACGTCACGATGGTAAAGGTCCCGATCAGCCCTACGTTGCCAACCACCCACCCTAACCGCAAATACATGATCACGCCGAGGATAGTAAGTATCGAAGGGGTGAAAACGCCTTCAAACGTACTCAATCCCGTTCGCCCCCGGTCTTCGGATTTTTTATGCGCGTTTGCCCCGTTAGAATTGCTCATCTGGGTAGAATTGCGTGCCATCTATTGAATATTCTAGGTGATGCTTCGAAAACTGTGCACAGCAGGCCCGTTCACCCGGCTTTGCACGTGTGCAAAGCCGCTCTGGGAGGACCAATGCGCATCCGGCGCGTACCATCTGTATGCTAAGTAGAAAGAGAGGGTATGAAAGGTAAGCATCTATTTCTTCGATTACACTCTTCAATTCTCATTATTTTAGTAAGTGATGTTACGCGAACGGTGCACAGCACCCTGTTTTGCCGGCTTTGCATCCGTGCAAAGCCGCTCCGGCAGCACGTATGCGCATCCGGCGCGTACCATCTGTTATTTTAGTGTCTTGTGAAAGTCTATCCCCTAAACCTTTAACGCATTACCTCATAAACCTCTGTCATGCCTACATCCGCTACTTACAGATTTTCCCTGGTTTTACTCTATATCGGCGCAGTCATCTCGCCCATGGCCCTCGTCACAACGGCGGTCGTAGCTCAAGATGCGCCGCAGATGTCCGTAGAAGAATACGAGCCTCGCTCGACGCTGGTCGTCCCCGAGAATCCGGTCATACGCGCTAAATACCCCTTCGTCGACGTCCATGCCCATCAGCGGCGTGCTGCTATCGGGGATCCAGGACGGGTCGCCGAACTCGTCGAAGAAATGGACAAGATGAATATGGCGGTTATGGTTAACTTGAGCGGCGGCAGCGGAGAACGCCTGGAGGCGGCTGTAAAAAACATGAACGAGCGATACCCCGGTCGCTTCGTGCAGTTTGCCAACATCGATTTCGGCTCGATCGATGATCCCCAATTTGGGGAGAAGGCCGCAGCACAACTCGACATCGACGTTCGTAATGGCGCACAGGGGCTGAAGATATTCAAGAACCTGGGCATGTTTGTGTATTACGCCAACGGAGAGCGGGTAAAAACAGACGATCCCCGCCTCGATCCCATCTGGGAAAAATGCGCCGAGCTGGGTATCCCGGTCCTCATCCACACCGGAGAGCCCTCTCCTTTTTACGAACCGCACGACAGGTACAACGAACGCTGGCTGGAACTCAAACAATTCCCGAACCGAAAGCGCCCGCCCGACCAGTTCCCTTCCTGGGAAACGCAAATGGCCGAACAACACAACCTCTTCCGAAAACATACCGAGACGATATTTATCAATGCACACCTGGGCTGGTTGGGCAATAACCTCGACCGCCTCGGTGAACTCATGGACGAGCTCCCCAACATGTACACCGAGCTGGGCGCCGTACTGGCAGAACTCGGCCGGCAGCCCAAACATGCACGCGCCTTTTTGATCGAACACCAGGATCGCGTCCTCATGGGCAAAGACTCGTGGAACCCGGAAGAATACCACGTTTACTTTCGAACCTTCGAAACCGGGGATGAGTACTTCAACTATTACAGGAAGCGACATGCCCACTGGAAAATGTACGGCCTCGACTTGCCTGACGAGACCCTCAAACACATTTATTACAAAAATGCATTGCGAATCATACCCGGTCTCGACCATTCCCTCTTTCCCGATTAAAATCGTATCGAACCGGCCCGGTTTTCGGTACTATTGTTGGACTGATTTCTCCTGTACCCCTGGATATCTCACCTGATGAGTTCTGTCCTATTGTCTAAATCTGCGCTGTTATGCAAAACTCTCGCTCTTTGTTTGTGGCCCTCCTCCTGTGCCTGCTTGCCGTCCCCGCTACGCCAACGGTTGCACAGTTTGCTATAGAAAATGCTTTCCCGGATCTCTCCTTTGATATCCCGGTAGATCTCCAACACGCCGGGGATGGCTCCAATCGCCTTTTTGCCGCTGAGTTAAAAGCGGGCCGCATTATCGTTTTCGAAAACGACGATCAGGCTACACAATCCGAGGTTTTCCTGGATCTCTCCGATGAGGTGCGGACAAACAACGGCGAAGAAGGACTGCTGGGGCTCGCGTTCGACCCTGCATACGCCAGCAACGGACATTTCTACGTCTATTATTCTGCCTCCAGTCCGCGGCGATCGGTTCTCGAACGATACACGGTGTCTCCACCCTCCTCCAATACGGCCGACCCGGAAAGCGGACTCGTCATCATGGAGGTGCCCCAGCCGTACGGCAACCACAACGGGGGGCAGATTGCCTTCGGTCCCGATGACGGTTTTTTGTACATCGCACTCGGTGACGGGGGCAGCGGTCATGACCCGGAGGGTAACGGGCAGAACCTCAGTACGTTGCTCGGGTCGATCCTGCGCATTGACGTATCCGATGCCTCCGAATCTGAGCCGTACCGCATTCCTCCCGACAACCCGTTTGCCGGCAACTCCGAGGGGCATCGCGAAGAAATTTTTGCGTACGGCCTGCGTAATCCCTGGCGATTCAGTTTTGATTCGGAGACGGGAGAGATCTGGAGTGCCGACGTCGGGCAAGACCGACGCGAGGAGATCAACATCATTACAAAGGGAGGGAATTATGGATGGGATACGATGGAGGCCTCTCTATGCTTTGAGCCGATGAACAATTGCAATACCGATCAGCTTATCATGCCGGTCTGGGAGTACGGACGGAGCGAGGGCAAATCCGCTACGGGAGGATTTGTTTATCGGGGAACGCGTGTCCCCGAATTGATCGGGAAATATATCTATGCGGACTTTGGATCGGGCCGCATCTGGGCGCTGGAGTACGACGGCGCGTCTCCCCCCACGAACACCCTGCTGGACGAATCGAACCTCGGCATCACTTCTTTTGGCGTCAGTGAGCAGGATGAGTTATACATCTGCACCTATGGGGGGGATATTTATCGGTTCACCGCTACAAATACGACCGGCCTGACCGACGAGAGCACGTTGCTCGGGAGTTTTCTGAGGGAAAATTACCCCAATCCCGTTCGTTCAGCCACGGTCATCCCCTTCGAACTCGACGTCTCTGCTCAGGCCGAGATCACGGTGTATGACTTGCTGGGGAGGGAGCTCGAAACACTGATTGACGCGCAATTGCCGGCGGGTAAACACCAGGTTGAATGGATGCCCCCGGCGGAGACCGGTCCCGGCATCTACTTCTATGGCCTGAAGGTCAATGGGGTGCTGCTGCAAACGCGTGGGCTCACTAAGACGGAATGACGTGAAAGGACGCGCCTGCGAATCCGGCCGGCATGCGAGAGAGAGGGCAACTATGAATCGCCGGTTCGAGTACGATTTTTGGCCGGCTCCGATTCGGCTGGATCCACGTAGTCGTACGTATCCACATCGGCCAGGAGGTCATTGGAATTGGAGAATATTTCTTCCATTTCTTCGACGGAAGCCTCCGTTTCTTCCAATTCATTGAGCAACGTATCCAGCTGGAACGTGATGGCCTCGGGATCTCTGAGCGTCAGCGATTGTTCGTGGATGTATTTAATGACATCTTCGACCGTGGCCAGTTGCTCCTCTATGATCTCCTGGTTCTCTTTGCTGCGTTTGTAGCGACTCAGTCGTTGTTCGAGGATTCGCAGGCGTCGCTCCTTGATAGCGCGCACCCGTGAGGATGGGGACGCCTCCAGTTCATCTCGCACGGCTTTGATGTCTCTCGCAATCTCCCTTTCGGCGCCGTTCCGAACCGAATCTTCGTACCGCTCCTTCTGGTAAAGCAGCTTGATGTACGACTCTATAAGACCGTTGATCTTGCTCAAGTGGCTGTCCAACAACCCTTGAGAGGCATAACTCAGCTTACGGTAATTCTGCTCGATATCTTTTTCGATTTTCCGGAGCCGTATAAATCGACGCTGGCTGTACTTGGTGAGCCGGAAATAAATTTCTTTTTGAGTAGGCGGTTTTGCCCGTTCTTTGGCATGCTGGGCGCGTACGACCCGCTGAAAACGTTCCTGGCGGGGCATGATGCCGAGATACATCAGTTCGGAAGCAGCTGCGAGTATCAGAACGATATTAAACAAAGGCCTGGCTTCGGGCGTGCTGCTCAGGAAGAACGCAGCAAGCATGGCCATAATCAAAAACCCCAGATTCCAGGGATTAAGAAAGGCTTCTTTGGTATAATTGATATCGTCGTCGTTCATACCCGCGTGAGTAACTAATTCTGGCAATCCCGAGGAGTTCGTCGTTTCAAGCTGAATTACGACGGCCCTTTCGGCATTCGACCTATGGTTTTTTCCGGGAGCTCCCCCGGCCGGGTAGGATTATCGGCATTCCCCTCGCTATCCTGTGCTTCTGCTCGGTCGTCGCTGTGCTCCGAATCTGTGACGTTCGGGACAGGCTCCTGTTTCCGGTCCGGCTCCTTGAGGCCCATCTGAATTTTCATCTGATGGATCAGCGCCTGCGCCCGGATCTTCTCGAGTTCTGCCTGATCCGCTTCAGGCTGCTCGACGCCTTCTTCGGTCTCTGGCTCCGGCTCGTCTTGCGCGGACGACATAGCGACCTCGAGGCGGGCTTCCTGCTGAATCGCATCCATGGCGAGACGACGGACCATCTCCTCATGCGTCTCCAGGAGATCTTCGCCGGGGGCATCCTCGACGTCTTTCACGGCGCGCGCAATGGTCTTCTGCCGCTCGACCTCTTTGAGCTGTTTTCTCAGCTTCTTCAACGCGAGAAGATGCTCTTTTTCCGCTTCTTTGATTCGTTTATATTCTTCAGGAGTCATGACCTACCCGTAGGCCTGCGTGAAAGAAAACGCGGTAAGCGTCAGGCTTTATTCCGTCTGAGTCCGCTGTTTGCCGATCGTCTTATTGCCCTGCTCCAACTCCTCCTCCGGAACATCGAGCGAGGCGTCTTTGCTTTCCTGAGCCGGCTCACTGCCGACCCCCATCTCGAGCTTGAACTGCTTGACGATCTCGGACGCACGGATGCCTTCGGCATCTTCCTCCAGCCGAAGCGCCTCCACATCGAAGGAATCCAGCGCCAGTTCGATGCGGGCTTCGTTTTTGGCCGAATCTTCGTTGATGCGGTTGATCATCTCGTCGTGCGTCTGGTCCATGCCGCCCACTTCGAATTGCTCCATAGCGTCGGCCACTTTGGCCTGCCATTTCGACCGCTCGTGAGCGCGAAGAGCCTCTTTGGCCTCCTGGATCTTCACGTCCTTCTCGCGCATGAAGGCTTTCTTCACCTGGAGAGCCTTGTCATACGCCGCAGAGGCGTACTTCAATTGCTCTTTGGCTCTCAAGAGCGTTTCACGTCCCTTTTCGAGCTGGACAGCGTATCGTTCGGCCAGGTCGTCGCGGCCGGCCTGTATACCTGCCTTGATTTTTGACGTCAGATCGGCCACCTCTTTTTCCGATCGCCTCACTTCTTTCTGCAAGAGAACCACGTTTGCTTTTACCGTAGCAATGTTCTCGTTCATCTTCGGTACCTGGTCATTCATCTCGCGGATGTTCTGCTCGAGGATCAGGCGTGGATCCTCCATCGCGGATATCGCCCCACCGAATATAGATTTGATAAATCGTGTAAATCGCTTCCAAATTGACATAAGTACAGCCTGCGTTTGATTGCCCTAATCCGTGGTTCAACAAGTTACGCTCACTCTATATAACGAGCACACGAACTCTAAGATGCAAACAATGATAGATAAAAGAAACCCTTTTCTGTCACCTCAGTGCGCTGCCGAACTCCTCAGCATCGCGGGTTGTATCGAAAATGGCGTAGTAACACAGTCCTGCCGGGGGAGTTAGCGCAACAAGCGCAACACAGCCCGGGGCGAAAAGGGCGCCCGGACTGCGAACGCAGAAGCCTGTCAGAGTACGCAGGGTGTGTCGACACTCAACGAGAACCCGACGGCGGGATGCGCCTGATCAGCAGAGGAGCTGCGGCCGGCTCGGCGCTCGATATCTGAAAAGCATTGCGCACCCGGGAGATCAGGGATGGCCGATCGACGCTGCGGCTCGTATAACAAGTGGCGAGCAAATCACCGGCTTCGACCTTGCTGCCGGCCTTTTTTTCCAGGATAATGCCTGCCGTGGGATCGATCGCCTCCTCCTTCCTGGCTCTCCCCGCCCCCAGGGCCACAGCCGCCCGACCGATCTGGTAGGCATCCAGGGTTTCTACATAGCCGTAGTCCTCGTCCGATGCACACACCTCAAATGTCGAGGAGGCCCCTGCCCGGGTATCGGGATCTTCGAGAACGGAAACGGCGCCGCCCTGCCGGTCCACCAGCTGTTTAAATTTGTCGAACGCCCGGCCCGAACGGACCGCCTCCCTGGCCATGGTAACACCCTGTTCGAACGTGTCGGCCGCTCGACCGATCCGTAACATTTCGCCGGCCAGCGTGAACGTCAACTCCATGAGATCATTATCGACTCCCCCCTGGAGGCAATCGAGGCTTTCACGGACCTCCAGCCAGTTGCCCACGGCCTTGCCGAGAGGCTGGTTCATGTTGGTGATCCAGGCCACAACCTGTTTACCGAAATCGCGACCAATCCGCACCAGCAAGTCAGCGAGCTCCATCGCTTCTTCTTCGGTTTTCATAAACGCGCCTTTGCCGCATTTTACGTCCAGGACCAGCGCATCGATACCTTCGGCGAGTTTTTTACTCATGATCGACGAGGCAATGAGCGGGATGCACTCTACCGTTCCTGTAACGTCCCGCAACGCATACATCGGTCGATCTGCCGGCGCAATGTCGCGTGTTTGCCCGATCATGACCAGACCCAGGTCACGGAGTTGACGCTCGAACGCCTCGACGCCCAGGTCGACCTTGAAGCCGGGTATGCTTTCCAGCTTATCCAGCGTCCCACCGCTGTGGCCGAGGCCGCGGCCGGAAATCATGGGCACCGGCACGCCGCAGGAGGCGACGATCGGGGCCAGGATGAGCGACACCTTATCGCCGACCCCTCCGGTCGAATGTTTGTCTACCTTGACGCCGGGTAGATGAGACCAGTCGAGCACACGCCCCGAATATAACATCGATCGCGTAAAAGCGGCCGTTTCTCCGTCATCGAGCCCATTCAAGAAGGCGGCCATCAAGAAGGCGCTCATCTGGTAATCGGGCATGTCGCCCTGTATGTAGGCGTCAATCAGGTACTGGATGGCCCGATCTGGGAGCCGCTCTCCGTCTCGCTTGGCCACGATCAGTTCGACCGGGGTAACGTTCATCGCGAAGATCTGGTTTGTCGGTGCTGGTAAAAGGGGTTATGCGGGAGCAAGGGGCACTGGGGGGCGAGGTTAAAAAAAAGGCGATCTGGATTTGCAGATCGCCTTTAAACACCTATATATAGCCGCCATGTCATTTCTTTTTCGCGTAACGGCGCTTGAATTTCTCAACCCGACCTGTTGTATCCACAAACTGACGACGGCCCGTATAAAAAGGATGATTCGTAGAATCCACATCGGACGTGTATTGATCGACCCCCATGGTCGACTTCATTTCAATCTGGCTCCCGTCGGCGAGAGTGACCTTAACAATCTTGTATTCGGGATGGATGTTCTTTTTCATGGTCGGCGTGTAATACAATTGGCACAGGACGTTGTGAACCGTTTATTCGGTTGTATGTTTCACGATCCCTGGATCTCCGCTTCGAGCTGGGCCAGGCTGTCGCGCAACTCGGCCGCCTTCTCGAATTGCAGGTTTTCGGCCGCTTCGAGCATCTCCCGTCGCATCTGGTCGATCAGATCCTGCTTTTGTTCGGCGGTCAGATATTTGACCACCGGATCCGCAATCACGGCAGGTTTGTCCAGGGATTCGTATCGGGTCGAGTGAGGTCCATTGTCGTCCAGCGACCGTTCCTCGGCAATGACGGTGCCGCGCAGGATCTGATCCCTGGACTTCTTGACCGTCTTCGGGACAATCTGATGTTCTTCGTTGTAGGCGAGCTGGATGGCCCGTCGGCGATTCGTTTCGTCGATCATTCGTTGCATGGATCCCGTCACGGTATCGGCATACATCACGATTCGCCCGTTGGCGTTCCTGGCAGCGCGGCCGGCCGTCTGAATTAAAGATCGATCGCTGCGCAGGAATCCTTCCTTGTCGGCGTCGATGATCGCAACCAGTGATACTTCCGGCAAATCCAGGCCTTCCCTCAACAGGTTCACCCCGATCAAAACGTCGAAAGACCCGAGGCGCAAGTCGCGCAGGATTTCGACTCGTTCCAGGGCGTCGATATCAGAGTGCAAGTACCGCACTTTGATGCCGAACGACTCCAGATAGTCACACAGGTCTTCGGCCATCCGTTTCGTGAGCGTGGTCACGAGGGTCCGTTCGTTTCGACCGATGCAGAGCCGTATCTCTTCCATGAGATCGTCGATCTGCCCTTCACTCGGTCGAACACTTATTTCAGGATCGGGTATGCCGGTAGGACGAATCACTTGCTCGACAAACACACCGCCGCTCTTCTCCAGTTCGTACTCGCCAGGAGTAGCACTCACGAATATGACCTGATGGTGCCTGGCTTCAAACTCCTCGAAGGTCATCGGCCGATTATCGAGCGCGGAAGGCAATCGAAAGCCGTGTTCGACAAGCGTCAGCTTCCTGGCCCGGTCCCCGTTATACATCGCCCTCACCTGAGGGATGGTAACATGGCTCTCGTCGATAACCAGCAACATGTCGTCGGGGAAATAATCAAAGAGGCAATTGGGACGCTGGCCTGGCTGAAAGCCCGACAGGTGGCGTGAATAATTCTCGATCCCCGAGCAATACCCCACCTCCCGCATCATCTCGATGTCAAACATAGTGCGTTGTTCGAGACGCTGCGCTTCAACCAGCTTGCCCATGTCCCTGAGTACCGCCAGACGCCAACGCAACTCTTCTTCGATCGAAGCGATCGCTTTATTGAGTTGATCTTTGGGGGTTACGAATATTTTGGCGGGATAAATGGTAAGCAGTTCCGTTTCCTCGATCACTTCGCCGGTGAGCGGCACGAAGTGACTGATTTTCTCCACTTCATCGCCCCAGAACGCTATACGATACGCCGTCTCTTCCAGATAGGCGGGAAATACCTCCACGACGTCCCCCCTGACACGAAACACACCCGGCTCGAATTCAACGTCATTACGGGTGTAGAAGATGCTCGCCAGTTGCCTCAGCAGGTCGTTCCTTTCAAGGTCCTGTCCTACCCGAATCTGGGCGATCTGTGATTTGAACTCATCGGGGGACCCCAACCCATAGATGCACGATACGCTGGCCACGACGAGCACATCGGGGCGACCTGAAACGAGAGCGCTCGTGGCTCTGAGGCGCAGTCGATCGATACGATCATTAATCGACATGTCCTTTTCTATATACGTGTCGGAGTGTACGATATACGCTTCGGGCTGGTAGTAGTCGTAATACGAAATAAAAAATTCGACGGCGTTGTCGGGGAAGAACTGTTTAAATTCGGCGTACAACTGGGCGGCCAGCGTTTTATTATGGCTCATCACGAGCGTAGGCCTGTTCAGATTCTGGATGACATGGCTCATGGAGAAGGTTTTGCCGGTGCCCGTCGCACCGAGAAGCGTCTGATACACATCGCCACGAACAATGCCCTCCGTCAACTCCTCAATCGCCTTCGGCTGATCGCCGGTGGGCGAAAATTCGGAAACCAGTTGATACCTTTCGTCAATCATACGTTGCGGCCCTACTTTGCGGAAATATTCTCCTGTGCACGATAGTTATGTATCTAACTCGTACCTTAGTGCAAAGATCTTGATAGCGCCCTACGATTCAAGATACCAACAGATACCGAATGGAGACCGACGTTGACATAACCGAACAGTGGCGAGATCTATGTGCTAAAGGATCGGACACCCTGCCGTCGATCGACCGAAGACTCGAGTTTCTCGAGTCATTGCTGATCTCCGACCCGCGCTTTGTCATCCGGAACGTACCGGATGTACAGAAGCTGGCCGAAGACCGATCCTATACCCGGGGCATTGCGTACTGCAAAGGGTTGCTGGGGTACGGGCACTACATGGTGTCCAGTTACGATAAGGCGCTCAAATTCCTCCATGAAGGCCTCACCGTTGCAGAAGGCCGTCGTTTCCATTTCATCGATTACCGGATCCTGGGAACGATCGCACTCATACACATCAGTCTGGGCAACTTCAACCAGGCGATGGAATACGGCTTCAAGACGCGCAGAGCGATCCAACACCTCGGAGATCGGGTTGAGGAAGGCTGGACGCTGCATGGCTTCGGCATAATGTACGAAGAGATGGGATTTCTCGATCAGGCGATGACCTGTTACCAGGAAGCGCTCGCCATCTTTGAGGAAGAAGGGGATGACGTCGGACGCGCACGCGCCCTGACCGGCATCGGGTGTACGTATCAGGCGTTCGATCAACTGGATACGGCCTTTCCCTACCACGTACAAAGCCTCGAGCTTTTTCGCACAGCAAAGAACAAAATCGGGGAGGCCAGGGCGCTCAACGATCTGGGCTGCGTGCACCACCGTCAGGGGGACCTGGACAAAGCCCTGCACTTACACCAGAAGAGCCTGGCATTGAGAAGAGCGGTGGGAAACCGCCGGGCTCAGAGCACGAGCTTGTTTAACCTGGGGAAGGTGGTGCTATCGCGAGGGGAAGTAACGCAGGCCATCGCCTATTTGCAGGAGGCGCTCACCATCGCCGAGGAAGTCAAAGCCCGTAAAAAGGTGTATGAAACTCACGAAGCTATTGCGCGGGCGTATGAGCGATCCGGACTCCTCGACGAAGCCAATCAGCATTATAAAGCCTTCTACGAAATCCGCCACGAAGCATTCGAAGAAGAAGCCTCGGTGCGCCTGAGCAGCCTGCAGGCCAGTTTCGAGGTGGAACGCGCCGAAAAGGAAGCGGAAATCGCTCGTCTAAAGAACACCGAACTCCGAGAGAAAAACGAACGCCTGGAGCAGCTGATCACGGAATTAAAGGCCACCCAGTCTAAACTCATCCTGGCCGAAAAGATGGCATCGCTCGGCCAGCTCACAGCCGGCATCGCCCACGAGATCAAAAATCCGCTGAACTTCGTGAACAACTTTGCCGTTTTGTCCCGGGAGCTCATCGATGAGATGGTCGAAATCTTCGATAAGGGGCGCCAGAAAAACGCCGGTCAGGTTCTCGAGGAGGTCGAGCCCCTGATCGAAGACCTGCAATTCAACGCGTCCAAAATCAACGAACATGGCCAGCGCGCCGACCGCATCGTCCGCAGCATGTTAGAGCACGCCAGGGGCCAGAAGGATAGGCACCAGACGATCCACATCAACGCGATATTGAAAGAATACGTTCGCCTTGCCTATCACGGCATGAGAGCCCAGGACCATACCTTTACCGTCGAAATCCGGGAAAGTTACGACCCCGACCTCCCCCCGATCCGTGCAATCCCTCACGACCTGGGGCGCGTTTTCTTGAACCTGATTAACAATGCCTTTTACGCCATGACGCAAAAGCGCCAGGCGCAGAAAACGATTGATTCTTCCCACGACGACACCCCTGACGCCTACCGGCCGGTGTTATCGGTACAGACGGAATATCAGGATCACCACGCAAAAATCCGAATTACCGATAACGGACCCGGGATTCCGACGGATATACGGCATCACATTTTCGACCCTTTTTTCACGACGAAGCCCAGCGGAGAGGGAACAGGCCTCGGCCTGTCACTCAGTTATGAAATCATCAACAACGATCATGCTGGCGAGCTGTACGTAGACGCAACGTATGGAGAAGGATCCAGCTTTATTATTAAATTACCCTTTCGACAGACCGATGATGAATCTCTACCGCCTGGTTCGGAGTAGGTGTTTCTCGTTGCGTTTCGCGACGCTCTATCTGTCGCTTTTTGTCCCGATACTGTCGCTCGTTGTCCGGATAAAACGCTCTTATTTTTAGAGCCTATCCGAATCGCTGCTTTGCCGGCCCGAACACCCGTAGCGGTGTTGCATGCCAGTCGTGAGAATCGAAAATGGACATTCAGGCAGGTTCTTGCCTGTTCCGTCTACTTTGTTCACCTTGTAGTTCGTCGACATGGAGAAAACAACGCAACAGGAAGCGCTCAACGTGCTGGTCGTTGATGATGAAGAAGACGTTCAATGGCTCTTCAAGCAACAGTTTCGTCGCGAAATCCGCGCGGGGCGCCTGCTTTTTCACTTCGCTCTGTCCGGCGAAGAGGCGCTGTCCTGCATGAGAAGCGGGGTAGGAGCTCATATCGTGCTGGTTTTCTCTGACATCAACATGCCCGGTATGACCGGATTAGAACTCCTGAGGCGGCTTCGCAGCGATTACGCAGACCTGCCCATTCACATGATCACAGCGTACGGCGACAGGGACAATTACCAGAAAGCCATACAATTCGGCGCGTCAGGATATCTGATCAAACCTATTGATTTTTCCATTCTGAAAAAGACGATCATGGAAATAGCCAGTTAAGCCATGTCAGCTATTACCAAGATACTGGTTGTGGACGATGAGCCTGACCTTGCGGTTCTGGTCAGGCAGAAGTTCAGAAAGCAGATTCGCGAGGGGAAATATTCGTTCGTCATGGCTGCTGACGGCATCGAAGCGATGAAACACCTCGAAATGCACCCTGACATCGAGATCGTATTAACAGACATCAACATGCCTCGAATGGATGGGCTGAGCCTGCTCACTGAAATAAAGAACCTGGACCGCCTGCTCGAGGCGGTCGTCGTATCGGCTTATGGAGATCTCGACAATATCCGAACGGCCATGAACCGGGGGTCTTTTGACTTTTTGATGAAACCGATCGACCTGGTCGATCTGGAAATCACGATTAACAAAGCGAAAGATCAAGTAGCGGAACAGCGCAGGGCAGCCGAAGCGCGCGAAGCTTTTGGCCGCTACTTATCAGACGACGTCGTAGCCACTTTATTGTCGAGCCCGAATGCCCTCAAGTTGGGCGGCGAAAAAAGAAAAGTATCGATATTGATGTCGGATTTGCGCGGCTTCTCTAACATCTCTGAGCGTCTGGCTCCGGAAAAGGTGGTCGAGATCTTAAATATTTATCTCGGCAAAATGGCCGATATCATCACGGCGCACCTGGGCACGATCGACGAATTCATCGGCGATGCCATTTTGGTGATCTTCGGCGCGCCCTTTTTGAGAGAAGACGACGCCCACCGCGCCGTTGCATGTGCCGTTGAGATGCAGTGCGCCATGGAAGAAGTGAATAAAGCGCTCGAAAAAAAGGAGTTGCCTCGCCTCGAAATGGGCATCGGCATCAATACGGGAGAAGTGGTCGTCGGCAACATCGGCTCGCAGAAGCGGGCTAAATACGGCGCCGTCGGCAGTCACGTCAACCTGACGGCGCGCATCGAATCCTATTCGGTAGGCGGGCAAATCTTGATTTCGGACCGCACGTTTGCTGAAACCCGAGATCTCGTACACATCGGGAAAAAGATGAAGCTGTCGGCGAAGGGCGTCTCGCACGCCATCAACATCTACGAAGTCGAAGCCGTCGGCCCTCCCTATCATCTACAGGTTCCCAAGCCGTCGTATGACATGGTGGCGCTGGACAAGGCCATTCCCGTTCAATTCAGTATCCTGGACGGAAAACACATGAGCGGGGCCGTGCACGACGCTGAAATGACTTCGATTTCAACTATCGTAGCTGTTATTCGATCCGAGATTCCCCTGGCGCCACTTACCAATCTCAGGCTCGACTTTTCCGCTGAGGGCGCAGAAGCCTCCGATATTTCGGGGGATTTGTATGCCAAAACTATCGAAGCCGGCCAGAATCACCAGGAGCATCTCATCCGATTTACCGCTGTTCCTGAAGAAGTTGCACTTGCGATACGTCAACTTTGCGTGCGATTTTGAGCACTCTGGCCGTCGCATGCCGTTCAGTATCCATCAAAAAATGGCGGACGCTCGTTAAATGTCACCCCGTCCCGGGTATTCGAACGCTGCACTTCTTATTATCACTTGAACTACGCCTTTTCGAATATTGTCCTGTAACGAGCATCACCTTCTTATGCCGCTTGAAATACTCGTAGTGGATGACGAGCCGGATCTGGCTTTGTTGATTCGGCAGAAGTTCAGAAAACGTATTCGCTCACAAGAATGGGAATTTCATTTCGCCCAAAATGGTTATGAAGCACTGGAAGCGCTCGAGATTCACAAGAACGTCAAGCTGGTCCTCACGGATATAAATATGCCGGAGATGGACGGCTTGACGCTGTTGGATCATCTTTCGAAACCCGACCGCTTGCTGAAAGCCATTGTCGTATCCGCGTATGGGGATATGAGCAATATTCGTACGGCCATGAACCGGGGAGCGTTCGACTTTGTGACTAAACCCGTCGACTTCGACGACCTCGAGATCACCATCGAAAAAACGTTGCGGGAGGTGATCGCCTACCAGGATGCCGTTCATTCGAAACTCCAACTGAGCGCGCTTCAGAAGGAGCTGGCCGTTGCACGACGCATCCAGGAGGCCTTCATCCCGGCCAATGCGTTGAAGAGCGACGCGTTCGATATCGAAGCGCATATCGACATGGCCCACGAGGTGGGCGGAGACTTCTACGATTTTTTCATGCCCGATACGGACCGCCTCGCTCTGGTCATCGGGGATGTGTCAGGCAAAGGGATCTCAGCGGCTCTGTTCATGGCCATGACGCGCACACTGATTCGTGCCATCGGGCTGAAAGGGGAGGGCCCGGGAGCCTGCCTCGAAGACGTGAACGCTCTTCTGTATCCCCAGAGTCTGCCCGAAGTATTTGTGACCGTATTTTATGGCTTACTGGATCTGGAGTCCGGCGTATTCACCTATTCGACTGCAGGCCATTTCCCCCCTTACCGGGTCAAATCCTCGGGCGGCTCCGAAGCGCTCCCTAAAACGGAAGGCATCGGGCTTTGCATGCTGCCGGCTTTTTCCTACCGTGAGGCCGAAGTTCAGCTAAGCCCTCACGACCGGATTTTTTTGTTTACTGACGGGTTAACAGAGGCGACGCGGCACGATAAGGAGCAGTTTGCCCTGGAGCGCCTCGAACCGGTTCTCCAGGCTGTAGCCAGAGAGGGAGAACATTCCGTGATTGAGTCTGTCCTTAATGCCTTGAACGCGTATACCGAAGGCGCTCCGCAATACGACGACATTACGATGCTCTCCCTCGCCTATAAGGGGTGCTAGGATACCTGCCGTTGCCCCAAAGCCTTCGCCAGCAATGCATCCTTCAAATGCATCCTTCAACAGCAATGCACATTAGTATCTTCACCACGGGTGGCACCATAGATAAAGTATATTTCGATGCACGAAGCGATTACAAAGTCGGCACGCCGCAGATAGAAGAGATCCTACGCGATGCAAATGTCACTATTTCTTATACCATTTCGACCTTGCTGTGCAAAGACAGTCTCGAGTTGACCCCTGAAGACCGCAATTTGATCTTTCATTCGGTCGCCAGTGACCCATGCTCCCGCATTCTGATCACGCACGGCACAGACACAATGGTACAAACAGCCGACATTCTGCGAAAGATCGAAGAAAAAACCATCCTTCTCGTCGGGTCGCTGAGCCCCGCCAGATTCAAGAACAGCGACGCCGTATTCAATGTCGGCTTCGCCATGGCCGCCGTGCAGCTCCTCGACGCCGGGGTCTACCTGGCGATGAACGGACATGTCTTTGAGGCTGGCCACGTACAAAAAAACCGGGCTGAAAACAGGTTTGAGTCCCTGTAATTCGACTATATCCATTAATGAAAACAGCCATAAACTCGTTAAACCGCACTTTCGGTATTACCGATCATGTATCCTTTCGAGAAGGTGCGGGTGCGTTTGTTATCGTTGACCTGAATTCCTCAGAAGCCTCGGCTTCAGTGGCTCTTCACGGAGGGCACGTACTTTCCTTCGTACCCGAAGGAGGCAGGCCGGTACTCTGGTTGAGTGAGCGTAGCCGCTATATGGAAGGGAAAGCGATACGAGGAGGAATACCCATCATATGGCCCTGGTTTGGCCCCCACGAAAAGAATCCAGACCTCCCCAACCATGGATTTGCCCGAACGCAGCTGTGGGAGTTTTATTCCGCCAGATTGATCGATGGCGCTCATCCTCAGATTCGATTGACCCTGGCGGACGATGCATTTACACGTACACTGTGGCCTTATGCCTTCCAGCTCCAACTCATCGTCACGTTGACGTCCCAACTTCAGGTGGATCTCGAAGTCCGCAACACCGATACCGAGCCGTTCACGTTTTCAGGGGCGCTTCACACGTATTTTTCGATAAGCGACATTGAAAAGATCGCGATCCATGGATTCGAACATTCGGCCTATATCGATCAACTCCACCCGGAGGAACGCAACCTGCAAGAAGGCCCGATCTCCATCGATGCCGAGACGGATCGCATCTATGTCGATACCGAATCGACGTGCGTGCTCGAGGATCCCGGATTCCGTCGCAGGATCGAGTTGACCAAATCTGGCAGCGCCTCGACCGTGGTGTGGAACCCGTGGATCGAGAAGGCTAAACGGATCTCAGATATGGATGACGAGGAATATCGCCATATGGTCTGTATAGAGACGGCTAACGCTGGCCCGGATCGCATCGAGGTGCTTCCCCGTAAGATACATACACTCTCTACGACCTTGCGCGTCCTTTCCTGACCCGTGGCGGCAAAAAGAACACTTTCCATAGAATATAGCGATGGATGACATGCATTTTGTCAAATTTTTTCGTTCTGTGACATCGCTGTTCCGTATTTTGATTGCATCTGAACCGCTGAACCAAGTTTTAGATTTGCGGTGTAGCCGGAAGCTGATTGCCCGCAGAAAGAGATGAAGTTGTGTCAGAGATTCCAGAAAGACTCCTTGTAGCTGATTGGGAAGATATCATCCCCAGGGTTCGATTGTGGGCCGTTCACTTTCATAAGAGATACCTGCAACATATCCGGGCAGCACCCTCACCCGACGATCTCGTCCAGGAGGCTATCGTAAAACTGTACACGGGGAAACGTACGATTCCCGACCACGTGCCCCTCATGACGGTCATCATCAACAATATCCAGAGCGACATCTGGAATTTCCTCACCAAAGAAGGGTATACCAGGAAAGACAGCCGCGGTAAGGGTCGAAAAGGGTGGGGACGACACGTTGGGCTCGAGGACTGGATGGAAGAGGTTGACAAGAACAGGATACCGGAGAAACACGAGATGAACGAATTATATCGGACCGTAGCGTCCAGGGTAACGGACGATCCCATGTTGCTCCGTATGGTTGACCTGATCTTTGAAGACCCATTACTCAAACCTAGAGACCTTGCCAAGTTGCTTGGGACGTCGATTAAGGAAGTTAACAATGCGCAAAAACGATTGCGCC
Source organism: uncultured Rhodothermaceae bacterium (assembly GCA_964525535.1). GTDB lineage: Bacteria > Bacteroidota > Rhodothermia > Rhodothermales > JAHQVL01 > JAHQVL01. The sequence continues at coordinate 20,958 of CAZGHT010000057.1, forward strand.
GGCGCCTCAAGGATGTCCACGAAATGCTGAAGAAATCCTAGGTGAATTACTCTTTGACTTGTTTTGAGGCTACCTATGGCCAGGAAATCGACATCTAAACAGCCCAAATCGGCGAAGGCGTCTGCCCGTTCGTGGCTGGAGAACCAGCTAGAAAGCTCCATGCTGGACCTCGAGGCGCTCTCTTCCATGCCTGTTGACCAGGTCAACGAAGATCTCCAGGAGCATCGAAGCGCCACCAACCCGTCCTTCATCGCCGCCTTGAACAAACGGCTTCCGGAAGAAGCACGGATTCAGATCGCATCCCCGGCTAAATCGCCTCGAAAAGCCGCCTCGAAACCCCGGCGATCTCGGGCCGACAGGCCTGCCGTACCGGTCACCCCTTCCGTAACCTCTCGCTCTTCGTTACGCCTGTTCAGCATTCGCAATGCGTTTATTATCTCTACCCTCATCATTCTCATTGCCCTGATCCTCCCCGGTATTATCGTTTCAATGCGAGAGTCCAATCCCGAGCCGGCCGTTATTCGGCCGACGCCCGTTCTCCCGGAGGATTCCCAGCGTAGAACCCCGCCAACTCGAATCGAGGGTACTTTCCCCCAGTTGAGACTACGGGGTGTACACTACGTCACTGAAGGGTTTGCAACGCTACCGATTGAAACGCCTCTTCCACCCAACCCTGATTCGCTCCAGGCCGTGTTCAAAGCCAGAATCACGGTCGATAGTCAGGGCGGAGTCCAACACCTCGAAATGCTGGAATCACCAGAGACTCCGCTCGGAAATGCGGTCATCGATTCGCTTCTGATGTGGCGATTCGGGAATGGAGCAGCTCCGATGCCGGATAGCAGTACCGGCCTGGTTACGGTCATCTATGCAGCCGAATCACGATAAGTCGAATCACAATAACAGGGGCTCGGCTCTTCGATTGAGCCGAGCCGTTTCATCGATCAATTGCGCGAGGTCCCCGACGAGCCATTCGAGTTCGCGGTAAAAGAGTTGTTTCTCTTCAGAAAGATCCTGATAGGAAAGGCATATCTCATTGCCATAGTAGGACTCGGTCTCCAGGATCAACTCATGGATCGGGCGAACGATGGGGGCCGATTCGGCCCCAACCTGGTGCGTCAATTCTGCCGAGAGGTTTTTCAATTCCTCCACAAAGACAGAAACGGACTCTTCGCTGCAGGCTTCCCTGCGATGCTCCCTGCGTTTTTTTTGACCGTGCTTCTCTTGAACCGATCTGATTTCTTTCTCTACCTGCTCCTGACCGCTGACCGCGTTATTGGGCACAATAGAAGCTGCCCCAATGACACAGAGACTTCCGAGGATAGAATAGGCAAGACATCGACTTAGGTTTTCCTTCATTAAACTGCCGTAACAATAGAACTTGACATGAGATAACGAAGCTGCGCAACAGCTTCCCACACTCTTATTCTATCATTATGCCAGTTTTTGCCCCTTTCGTCCAAGCCGGCATCGAGTCACAATACAGCCTGGAAGGTTGCCCCGGGGTCGATATGCATTTCCTCGGACAACCAGATGATCTTTACCGGGAAGGTCTCGACCGATACCTGCTCGCCCCGATACACCGGGCCTGTAAATACGGCGCCTTTGCTCCCTACCCCTGAAAGGCTCGACAGATCTTCGTCCCTGTCAAATACGATAACCCCCCGGCAGAAGGTGCTTTCGTCCACGTGCGCGTATACTTCCGCATACCCCAATCCCTCAATGCCATTGAGGCTGGCTTCTTGGAGTTCGGGAAGGAGATCAACCATTTCCATACGATCCGAATACCTGGTGCGTTCGAGAAATACGTGAAGGGGGAATTTGCCCTATGTTCGTTACGCGGAAATGGGAGTGCGGTATTTAAATCCGTTATTTATTCTATGGAAAGACCGGCTTTCTCCGTCTTATATGTACTAACAGACGATTATAGCCGTTATCTTTTGGGAGTTCGAGGCCTGCTTTTCCGAATCCGAGTTCAACCCTGCCCGGTTTCATCGTTCCGGGCGCGTCGCTCCGTGATCTGTCGATTCACCCCTGCCGGCCGAAAGCGAGGATCAACTTGAGATGCGTCATGAGGGTGGGCAGTAGTTTCAAATCGTCAAGCCATTCTTTCGGCGATACGGTTGAATCGATAGGGCTTATTCTTTCCACCCAGATTTCCATCTTCTCGCGCGCCACCGCCTCGCTCGGAAACTGGTTGGAGGGGAACTGACGGATATAAAATTCCCGTTTTTGCTGCAGGCGCTTATAGGCGGACTCGTTGGCGTCAAGCAGAGTCGTATCTCGCTGTGTAATCATGGCGCCACCGATGAGGTAATCGCGATAAGCGAAGGGGAGATCGAGGATGGTAGGCGATACGGCAGAAGAAACCATGTTTTCCTGACGCAGCCCCACCTCGGCTGCCCGGGCCGTTGCGATAGCAACAAGGCACAACGCTTCTTCCGCGAGATTCTCAGGATCGGCGTCACTCATTTTTTCCAGAGACGTTCTTACGATATCCTGGGTGGTTCCGAGCACACCGAGGGTTGTAAATGCTGTAAATCGGGATAAGCGGCCCAATACCTGGCTTTGAGTTGACATAGGAGCTATTGTTTTCGTCCCCATGGAGCTGCATGCGAAACGGGGGCATCACATGCCTTCCCATGGGATGACAATTCAAGAAATGCTGGAAGATGCGACTTTATCTCTCATGGAATCAGAGAAGGACGAATAAGCGAGTAATCTATTGAGCAAACAGGCGTTTCGTGCGGGAAATTCTTTACGTGCGAAAGGGATCAATCCTCTTTTCTGTAATCTCCGCTTTGTCCCCCGGTTTTTGCCAGAAGATGAATGTCTGTAATTCGAATTTCTTTTGACACCGACTTACACATGTCATACACAGTCAGCGCCGCGACCGAAACCCCGGTAAGCGCCTCCATTTCCACCCCGGTGCGTCCTACCGTTTTTACAAACGCTTTAATCTCAACCCCAAAAACGTCCTCCTGGAGGGTGAGTTCGAGATCTACTCCCTTCAAAGCGACATCATGGCACAACGGAATGAGTTTACTGGTTTGTTTGGCTCCCATGATGCCGGCTATCTGGGCGATCGTGAGCACATTTCCCTTTCGTATCTTGTTTTCTTCGATGAGTCTGTACAAATCCTCTCCCACCAGAACACGCCCGCCGGCAACCGCCGTTCGAACAGAAGTATCTTTTTCGGCTACATCTACCATTCTTACTCCTCCTTCGGGCTTAATATGAGTAAGGGTTGGTATCTTCGCCATGTTGTCTTTTCCATTATGATGAGGGTGAACGCAAGGACCTTAATAGGGAGTGAGGTTAAAAGATAATTCCACTCTTCCCCATCGACAAGGACAGATCGAAGAATAATTTAGTGATGATACGCAGGTTGTGCACAGCACCCCGTATTGCCGGCTTTGAAATAAGGCCTTGCCGTCGGTTTTCGTCTGTTTCAGCCTTTTCAAAGCCGTCGTGGCTCAGCGATGGCGCACCGATGCGTAACATCTGATCCATCATTTAGAACCCTGCGTTTTGTACGATTACGGCGAGTACGCGTATACGATGTACCGCATTATTCGGGAAACTGTTTTTCAACGATCAGCGTCACAGGTCCATCATTAATCAGTGCTACATCCATAGCGGCTCCAAATTCTCCGGTCTGGACCGTTCTGCCGACCAGAGCTCCCGCCTTTTCGATAAACTGCTCGTACAGCGCTCGGGCTTTCTCCGGGGGAGCCGATTCGATAAACGACGGCCGATTCCCCTTCGCCGTATTTCCATACAGAGTAAATTGAGAAACGACGAGCAGTTCTCCTCCGGTATCTAACAGGGATTTGTTCATACGATTCGATGAGTCAGGAAAGATGCGAAGGTGTACAGTCTTCCGCGCGACCCAGTCTACCTCATCCCGGGTATCTTGCTGATGAACGCCCAAGAGGACAAGAAGGCCGTTATTTATTTTTCCCACGACGCGGTCTTCTACTTTTACGGAGGCGCTCTTCACGCGTTGAATGACGGCGATCATGTACGATTAGACATGTTGGGATTAAACATGCAGAGCTTGAAATTCCCTGGCGGCTCACACCTTGCCGGGGCCGGTGTCGATCGAGCGATCAACGCAGGATTACCGATCATAACTCCTTTCGAGATAATCCACAAACATTCGAAGCGCCTTGCCGCGATGGCTGATGCCATTTTTGGCCTCTCTGGACAGCTCTGCGAACGTCAAATCGCTTCCTTCGGGTAGAAATACCGGATCGTACCCGAATCCGCCTCTTCCCCGCTCTTCCTCTGTAATAACCCCTCTACAAATTCCTTCGAAGAAACGGGGTTCGTTTTCGCCGTCGACATATGCGAGAACCGTTCTGAACCGGGCGTCACGATGCTGTGTCCCCTTCAGCTCTTCGAGCAACAGCCGCCTGTTCTGATCGGCGCGAGCCTCTTCACCGGCGTAGCGAGCGGAATGTACGCCGGGCCGGCCATTTAATGCGCTCACTTCCAGCCCTGTATCGTCGGCCAGCGCCGGGATTCCCAACGCATCGAATACGGCGCGCGCCTTTTTCTCCGCATTTCCCTCCAACGTGGGCCGGTCTTCCTCTACGGGAGGCAGGTGTGCGTAATCCGGCAGATACGTGACGTTCAGGCCGAGATCATGAATCAAGGCTTCTATTTCTTCTTTTTTGCCTGGATTTCGGGTGGCCAGGACCAGCTCTTTTCTCGAGTTCACGATATCATCCAAATTCACAATATCATCGAAGCGACCCTTCCGAAAACCTCAACCGGTTTCCGCGCAGAGTCCAGTTGTATTAGGATCCGGTTGTATACGTACGAATACACGGGGCAGACCCGTGGTGTGCAGCATCCTGCCGTAGGAGGTTGAGCCGTGTAAAAAGTATGCGTGTAAAAAAGGTCGAAACACCAAACTATACCTCACGTACGGCGTTGTTTATCCCCGACGAGGCGAATTCAGGCCGGTCTCGGGGATTTCCGCGCCTGTATCTTGACTTTTGCCCTCTATTTTTGTATGTTATTTTGCTCAAGGCAAATTAATGTTCATTAACCGTAAACTATATAGGAGACCCGTATTTTGGCTGTAGGTATCAAAGTAAGAGACAACGAATCTATTGACCGCGCACTGCGTCGCTTCAAGCGTGCTGTAAACCGTAGCCGCGTCCTTCGCATGTACCGTGCAAACATGGCGTACACAAAACCTTCGGAAGAACGCCGTGTAGCGCGCGAGAAGGCTGCGCGAGCATCACGGAAACGCTCCCGCCAGTACTAACGGGAGCCGTTTTTCAGGGACTCCCCTGAATCGCCGAAAAGCCGGGGTGTTATCCCAGGTTGAGCGCCTTCTCAATAAGCCTATCCTGTTCCGCCTGGTGCACACGGGCGCTGCCGGTAGCTGTACTCGCACTGGCCTTTCTCCCTACGTATTTTATCCGCGACTCACACGTACCGTGCATCTGCTCCAGTAAGTCGTTGATACGGCCCTGCATAAATGCCCACGCTCCCATGTTCTTCGGCTCTTCCTGCACCCATACGATCTCTTGCGCATCAGCAAATCGCTCGAATTCCGCTTTGATGCGGTCGACTGGAAACGGGTAAAACTGCTCGACCCGCGTGATTGCAATCTCGTGGCGCTGCTCGGAGGCCTCCTCGCGGGCTTCCATCAGGTTGTAATACACTTTGCCGCTGCACAGAATGTGCCGATTGACCTGGCCGGGAGACCCGGCAACATCAGCTGGTATCACCTCTTGCAGCCCTCCGTTGATCAACTCGTCCGGATGCGATACCGCAGACGGATGACGCAGCAGGCTCTTCGGAGCCATCACCACCAGCGGCTTCGGCTCTGTGCTTTTCATCTGGCGTCTCAGGGCATGGTAATAATTAGCGGGGGTCGTGAAATTGCACACGGCCATGTTCCCCTCCGCACACATCTGGAGAAATCGTTCCAGCTTTGCCGAAGAGTGTTCGGGCCCCTGTCCTTCGTAACCGTGAGGCAGAAGCAAAACCAGCCTGGATTGCTGCCCCCACTTTTCACTGGATGCGGACAGGAACTGGTCGAACACGATCTGCGCTCCATTCGCAAAGTCGCCGAACTGGGCTTCCCAGAGCACCAGGGAGTCCGGGTTAGCCACGGAATACCCGTACTCGAAACCGCAGGCCGCATATTCTGACAACAGGCTATCGTAGACCAGCAAGGGGGCCTGGCCTTGTTTGACGTTGTTGAGCGGAATGTATTCATTACCCGTTTCCTGGTCATACAACACCGCATGCCGGTGACTGAAGGTACCGCGGCGAGAATCCTGCCCCGCCAACCGTATTACAACGCCTTCGAGGAGCAGCGATCCAAAAGCCAGCGCTTCGGCAAACCCCCAGTCAATTTTTTCTTGTTCGTAAAACAATGTGGACCTGCGCTCGAACTGCCGGCTCAGCTTTTTATGGATGGCAAATTCATCCGGCAATTCGACCAGCGCTTTGACAACCGCCTCCAGGTTCTCGCGGGAGGCTTTCGTATCGACGTCGACCACCTCGAACTCGCCGTGATCTTGCTTGAGTTGAACCGGAGGAACGGACTCTTTTTCCTGCAAGGCTTTCACCCGATTAAACGCGTCCGTCAGTTGCGACCGGTAGTCGTCCAGCATCTGTTCCGCTTCGTCAGGCTGCATCTCTCCACGCCTCAGCAATAATTCCGTGTACAGTTTTCGTACGGAGCGTTTGCCTTCGATCTTTTTATAGAGTATGGGCTGTGTGTACGTCGGCTCGTCCCCTTCGTTGTGCCCATGGACGCGGTAACACAACAGGTCGATCACGACGTCCTTGTTGAACACCTGGCGGAAATCCAGCGCGAGACGCATGACCCTCACACAGGACTCCGGATCGTCGCCGTTCACATGAAAAATGGGGGCCTGGATCATACGCGCGATGTCTGTCGCATAGGTAGAGCTGCGTGCGTCGTCAGCCGTGGTTGTAAATCCGATCTGATTATTGATGACCAGATGCACCGTACCCCCAGTCGTGTATCCCCTCAACTGGCTGAGATTCAAGGTTTCCGCAACGACCCCTTGCCCGGCAAAGGCGGCGTCGCCGTGAATCAAGAGAGGGATAACGCCGTCTTTGTAATCGCCCCCTGGCGTATCGACACTCGCCATACGCATCAGGTCTTGTTTGGCTCGCACCATGCCTTCCACCACAGGATCTACGGCTTCGAGGTGGCTCGGATTGGAGGCCAGCGTGATGTTGACCTCGGCGCCACTGGGCGCTTTGTGTAATCCCCGGGCGCCGAGATGGTATTTCACGTCTCCGGAGCCCTGTATCGTGTTCGGATCGATGCTGCCCTCGAATTCTGAGAAGATGACCTCGTAGGGTTTATCGAGCAGGTTGGCCAACACGTTCAGCCGGCCTCGATGAGCCATACCGATGACAATTTCCGACACTTCCTGGTCGGCCGCGTCTGAGAACATCGCATCGATCATCGGGATCATCGTTTCCGCGCCCTCCAGAGAGAAACGTTTATGCCCGATATATTTGGTGTGCAGGAATCTCTCGAACGCCTCGGCGGCATTGAGTTTATGGAGAATCCGGCGCTTCATCTTGTGAGGAATGGGATCGGCCGTCCGAACAGGCTCAATGCGTTCCTGCAGCCATCGCTTCTCGATCGGATCCGATATGTGCATGAATTCGATGCCTACTTTCCTGGAGTAGGTCTGCCGGAGAATGTCGAGGATCTCCCGCAGCGGCAATATATCGGAACCGGCCAATCCGCCTGTGATGAATTCACGATCCAGATCCCAGACGGTGAGTCCGTATCTCGCAGGATCCAGTTCTGGATGGTGAGCCCATTTGTACCCCAGAGGGTTCACATCAGCCTGCAGGTGTGCGCGGACCCGGCAGGCGCGAATCAACTGGAGCACGCTGGCCTGTTTTCGCACCAGATCCATCTCGGCCTGCCCCACTCCTTCCGCGTTCAGCTGAGGCGTCGAATCCTGGGATAACGTATACGGCTGATAGGGAATACCGAGGCTCTCAAAAATCTCCCCGTAGAAATCATGCTGCCCCAGCAATAGCTGGCTGATGAAAGACAGGAATGCCCCGCTCTCGGCGCCCTGGATCACCCGGTGATCGTAGGTCGACGTAATCGCCATCACTTCTGAAATGCCCAGGCGGTTGATTACGTGCGGGGGCAACGCATGATATTCAGGGGGATACCCGATGGCCCCTACCCCGACGATGACCCCCTGTCCCGGCATCAGCCTTGGTACACTCAACGCCGTACCGATCATGCCGGGGTTTGTCAGAGTTGCCGTGGTCCCTTGAAAATCGGACGGCTGCAGTTTTCCGTCGCGGGCGCGTGAGACCAGGTCATTGTACGTCCCTAACAAACGGATGAAACTCATCTCTTCCGCGTTCTTGATGTTGGGCACCATCAACGTCCGTTTTCCGCGCCGCTCGATATCGATAGCAAGCCCGAGATGTACTCCTTTGGGCACTACATGATGGGGTTTCCCCTCTTTGTGGCTGAGGGTCGTATTCATGTTCGAATACTTCTTCAGCGCCTTGGTGATGGCATACGCCACGATATGGGTGAAGGAAACCTTGTTTCCTCCGACGTATCGCTGATACTCATTGATGAGTTTTCGATTTTCCGCCAGCAGTCGAACCGGTATCTCACGAACGGAGGTAGCCGTCGGGACGCCGAGGCTGGCCTCCATGTTTTCGACGATCTTGGCGCCGGCGCCGCGAAGCGGTTTCAATTCGACCTCTTCTCCGGCGTATGCCGTGGCAGAAGCCGGATGTATCGGATCCGTAACCGCCCCATCACCGCCCTGTTCGATAGGAGCAGGGCGTGGCGCCGGCGTAACCTCGGGCAGGGGTTTCGTTGCGACGTCCTGATCCGCGGGAGCAGACACGAAAGATTCTGAAGGGTGGTAGTCCGCAAAGAACTCGCGCCAGCTCTCACTGACGCTGTCCGGATCTGCAACGTACTGGTTGTACAGATCTTCGATATAGCCCGTGTTATATCCTAGAGAACTCAAGATGTAATTGTGTTTTGTCTAAAGCGGATAGAGTAGTCTTGTTACACACTATATAATATGAGTATATGAGTAACGTAGTCGTTACGAAGACTGGAAAGGAAGGATTCCTCCTCTCAGGAATTTTAAATAGCATTCGATACGGGACGGCCCTGCACACATCCTGGGGAAATGGGGGAACGAAGGGCCGGTTCATAGCCCGGCATTCAAACTCAGTTTGATCACGTTTTCGATATGATCGGTATGGGGGAACAGATCTACCGGCTGAACGCTTTCGATCGCATACAGCCCCCCCAGCAGTGTGATATCACGCACCTGTGTTTGCGGGTTGCAACTCACATAGATGAGCCTCTGGGGTTTCAACGACGCGATCTGTTCGACAACTCCGGGATGCATACCCGATCGCGGCGGGTCTACAATGAGTACATCCGGGGAGCCGTGTTCTCGCACGAAGTCCCTGGTAAACACCTTCTTCAGGTCACCCGCGATAAAGGTGCAATTTGAGATGCCGTTGGCTTCCGCGTTTGCATACGCGTTCTTCACCGCATCGGGAACCAGTTCTACACCGACGACATGCCTGACGTGCGGCGCTATGAACAGGGAGATCGTGCCAGCGCCACAATAGAGATCATAAACCACATCGGTCGAACGGAGATCAGCATACGACCGTACCACCTCGTACAATACTTCGGCCTGCTCTGTATTGGTTTGAAAAAACGCCCCCGGGGATATCTCAAAAACAAACGGTCCAATTCGGTCATGGATCACGCCGGAACCGAAAGCAACGTGAGTTTCCTCGCCGATGGCGACCTGTGCCGGGCCCCGATGGATAGTATTCAGCAAAGTCGTAATACGCGGAAACGCGCCGGCCAGATGACGGCTTACTCTTTCTAAGCGATCAGGCTCGTACGAACTCGTCACCAGGTTGACCATGACCTCCCCGGTGCGCGACCCGGTGCGCACAACCAGGTGCCTCAGATAACCTTCGTGGGTTTTCACGTTCCAGCACGTCCATGCGCACTCCTTGGCCAGGGACCGGACCCTGTTGACAATTTGTATGCTCAGCTCATCAGGTAGATAACACGCCTTCAGATCTATGACCCGGTTGTAATGGCCCGGAGCATGCATGCCGAGCGCAAAATCCGTATCGAAGGGATTGCCGGAAGCAATTTCATCGGACGTAAGCCATCGAAAGGCACTGAATGAATATTCCATCTTATTCCGGTAATGGTATACCTGCTCTGAGCCGAGAACCGGTTCGACGGCGACGTCCGCAAATCCCCCCTGGTGAACGAGTGCGTCCAATACTCGTTGGCGTTTGGCGTCGAGTTGAGCGCTGTAATCCACATGCTGCCATTTACATCCCCCACAGCTCCCGAAATATTCACAGATCGGAGGCGTGCGGAGCGGGCTCTCCACCAGAACCTGCTCGACCGACGCCTCAGCAAACTTCTTCTTTCGCCTCCGGATGCGAGCGATCACTCGATCTCCAGGGACGGCCCCCTGGACGAGGATGACGTACCCGTCTACTCGGGCGATCGATTTTCCGCGATCCCCGAACTTTTCGATGGTGAGCTCTATGTCCTGACCTTTTTTCAACCCGCTATCACGTTAAGATCGCACGACAAAATAGGACGTATTCTGAGACGGTGTAACCCGCGATTGCGCCACATCCAGTATCCGCCTGGCATTCATCTTCCCTTCTTTCTCTATGAGAAAAGAAGCCAGGCGCATATATTGATCAGAGGTGTAATCTGCCAGCGAAGAAAGCAAGAGGGCCGCTGTTTTGGGATCTCGCTTCAACATCGATTTCAGCTCCGGGCGGAAAAAACCCAGCACGGTCGTCTCTGTCACGGCCTGTGCGGACTCCAGCCTTCTATAATCACCAAGAAGGGCATATTCCCCCATCACGTCATAATCGCTGATCTGTTTAACCTCGTGGAGCTGCCCATCCTCGTCCTCAACCACGAGACGAATTCGGCCGGTCTGAATAATGTACATTCCCAACCCGGGATCCCGCTCTCGATACAAATACTCATCCCTTCGATACGACCTGACGTGCAGCGACTCTGCAAATTTTTGCATGACCGAGCGATTCAGCCCCGAAAACAAAGGAACGGCTTTTAGCACTTCAGTAATTTCCGCTGTTTGTGGACTGGCGCCCGGCTTGAATGTGCGGCGATACACTTTGCCAGCCCAATCTCTGATTTGTAGCGCGGTTTGTTCTATTCTGTTCAATGGGTTGACGGGTCTGTGCCTAAAAGGCGTGGCCAATTCCAAAGTGTAGCCGGGGGCCCCGGAATGCATTTTCCAGGAAAGCCCCGTCTCTGGCAGGGTCGTGCACGCGATACGCGAGATCCAGCCGGAGAATAAGATACTCCCATGCAAAGCGGAGCCCGAACCCCCCTCCGACACCTATTTCTCTGTAGAAGCTCGAGAATCGAAATCGGCCATCCGGATTCCCCGGGTTTCGCGGTCCAAACCACACGTTCCCGGCATCACCAAATAAGGCCAAAATCCAGTCTGCTGCAAATACCTGGCGCAACAACGTACTGCGAAGCTCTACACTGGCCTCCAGCTTGATATCTCCACCGAGGATGCTCAAGGTAGAGTCGGACGTAACACGGCCCGGGCCTAATTCACGAAGGCCCCACCCCCGCACGCTGGACGCACCGCCGCTGTAGAACCGCCTATCGAAAGGCACGAGGTCTGCTTTTCCGGTAGGCTGGGCGATCCCAGAGACAAACTTCCAGGCGAACACGGAATTCTGCCCGACGGGTTTGTAACGACGCAAGTCCCCGGACAAACGAATATATTGCCTGTAAACCAGTTTATTCTGCGATCCGCTTCCCCTGAAAAAGGACAGGCCCGGAATGCGTCCTTCGAGCGTATCGGGGGTATGCACGTACCGGTCTAAAAAGTAGGGCAACAAATTACCGCCAATTTCGAGCGCTCCCTCATAGCTGTACCCCCTCTCACGCCGGAGAGGATTTACGTTCGCAGAGCGCAAGGTATACCGGAGCGAGCTGTTGATCTGGGGCTCTGTGTAATCCTCAGAGATTTGAGCCCGCTGCACAGGGTCCTCGATCGACTCTAAGATGATCCCCAGGATCTCTGTGTCGAACCCTCTGAGGGTATCGGGATTACTCAGGCTGAGATCGAAGAGGTCTACGAAAGAGATCAGGGTCGGGTTGTGTTTCATTTCGAGCCTGAAGCGGGCCGCCCCGCGGCCTCTGATCACGAAACGCAACTCTTCCCGGCGGGCGCTCAGGAAGGAAAGGGACAGTTGCGTACGTGCCTCGTACAGATTGAGCGCCGTCTCGAGCTCTCTGAAGGGCGCCGTGAGGTAAGGCAACGTCAGAGAGGTCGAGATTTCGGCCTGGGCCGATCTGAAGAAGGTAGAATCGATATCTCCGGCTACTGACCCGGTCGTGTTGAGCCGAAAAGTCTCTCCGTTCCCGAACAAATTAACGTTCTCGTAGGTCACCCCCAACCCCATGCCGAGTTCGTTGTCTGAAGTAGCCAGAACCCCGCTCCGTTGCAGCATGAACGTTTCAAATTGCATGCTGTGCCGCTCCCGGGTGGCCAGATCGATGCGGAACGGCAGAGCAGGAGCCGTGAGCGTATCGCTCCTGGTTTCGCGACTCCATAACGGATCGATCCGGGTGAAGTCGAATATGCCCGTCGCCTCGAGGCGTCGTTTGGTAGCGAGCACTTTCTCCTGGTCGTACCATTCGCCGGGCTCGAATTGAAGCGTACGGCGCAGCAGTTCTGTTTTGAGCTTGCTATCGCCCGTGATCCGTGCCGTCACTGCGTGGGGATCCGCCCGGGTCAGCGTATCGATGCCGTTGGACGCATAGTTTTCCGGACCGCCTACGTCGAATTGAATGGTTGCCACTTTGTATCTCGGCCCGGTACGTATCCGAAAATTGATGTCAAACGAGTCAGGGCTGACGGGCACAACGATGGCCCGCACTGAGTCACGAGTCACGGCCGCAAACCCTTCTTCGCGAAGGTAGTTCAATATCCGTCTGCGTTCCTCGTGCAACAACGCCTCCGAGAACAGCTGATCGCTGGCCCTGAACGCCCGTACCGACGGGTCTCGAATCGACTCGTGCTCGAGCAGCGAAGATTGCACCAGCCGGCGTTGTTGGTCCGACGTCAGGTTGCCGGCGTCATAGTATACGTCTCTGACGTAGGTAGGCACGCCCGGCTCGATTAAGAAGGTGACTTCGAGATGTTTGTTCGACACAGTGTCGACCCGGGTAGTGACCTGAGCGTCCCTAAATCCGGCTTGCTGGTACAGGACGCGAAGTCGTTCTACATCCTGGCCGAGGACGATGGGATCCAGATAAGCAGGGGGCTCCCCGGTCGATTTCAGGGCCTCACCGACGCGGGTACCAAAAACCCCGGAATCACCCAATCGATACAGCCACAACCACCAGGTAAAAAAGGGAAGCCGGAGAAAACGTCGATTTGCGCTGGTTCGAACGCGCGTATCGAGTTGTTCGCGCGAAAAGACACCTCCTCCATTGAAGCGCACTTTGGATATGAGCAGACTCGGTTCAGAGGCAAAGGTGTCACGATCCTCCTGCACCGTCTGGGCACGAAGCGCATGGGCTGGAATCCATGCCAGAAGAAGTAAGCAGAGTAGCGAGACCGTACTCTTAGAAATGCGGCATGTATTTGGATCGTATTGGAGAGCACACAACGGAGTATTCAGGCTAATCCAGGCATCCCCCTTGATATAAACTCGAGCGTAAAAATACGAGGAGAGGGTTACTCTTCTTCGAAGTAAAAATCGTCGTCGGCCGTGGGATAGTCAGGCCAGATCTCTTCGATGCTTTCGTAAGGCTCCCCATCGTCTTCAATCAGTTGAAGATTCTCGATTACTTCGAGAGGGGCCCCGGTTCGTTCAGCATAATCGATCAACTCTTCCTTGTTAGCCGGCCACGGCGCATCTTCCAGATAGGAAGCCAATTCTAGAGTCCAATACATGGTCGGCACTCACTGGTTATTCCACATTGGGCTAAGAAACAGACCAAAAGCACGAATACATGTCAATACTTTGTCCTGGGAGCACTATAGCACCCGCACACGAGAAATGCAAGGAAAACAATAGTGCAATACCTTTGCTATTGCAAATCAACAACATCGGAAAGGAATGGGGAGCACGCGTTAATGGCAAGGGTGTTCCCTGGAAAAAAGAGAGGCCGAACGGAGTAGCAGGTGGAAGCAGAGGCGCCGGAAGCGAGCGTACCGGCATCGGTGATCGGTCCGAAGAAGGAGTTGCTGCGGTTTCTAATCGAGTGAGCTCGTATTCGATTCAGATTCGGAGAACATCTCCAGATATTGATCGGGCGTCATACTCGGCAGGAAGAAGAACACGGGGTTGATAGGCCGTCTGTTTCGGCTCAGATCGCGGACCTCATAGTGCAAGTGCGGGGCCGATGACAGGCCCGTATCGCCGCTGAGACCGATTTGTTCACCCCGTTCCACTTTCTTCCCTTTTCGGACGCCTTCCGGGATCTCAGAGAGGTGCCCGTATACGGTCACAAAGCCAGTGGCGGGATGGTGAACTTCGACGAATTTACCCAGCCCCCCGGGGTTCTGTCCGATTCTTCGAATCACGCCTTCACCGGTAGCATAGACAGGCGATCCGGTAGGAACGAGGATATCGATCCCCGGGTGCATACGGCGAATCCGAAGGATGGGGTGGTCGCGCATGCCGAAGCCGGACGTGACCTTCCCATCGGCCGGCAATATTGCGGGCATCTGCACCAGCCAGTCGCTTCTTTTTTCGGCGAGTTCGGCCAGCTCCCGGTAACTGTGATTTTGCAGATTCACCTTGCGCTCCAGCTCGTCGAGTTGCTGTGCCGTCTCTTTTAAGATCTCGGCCGTGCTGGGGGTAAATCGGTCGAATTCCTCATACGTATCTCGCCCTCCGATTCCCATTTGCCGAACGTCTTCGGATATCGGATCTGCTTGCAGAATGGTGCGGTACAGTTCCCTGTCCGATTCAGCGAGGATCGAGAGCTTATTGGAGAAGTCGTCCATCCGCTCGCGGACGAGCGAAAGCTGTTCCTGGAGCGCTGAATTTTCTTCAAGAAGTGCTAATTCTTGCGGCGTACCGATCACTTTGTCCAATCCCCAGCTCATGAATCCTGCCATCACCAGCGATACGATAAGCAGCAGGCTGGCCCGTTTTATGACTTTGGATCGTTTGGGCTTGAGCTCAACAAACGAAAAAGTCTCTTCGTCGTAATAGTAGTATCTATTCTTTGCCATAAGAGCAATTCTAATCCCACCTTCTTACTTCATGCCAAAAAGGCTCTCAGATAATGCAAGGAGAAAACCGCACAACACATAGACCCGACAAAGTACGCGTCGAAAACGTAACCATGTTTTGATACGGCCAATGTAACAACATCTGACCAAGGTACCAAATTAAAAAAGGTACGTACACTCGGTATGGATGAAATACCATGGTCTTCGTCTGCCTTGGATTCTCAGCTTTAGGTACGATCGAACTATACGTGGGGGATAGTTCACCAGGGATACCAAGGGGTAGTATATGCTGCGTATACGAATGAATCCACTCACACTCCTACAACGGTTCCTCGGAATATAGCCCAGTTCCCTCCCCATGTCAACAGTGAGACTCACATTGTGACGCAAAAGTGAAGACTTAGGGCGTGTGGACATTCATCTGCATCCGCTCTTTTTCGCCGATGTTGTGCAT
>CAZGHT010000058.1:0-2821 GCA_964525535.1 uncultured Rhodothermaceae bacterium
GCGTTGCCCCGCCTGAATAAGCTGAATCATGGGACGTCCTTCGGGGGAAACGCAATAGCCGGTCTCCCTCGATGCACACCCGCTACAAGAACGTATAATTGAGCTTGATCAGGAAGACGTTCGTGGGTATCACGTCAAACGTATCCGAGATCTGGCCGTTGATGCTCTTGTCGTAGGGCGATGTCCCCCAGGGCGCGAGTGGATTGAGGACGTCGTCGGTCCTTCGCCCGTGGGTCCACACCACAAACAGGGTAGAGCCCGGCCGGTATTCCCAGCGGAGGACGATGTTCGACTGCAAGGTGCTGAAGTTGAATTCATTGCGCTTGGGGAAGGCGTCGAAGGGCGCGAGTTCGTCCCGGTTCTTGAGCAGTTGAAAGTCCGCATAACGCCCCCGCGCGAGGAACAACTGGCTATACAACTGGACGGACAACCCCGGTGTAAAGGTGATGGTGCTTCTCAAGGTCACATCGACGGATCGGGTATCGCGGGCGCCGAATACGGATCGGACGTATTGAGTTCCCACAGAGCCATCCGGGATGGCGGCGTCGAGTTGTCCATCGTCCGCGAGGGGAACGAACGCGTCCGGGCTCAGGCCCCCGATGCCGGATTCCCTGCCGATGAGCCAGCCCGTTTCCGACAGCAGAAACGACTCGTTGGACGCCCAGGCCACAAAGTCGTCCTCCCACATGCCTTCGACGAGGCCGGAGAGAACGAGGCGGGGCCCCACGTTCCAGTTCCCTTCGACGCCGAATCCATACGCCCGCCCGCCGTTGTCGATCAGAGACAGGCTGGCGGCGGGAGCCAGCTGCCAGTTTCTCCGGGCGTCGGTGCCGAACTGGCCTTCAAGTCCCACGATGAACGGCTTGATCCAGGGATCGAGCCCCCTCGTTTCGTAGATGTCGTAGCCGCCGAAGACATTCTCCAGCGAGACACCGAGGTCTATCTCTTGAAAGCCGCGGAGGGTCCCTTCGGCGCTGATGTTGTGCCGTTGCCCCAGGTCCAGCCCGTCGCTGAGCGAAAACTGCTGCATACCGAAGTCGCCGAAGCTCGCCCTCAGAAACGGGCCGAAGGGCTGGCCCCGGTTGATGTCGTACGAAAAACGCAGGGGCAACGCGATGTAGTTATTCTGCCTGAGCAAGCCGACGTCGTTGATGAGAAACAGGCGGTCAAACCCTTCGGCGCCGGCAAACCCTGTCAGCGCGCCCCTTCGTTTTCTGAACAACACTTTGGCCCCATACCCCCGGTCGGCGTCAGACCCGTCGCCGGTCTGCCACCGGCTCGTGGCGCCCACAAACCCTTCGACGTTAAACATGTTGTCGCCGAAGCGGAGGTCGTAATCGACGCCGGCGAAGAGGCTTCGGAGCTGCCCACTCCCTTCGAGCACGGGGCTGTCGAAGGCGGTGAGCATGGCCCCGGCCCTGGAATAGGCCCCGATCTGTTGCGTGACGCGAGCGATCCCGAAGAGGCGTTCGGGGCTGAAGTCGTCTCCGGTGGTGGCGCCGAGGAATCCGAAGGAGAGGCCTTCTTCGGTACGGCCCGAAATTTTGGCGGCGCCGACAATCGGCGCTCGCGCACCGATGCGCCGTGTATACGGGAGCCGCGCCGGCCCGACGTCGAAGTCGAAGATCTGGGTGCCTTCCAGGAAAAAGGGCCTTCGTTCCTCGAAGCGGATCTCGAAGGCCGTCAGGTTCAGCACCGACGGGTCGGTTTCTACCTGCCCGAAATCCGGGTTGAGGGTGACGTCGAACGTCACGTTCGGCCCCAGCCCGACCTTCAGGTCGGCGCCGACATCCATCGTGCTCGACCCCACGACGCGGCCGGCCTCGTCCGGGTGTTCGTTACGCTGCAGCTGGCTGAGCGTGTACGGCGTAATCTGGATGTTTCGCTTCGGGCTCACGTCGTTGATCCCCGTCAGATGGCCAAAACGGGCGACGAGGTTGGTCCGTTCGACGCGCGGGATGTGGGGCCATTCCGACTGCTCGCCCAGCCGGGGAATGTAGCGGGTGAAGTGCACCCCCCAGGTCTGGCTGGCGGAGGCAGGAAAGCGCAGCATGCTGTAGGGAATGCGCATCTCCACCGTCCATCCGTCGTGTACGATGCGCCGGCTCGAGTACCAGATGGCATCCCACGAATAGTCTCCACCGGGGCCGCCGTCGTCGTCTCCCCCGCTACGCCGGCTGCTGGTCTGAATGGCGTCCAGTTGCACCCCGGCTGCGTTGACGCCAAATGTGTACGCGGTTTTCTTATCGAAATACGAATCGATGGATACGAAAAACCAGTCGGCCCGGTTGAATTCATCCCGCCGGCCCAACGAGGCCTCGATAGCCGCCGGATCGTCGTCGTATAAGTAGGCTGCAATATACAGGCTGCTTTCTCCGTAGATCACCTTTACCTCAGTGGGCCGGGTAGCCGGCGACCCCTCGACGGGCTCGAATTGCGTAAACCCGGTTACCGTTTCCGCCTGGGCCCAGTCCTCTTCATCCAGGACCCCATCCAGGTGGATCGAGCCGGCCGTACGGCTGGCGCTAAACCGATTGGTCTCGGCCTCTTCGGTGCTGACCAGCCCCTGAGCCGAAGCAGTGCAGACCAGGAACATCAAACCGAAGCCTCCGAGGCACACACTCGTGACACATCGCTTGTGGACATGCCGCAAAACGATTCGCGGGATCGATGATAACTTTTGCATAAATGGGGGGTAGTGGTTTTTTTACGAGGGATGAGTCGTTGACCTGACAGCCATTTTACGCATATTTATGGTGACAAACAGAGGGTACGCGCCGGATGCACATACGTCCTGCCGGAGCGGCTGTGCACACGTGCA
>CAZGHT010000058.1:2921-35273 GCA_964525535.1 uncultured Rhodothermaceae bacterium
AGCCTATGAATCACTCCCTCCCAATCATCGACATCGAACCGCTCGTCTCGGGCGAAGGGGATCGGCAACGGGTCGCCGGCCGGATCGGTGAAGCCTGCCGCACCCACGGGTTTTTCTATATCACCGGGCACGGAGTCGACGCAGCGCTGCAGCAACGGCTCGAACGCATGAGCCGGCAGTTCTTCGAGCAGGACGAGGCGGCGAAAATGGACATCGCCATGAAACACGGCGGCAAAGCCTGGCGGGGCTACTTCGCCGTGGGCGACGAACTTACGTCCGGCGCACCCGACCTCAAAGAAGGGCTCTATTTCGGGCAGGAAATCTCCAGGGGCGACCCCCGGGTGACTGCCGGCCTTCCCCTGCACGGGCCGAACCTGTTTCCTGCTTACCCGGCAGGCTTCAAAAACACGGTTCTGGCCTACATCGAAGCCCTGACCCGGCTGGGGCATCACCTCATGGCCGGCCTCTCGATGAGCCTCGGCCTTCCGCCGGCCTACTTCGCCGAACGCTACACCTCCGACCCGCTCGTGCTCTTCCGCATTTTTCATTACCCGCCGGCGCCGGCTTCCCGTAACGAGCCACCCTGGGGCGTCGGCGAACATACCGACTACGGCGTGCTCACTATACTCAAGCAGGACGACGTCGGCGGGCTCCAGGTCAGGTCACAATCCGAATGGATCGAGGCGCCTCCCGTGCCCGGCTCCTTCGTCTGCAACATCGGCGACATGTTGGACCGCATGACCCGGGGCCTGTACCGGTCGACCCCTCACCGCGTCAGAAACGTTTCGGATCGAAGCCGGTATTCGTTCCCCTTCTTCTTTGACCCCAGCTTTGATGCGCGAATACAGCCCATCGACACGCCCGAAGTCAGCGCACATATTCCCGGGAGCGAGGAGCGGTGGGATCGGTCCGACCTGCACGGCTTCGCCGGCACGTACGGGGATTATCTCCTCAGCAAGGTGGGGCAGGTATTCCCCGACCTGCGCCGCGACGTCCTGTAGCCGTCAGCCGTGCTGGTATTCGATAATTGCATTGGCGTGATATCGGAATCGAAGCGCAAGGGCCCTGTAAAGGGCCCGTAGGACCGAATGCGTTATTTTCCCTTCGGTGTCGTGCCTGTTGTCGTTGCGCTGTTCGTTCCCGTTTCCTTAGCCCCTTTTCACGCAAATATGCTACTGATCCAATCAATCTTGATCTATATTAACCCAAGCTGGGTGCTATTCAATGTAAATAACAGATGGTACGCGCCGGATGCGCATACGTGCTGCCAGAGCGGCTTTGCATGGTTGCAAAGCCGCGTAAACCAGGCTGCTGTGCACAGCTCGCGTAACATCACTAAAAAAAACGTACCAGCCTGTCATTCCGAAACTAACAGATCCCTCGGCACGCTCGGGATGACACCCTTTGTCGGCCGTATCACGAAGTAGCGTTCGGAGCTTGAACAATACGGTTTTAGGCCTGCGTATCATCACTTAAAAAAGCCTGCCCCCCATGCGTTATTTTCCCTTCGGTATCGTGCCTGTTGTCGTTGCGCTGCTCGTTCCCGTCTCCTGTATGCCTGTGGAAGAGCCCGCCGATCCGCTGGAACTGCCCTCCTCCGCAGACGCCTCCCCCCGCAACGTCATCTTCATCCTCACGGACGACCACCGCTGGGATGCGATGGGGTTCCTGGACCACCCCTTCCTCGAGACGCCCAGCATGGACCGCATGGCGCGTGACGGCCTATACGCGCCCTATGCGTTTGTCACGACGTCCCTCTGCTCTCCGAGCCGCGCCTCGATCCTCACCGGGCTGTATGCCCACAACCACCGCGTCGTCGACAACTACAACCCGGTCGATTCCAGTCTGGTTTTCTTCCCCCAGTACCTGCAACGCGCCGGCTACGAAACCGCCTTCATCGGCAAATGGCACATGGGCGACCTCGACGACCCCCAGCGGGGCTTCGACCACTGGGTGGCCTTCCGGGGACAGGGCACGTACTACCCCGACGGACGGGGGACTACGCGCGTGGTGCCCCAAACCCGTTACGACGGGTTCAACGTCAACGGCCGGCGCGTGCCCCAGCAGGGATACATCACCGACGAACTGACCGACTACGCGCTCGAATGGCTGCAGAACCGGGACGACCCTTCGAAGCCGTATTTCCTCTACGTGTCTCACAAGGCCGTGCATTCGGATTTCGTGCCGGCCGACCGGCACCGCAACCGATACGAAGAGGCGCCCTGGGCGCCGCCCACCACCTATGCCGGCACCCCGGAGAACCGCGCCGGCAAGCCGCGCTGGCTCCTCAACCAGCGCAACAGCCGGCACGGCGTCGACTACGGGTACAACCTCGACGCGTTCGAAGTAGAGACCTACGCCAAACGCTACTACGAGTCGCTGCTCGCCGTCGACGAAAACCTGGGCCGCATCTTCGATCACCTGGAGGCCTCCGGCGAGCTGGCCTCGACCCTCGTCGTGTACATGGGCGACAACGGGTTTCAGTTCGGTGAGCACGGACTCATCGACAAGCGCACCGCGTACGAGACGTCGATCCGGGTGCCCCTCCTGATGCACTGCCCGGACCTGTTCGACGGAGGCAGCCGGGTGGACCAGATCGTGGCGAACATCGACGTCGCCCCGACGCTCCTGGAATCGGCCGGCCTCACCCCTCCCGACCACATGGACGGCCGGAGCTTCTACCGCCTGCTCCGGGGGGAGTCCATCCCCTGGCGCGACGCACTCCTCTACGAGTATTACTGGGAATGGAATTATCCGCAAACACCCACGGTGCTCGCGGCGCGCGGCGATCGATATAAATACATCCGGTATCACGGCGTGTGGGACACGGACGAGCTCTACGACGTCGTCAACGACCCGCTGGAAACGACGAACCTGATCCGCGACCCGGCGCACGCGCAGACGGCGCTCGAGCTCAAACAGACGCTGTTCGAGATGCTGGAATCCTCAGGCGGGCTGAACGTGCCCTTGCGTGAAGACCGGGGCCGCCAGTTCTACTACCGGCACCCGGACCGGGCGCCAGAGGCCCCGTTCCCCGAATGGTTCTACGAAGAGCCGGCGCCGGTCACCCAGTAGGACCCCGGCGCCTTGCGCAGGAGCGCCTTCTCACGGCGCCTGGCAGGTGAAGTCGGATTCAGTCCGCCCATCTCCCGAGCCGTTGTACACAGCCCTCGCCGGATAGGCGCAGAGCGGGCGCTGCATTTCGATCTCGCCCTCCTCGGAATACTTCGTCGCGATAAGTCGATCCGGGGCATGGCCTTCTTCGACCCACCCCTGGATGGCCGACAACCAGTCGACGCGATCCGGGCCCGGGCCGCCGGCGCAGTGCCCTACCCCGGGCATCATGAACAGGCGCGCGAACGACGAGGCCTGGTCGTTGTCCCGCTGCACTGCTTCGTAATAATCGATCAGGTCGAGGGCGGTCAGCGCAGCATCCGACCATCCTGTCCAGTACAGGATTTTACCTCCAGCGATCTCGAAGGGGGACAGATCGGTTTCAGTAGCATTGAGAATACGCGCTATGTATTGCACGTCGTCGTGCCAGGATGAAAAGTCATAGGAGGCATAATCCCAGTCGGGATCGTCGAAAACGAGGTATTTGAAGAACTGGTCGGCGAAGGCAAAGTGCAGGCTGGGCTGGCCCGCGCCGAAGGCGTTCTCGGCTCCCGTGATCCAGCTGCCCCACATCTCTGGATGGGCCTCACCGCCGAAGGGAAACCCGGGGTGGACCTGTTTTCCGTCCACCGTCGGGCCTTCGTAGACCGTACGAATCGCCTCGAGTTCTGCATCGGTGACACATCCCTGCCCGGGTGCTTGTTGTTCACAGCGCGGCAGCGTGGTCGGATCGAAGTCGCACTCGCGAGGGTCCGTCATCATGCCGTCATTCAACCCGTCGAGCGCGTCACACCGTTCCAGGATCGCGTCCTCCAACAACGTCCGGGTCGCTTCGGAGACGACCGGTTCGGACAGGTCGCCGGGATCCGGATACATCGCCCGGGCTACTTGCAACAGCTGCACGGTGATGCCGGTCCAGTCGATGGCGGGTGCGCCGGCAACGATGCCGTCGAAATCGTCCGGGTACCGTTGCGATTCCAGCATGGCTTGCCCGCCTCCCCGTGAGCAGCCCACGAAGTAGGAATAGTCGATATCGCGGTCGTAGTAGATGCGCATCACCGTCTTGGCGGTGACGGCGGTGACGTGGACGGCCCGGAATCCGAAATTGATCTCGCGGTCTTCCCGGTTAAGCGCCCAGGAAGCGTCCAGCGTACTGCCTTGATGCCCGGTATCGGTGCCGGCGGTGGCGAAGCCATCGGCCAGCAAGGTGGGCGCATATTGAAGGGCTGCGTTCTGGATGGAACCGACGTATCCCCCGCCGCCGCCCATGACGAATCGGCCGTTCCAGTTTTCGGGCAGCGGCATGAGCAGTTCGAAGCCGATTTCGGCGTCGATGGCGCCTTTGACGAAGCAATGGGCCGGCTGCTCCCCGGTCGCCTCGCGGTGCTCGGCCTCGTCGATGCGAAAGCCGCCCCAGGGCATGCCGGCGAGTGCGGCGCAGGCTTCCGCGTCAGGGGCCGGGCTCGATGGCGAGGACGCTTGTGAGGGTAGAACGAGTGGGAAAAGAACCAGGATATATGCCAGGAAGAAACCAGGTGTTTTCATGCTGTAAACGGGATTCGGGGAGCGATGCAGGAACGGGGACAGGTAGAACATCACCAGTATACCGCATTGCGGGTTGGATGTCCAGGGGCTCCCATGCTCGAAGGCCCTATTCGTCATAGGCAACCCTGCCAGCCAGGTGGCGAAGTTTGATAGGGCCCCCATCTCGCAACAGAGCAAAGGGTATAAGAGGATTCAAACTCCCTTTTATCGTACATAGACAACCTTTTCAGTCTGGGAGTACGCTTCCGCCCTCATGGTCACAAAATAGACGCCGCTGGCCGCATTGCATCTACAGGCGTTGGATACGCCGTCCCATGCTACACGGTGGTACCCCGCACGCTGCTCTTGCTGCACAACGGTGGCCACCTTCTGCCCCAGTACGTTGTATACCTCGATCTCGACGTGTGTATCGACCGGCAACTGATAGGGGAGGGTGATCGTATCGACGAACGGATTGGGATACCCCGGCATAAGCGCAAACTCCTTCGGGATCAGGGTCTGGTTTTGGATGGCGGCCTCCACGAAATCCGGCAGACCAACGATGAGCCTGAATACCTTCGGCGCATCCGGCCGGGTATTGACGTAGGAGAAGCGCGATTGATCGGCCAGGTCGACCACGACCCGGCTGTCGAGATCTTCCAGGACGATGCGGTATTGGTCCGGAAGCGTGTTCATCCCGAAAAAATCTAAATCGACGCGCCTTTCGTTCGTATAGGATTCGAACCTCCATATCTGGCCCCGATCCAGGTTGGAGCGGATATCTCTGTCAAACCGTTTGCTGGCGCTGTTCCAGTCGTCGTGGGGTACATAGACCGAGATATAGTTTCCGATACCCGGCGGTTCGGGTTTGTCCAGGGGATCGTGATCGTTCCGGGCACGTTCAGAAACACCGACCCGCGTAGTCGCATCGGATGCGTGTTTCGTTCGTCCCTGAATGCGGATAGACCAATCCAGAGGGGCCGAAGTACTCACCGTTGTATTCAGCTCGTTATCGGGAGTCAGATCGGGATCGAAGATCAAGCCATTGATATCCGTCTCCGACCAGACCATATATCCTTCGAAAGGAACGATATCGCCGTTGTGTTCTTGCCAGCCATTATCGTAATAGTAGATATGCAACGGATCCCCGTTAGAGAGGCGTATATTTTCCAGGGGGATGTCGAACGTATATGGATTCCCGATTGCATTCCAGCCTTCCTGCAAGCGATACAGAAAATGCCTGTGTAGATCTACCGTAACCCCGGCCCCGGTGTCGATCTGGCGGTCACGGTCTTTGATGACGAGCCAGAACGCCTTTCCCGGAGTAAATGGATCGGTATCGGGAAATTCCGGATAATTCTGTGCACGCTCTCCCGGTACGGGTTCGAAAAAACGCCACTCGGTGTCGTCGTAGTCGCCCAGATCATCGGTCAGCACGCTGTCAGGGCTGTTTTCGGTCAGCCACATCGGAGCAGATACGAGGCGATAGGCCGCTTCCTCACTTCCGTTCTCCTCGATCGAAGGCTGCAGGCGTTCATTCACCACATTGGCAATGGGCAGCGGCAAGGATCCGATTTCGTTAAACTCAAAATTGAAATCGTCAATCGCGGTGACCGAGTACTCCAGGCCTAAATCGGTAACCAGCTCGTCCGGGAAGCAGAGATCCGCTTTTTTGGACGAGACATCGGTTCGGTTTTCAATCAAAAAGAAGGGATCCCCTCCTTTTCGGAAAAGAATTTCTAGATCGACGCCCAGATTACCTGAAGCAACACTGTTTACTGAAATGGTTATCCCCTCCCCCGAATCGCAGCCTGTGCTTCGAACTACGTCAAAGGTAGGAGCTACGTTCAACTGGAGAAACCAGATCCCCCCCGTTTTCGTGTTCTCGAAATTGATTCCTTCGAAGGCGTCTTCCCCGGTGGCTCCAACAATCATCAGACGCTGCTCTGTAGAATCGTGCTTCTGATAGGCGGATACCGAAGTGCCGAAAAAATCGTCTTTATCCAATCGCAATAGCTCATCGATCCCGATCCCAAAGACATTCGTTTCAACCGCCGGATTGAGATCCCCTTGTTCGTTGAGGAAGAGAAGCCATATAATCCCTACGTTATCCAATTCACTCCCGTCATACAGGGAAGCTCCAATGGCTATTTCATCCACGCCGTCCCGATTCAAGTCGCCCACGTTAGCGGCCGCTCTTCCAAAGCGATCATCCGTGGTGGCGTTGGCAAATAAATCGGCCGTGTAGCGAATTTCACGTACCCGTTCGAGACGAGGTTTAAACTCGGCGTCCAGGGCAATCACGTGAACGCCTGCACTTCTATTCGTAGCACCCAGTTCCGTCACGATAACGTCATATAACCCATCATCGCTGGAATCACCCCAGAACGTTAAAGCCGCCGCGAACCGATCGCCAGGAGATCGTTCTCCATACAGGCTTTCATTAGTTACCGTATTCTCAACGACGATATCGGATAGATCATCAAGATCCAGCGACAACAGGTACAACGTTCCCGTGCCCTGCCCGGGCAAGGCATCGTTTTGCAAACCGGCAGGGGCTCCAACCGCCAGGACGGCCCTATCGGATCGGCGTCCCAGATAAGCCAGAGATGAGCCGAACTCGTCATCGTCCGAAAGGAAATTACTCAACGCCGGGTGTTGCCCGTTCATCTTACCCACCAGCTGAATGTCGCGCACCTGATCTCCAGATACGCTGAACAACCAGACAGCCCCCTGGTCGTCTCCGCCGCTATCATCGCGAGGCGCGCCCACAGCCAGAATGCCGCCAGGAGCATGAACGTTATCCTGATCCAGCGGGATAAAGGCCAGGGCATATCCAAAACGATCCTCATCCCCGACGAGCCCATCGAGGGCCCTGATCTGGTCGGGCAGCCGGATATGGCGAAGCGCATCCAGTTCGTCGTCCAGGAAAATGAGCCGTACGCTTCCCCTGAAGTCGTCACTGCCAAATGCCTCAATGTCCATGGAGGAAACTGCAATGTCGTTCACCCCATTTCCATCAAGATCGCCTGTAGTTGTTGAAGCCAGGCCGAACGAGTCAAAGATATTCAACGACCCGATGAATCCCCCGTTCACTTCATCGATCAAGCGGGTCGGTTGATCGACTCCCCCCGTTCGATTTAAAGATGCGATCACGATTCCTCCCCGCTGGCTGCCCAGAGCACCGCCGAGAGACCCCATGTTGGGTATATCTTTATGTGATGCTCCGACGATGAGATCCATCAGACCGTTTCCATCGAAGTCGGGACCCACCGTAAGATCTGATCCGAACACGTCTCCTGAATCGAAATCGCCGAGTTCTCCGCTCGGTATGATGGGGCCACACCGCTGATCTCTTTGCTGGGAGCATCTGAATTCCTCGATTGCCTCAGCGGGAACACGAATGACGCGCATCGATTCTTCCCGATCGAGTTTGTAGCTTACGGCTAATTCATCGACACCATCCCCTTCTAGATCCAGCCGTTGCACTGAATTGATCTGGATGAGACGGCTTAACGGGCTCGCTTCGCTGATTCCTCGAACCTGATGTCCTTTGATAACCCGAACGTCTGTTACAGACAGGGAATCGTCCAACGAGAGGATCCATATTTTGCCCCCGTTACCTCGACTGACGGCAACCAGCTCCAGGCGATCATCTTCATTGAGATCAGACAACATGGTCAATGACCATCCAAACTCATCTCGATCGCTGAACGGTTCTCCTTCGATGTCAGAGAAGTCCATGCCCGTGATCTTCTTCCAGGATATCCCGCCGTCTGCTCCGAGAGAAGCAATCCAGACGGCACCTCGGATAAACCCCTCTGAGCTATCCCAGGGTTCGCCGACCGCAAAATCCATGGATCCATCGCGATTGATGTCACCAAGGGACAACACAGACCATCCGAACTGGGTATCGGTTGCTCTATCTCTGTTCACAACCACCCGATAATCGGTTACACTACCCAGGCTGTCTAATGCCATGAGCCAGAGTTTACCCGGATTATCGCCAGCCCCGATCGAGCCAGCTATGAGGTGATACGGACCGTCCTCGATCCCTGCTACGGAAGACCCGAAGTGCTCTTCCTCCAGAAGTACATTGTTGAAAATCACCTGGTTATCGGTGATTTTTCGGGATCGTTTAATATTGCCCAGGCTGTCAGGAAAAAGTATCCAGAATGCACCCGCATCATTCAGACCTTGATCGTTATCGTCATTAGGCGCACCTACTATGATCTCGGGGACTCCATCCAGATCGAGATCTTCGATGGTAGTTATTGAAGCGCCAAAGTGGTCTTCAGCATTTAATTCCGGGAAGAGATTCCCCTCATTCCGGCCCATGAGTTTTTCGGATAACACCTGGGCGGCACAGATTGACGTGCCGCCCAGGGTGATCCAGCTCAAAACAACCAGCCTCATCCAGGTTCTGATGCATACCCGAAGGTGAACTCTACGAAGCATATCTACTAAAAGCTCATTCCAGTTGAAAGGGGAAGCTTTCAGGTCGTTTACTTCACGACCACCATCTTTTTGGTAAAGGTTCTTTCGTCTACCTCCAATCTCAAAAAGTACAACCCGCTCGAGAGCATCTCATTGGAGTAACTAACCTGGTATACCCCCTCGTTTGTATACCCTTCCTGCACGACATCCAGTACTCTACCGGTCAGGTCCATGATTGAAAGCTTGACCATAGCGCCCTCTTTCAACGCGTAAGAGAACGTAGTCCCTCCTGTAAAAGGATTGGGAAAGTTTTGATATAAGTCTGTTTCGTAAACGTTGAGGGTCGATTCAGCAGCCTGGAACGTTGGAGCAACCAGAGAGGAGACTTTATTTGCGCTGATTGGAGCGTTGGGTAAGCTGCCCGTAAAACGCACAAATATAGCAGGATTTTTTCGGTTCTTCCCAAAGGAATCAAAGGGACGTGCGCTTACTTCAAACAAACTATACCCCTTGTTCTCCAGCCCGGTAGCATTCTCGAATGCTGGATCACACCGCGTATACAGGTCGATCGTATTCCCTTCGTCAAAAAGCCGAAACGGAGGATTGTAATCCGTTGCTTTGAAGCAATCGAATATTTCACCTGGATTCGGTAGTTGATCTTGTGCTTGAATTTGTATTCGGACTTTAAATTCCACTCGTTTGGTATCGCCGAGTGCTTCGGCTTCCACATTGAAATTTTTCCGGCTTCCCAGCTGTTCTAAGTCAATGGTAATCATGTTCGTCGCGTCATTGCCCTGCGTTACCGTTCGGCCTAAATGATCGAGAACCGGTGCTTTGTTCGGGTCATCGGGCGGCGGTTGAACCTCTGCAAATACCGAAAAGCTTCTAACATCCGGCCAGTAATTTTCAACGAACAGATCCGTGCTTATGTGCATGGATGTACCGTCTGTTCTGTGTATTTCTGCTTCGATGAAATTTATCCCATTCCCCTGGAGGCCGGGCCTGTTGCCATTATGCGGCAGGGGACGTGGTACAGTTCGTAGTTCCGTGTCGGTATTAACTTCCACCGCATCTCCTAACATGAAATAAGGAAATGCGTGGTCCGATCGTTCAAATACACAGTCATTGATTTGTGAGCATTTTGCCACACCCACTTCATCTAGATATAATCCGAACCCGTATTTTATATAGTCCACATTATCTAGATCTGATACATTTGTGAGCAAACTCAATCCTCGCGCACTGTAGATGGTAATGGCGTCAGAATCTGGGTCGTCAGGATCGACCGGAAAATCCTGCCTGTTCAAGAAGTCCACAAACCGCAACGTATCGCGCATTCGAACGGGATTCAACTCGGCATCGAGAAATCCGTATTTGTGGGTGGGGTAATCGGGATGCGTCGTTCTGCTTTCGGAGACGATCAGCGCAAAAGTGTTCGTAAAATCCGCCGCTCTCATCGCCAACACATCCTCTTGGACGTCGTTTGCCGATCTTGCAAACACGGTGTGTTCACCGTTATCCTTCGCTGCGTTCCAGAAAAAGGCATCGCCCAGATTGCCCTGGGCCGGCTCGTCGTTATCCAGCGCAAGGCCGTCCACCCTGTAGGAGCGCCGGGTATTCTTCTCGAGCATGTCCAGTTGCAGCGCCCAGAACGCCCCTCGGGATTGATGTTCTCCCGGCGCTCCCACCAGTACATACGGCAATTTCAGAGTGGGTTCGGGCGTGATCTTCACGAAGGGATTTTCGGCCTGATTTAGCAAACCGATAGCGGCCAGATCCGACCCGAATCGAGGCGATGCGCCGGCCGCATCGTCTGAAGGGTACATGAGCTGCAAGGATTCCCGGACAATTTCGTACGCATACGGCGGATCATCCGGATCGCTGCCGCTAACGAGGTCGAGACACAATATCCAGATGGATCCCTGATTTTCTGTATTGGCGCCGCTCGTTCCCGGGGCTCCTACACCGAGATCCACGTTGTTGTCATTGTCCAGGTCTCCGAGATTGGCGAGCGCATATCCGAATTCGTCCTTCTCATCGAACGAATTACCGCCCAGGGCATTCTGAGAGGCCAGAAAGGCTTTGTCCACCTTCTGGACGGCTACCGCCTCTTCGTCTTCCAAATCGAAGAACACAACAAAAACAGCCCCGCTGGGATTGCCGTTCTCATCCTCTTCCAGGGGGGCTCCGATAGCAAAGGACAAAACGCTATCGCCGATACGTTCTATGCGAGCCAGGCTTTTTCCAAATTGGGACTGTGCGTCGAACTCGAAACGCGCATCGTCACCCGGGATGATAGCCCGGGTATTCTCCACCTGGACCTGGTTCTGCCGCAACGCTTCCGTGTTGAGGTAAACGATGTTTATGAAAGGACTGGAGCCTCCGCCGCTGACGGCGACCAGGGCTACCTGAACCTCCTCGTCGTCTTTGAGATAGTTCGTCAACCCCAAAAAGCTCACGGCGGTACCGAATCGCTGATCGTCCGCCGGCTCGGGATGCGCAATTTCGCCGATGAATGCGGGAGGCGATCCACCCTCTTTGTTGAACACGCGCACCAAACCCTGGTCGTTCATCCACCCGGGCGAACCGGTGACCAGGATGGTTGCTTCGTCATACGTAGCGGTCTCTTCGAGAACAAATCCGTCGATGTCGTACCCGAGCTCTTCGGGAGCCTCTATATTTATTCCGGCCTGTTCTTTCAGGGAGGTAATGTCTGTGACGTTTAGCTGCGGACGCGGATAGTTATCGTCCATCTTGTCCAGGAGGGGTGAATGTTGAGCGTGTAGGTGATCTGCGCTGCCCAGCCACAACAGGCAGGCGCCGGCGAATAGTATCAGTGATTTCATGATTCGATCCTATTAGATTAGATGGTTGACCCTGTTAACGGAGGGACGATGACCCGGTGTAAACATGCCTGGCCCGGGCGTTCATGGGTACCCCGATATCCTATCAATATCCCCATGATACCACTCCGCAGTGTGCAATTCTATCGTGCAAATTCATGATATTTCTCTCTCCAGGGATATTGCTATTGCCCGGGAGGAGGAGGATTTTCGGGTGCGCCCCCTAGAGACTCTGGCCCCTGTCTGGTCACGATGTATATCAAGGCGCCTGTTATGGCTGCACCGACAGCGATCTGTACCCCGCGACGCTCCCACCACCTGATCCGGTGTTTACTGACCATCTCCTGGATGAGGATCGGGTCTTCCAGGGTGTTGGCCCTGTACGATTGATCCACCCTTTTCATAAGTTGTCGAACCACGAGGTCGGTTGAATCTCTCTGATCCTCGTACAAATATGCATTGGCCAGCATCAACAACACTTCGCGTTGTTGTACGCGCTCGAGTCCATGCTCACCCGCTCCCCAGCACGGACCCAGGGCCGCAATCGTTCGATCGAAAAAACCCCGGTCGTAATGAAGGCGAGCGTCTCGCAGGCTGTCTGTGCAAGGCGCGTTCTGGCCCATCAATAATTGCGGGCACGTTAACACACACACCAGGCATAGAGGAAGCCATTTCTCGATCGATCTTTCGTACATGGGATACATCGCTTATTCGGCAGCGTTTGAGCATGAATTGGGATACGGAATCAGGTCGTCCCCGAGGCGCTCCCACACGCCCGGACCCAGTCTCGGGTCGACGCGGTCGCAGATCATGGCGGCGAGGCGATTCGGGTCGATCTGCCAGACGCGAACGGTTCGGTCGGCGCTTCCCGAAACCAGGGTATCGCCGGCGGGGCTGAACGCGATGGATAACACCCAGGACTCGTGGTCGTCCAGAACGATCGGCGCTTCCTCATCCAAACGGTCTAAATTCCATATCCGTATGGTTCCATCGCGACTGGCCGAGGCCAGCCTCGAATCGGACGGGCCAAAAGCAAGGGCCGTAATCGGACCGTCGTGACCGCGGAGTGTATCGGACCAGGCCCAGGTTCCAGCTCGGTCCTTCCCCCAGAGCAGGATGGCGGTATCTTCGCCTCCGGTTGCCATCATATTCCCCTGGCGATTCAGTGTGATGGCGTTGATCCGGCCGTCATGGCTCTGCAACTCTTGAAGCGGTTCTCCCGTCTCCCTGTCCCATACACGGACCACTCCGTACTGATCGCCCCCCAGAATACGCTCCCCATCCGCCGAAAAGGTGAGGGCAAACACGGTATAAGTACCGGTCTCCAGAGTATCTCCCGGGATTTGAGTGTCCTCTGTAGGGAACACAAAAATCGTATTTCCTTCCTGCGAGAGCGCGACAAAGCGACCTTCACGAGACAGGGCGAGGCCGCGAGCAATGCCTTCTGACAATGCGCGCTGATCGGGTTCAGGAAGGGTTTCAGCCGGGATACCCCAGATGTCCTTGTCCCATAGTTTCAACGTCCTGTCGTCACCCACGGAGACTACGAATCGTCCTCGTGGATCAAATTCGACAAATCGCACCACGTCCTCTCCATGCCCTTCGATCCGATCAGCCTCCTCGTTGTTTCCGGCTGCCGACCAGCCATAGATCAGACCGTCGCTGCCGGCGGAAGCAATCAGATCCCCTCCAGGATGAAAGGCCACAGATCGGACCCAGTCCTGATGCGGAGGTTCGATCAACCGGGGGACACCGGCGCCTTCATCGATTGCATTAAGGGTCTGCCGCAATGCATTGTACACCTCATTGATAAATTCCCCCCTGCTGATTGCGTTGAAGTGATAGGCTTCTCGCGCGAGAATAGCGCCCAGCCGGCCGTTACCGCTCTCGATCTGATCCAGGGCCTTGGTCGCCAGCGCTAGCCCCAGGGTCCGTTGCCGCAAGGAATCGGACAGGTCGCGCTGCTGTTGTGCAAGTAGAGCGTTCCGTTCGGCTTCTTCTTCGTTCGCAAGCGCTATCTGCGTTTGCTCTTCCGCTCTCTGCGCATTTTCCTCTGCAATTCTCTGATTCTCAAAAGCCACAGATCGCTGATACTGGGCCTCAGCAGCGCTATCCAGAGCGGTCTGTGCATTTCTAAGTGCAATTTGACGCTGTTCTTCCGCCAATCTGGCATTCTCATTGGCAGTAGTTAAATTTTGTAGGGCCAATTCCCGTTGGCGCTGTGCTTCAGCTGTGCTGTCCTGAGCTATTTTCTCATTCTCTGTCGCTCTATCTGCCTCACTTCTTGCAAGTTCGCTTTGTGCAACTGCAAATAGAGAAATCCAAGCAAAGGCTACTATGACTAAAACCGCAACGCCAAGTGCGGCCGCCAGTCGCTGATTCGTTCGGTTTTGCTGCCTTTTCAGGAGCTCTTCCTTTTCTACGTCGTACAGAGTAGCCTTCAACTGATACAGCGCTTCCCGCTCCAGGACGCGCTGCTCTGACTTCGATACCCCCTCTCGTTCTCGGAAATCGGCAGCCAGCGGATCCCCGAGATGCTTCACGACCTGTTCTGGAAACGCATGATCCTGGTTCTCGTCATCCGGCCAGACTTCGTTGTTGGGCCTCCCGTCAAGAATTACGGGGATGACGTTTTCTGCACCATGAAACTCGACGAATGTCTCGATTTCTCTATTTACCCACTCGGAAGCCCTGGCTACGGGCGAACAGATCACAATCAGATATCTGGAATTCCGAAGAGCATTCTTAATGGCAGTAGATAACTTATTGCCTTTGATATCCTGGATATCGCGAAATACGTTGAGGCGCCGTTTCTCTATATCCAGGCCTTTGGGCGGGCGATATCGCTCCAACCGGGCCTCCAGGCGCTTCGCAAATTTTTCGTTTACCCTGCTATAACTTATGAACGCGTCGTAAAAGGGAGCCGGTATCGTATCTGTTTGCTCCGCCATGACATACGTGGGGTCTACCTAGGGCGTGTGGACATTCATCTGCATCCGCTCTTTTTCGCCGATGTTGTGCATCGCTGCGTACCATTCCTCGCGAGATACCCCGCATCGCGTCTCGGAATGCGCCTTGATCTGCTCAACACCCATCAAAAAAGCGCTGGCCGCCGCTAAATGTCCACACGCCCTAATATCGGGGTTAATATCCTTATAAACATTCTTACTAAATGGTAGATGAATGAAGGAAGAATAACTATCCCGTATTTACACTATTGTATCCTACTGTATGCGGCCGTGAGCTATCGAGCCTCCGGCAATCAACCTCCCTGTGCATGACCCCGTTATGGACGCTAATAATAAACAGATGTTACGCGCCGGATGCGCATACGTGCTGCCAGAGCGGCTTTGCACGGTTGCAAAGCCGCGTCAACCAGCCTGCTGTGCACAGTTCGCGTAACATCACTAATAAACCGATGGCAGGGATAACACTCACGGCACGAGACTCACGGGCCGGCCCGATTCCGCAGCGGCGTACACCGCATCCTGTATCCGCAGCACCTGCAGGTAGTCGCGGGCGTCCGTCTCGAAGGGCGCCTCTTCCAGCAGGCTTTCGACGAAATGGCGCTGGGTGTTGTACACGCAATCGCCCCCGAAGCCGCGGCGCTCGTGCGTGTAAGGATGCTCGACTTCCCCGGCCCCCAGCGCCTGGATGGTCAGCCTGCCGTCTTCGTACAGCCGGAGGGTCCCCTCGGCGCCTTCGACGAGGAAGGCGCCGAACGTGTAGCGCGGGTCCTCGGCCGTGGAGGCGTTGTAGCGGTTGGCGTCCCACATCGCTACGGCGCCGTTGTCGTGGGTGAGGACCATCAGCCCGCAGTCCTCCCCGGCGATAACCGGGTTGAGCCGGCGGAGGACGGCATACACCTGTCTGACCTCGCCGGCGAGGTACCGGAACGTGTCGATAAAATGCACCCCCGTTTCGTAGATGAGCAGGCGCGGCATCGTGCGGAAGTAGGGCTGCCGGCCCAGATAGGCCTCATCGCCCCACCCATCGCCGGTGCGGGAGCGAAACGTGAGGGAGTGCACCTGTCCGATGGCGCCCTCGTCGAGGAGTTTCTTGATCTCGCGGTGCCAGGGCTGAAAGCGGAAATTTTCGTGCACCATAAACCGGACGCCGTGGGCGTCAACCTGTTCGACCATACGTTCAGCATCCTCGCAGGTCGGGGCGAGCGGTTTCTGGCAGATGACGTGCACGCCGGCCTCGGCCAGTGCCCGGCAGAGCGTTTCGTGCGTGGCCGGAGGCGTGATGACGTCGGCAAAGTCGAGCTCCCGGGCCGCCAGCATCTCTCGAACGTCGGTATACACCTCCGGCACGCCGTAGGCCTCCGCGGCCTGCCGCGCCCTGGATTCGTCGAGGTCGCAGATCGCGACGAGGTCGACTTCGGGGATGCGCGTCCAGGCGTCGAGGTGAAACTGGCTGAAGTAGCCGGCGCCGATGCAGGCGCCTTTCAAAGCGTTCACTTAATAGTCCTCCAGCGTTCGTTCCGGTTGCATGGCCAGCCAGGCGAGGATGGCGAGGCCGTTGAGCACCGCGCCGACGATAAAAAAGGGCGTCGACGAACTCGTCCAGGCCTGCAGATAAGGGAAGGCCAGCGCTGTGATGAACGACCCCAGATTACCGGCCATGTTCATCGTGCCGGACACCGCGCCGGCGTTTTCGTGCCCGATGTCGACACAAAACGACCAGGACGGGCTCAGCGTCATGTCGGCCCCGAAGATGGCGATCGACAGGAATACGATGGCGCCGGCGACATCCGTCATGTAGATGCTGCCCACGAGCCCTCCTGCCGCGAGCACGAAGCCGGCGATGGCAGGCACGCTTCTCGACAGCCTCCACCGGCCGCTCCGGTAAATGCGGTCGACGAGCCACCCCGAGAACCAGTTGCCCAGGGCCCCACAGACAAGGGGCGCCGACGCGTAGAACGCGGCCTCTACCGTTTCGAGCCCGTACTGGGTTTTGATGTACGGAAAGAGCCACGTCAGGGTAAAAAAGAAGGTAAAGTTGCTGGCAAAATACTGCCCCATAGCCAGCCACATGTTTTTCGAAGAGAACAACGTATGGGCAGACAGGGGCCGCCTGTTGAGGGGGTCGACCTGCTGGCGATGCGTCTGGATGAAGCGCAGCTCGTCGTCCGAGATGCCTCTATGCTCCGAGGGGTCGTCGCGAAACCACAGGTACCAGACCAGCGCCCAGACGAACCCGATGGCCCCGAGAACGCCGAACGTGAGGCGCCACCCGATGGCCGTGATCATCCAGGCAACCACAGGCAGAGCGAAGGCGGCCCCGAGGCGGGAGCCGGAGAAGTTGATGCCCGTGACCAGCCCGCGTTCGTTCATCGGAATCCACGAAAACACGGCCCGTGCGATCCCGGGGAAGGCCCCAGCTTCGCCGGCGCCGAAGAGAAACCGGTAGATGAGCAGCGACACGTAGTTGTAGGCCAGCCCGGTCATGACCGTAAACACGGACCAGAACGACACCACCGCCGTCAAGATGCGGCGCGGCCCGAACCGGTCGGCCAGGATCCCGGAAGGCGTCTGAAACAGCGCATACCCCAGCGCGAAGACGGACAGCACCCACCCCATCTGGGTATCCGTGAGCCCGAGGTCGGCGACCACTTGCGGCTGCGCCGCTGAGATACATACGCGGTCGACGTACAGGAGTACAGAAAGAAGAAAGGTCCCCATCACGAAATAAAATCGCTTCGGGACGAGCGTCGTCTTGGTTTCGGAGAGTGAAGTCATTCGTGCGTTCCGGGTTCTCGATTCATGGGTCACGGCGGGGCGATCCGGGGCGATCCGACAACGTCCGAACCACCCGGGTGATTGCGTCGACCTCGCCCACATTGCCGGGGAAAACGACGTAGGTGAGGTCGGGGAAACGGCTGCCGTCCTTCAGCCGGTATACGGGCACGCCGGGCAGAATCTGACCGAGGACGATCGCCCGCTCGAGCCCGAGCCCCCGGGTAGCCACGTCGCTCGACGTGATGCCGCCTTTGGCGAGCAGGTAACGGGGCCGGCAGGAGATCCTGCGAATCACGTCGACCAGCCCGGCAGAGACGGACCGCGCGATGCGCAGGTTCTCCTCGGCAGAGGCGCCTGTGATGAGCTCCCGGCTGATGTAGAGCACCGTATCGCGTGCTGTTTCCAGCGCCTGCTGCACCTGTTCTGCAACCCCGGCTATTTCCCGCTCCCGTTGCCCCCCGTCGAGCACGGCGCCGGCATCGAGCTCGACCGCCGTCACCGCTGCGTGCTCCAGCGCGTGGTTCAGCTGCCGGGTCGACAGGGGTACGTGGCTGCCTACGACGACGAGGCCGGCGCCCTCCCCCTCCAGATTCAACGCCTTCGTCGACAATAACGGGCGCGGCGGCATCCCGACGCGCGCGCTCACGAAGGACGCCCCCGTGCGATAGATCAGCGGCCGGCCCTTCGTTTCGGCGAACAACAAGCCGAGGGCGGCTACGTCGAGGTCCTGTTCCGTGAGCGCGTTGACCACGCACACGCTGCGGGGAGGGAGCGCCATCACGTTCTGTTCGACGTATGCCGGCCCCCCGCTTCTCAGATCTTCGACGGCCAGCGTCGCCACCGTATGAGCAGGTACGCGGCCGTGCGTTTTTTCCTCGACCCAATCACACAGGTTGGAGGAGGTGTAACCGAACGACGGATCCCTGGCAAAAGGGGTCTCCGCCACCGGGACGAGCTCGTCCCCCCCGGCTACCCAGTGTATGTTGCGATACGT
Organism: uncultured Rhodothermaceae bacterium; assembly: GCA_964525535.1. Taxonomy (GTDB): domain Bacteria; phylum Bacteroidota; class Rhodothermia; order Rhodothermales; family JAHQVL01; genus JAHQVL01. The sequence goes on from CAZGHT010000058.1 coordinate 21,578, forward strand.
CAGGCGCCCACCCTCCAGAAAGAAGGGAATGAGGACATGAATGGCCTCCTCCATGCCGAGTGTCTCCGCGAGGGCATCGACTTCCGCCGGGTAGTGGCCGCGGAGGGTAGAATCGCTCCGGCTGATCACCGTGAAGGCGCGGCCGGTCAAACGAGACGCATCCATCAGGTTCCTGCCGGCTTCACGAGCGATGAGGCAGGCTCTATCCGGAAACACGCTCCGCGAATTGGTCAGGATGAAAAAGAGCGGGGCCTTCGCCTCGAACTCGCGCTGCAGGGCCTCCACGCTCCACCCGGTGAGCACCGGCACGTCGTGCACTGTCTGGGTGCCGGTCGGGTCGTCATCGAGCACGACTACCGTGCGCTCGGACCTGAGGGCGTGCTCGCGAAGCTGCGCGCGGAGATCTCCGGGCCACTCCGGAGGGAGGCCGGCCAGCAAAGCGGTTCGATTTCGTGAAGGGGCCGGCATCGCTCATTCCTCGACAGCAAATGCACGGACGGGCGCACCATCTCCTCCTGCTACCTTGAGGGGCAGCGCACCAAACAAGACCCGCTCGCGACGCAACGCCTCCAGGTTGGTCAACCCCTCGACGATGACCACATCGGCGCCAAGCAGAATGCGGTGGATGCGCGTGACCTCTTCGAGATCGAGCGGGTCCGCCACGGAAGGGGGTTCTACGCCGAGTAGAGGCAACGCCCTGCCCGCACACCACAACGCCAGCTCCTCGCTCACCCGGGGCAGGGCGTTGTAATAGTCCGGCTCGCCCAGGCGTTGGCTCCAGCCTGTTTTGAGCAACAGCCCTTCCCCGGGCTGTATGCGCTCCGGGATGGTCCCCAGGTCGCCGACCGTGATCAACGCCTTCGGCTCCACCGGAGACACGTCCGCAATCCAGACCGGGCACAGGCATCGATCCAGGGGAATGTCGTCGATGGTGCGGTTGTTTACCCCGAAATGGAGGGGGGCGTCCATGTGCGTTGCGGCATGCGAGTAGAGGTGATAGGTACTGGCATTCCAGCCCTGTTCGGCCACGGTGCAGGCCGGCTCGATATTCACCCCTCGCATGCCGGAGCGGAGGGGGAGCGTGAGATCGATGATCCGTTTATCCGGCCACATCTTATTCGGCCACATCGCTCGGTACGGCGAGGTGTTCGACGACGGCATCGCCCACTTCGGCCGTTCGTGCAGTCCCTCCCAGGTCGGCGGTGAAGAGGCCCTTTCGCAGCACCGCGAACAGGCTTTTTTCGATGGCCTGCGCGGCGTCGAACTCGCCCAGGTGGGCCAGCATCAGCGCGGCCGACCAGATCGTACCGATGGGATTGGCGATGCCCTGCCCCATGATGTCGGGCGCGGAGCCATGGATGGGTTCGAACATCGACGGGTAGTCCTTCTCCGGGTTCAAGTTGCCGCTCGGCCCCAGGCCGAGGCTGCCCATCAAAGCGCCTCCGAGGTCGCTCAGGATGTCGCCGATCATGTTGGTCGTGGCAATGATGTCGAACCGCTCCGGGCGCAGCACAAACGAGGCGGCCGCGTTATCGACGTACATGTGTTCGAGGGTGACATCCGGGTACGAGGCGCCGACCTCGTCGAAGATCCGATCCCAGTAAACCATGCTGTGGATGAGCGTGTTGGACTTGGTGACGTTGGTCACATGGCGCCGCCGCCTTCGAGCCAGTTCGAAGGCGTAATGGGCAAAACGTTCGATGCCTTTGCGCGTGAAAATGCTCGTCTGGAGGGCAAACCCTTCGGGCGCATCCGGGTTGGCGAATTGGCCCATCTGGGAAAACTCGCCTTCGGTGTTCTCGCGCAGGATGATGAAGTCGATGTCCTCCGGCGTTTTGCCCCGTAGCGGGCCGGGAACGCCCGGGATGAGGCGAACGGGGCGGTAATTCACGTACTGGTGGAATTGCTTGCGTACGCGGAACGTATAGTGGAGCGCCGGGAGGCTGTCGTCGACGTCGGGCCGGCCGATCGCGCCGAAATAGATGGCGTCGAATGCCCGGAGTCGTTCGAGGCCGTCATCGGGCATGAAGTATCCCGTTTCCCTGTACAGGGTCGCACTCCACGGGAAATGCGTACAGGCGAGCTCGAATCCCTCACGCTGTGAGACGGCGTCGAGGACTTTGAGGCCTTCAGGCACAATTTCCTGCCCGATGCCATCCCCGGGCACAACGGCAATGGTATAACGCTTCATGAATTTCTTTCGTGGTCCTTCAGGTTAAACAGGCGCGGGACGACCGGCACACGCAGGTCGTCCACGCGTTCGGAGTCTCACTCTCTCAATTCTTTCAAGGGCCGCACTCGTTCTTCAGGCCCTGCACCCACCGGGGTGTCGTCCTCGTGGAGGGTCATGATCCATTTATCGAATTCGAGCCCATCCTCGCGCATAGAGAACTGGATCGTATGGAGGCCGGGCGACTCGACATCGAGGTAGATGCTCCGGGGGACTCCGCAGTGGTTTTCGGGTACTCGTTGGGCCGACGACCACGTCCACTGGTTTTTTCCGTCACACCACTGAATACGTTGCCCCGATTCGGGCCAGTCGCCGTCGAGGCCTACGTGGATCCCGTTGTCTTCTGTACCGGTGGAATGGGCACGCGCCCAGACCAGATAACGTCCGGGCGTATTGAACCACACGCGGTAACCGAGCGTGGGCCCGATGCCCGGCTCCGGATAAAAATTGGTTCCAACGATCAGGGAGTCGTCGTGGGTGACCCGGGTGTCGGGCAACCCTTCCACATACCGGGCCTGGCTGGCCGTGTAGACCTGGGCCGGCGGTTCACGGTAGAAAGCTCCGGGCAGGCTATCGACGGAGAGGGTATACCACGCGCGTTCCGTCCCGCCGGCGGATCGCTCATGATAATGTTCCGCCTCGACGGATACGCGCCCATCCACCTCCTCGAAGACGAACGCTTCGTAGACGACGGGTCGCTCGCGGGTGCATCCCGACGCCGCCATCCCAGCAGCGAGCAAGAAGACCGCCAGCCTTTGGAAGGCCTGTACCGCGGGACTGCGTCGATCGTCGTGGGCAAGCATAAGAGGCGAGGGCATTGATGAGTCCAACCCGGGTTGGTGCAGGGAAAGTAATCATCACGCCCTTAAAAAGCGAGTCAGCGAAGGAGCTGCTTCCTCAACCGGTTGATCCGGTCCTGACAGACCGCTCTCGCCTTTGCAAGTCCTTCGTAGGTCACGGCCCCGGCTTTCAGGTAATCGAGCAGGACGGACTCGGCAGCCACGAACTCGTCGCAGGCCTGCGCCACCTGACGGGCAATGGAGAGTGGGATCCGCGTCACGCCGTTGCAGTCTCCGTGGAGCAGATTACCCGGGTGTACGATCATCCCTCCGACGTGGACGGGCACCTGGAGGTTGAGCGTATGGCTGTACCCGTGGGAGCAGATCGTCCCATTGGTGAATGCCGGGAAGCCGAGGGCGCGAACCTGATCGAGGTCGCGGCCGGCCCCGCTCGTAATGAGGCCGGCCGCTCCGAACGCCTGGTAGGTCGTGCACATGATCTCACCGAAGGTAGCGGCCACCGTCGGGTCATCCAGGTCCTGGAAGACGACCACCGTCGGGCGGGGGTGTTCTTCGAACGTCGCTACCTGTTCTTCGAGGCTGGCATACACGTCGCCCAGAGCCGGGGCCGACGCCCGGAAGGTGGCCGTAGCGGCAAACCCTACCATGGGAGGCATCTCTGGAAAGCAGGGCACGATGCGGCGGTCCATGTATCCCACGTTGCGCGGGCGGATGTCGAACAGTTCGATGACATTACACACCGTGGGGGTATCGTGCTTCCGGAGCAACGCCAGGTCGTCTTCGGTGATTGGATCCATGTACAGCGGTTCGTTAAAGGTCAACGTCTTGCTTTTTCAGGAGGAACAATCCTTCGCCGCGGCTGCTCACTGCGATGACGCCGCTATCGAAGTAGGGATAATTGCTCCACGAGCCCCCGAAGCCGGGCACGTCCTCGCCGAACGGCACGGTGTCGAAATGGGCGACTTCCACCGGATTCACCGGATCGGAGATGTCCAGGATACGCAGGCCGGCCTGGTAGTTGGATTCATACAGGAAGTGGCCCCTCACATAGAGGTTGTGGTCGCTCGCCCTCGAATCGAGCAGGAATTCGTTGACCAGCTGGGGATCCTCGAGCTCGGCGACGTCCCAGATCAACGTGCGCGTGCGGGGCACGTTGCCGTTGAGCTCGTCCAGCTCATCGTTCATGTAGAAGTATTTCTGGTCTTCGGAAAGCCAGCCCTGGTGGGTATATGCCAGGTTGGGATACGTCGTCACGGATACCGTCTTGGGGGTCTCCTTGTCGGTGACGTCCGCGATAATAAAGGCCGACCCGTTCGAGTTCAGGCAGATTTCGCGCCCCTGGTAGTCGCTATCCGGCCCCCGGTAGACGACGCATTGCGCGTCGTGGGTGCCGCGCCCCTCTTCGTAGATGTAACACCCTGCGAAAGACGGATTTTTCGGGTCGCGGACGTCGATCATGTGCAACTGCCCGCCGCACGCTTCACCGCCCGAATCGTTGCCCACGGCATAGGCAAAACCGGTCTCTTCGTTGACCACGATATTGTGGGAGCTGGCGATCCCCCGGTAGAGCGCGGTCTCTTCGAAGTCCACCGGCATGTCCGCCGGGTCGACATCGCGGAGCTGGGTCAGGTCGAACACCTGCATACCGTGCTGGCGGGCGCCGTCGGCCACGATGAGGGCGTGGTTGTCGTACACTTTGACGTCCCGCCAGCTGCTGCCGGGTGCGCCGTCCGTCTTCATGAGCTGGCCGACGTACACCGGGTTGTAGGGGTCGCTGATGTCGACGAAAGCGACGCCGTCTTCGCGGCCCTGGAGCACGTATTCCGCGCCGGTCTGGGGATCTTCCCACCCCCAGATGTCCGTCATCTTGGCGCCTCGATTCGGAGAGAGTTCCTTGAGGGAGACGAAAGAGAGCAGATCGACCTTGTTGCAGTCGAAGAGGCTGGCCGCCCCGTCTTCGCACCTCACTTCCCCACCGCGTATGGAGGACAGGCTGTTCACTTCGCTGAGCAACGTGGCTGCGGCCGTCCAGGACGACTCGGAGCCGCTGCGTTCGAAAACGGTAGCCAGGCCTTCTTCGTAGTCCGCTCGCGGGGATCCGATGACAGCGAGGTCTTCGTGTAAGGCCACTCCCATTCCGAACCGGCCTTCGCTGCGTTCGTCGGGCGGCGTAAACTCGTGCACGTACGTCCAGCCCTCATGGTCCATGCCGTGCCGCAGAAGGTGAGGGCTGCCAAAGGGGCTGCTGACCAGGAGCTCATGACCCGAAACGGCCAGGAAAGGGCCAAAACGGCTCCCCTCCATACCTCCGGGCAACGACACTTTGTGATGCTGTTCCCACGACGCCCCCTCGCTGGACGGAGCGAATACGAAGACGGCCCCGTCTGGATCGAATCGCAGCGTAGCCACGTACACATGCCCGCGGTCGGCGGCCACGTCCACCCCGTAGGCATTGCCCGGGCTCAGGTCTTCCTGCGGCACCACTTCTCCTCGCGACCACGAGCCGGAGGCCTGATCGAGCGAGAAGACGAAAAGGCGGCCGCGGCTTTCAGAAGCACCGGGTGCACCGACGAAGACGTGTTGCCCTTCGGCAGCAATGGAAAATCCGAAACCGTCGGGCGCCGGCTCTTCCTGTTCGAGGACGGCTTCCTGTTCCCAGGTATCGCCCGCCTTGCGAAAGACGTACACTGCGCCGCCCATCTGATCCAGCTCGAAGCTCCGGGAATTCAGGCCCAGATCCACCTGGGGGTAGGCGGCTACGACGATGCGGTCATCGGCCATAGCGATCGTGTTGGTCCGATAGCCGCCCCGGGCATAGGTGCCCCCGAAATCCATGCGCTCGTCGAGGCCGGCCGGCCGCACCTTGCCGGTTTCACGCCAGTCGCCAGCCTCGTCCTTCTCGAACACGTACACGGTAGAAGCGCCCGGGGCGCCGATGAGCAGCATGGAGTCGTTCAGGTAGATCGATCGCCCGAAGAAATCGCCGATCCGGGCGTCCGAGGCTTGAAGCCGGCTCGTTTCGGTCCAGTCGCCTGCTTCGTTCTTCGTGTAATGATAAACCGTTCCGGGCGGTTCGTCCCCTCGAGGCCACCCCACCGGGGCGGATCCGACGAAGATGTGTTGACCGTCCGTAGCAACGGCGCCGCCGAAGCCGAGGCCGGCCGTTGCCCGAGACATGGACGCCTCCCCGGATTGACCGTGGACGCTGGAGATTGACATGAGACCAATACAAACGAACAGAATACAGGTCAGGGTGCACTTCATGAATTTAATCTGAACAGGTGGAAAAATGCGTATTTGAGGCCTGGACGCTGCCAGGCATAAACCGGGGAACCGAGGAGGCACGGCGGTCAGGCTTATACTGTGTAGCTTGTACTGTGTGGCTTGTACTATATGGCTTGTTCTGATGACTTCGCCGGCCGTCCCTGTGGGTAGAGGCACAAAATACGAAAAAACGAAGTTATCGGACAGGCACTGTCAGTCAGAACCGAACGAATCGTGTATATTACGCCTATGGTCGATCGATCCATACATACGAACCCGGGTGTTCCTCTGCTGGAGACCAAACTATACGCGCCCCCGTGGCGTTCGGGGCTGGTTTCACGTCAACGACTGATCGAGAGAATACACCAGGGGGTCACACGCAAGCTGACGCTCATTTCGGCGCCGGCCGGCTTCGGCAAGACCACCTTGCTGGCCGAGTGGCTCGCTGACGCCGAGAACGCTGGACCCGGTACAGGCTGGGTGTCCCTGGCACCATCCGACAACGACCCCTCCTTATTCTGGACCTACTTCATTTCAGCGCTACGGAACGTTCAGCCGGACATCGGAGAACGGGCCCTTTCGTTGTTGCATACGCCGCAGCCCCCGCCCATCGAAGTTACGCTCACTACGCTGATCAACGAACTCAGCCCGCTTGAAGGCGACGTGGCATTTGTTCTCGACGATTACCATGTGATCGAAAACGAACTCATCCATAACGGGCTCGGATATTTGCTCGACCACATGCCGCCGCACGTACATGCCGTCATTGCCAGCCGCACCTCCCCTCCGCTGCACCTGGCCCGCCTGCGAGCTCGCGGCGAGTTGACCGAACTGCGCGCCCCTGACCTGCGATTCAACCTCGACGAGGCAGCCTTATTCCTGAACGACATCACGGGGCTGGATCTTTCGCCCGACGTCCTGACCACGCTCGAAGCCCGAACCGAAGGATGGATAGCCGGGCTTCAACTGGCCGCGCTCTCCATGCAAGGCCGCGAAGACCGTTCAGGGTTCGTCAGGGCCTTCGCAGGAGACGACCGCTACATCGTAGACTACCTGCTGGAAGAGGTCTTGCAACGTCAAGACGAAGAGATTCGGCGCTTCTTACTCTGCACCTCCATACTCGACCGGCTGAGCGGCCCGCTCTGCGATGCCGTGGCGGACCGAGAACACACCATCGCCATGCTGGACACGCTGGAACGAGACAACCTGTTTATCGTCCCTCTGGACGATAAACGGCACTGGTACCGATATCATCACCTCTTCGCCGACGTGCTCCGGTCGAATCTTGCCGCCCATCTCCCCGACCTGTTGCCTGGCCTTCACCGGCGGGCAAGCCTCTGGTTCGAAGAGCATGGATTTCTTCCTGAAGCCATCCATCATGCATTAGAAGGTCAGGACTTTGACCGAGTAGCCAATCTGGCCGAAAAGACGGCACGTTCTATGATCACGGGCAGCCAGGAGATGACGTGGTACGGCTGGGTAAAAGCCCTGCCTGACGAGTTGATCTCGGCCAGACCCGTCCTCAACATCTATTATGCCTTTACGCTGTTGAATGAAGATATCCGCGCTGCAGAAGATTGCCTCGACCATATCGAGCGCCTCATTCGCGACAGCCCGCCTGCGCATGAAAAAAACGGCGCCGCTGACCTGTGCATAGCCGCCGAGGATGAATTTCGATCCACGCCGGGTATGATCGCGGTTGCCCGGGCTTACATTGCCGGGGCGTACGGCGATGAGGCCAACAGCATTCGATACGCGCGGCAGGCGCTCGAACTGCTTCCGGAGACCGATACTTTCTGGCGAGGCGCCGCCACTACGCTCCTGGGTATTGCCTACTGGACCGAAGGAAACCTGGATTCAGCCGCTGACCTGGTTACGGATGGGGTCGCCGGCGTCCAGTCCTACGAAGACCTGAGCTCGTACATCAGCACCACGTTGATACTGGGAGATATCCGGATCGCTCAGGGTCGACTCGCAGAAACAGAACGCCTCTTTCAACAGGCCCTGCAGCGCACCGAAGACCAGGGCGACCTATCGGCGCAAGGGCTGGCAGACCTGCACGTGATCTTCGCGGAAATCCACCGGATTCGTGGAGACTTTGATGCGGCGAGACAACACCTGGCCCAGAGCGAGGTCCTGGGCGATCATACGGCCTTGAGGGAGCTGCGGCATCGCCGGCCTGTTGTGAAGGCGCTTATCGAGTCCGTCTCCGGCAACTACGACGCGGCCCTCGACCTGCTCGATGAATCGGAACGCCTGTATCTCGGCAACCCGAACCCCGAAATCCGCCCTGTCGAAGCGGTCAGAGCACGCATATGGCTGGCGCAGGGACGGCTACCGGATGCCCGGAACTGGATTCTCGAACAGGGATTGACCTCCGACGACGAACTCGTATACCCGAGGGAATACGAGCACATCACACTGGCCCGGTCGTTGATCGCGCACTACAAGAAAGATAAGGACGAGGCCGTTCTCGAAGAAGCGCTGGCGTTTCTGGCCCGGCTGCTGAAGGCCGCAGAGGACGGGGGTCGACCGGGCAGTACGATCGAGCTTCTGGTGTTGCTCAGTCTGGCTCATCATGCACAGGACCATTTGCCAGCGGCCCTCTCGCACCTGGAACGGGCTCTGATAATGGCGGAACCCGAAGGGTTTGCCTCTATGTTCGTGGACGAAGGAGCCGTTGTGCAGGAACTGCTTCGCCACACCATCACCCGCGGCGTCGCCGCCGGCTACGCGCGCTCGGTGCTGAAGACGTTCTCGGATATGCGGGATGAGCAGCCTCCCGTCCAGCCGTCGCTCGTCTCACCACTCACGAAAAGAGAGCTGGAAGTTCTTCGCCTGATTGCTGCGGGACTGAGAAACCAGGAAATCGCAGATCATCTCTTCATCAGCATTTCCACCGTAAAGCGACATATTGCCAATGTCTACGGCAAGCTGGACGTCAGTCATCGAACCGAAGCTATCGCACGGGCAAGTACGATGAATCTCCTCTAACCTCCTTCGAAACGTGCGGCGAAGGACGCCCTTTCAGGGCGCTCCCCGGCGGGGCCTGAACGTCCACACCCCCGAAAATGCACCCCCGGATTACACCCCCCAACTACACCCTTTAGCCGATTCGCAAGGCTGAGATCGCTGCTATCTTGTCGCTGCATACGAATACGTCCATTCAACAGCGTGAATATAGATGAAAGCAATCCACATCCTGGCCCTGACCCTGGTTCTCCCCCTCTTCGCGGCCGGACCGGTGTTTTCCCAGAAGAAAGGCCACATTCAAGGGCGCGTCGTAGACGAAGTTACCAAGCAGCCGCTCATCGGCGCCCACGTTACGGTTATGGGAACGCCCTACGGCGCAGCCACAGACCGGGAAGGCATCTATCGCATCGACCACCTCGAAGAAGAGGTGTACAAACTCAACATCAGCTACATCGGGTACGCCGATTTCATACAGACGGACGTGCTGGTCGTACGGGGAAAAACCACCTACGTCAACGAGATCGAGCTGGCGGCCTCCCCCTTGTTGTCCGAGTCGGTCACAGTAACGCCTGAAATTACGACGACGTCGATCTCCAGCCATTCGTTTCAGCGAGAGGAGATCCGCAGGAATCCCGGGACGTCGGGCGACGTGTTGCGCGCGATGGGGTCGCTCCCGGGGGTCAGTACGTCCGAAGGAGAGTTCTCGGCGATGTCCGTACGCGGGGGTGGTGTATACGACAACCTCATCCTGATCGACAACATCCCGTTCGAGAAGATCAATCACTTCGAGGGAGGCAGCGCCGAGCAGGAAACGCAGGGCGGGCGATTCAGCGTGTTCACCGCCGGCCTCGTCGAACGGGCGACGTTCTATGGAGGCGGTTTCGGTGCAGAGCACGGCCGAAAGATGGCCTCCGTGCTCGAACTGGGCATCAAAGAAGGGAACACGGAATCGCCTACCGTCAGCGGGAGTTACGATCTACTCGGCCCCGAACTCAACTACGACGGCCCTACCTATCTGCTCGACAACACGTCGCTCGTCCTGAATATCCGCGATTTCGACATGAAACGGGCGCTGGAGATGGTCGATCAGGAAGAGTTCGGCCATCCCACCATGGCCGATGTGATTGCCAAAACGACGACGTACCTGAATCCCCGGAATAAGATCAGCCTTCTGGGGATATATTCGACCGATCGCCTGGTTCGAACGCCGGGAAATCTCCTGAAGGCCGACGACCTCGTCGAAAACGACATCTGGGACATCGACGAGACGCGCTGGCTGGTGGGGACCAACTGGAGACTGCTCACCAGTTCAGAAAGTGTGCTGCACAACACCCTTTTCGTGAGAGGAAACGACCGATTCCGGTCCATCGGCTACGCCTGGGCGAACGACACGGAGGGCCACCTCCCCGCCACCCTCGCCGGATTGAGCTACCGGGAAAACGTCGGCGTTCAAACTCAGAATGAAACGGAAGTAGGCTGGAAGTCCGATTACTACCTTACCCTGAGTGAGCGACGGGCCATTCAGGCCGGCGTCGAGATGTACACCCTGGACCTCGATTATGCGTTCACTCAGTCCGGAGCCGATACCCTGTACCAGTTCACCTCGGTGGATATAGGGCGCCATCCGGAGCAAAAATACCTCGTCGTTCAACCGGAAGACGTGAACTTTCGCTTTGACGATGGTACGATCAACCTTGCGGCGTATGCCAGCTACGAATTCGACATGGGCTCATTCATACTGAAACCGGGGATCCGGTATTCGCGCAGTGGTTTCAGCCGGCGGCACCACGTGGCCCCCCGGCTGCAGGCGTGGTATCCCTTGAACGCCAACACCCTGCTGAACTTCGCCGCGGGGGTGTACTTCCAGAAACCCGTCAACAAGTATATAGCCGCAGCGCCGGACAATCGCACGTTGAACGATGAACGGGCCATACACGTGATTCTGGGGGTCAGCCATCAATGGCAAACGGACTACCGATTCACGCTGGAAGGGTATTACAAGCGCCTGGATCACCTCATCGCTCCGGCGCGAACGGCCGGCTACGTCCTGACCAACGCCGGCGACGGATGGGCCGGCGGATTCGACGCCATCTTGCTCAAACGGTTTACGAACCGCTACTACGGCCAGGTCTCCTACTCCTTCGCCGCGAGCAAACGCAACGACCGCGACGGCCTCGGCGAGTACAACGCCCCCTACAACCAGCCCCATAACTTTGCGGTCATCGTCGGTTGTGAGCTCAACAAAGAGTGGTTCGTCTCCGGCCGATGGAAGTACGCCGTCGGCCGGCCCAAGGACCGGTTTATCGTGCACGAAAACGTGCTGAACGACCCCGACGCCGTGCGCTTCTCGAAAGAGATCACCGCGCGTAATGCGGACCGGCTCGACGACTTTCACCTGTTGAGCATCCGGGTGGACTACCGCAAGCAACTGGGCCGCTTCGCCCTCATCACCTTCCTCGAACTGGACAACCTGTACGACCGGCATAATACCTACGAAGACCGCTTCTCCGAACTCACCGGCGAGGAAAAAGGCCTCGGGTTCGGACTCGTCGGCAACGGCGGATTCAAGCTCGAATTCTGAATACGGGACTGCCTGGCGCGATCCCAGGGCAGGTGGGCGCGAAAGTATCGCTGTATAGCGGCAAAAATTGATGTGGGGTTAGAATACGTAATCGTATAACTAACCTGCTCAATGTGTAATGAACCGGTGGACAACGTATATGCTGCTGACCGTACTTGCGCTCTTCAGCATCGCCCTTATCTCATATGCCTTCCCTTCCTCGCTCAGGCTAGCCGAAAAGGCGCTGCAATACAGCCTCCTTCATTACGGACAGGCGATGTTCGCCGCCTGCGTCTGGATTACGGCAGCCATCATTGCAAGCATGGCGTTCTGGAAGAGCGCCTATCTAGATTGAGCCCTGGATTTACTGCTACGGCGGCTCCTTGAGTATACTCCGTTCAGGAGAACAACGACCAAAAGGCCAGGAGCGCTCCCCCGAAGAACACGGTACCGGCGAACAACAGCACCAGCGCGCCTTCCCGGGGAAAGTTGCGGTATCGCACCGAAACGTTCTGCACATCGCCTCGCGTCGTCGCCAGGGACACAACCCCCGCCTCGCGAGGAACCCACGTCCGATACTGGTTTAGAGACGGTAACGCCTCGGAACTCGAGATACGACTGCCAGGCCGGTACGTGACGTGCAACGTATCCCCGGGATGAGGCAGGGATAACAGAATCGGAGTTCCAACGAAGAGTGCTTCATCGGGATGAACGTATTGAGCAGTGGCTCGCTGAGTAATGGGCATCGTCGAAAGCGCAACGAGCCCCAGGACGGATATACACAGTAAATATCGCATGGTTTTGCTCATAATGGATGTTACGCGCCGGATGTGCATACGTCCTGCCGGCGCGGCTTTGCATACGTGCAGAGCCGCGTAAACCAGTAAGCTGTGCACAGTTCGCGTAACATCGCTCATAAAAATCTAAGTATGGCAGGGTCGGTTGTAAAAGGTCCGGGTATGAGTGCATCAAACGGAGACGGTAGTGGATTCCGAAGCCCGTGACCCAGAGGGGGTCTCCGTACTATCGGACGACCGCGTCTCATCGCCCCAGAAAAAGGTAAAGCCGGCGGCCAACCCCAGGGTGCCCAGAAGCCAGACCAGAGGAACGACGTAGGGAATCCAACCATATCCGTTCAGGTCGACACCGGCTCCATAAAGCGTATCCGAGGTCATTTCGTCGTATAGGCTCCAGGCCAGCACACCCCCCAGGAGCACAGGCGCCACATATTTGATCAACACGTCGAACCAGGGCCCCAGCGGGATCTTGCTATTCGCATTGACTGCCGTACGCAGCTTCTCCGCACCGAGCACCCACCCCACCAGAAGGCACGTAAAGAAACCTACCGTGAGCAGGCTGTATCCGAACGCCCAGTGGTCCATCACGTCGAGGAGGGTCAGTCCCAGCGTCCCATTGCCCGCCAGAGCCGGATCGATGACCTGGGGCAGTGCAAAACACAACGAGCCCAGGAGGCCTGGTACGGTCACGCAGATCAGAGCCACGCGGCGCCGGAGGCCCAGTTTATCTATGAGCGCACTGACGGAGCTTTCGATCAGAGAGATCAACGAAGTCAGCCCGGCCAGAACCAGCAGGAAGAAAAAGAGAAAGCCGAAGAGCCGCACGCCCCAGGGAAACGAGGCAATACCCTGTGGGATAGCAAAAAAAGACAGCGTGAGCGTACTCCCGGCAGGATTCAAGGCAAACACGAAGAGCAGGGCAAAGATGGCGATCCCGGCGATGTACTCGAAGCCGCAGTTGAGAAAAGATACCAGGAGCGCGTTGTTGACCTGATCTGTCTTTTTCGGTAGATAGGATGCATAGGCCGTCATGGCGCCCAGGCCGAGCGATAGCGAAAAAAACATCTGAGCG
>CAZGHT010000059.1:0-32707 GCA_964525535.1 uncultured Rhodothermaceae bacterium
TTTCCCGGCTTTGAATGACTGCCTTGCAGCCGTTTTTCAGCTAGAGGCGCGCATTCAAAGCCGTCCGGGCGAAACGATAACGCACAGATGCGTAACATCCATTTGTAAGTGATGATACGCAGGTTGTGCTCAGCACCCCGGTTTCCCGGCTTTGAATGACTGCCTTGCAGCCGTTTTTCAGCTAGAGGCGCGCATTCAAAGCCGTCCGGGCGAAACGATAACGCACAGATGCGTAACATCCATTTGTAATGAATGGACGTACATATAGGTACGAGGTTGTTTTTAGCATTGTTGCGTACATAGCGGAACCGGCATAGCAGAACCGGCAGGGACGTCCGGCACCTCTTCATCCGGTAGCCCCGTGGACACCCTACGGCATATGCTCTGCCCTGACTCATTAAACGGCCAGCAAGAAGCGGATCTCCTCTTGCATCCAGAACGTCCTTCCTGCGTACATTATGCAGTATATGCGTTGAATGAAGGATTATGCTTTACCGACTAATAGCCCTCTTTGTTATCGTTCCCATCGTTGAACTGGCCGTCCTCATCGAGATCGGTAGATATATCGGCTTCTGGCCCACCATCGGCATCATCTGTCTCACCGGTGTGCTCGGCAGCCTCCTGACCCGAACGCAGGGCCTCGCGGTCTGGCATCAACTCAACACAAAACTCCAGCAGGGCCAGCTGCCCGGGAACGAACTGGTCGACGGACTGATCATCCTGATCTCAGGTGCGATGCTGCTGACCCCGGGGATCATCACGGACTTCGCCGGCTTCCTGGGTTTATTGCCCCTCACACGGACGTATTTCAGGAAGTACTTGCAAAAACGCTTTAAGGACGCGCAACTTAAAGGAACGGCTTCCTTCTCGACCGGTTTTTATTCCCGCTCCACACCTCCTGACTCCCCTGAGAATGCGCCGGAAGACCAGTGGAAAGGCGTTCCCAAAAAACATCCGGACTACCAATCGGGACAATAACATACCCGTGCGGTACACCCTCAGCGCCGCAAGACGCAGGCTGTTGAATGCAAAGCTAGCAACGCGACACCATGAGTGTGCCAGCATGAGTAGAAAAGTTCTCACACACCAAGCGCCCCGGTGATGTCTCGGATCAGTTCACGCTCGTTGTCGATCATCCCGCCGTCCACCCTGGCGATACATACGAGGTCATCGATGAATGCGACGCGCTGAATCAGGGGCAACGCCTCCTTGATCGATTTCAGCGACGCCGCCAGCGCCTCTTTATCCGGCTGCGAGGAGTAGAAATTGAGTGCATCTCGAAAAACGTTGCGCAGTTCTTCCTCGGCTAGATCAGGCTGCCATTGATGCAGGCGCTGCAGGGCGGTCTCAATTTCAATCGGAGAGAGTTCGCCATCCGCGCTATGAGCGAGAACCAGGCAGATGAGGCTCATGTCGTGCAAGAGCGTCCAGGAAGGGTTCTCGGCGATGGCTGCGCTGGACTGCTCGAGCAACGCCTTACCGGTCCCTTTTAACCCCCAGTTCTCCGCCAGCAGCGTAATCAGGCTTCGCTCGATGCTGTGCAGCACCCCGTCTGCTTCAGCAATCTGAACGACGTCCTCCAGAGCGATCTTCCGCTCCTCTTCGGAAAGGTCCTTGTTCAGGGATCGGATCGTTCTCGTGAATTCGACCTGTGCGTCGTCTTCAAGATAAATCGCCATAGCTTCGAGGACCACTTCCTGGAGGGTATCATGAGAGAGCTTCTCGTCCCACTTCTTCAGGGCCTCGATGATGGTGTGCAGCTCCGAGTCGGCCAGCCTGGCGTCTGAGCCGTATGCCAGCGCCAGGTAGATCAAAGCGAGGTCGTGTGTACGCGTCCAGGTTTCTTGCGATTTTATCATCAATATGCGTGTTCTGCTTCTTACGGGTTCAAAGATCCGCCGTGCGATCTGGCGAGCGCTTCGACGAGTTCGTTTTCAATCTCGAGCCATCCATCGGCTTCGTACCATTCTACGGATTTTTGAGAAATGATGTTACCGGGTTCGCCGGATTCCTTCCATTCGGTTCTCAACCGTTGAAGACGAGCCGGCCTGGGGCCCCAGTCGAACAACGGCTCTCCGCTTTCGCTGAAGGCGACAAGCTTGGGTATACTCCGGCTCTCGTTGGTCAGGAATACATCCATGATGTCTAGATTCGCATCGCGATACAGGATACGGATGTCGACCATGGTATTTCGCGATTCAGCCGCATAAAGCACAGGCAGCGAGTAGGCAGAGTCCAGACACCAGTCCTCGGTCAATACCATCCAGAGCTGGGGCCTGTCGATGGCATCCACCTGCGCTTCGAACGCATCGCTCATGGTATAGTGCTCCTCTACGCGCTGCGCTCTTTCGTCGTTGTATTTGGAATAAAAGTGATACTTACGTGCTCTCTTATCCAGGCCTTTCAAGGACCTGCCCAGTTTTTCTTTCCACTGTTTCTTGTACTGCTCATACGTCAACCCCCTGTGAGGTCTTCGTTCCCGGAAGAAAGAGGAAATCTCCGGACGTTGGATGTCGGTGCCGAGCATCATAAGGTCTATCCTGTTTCGTTATTCGGTGTTCAGCTTCAACAGGGGCAATACCGACGCCCTGCATCTCCATTAGTATATTCTATCCTGTCAAAATTACAGTGAACTCCTCGGATTCTCGTGGAAGGGTAAGGGATGTAAGGAAACATGCCGGAACGTTTCAAAAACCTTTCCGGCATCCTGAAGCCCCCATCTTTCATCGTAGTCGATGAGAGGGTAGGCGTGCCCCCAGATAATTAGATATAACCACATTTGACTCACGCTCTCGGGCAGCGTATTTTTAATGACCCTCTTGAATCACCGAATTAACAACCTGTTCATAATTGATGACCTACCCTCAACGTCGTACACGCGCTTTTGAAAAGCGGATGAATGTCGTCTTTTCAGCCCTCCTGATGGTCCTCCTGGCGAGTGCCTGCACCGAAGACCAGGACTACGCCCCGGCTGCAGTCGAAGAAGAGCCTGTGACAGCCGCCATGAATACCCTCACGGAAGCCGAAATCGAAGAAGGCTGGACGCTGTTGTTCGACGGAGAATCGTTCGACGGCTGGCGAGGCTACCGTAAGGACGCCGTGCCTTCCGACCACTGGGAAATCGTGGACGGCACGATTCACAAGATCGCCAGCGGGGACGTCCCGCGCATGGCTGACGGACAACCGCAGGAAGGGGGAGACATCATTACGGTCGATACCTACGAAAACTTCGAGCTGTCTTTCGAGTGGAAAGTGGCCCACGCGGCCAACAGCGGCATCAAATACAACGTCATCGAGGAAATGTCGGACAACAATCCGCTCGGTTTCGAATACCAGGTCCTCGATGACGAGAACCACCCTGACGCCAAGATGGGCAACGGAACCAACCGTACAGCGGCCGGCCTCTACGATCTGATCAGCCCAGAGAACAAGACGCTGAAGCCGGTCGGTCAGTGGAATCACGGCCGCATCGTCTTTCAGGGCCTGCATGGAGAACACTGGCTCAATGGCAATAAGGTGCTCGAATACGGCTTGAATACACCCCGTATGGACTCCCTCCTCGCTGCGAGCAAATACGCCCCGATCGAGGGATTCGGCGACAAAAAGACCGGCCACATCGTCCTGCAAGATCATAACGACGACGTCTGGTTTCGTAATATCAAAATCCGAGAACTACCCGCAACCCCATGACCCCCACTCTATTTAACCGCAGACACTTTCTGCAACTCGCCGCCCTCGGAAGCGCTCCCATACTGGCCGGCTCTTCCCTGGCGGCGTCATTCACCCGGGCCGGTACGTCGGCGGCACACCGTGAGGATGTTCCCTTCCACCTGGGCGTTGCCAGCTATTCGCTGCGCAAGTTCAGCCGGCAGGAGGCGATCGAAATGACAAAAGCCCTCGGAGTGCGCCACATCAATATCAAGTCCTTTCACCTGCCCCACGACTATAGCGTGGAGGAATTAAAAGCGGGGCGCAAGGAGATCGCAAACGCCGGCCTCGCCATCGTGGGCGGCGGCACGATATCCATGAAAAAGGATTCCGATGACGCGATACAGCCGCTCTTCGAATATGCCCGCCATTGCGGCATGCCGTTGATGGTGATCGCACCGACGCCCGAGGTTATGCCTCGCGTCGAGCGTTTCGTCAAGGAATACGACATCAAGGTGGCAATCCACAACCACGGTCCGGAAGACAACTACTTCCCGGCTCCGAAAGACGGGCTCGATGTGATCGCAGGCATGGACCCGCGCGTCGGCCTCTGCATCGATGTCGGCCATACAGCTCGTACCGGCGTCGATGTCATCGAGTCGATTGCCGAAGCCGGCGATCGAATGCTCGACATGCACATGAAGGACTTGCGCGACCTCTCCGACAACGACAGCCAGTGCGCCGTGGGTGAAGGCGCCATGCCCGTGGCCGGGATCTTCAAGCAGCTCGCTCAGATGAACTATACCGGATTTGTCAACCTGGAATACGAGATCTACCCCGACGACCCTCTCCCTGGCATGAAACAATCATTCGCCTATATGCGAGGTGTCCTCGACGGGCTTTCCATGGCGTAGGCTCTTCAATACCTCCACCTGATTCGAACGCTAAACCCCATATACCCACTTTTCTTTCAATCGTTATGCCCCATACCAAAACACGTCGAGAATTCCTAAGAGTAGCCGCCTCTTCTTCACTGGCTTTAGGAGCCTCTCCAGCTTTGCTTACGTCGAAAACGCACACGCTGGCGCTCAAGGAGCCCCAGAAACCCATCAGTGCGAACGACAAAATCCGGATTGCTACCATTGGCATGGGCGGCATGGGGTTTGGCGACACCCGGACCGCGCTGCAGGTCGATGGCATCGAGTTCGTCGCTGCAGCGGATTGTTATACGGGACGCCTCGAGCGAGCCCGGGAAATATACGGAGACGACCTGTTTACCACCCGAGACTACCGGGAGATCATCGACCGTTCTGACATCGACGCCGTTATCGTGGCAACCCCGGACCACTGGCACGCCCGAATCACCAAAGAGGCCCTCCAGTCCGGCAAAGCCGTCTATTGCGAAAAGCCGATGGTCCAGAAAATCGAAGAAGGCCACGATGTGATCAAAACCGCCGAAGAAACGGGTAACCTCCTCATCGTCGGCAGCCAGCGGGTCAGTTCCATCATTTACGAAAAAGCGAAAGCGTTGTACGAGTCGGGAGCCATTGGCACGCTGAATATGGTCGAGGCCCGTTACAACCGGAACTCGGCGATTGGCGCCTGGCAGTACAGCATCCCGCCCGACGCCTCTCCGGAGACCGTCGATTGGGACCAGTTCCTGGGCCATGCTCCCCAGAGAGAATTTGACGCCAAACGATTCTTCCGGTGGAGAAACTACCAGGATTACGGGACCGGCATCCCCGGCGACTTGTTCGTGCACCTCTTTTCGGGCATCCACCTCGTACTCGACTCTATGGGTCCGAACCGGGTCATGTCTACGGGTGGCCTCCGGTACTGGATTGACGGACGCGACGTGCCGGATATCATCATGGGGTTATACGATTACCCGGAGACCCCTTCCCATCCCGCATTTACAATGTCCCTGCAGGTCAACTTTGCCGATGGCGGCGGCGGCGGCACCTTATTCCGATTCATTGGCAACGAAGGTGTGATCACGATCGACTCCAACAGTACGTCCATCACTCGCCTCGCTCCGCAGTCGGAGCCCGGTTATACGATCAACACCTTTTCTGAAGAAATGCAGGAGCAATTCTTGGAAGGCTATAAGGAGAAATACCCAGAGCCCGAACGCCCTGAGATGAGAGGATTCACAGAGGAAGTATTTCGCGCCCCGAGAGGATACTACGACCGGCTCGATCACTTCACCAACTTTTTTACCGCGATGCGGACCGAAGGCACCGTGGTCGAAGACGGCCCGTACGGCTTCCGGGCAGCCGCACCGGCGCTGCTGACTAATATGAGTTACGAGACGAACCGGGTCGTGGCCTGGGATCCGGAAGCCATGCAGATTCGGTCGAATGCCTGACCTCCCCTTTTCGGTTCAGGACCCCTCTCGGACAGAATGCCCCGGCACTATCCAGCACTTACCGATAGACACCAACATGACGCATAAAAACGAAATCATTAACAACTCAACCCGTACAAACTCGACCCGAAGAACCTTCTTACAAACCTCTGCCCTGGGCGCTGCAGGCCTCAGCCTGGCTGCCGGCATGCCGGCTTCGAGCTATGCGCGAATCCTGGGCGCCAACGACCGCGTGCGGGTCGGCATCGTGGGCTATTCCGGGCGCGCACGCGGGTCCCTGATTCCTTCCTTTCTTAATCATACGGAATCCAAAAACTTCGAACTCGTCGGCGTATCCGATATCTGGAACCAGCGTCGCGAGCAGGGCGTCGCCGAACTCAGCGAACAATGCGGGCACAAAGTTAACGAGTATAGAAACAACGACGAGCTTTACAGCTCCGGCGACTGCGACGCAGTCATTATCTCTACCGCCGACTTTCAGCACGCCTTGCACACCGTTCAGGCTGTCGAAGCAGGGTGCGACGCCTACGTCGAAAAGCCATTTGCCAATACGATGGCGGATGCCCGGCTCGCGCTCAAAACCGTCGAAACCAGCGATCGGATCATTGCCATAGGTACCCAGAGGCGAAGTGCCCGCAATTATCACCTGGCCGATCGGTTCATCAACTCGGGCGACTTCGGCGATATCTGCATGGTCGAAATGAGCTGGAACGTAAACCAACCCGGCCGGTGGAGGCGGATCGATCAATGGAAAGACTTGACGGAGAACGACGTAGACTGGAATCGTTTTATCATGAACCGCCCCTGGGAACCGTTCGATGCGCGCAAATTCCGCGAGTACCGGCTGTTCTGGCCTTATTCGTCGGGCATTCCCGACCAGTGGATGGTGCACCAGATCGATACGATCCACTGGTTCACCCGGCTGCCGAGGCCGCGCAGCGTCGTCGCCAACGGGGGCATCTACATGTGGAACGACGGCCGTGAAAACTTCGATACGATGACCGCCGTATTCGATTACGGACCACTGGACGACCTGTCGAAAGGCTTTCAAGTCGTGTACTCGTCCAGGCAGACGAACTCGGCCGGCGGCACTCGGGAGATTTACTACTCGAACGGGGGCACCCTCGACCTGTCGACCAACACGGTGACCCCCGAGGGCGGCCTCACGGAGCGGCGAGCCAGCGCCATGGACATGAAGCCGTTCCTCCTCGAAGAAATGCAGCTCATGGAAGCCATGCAGATCGAAACGGCCGCCGATACCGGTGTTGATAATGCCACGGAGGCCAATATGGTGAACTGGATGGACTCCGTGCGAGAGCGTACCCGCCCCAACGCCGACATCATGGCCGGCTACAGCCATTCCGTCGCCCTCTGCATGACGATCGCTGCCCTCCATACCGGACAACGCATTACCTTCGACGACAAAAAGCAGGACGTTGTTGTCGGTTAACTGACACCGCTACCCCCGGCAGCCTGAGGGCTGCGGGGGTATACCTCGTACTCCATATGAAACCGATCTTTTTTGTATTCATTACGGCGAT
Source organism: uncultured Rhodothermaceae bacterium (assembly GCA_964525535.1). Classification (GTDB taxonomy): domain Bacteria; phylum Bacteroidota; class Rhodothermia; order Rhodothermales; family JAHQVL01; genus JAHQVL01. The sequence continues at coordinate 7,558 of CAZGHT010000059.1, forward strand.
ACTCCTGATGGCGACCTCCACGCCGTCGCATTCCTCCCCCGACTCCACAACCAATGCCGATAGGGCTTCTGACAGCGTTTCTGACAGCGTTTCTGACAGCGTTTCTGACAGCGTTTCTGACAGCATCAAGGTGGTCCACAGGGACGACAAGAAACGCGTAGACGTCTACATGGGCGACCAGCTGTTCACTTCGTACCTCTTCTCGGAAGAAGGCAGCAGCCTGAAAAAGCCCATCCTTTACCCGCTCAGAACCGCCTCGGGGATTGACATCACACGCGGGTACCCCTACGAAGAGCGGGCGGGAGAACGCGTCGATCACCCCCACCACGTCGGCCACTGGCTTAACTACGGCGATGTCAACGGCTTCGACTTCTGGAATCACTCCGATTCTACGCCTGCAGACCGGAAAAACCGTATGGGGACGATTGTGCACCGGGCGGTGCATCACGCCGAAAGCGGCAGCGATCGAGGGATCCTCGAAGTAGAATCCGACTGGCTCGACCCGGAAGGTCATACGCTGCTCGAGGAAAGTACGGAGTTTGTCTTCACCATGGCGGAGGGGCAGCGCCTCATCGACCGGACAACCACCCTCACGGCCGTAAACGGACCGGTGGCATTTACGGACAACAAAGAAGGTATGGTGGCGATCCGCGTCACTCGGGCGCTCGAACTGCCGACGGACAGCCCCGTTCTCCTGACCGATGAAATGGGCCAACCCATGCCTGAAAAAGTGCTCGACAATACGGGGGTAACGGGAAATTATCTGAGCAGCGCCGGCATTTCCGGTAAGGCGGTCTGGGGTACCCGGGCCGAGTGGATGATCCTCTCGGGGATCGTTCAGGGCGAAAACGTGGCGGTGGCCATCATCGATCATCCCGAGAACCCGGGGTACCCCACCTACTGGCACGCCCGGCCTTATGGCCTGTTTTCGGCGAATCCGCTCGGGCAGGCAGTTTTCAGCGATGGGGAAAACGTGCTCAACTTCAACCTGAACGATGGCGAGTCCGTGACCTTCAAATACCGCATCGTCATTCTCTCCGATTCTGACGATCCTGTCCAGGAAGTGGAGCGTTTTACATCGAATTTCGCTATGTAGAGCCGGCAGCAGGTCAGACGCAATGCAAAAAGCCGCCTTTTATATCACGATATCGCTCCTGGGGCTGGTTCTCGGGGGATGCCGTATCGCCACCGGGCAATCGTACCGGCTGATCGTCATCGCCGGCGACTTCGACCGGCTGCATTCGGTGGTGACTTTTGAATGGCCGGACGAGTTCGACGGAAACCGGGCCCGCCTCGCCGCCGGGGACAGCCTCCTCTTTCCCGCGCAGCGATATGACGGAAAGGGATGGTTCATCCTGCCGGCTCTGAAGAAAGGAAACCGTCTCGAATTGACTCTTCTTCCACAGGCCGCTTCCCGCCCCGAGGCCATCGTGGCGGAATCCAGGGACGGAGCCCTATCGTTCCACGTCGATAATACCCCCGTGCTCCGTTACAACTTCGAAGAAACCGATCCTCCCGACGCGTCGATCGATACGATCTACCGGCGCGGCGGTTATATCCATCCCGTCTATTCTCCGTCCGGACAGACCGTCACCGACGACTATCCCTCCAATCACATCCACCACCACGGCATCTGGGCCGCCTGGACCAACACCGAGTTCGGAGGACGGTCGCCCGATTTCTGGAACATGGGGGCCGGTACGGGCACGGTCGTTCCCGTCCGGCTGGATACCAGTTGGGGAGGCCCCGTTGTGGCCGGCTTCCAAAGCCGCCATCAGTACGTGGACCTCACAACCTCCCCCCCTTCACCCGCCCTCAACGAACGCTGGGAGACGAATATTTATGCAATTCCGACATCCTCACCAACGCCATATCACCTCTTCGACGTACACCTCAGCCAGGAAACAGCCTCTGAAGAATCCCTCGTCCTCCCCGAATACCGCTACGGGGGACTGGGCTTTCGGGGGCACTGGGATTGGAATGGGCCTGAGAATACCTTCTTTTTAACGTCTGAGGGGAAAGACCGATCGAATGGGCACGCCACCAGAGCACAGTGGTGTCATATAGGCGGATTTGTCGACGATGAACGGACGGGAATCGCCATTTTAGGCCACCCTTCGAATTTTAGGGCGCCCCAACCGATGCGCATCCACCCCACTGAACCCTTTTTCAACTGGGCACCTTCTCAGGCAGGCGATTGGTCTATCGAACCCGACGAAACGTACCGCGCATCCTACCGCTTCGTCGTCATAGATGGCCCCCCTGACCCTCAACTTTTCGACCGTCTATGGCTTGACTTCGCCTACCCGACCCAGACCATCTTAATACCGCCGGGCGATTGACTACTTGTGATTCTCCGCGTATGATTCACCACGGAGTGGGAAGGGGCTCAACGATGGGTGACCTTTTTGTGCGTGTAAGCAACCGTTTCGTGATATCTCACCACGGGATGACGATCCCCGCTGAATCTGGGGGTTGGGGGGACGGGGCGCCGCTCAGGGCCTCCTGGCGGCGGGGGCGGCGGATTCGAAGAGGATCCCGAATCTCTATTCCACACAAAATGCCATAAAACAAGCCCGACGATCACGGGCCCGAATGCTATCATGATGCTCATTATTTGAAATACCCATTCCATGGTTCCTTCCTCTTGTAGTCAACAATAAGTACGCAGGCTCGAAGAGATGATCTTATAGATAAAATCGGCCCGGCGCGGCAGATCTTTAAGATATTTTCACCTGTTCTCCGGGCACCTTCTCATCCGGCGCGTAACATCTAAAATTCAGGGGACTTGAAAGCCTATACGTAAATTCGGTCCGTCGCCATCCCATCATCACTCTCAGGAGCGCCCCGCACTCGATGCGGAAGTGCCTGGATCAGTATAACAACCCTCTCCAGATGACGGACTCCCTGCAAGATACCTGCCAGTACGCCTTAAGGCTTATGATGGAATTCGAGATTAGATTCCTTCTCGCACGTATTCCTTCGACCGAATTATCTATTCAATGATCTAATGGATGTTACGCATCTGTGCGGTATCGCTTTGCCCGGACGGCTTTGAATGCGCTCAGGTAGCTGAAAAACGGCTGCAAGGCAGTCATTCAAAGCCGGGAAAACGGGGCCCTGTGCACAACCTGCGTAACATCACTTATCTAATCATCTCGTTAGATTCCCGATGCGGGATAATTCAGCAGGATGTGGACCTGATATTGCCCGGATTTGATCAAAATTCGTACCATGGAATAGGGAGCCCCACCGAAGGCCTCCCCGCAGACGAATTGCAGGTCTTCAGAGGCGCATTTAGACCAATTTGACCAGGGGTTTGATCACGCCTCCCCCCTGGTAACGGCCGGATTGAACCCTACTGGCAACACTTCCTTATATAACCTTATTAACTCCTTTTCAATATGCTCTTGCTTTTCAATCATCTCCTCATATACGACTTCCGGATCACGCTCTTCGAGTCTCGCAATGATATGGGATTGGGTCTCGTATATGGTCTCTAACATCGCCTGATTCTTGATCAAGAGGACCAGGATGGCAGAAAAGTCTATGTCTATCATGACCGTGTTCTCTATAATTTCTGAGGTATCATAGGTTATATACCGTACAAAATACCCGGCACTATACCGATTTCATCGCGTATTAGAAATTAAGCTCGTATTTTGGCGATTTATTTCGAAATCATCGATACCGCACGTTCAATATTCCAATCAGTATGGGAGACATACCAGAAATTACGGTCAAAGAGTTAAAGGAGCGTATGGACAACGGGGATTCCCCCTTTCTACTCGACGTAAGGAGGCAAGAGGAGCATGATTTCGTCAATATAGGAGGGCGTCTGATCCAGCTGGATTACCTTCCCGATTACCTGGACGATCTGGAGGAATACAAAGACCAGGAGATCGTCGTGTATTGCCGTTCCGGAGCTCGATCGGGAAGAGCGGTACAATTTCTCCAGGGCAACGGCTTCAGCAAAGCGGCTAATCTAAAGGGAGGCGTGCTGGCCTGGAGCCAGGAAATCGACCCGGAACTGCCTACGTACTGACGTACCAGCGCGATAGCGCCTTCCATCATGGGCAAACCGATTGTCACCATAACAGGTCCGACCGGAATCGGGAAGACGGCCCTCAGTATGGAACTGGCACGCGAGCTCGATGGTGAGATCGTGTCTGCTGACAGCCGGCAGATTTACATCGATCTATCGATCGGAACGGCAAAGCCGTCGGAGCAATCATTAGCCGCCGTGCCTCATCATTTCATAAACGAACGGCGGCTCGATGAGCCGATCTCAGCTGGCGAATTTGCCAACCTTGCCGAGGCCCGCATCGACTCGATACAGAGAACCCCCCGTACTCCGATCATCGTCGGCGGCTCTACCCTGTATCTGCATGCCCTGCAGCACGGAATCGCTGATATCCCATCCGTACCTGACTCGGTCCGCCAGAACCTGATAAACCGGCTCCGAAATGAAGGAGGCGAGGCCCTCTTCCGCGAACTCGAGACCCGGGACCCGGGATCCGCCCGAACGATGGATGCGACGAAAACGCAGCGGATCCTCCGTGCTCTCGAAGTGCTCCACGGTACGGGCAGACCATTGTCTTATTACCACGCGCACACCTCTCCCCCCCGGCACGAATACCTGACGTTTGTGCTCTCAATGGACCGACGCCGCCTCTATCAACGCATCGAACGGCGCGTCGACGCCATGCTCGCGTCAGGCCTGAAGGAAGAAGTAGAACAGTTGCTCGCTCGCGGCATCGATGCCAGCCTGCCGGTGCTCCGTACAATAGGTTATCAGGAAATCATCGGCCATCTCATGGGCGATTACGGGCATGACGAAATGGTTCGCCTGCTGAAACGGAATACGAGGCGATACGCAAAGCGACAACTGACCTGGTTCAGGCGATTCGAGGAATACATATGGATCGATCTCGACACAACCGATGCAGACCCTACTTCGATCATTATGGAAAAGTACCGTTCCATACATTGATGCCAGGATGTGTGTATACCCGCCCTAAAAATTTGCAGGGCGAAGCACGAAGAAATGCTGCCGGTGGATGCGATTTCCTTTCATCATCTCCCCCACCAGAGTGGCCTCCCTGGATGCGAACAATGCTTTCCATTCACGGACCCTCCTGAAATGGAGGAACTCTTCTTGAGCATTCATCAGCCCCCCTGAACGCACCCTGTTGGCCAGCTTGTCCAAAAACGTCAGCACTTTCCGCTCTAGCAGAGTCTCATAAACCGATTCGGCAATGACGACGTGATTTCGGGTAACCCGCAAAGCTTCATCGAGCACTTGTTCCGCTTCCTCCGCGTGATGGAGCACGAAATACAATACGGTCGTATCGAAATAATCATCCTCGAAGGGCAGCTTTTTGCCGTCGTACACGACGTGGGGCATCTCCGTTCGGTTCATGTCGCACACATCGCCGAGGGTGACCCGGGCCTTCCATTTTTTTGCCATCGCCGCACCGACGTACCCCTCCCCGGCCCCCAGGTCGAGCACTTCCGGCCCGCGATGCCTGGGGTCGAGAAGCTCTTCGAGGTTCCGAACCTTCTGGCCCGCACGCACGCGTTGGACGTGCTGCAACCACCGGAAGGGCTCTCTTCTATAATGAATGAGCAGGAGCACGAACCACCCCCACCATCCGAGGTGGACAAATAACCAGTAGGGCCCGTCGACATAAAGCAGGTAAGTACCCAGCGACATAGCACCCAGCCAGTACCAGTGCCAGGACGGTGACGCTTTGAAGGAAAGGAGCATCAAGATAACCAGGAAATACCAGGGATGGATCGTAGTCGAGCAGAGTAAAAAAAACGCCGCGACAAACAGGAACGGCTTCCACAACGGCCAGGAACGCCGGACATCGAGCAGGTACAACAGCGGCAATCCTATCAGAAAAACTCTCCGAAAAGCAGGACCCAGTATTTTGCTCCAATCCTCGCCGGTGTACCCCAGGAAGAGGTGCTTAATGCTGTAATACAGGCCGGCGTTGAATTCGAAGTACCGCACGTACAGGTCGAGCGAATCGAAAAAGTGGGTGAAGAAGCTGGGGTGATAAAAGGGCGCCCAGAGCGCCAGAGCGGCGAGGCCGCCGGCCAGCAAGCCCCTGAGACCCGTTCGTCGAAGCAGGAAGGGGAGAAATACGAAGGGGTACAATTTGACCCATCCGGCAAAGGCCAGCGACGCCCCGGTCATCTGTGGTTTTTTACGCCTGTAGGCCCAGAGACAAATCGCTAAAAAAAAGAGCATGGCGGCTTCCGTATGAGCCTGCCCTGCCGTCTCAACCAGAACCAGGGGGTTCCACGCATACAATAGCAACGCGCGGCTGGATACCAGGCGAGCCAATAGGAAGACCGCGCCCAACTCCAGCAGACTAAGCAGCACTTTGATTACGTAGTAACTCACCTCCCACCCAAAGGGGTAAAACAACCCGCCCGCGCCGAAAATGAGCTGGGACACCGGCGGGTACACGGAATAAAAATCCTGGGAGTTGAGCTGCTCGTAGATCTCTTCCTCGTGATAACCGGCAAGCGCATCATCGGAAGGCCTGTGAAGGAACGGGTTGACTCCATCGGCCAGCAACATGCCATCCCACACGTACCGGTAGGCATCATCGGACAACACAGGAGGCAACACCAGAAACACGCCCCTCAAAACGACTGCGACCACAAGAACCCCCTTCAACGAGGGGGGGGTAAATCGCCAGATAAGAACGAGCCATGCAGAGCCGAGCAAAGAGAATGCGACGAAATACGGCCAGGCGCCCTTCGAACCAGCTGCCCAGACGCTCAACATAGCGATAACGAGATAACACAGGATCAGCGCGCTGCGCAGAACAGGTCGATTCATGGGCAGGAGGTCGATTATTCACCCGCGATGGAACACGATCTTCACGAGACTCCCCCCTTTCTCGAAATGGACTTCGTCTGCGATTTGCTCGATCAGAAAGATCCCCCGGCCTCCGTCCCGCAAGATATTCTCAGAGTCTGTCGGGTCGCCCAGTACGTTTCGGTCGAACCCGTCGCCTTCGTCCTCGACGTCGATCGAGATGTGCTCAGGGCGTACGATCAGGTTGACATGCACCTTTTTGGACGACACAAGCTCGTTGCCGTGTTCCATGGCATTGGTGATCGCTTCGGTCATCAAAAGGACCACCTTGTAGTTCAATTCATCGTCGTCGATCAAGGCATCGAGAAAGTCTTCCAGTTCGTCTACGATTCGAGTAAGGTAATCGAATTCACTCGTGCATTGAATCTGCAGGTGATTCTCTCGAATTCTCTTGATTTCGATCATCTAAATACGTCGCAAGCGGTTTATTCTCACCCAATTGGTTTCCCTGGCACGCATAGTTAGCGAATAATATCCAATCTCGCAAGAACAAGAAAAGAATCAGGACGTGAAAGATGCGTACGACGTGCAGCCTCCCGCGTTTCATCGATCCCATGCATCCGCCTATCCGCATCTATGCTGCGCCTACTACTTCTTCTATTACTCCCTTTTTCTTGTCCTATACCTCCTCTTTATTCCTGGTCTCCATCGCTCACCTACCATATCCGTATCGAACCTTCCCAGAATACGCTAGAAATTACAGGAACGCTGCGCGATATACGACCCGGACCGTACTATTTCATCCTCCCCAGAACGCAGGGCTACCCGTTGAATCACTTCGTGCATTCGATACGCTTCGAGGATGAAAAGGGGCCCCTCGACGTCGAACTCACTGAAGATCGAGAATGGAAAGTGAGGGCGCGCGGCCAATCCGTTTCATTCACCTATTCCATCAACCTGCAACAATCCGCGAGATATACCGATCAGGCCTGGGGAGGCGCCATCAATTACATGCGGGACAACATGGCCTTCCTCAACGGCAGTTTCAGTTTTGTCATTCCGCTGGTCAATGGACTGACGTCCCCCGTGGAGGTCCGCTGGAGTGTCCCCCCCACCTGGAATGTCGTAACTCCCTGGACGACAAATGAGAACCAGACGATCATTCCATCCCACTATGCGCTGGTGCGCAACTATTACGTCGTCTTCCGGGAAGGCTCCATGTTCAGGCGGAGAATCCGCAACATCGACTTTACGACAGTCTGGCTGGGAGAAGACAACATCAATGAATTTCGACAGGCAGAACGGGCCATCGAACGCGTCATCGAAGCTGCAATCAGCCTTTTCGGCGATACGGCCTCGCACGAGGGCATCACGCTAATCCTGCGGGATTCGAACCCGTCTAATCAGTTCAGGGCCAGCACGGAAGCCAACTCGATCGAGTTCAACTTCAAAAAAGGGATGACCTTCGAACGCATATGGCGCGATCATCGCGATGGTTTTTTGAGGCTGCTGGCTCACGAGATCATGCATACCTGGGATCGAAGAGAGATCGAGCATGCTTCGTCTTATCTCCACGTGCGCGAATGGGGGCCGGGTACGTGCTGGCTCCGAGAAGGCTTTACGGAATACCTGGCCATGTTGAACCTGTACAACGCGGATATCTTCGACCGCACCGGGTTTATCAATGCCATGCATAGCCTGTCCCAGCGAGCGCAACACGCGAATCAATATCAGAATCTGAGTCTCGTTTCGGCCTGCGAGCTGTTCTTCCAGGATAGAGAAGCGCTGCAATACGTGTATTCAGGAGGGGCTGCCCTTGCTTTCGAGCTGGATCTCGAACTGCGCAATCTCACGCACGGGGTTAAATCGTTACCCCTCTTCATGCGCATCTTCATGAACAAATACCGTTACAAAGAAAAGACGACCGAGGCCTTTGTCGAAGAATGGAAAGCTTATGCGCCGGCGCCCTTGCGAGACATCGAACGACGGCTTTCATCGAACGACGTCGTTGAACTCCTCTCGTCGCTAGAAAAGTCGGGCATTTATCTCAAGAGTTCACCGGGCGCTCGTTCCCCCACCTGGGAGGTCTCTTCAAACGCTACATTCCACTGGTACTTCCAGTAGCAAAAAGCCGCCCCTCGATTTCGCGAGGAACGGCTTTTCGCGGGGTCACGCTATGATCTACATCTACGTGCGACCGTTCATGCCCTTAGAGCAGGGACAAAACCTGCTGCGCTCCGAGGTTTGCCTGTGAGATCGCGGCGAGGCCCGTCTGCTGCAGGATCTGCAGCTTGACGATCTCGATCTGCTCCTTGGCAAAGTCCGTATCCTGCACACGGCTTCTCGCAGATTCCTGGTTGTTCATGTTGACGGTCAGGTTTTCTTCCTTGAACGTCAGCGTCTGCTGGTTGTTACCGATCCCGCCGATCGTGCTAGCCACCGTATCGATCGCCGTATCGATCAGCGACAGCGATGACGTGGCTGAAGCGGCCGATCCGACGCTCAGCGCCGAAGAGCTCACACCGAGAGCGCCTGAAGAAAGTACGCTGAGCGATACGGAAAACGTATCGTTATCGCCGGTGCCGACGCGGAAGCTGAACGACCCTGACGTAAATACGGAAAGACCGCCGAACGTGGAGGCACTGATGATCGAGTTGATCTCCGTGGACAGCGTATTCAGCTGGCTGTCCAGGATGTTGCGCTCGACGCTGCTCAACGTGTCGTTTGCCCCCTGGATGGTTTTCTCCTTCATCGTCATCAGGATTTCCTGAATCGTGTTCAAGCTGCCTTCGGCGATGCCCAACATGCTCTTGGCGTCGCCAATGTTGGCCAGGGCCTGAGCCTGTCCGCGAACACGAGACTCCAGCTTGATCGCGATGGACAAGCCGGCAGAATCTTCTTCCGCGCTATTGATACGCTCCCCCGTAGCCAGGCGAAGCTGACGCATACCCAGCTCTGTGTTGTTCTTTTGAAGCTCGAAGAGGGATTGAAGTCCAAGGATATTCCCATTAAGACGGGTTAAATCTCCGAATGCCATGATTACTTCTCCGTTTGTATGTTTTTAGCGATAGAGTTCGCGATCCGGCACCTTTTGTTTTTCCTCACCGGATCCGATCGTGAGCGGACGTTCCGCTGCCGCAGCGTACCATGCGAAGTATAGTGGAAGCAGGTACCGTTGCGCCTTTCCTCCAGGGATAGACGAAACCCGCCCGGTTGATCAACGAGACCTCCCCGGGGCTGGTCTGTCATGTGGGTGTCGAGGTATCAATGGGGAATGTGGGAATAGCGCTGAGGCGCTCTAAACCCTGTATCGTCGGGTCAACAAACGACTAAAGAGAGGCGTATTAATAGTTTTGAGTGCTGAATGGGAATTCAACTATGCATTCGCAGCAGCGAACTTAACTGCCCGGTCAGGTATCGCCGTTCCAGCTGCCGGACGAAGTCCGCATCGGGCCTGGGAAGCGCGTCGTTTTTCCACTCCGTGTAGATGCGCGCCAGCGTTTGCTCGATCGATTCGACGTCGTCCGGCGGGGCGATCCAGCTCGCGCCGTACCTGTGTAGTGCATCCTGTGCCGCGCCTTCCGGCACGAGGCCCAGGATGGGTTTTCCCGCCCCGAAATATTCGAACAACTTGCTCGTTGAAATGAGGTGCTGACCGGCGCCTCGGCCTACGGTCATCCACAGGACGTCGGCGCCTAGCAAGTATCGCACACATTCCTCGTGGGGTCTATACCCGGCGTAATGGACCCACTCCTCCAGAGCGAGCTCCTCGATGAGTCGCCGGCTCCGCTCGGGCAGCAGCCCCACGAAGACGGCTTCCAGCGCTTCCCCCGCATCGGGGCGTGCATCGATGAAATGACGCAGCGCGTTCAAGAAATAATCGGGGGTCTGGGCGTCGTAAAAGACGCCGCTATAGAGGAATCTGAGCTTCTTGGCCGGCTCGGCGGCCTCCCGCGCATCCGAATCTATTATGGCAAAATCCTGCCTGTCGAACCCCTGGGGGATCACGTGCAGCCCCGGCAGCGCCTGGCCCTCCCTGTCGAGAGCCGCAAACCGATCCGACACCGTAGCGCTGATCTGCTCGTTGATGAAGATCAGCGCGCTCGCGTCCTTCACGACGCGCCTTTCGAGGAAGCGATGTATCGAACGGTGGAGGGGCGTCGGGTAGACGTGACGCGGGTTGTCCAGCCAGTCGTCTCTGAAATCGATGACGTAAGGCAGCCCCGTTTTTCTAGCGACCTTGTGAGCAACCAGCGCCCCCGTATAGGGTGGAATCGTAGCCAGGACGATGTCAAAGGGGGCTTCCTGATGCAACGACACCGCTTTTTTCACCGCGGGTTGCAACCACCCGATCTTATTGTCCGGCACGAACAGAGCCTGGCTCAAGTAGGACAGCCATTTCCGCGAAGATTCAGCCGGCAGGGCGACCGTTGCCTTTTTTTTGAACAACCGGGTCGGGTCGAACGACTTCGTCCTGACGATCCGAACGTCCGACCGGGAGACCTCTCGGAGCAGCGCATCGTCGAAGGCAAAGTAGCCGCCCGGGTCTACGGTCAGCACCGTAGGCGCCCAGCCGAATTCCGGTAAGTATTTGACAAATTTGGCGACACGCTGTACGCCGCTCATCCCCATGGGAGGAAAGTAGTAGGCGATGACCAGAATGCGCTGCATAGAAGGATGGGAGTCCACATCCGAATGGGAAAGGGCCGTTTACCGCAAGCCCACGAGGCCTTGAACGGCCTCGATAAGTCTGGCAGAATCGTACGCGCGCCCGTCTTTGAAGACGAGACGTACCTTTTTGATATCCGAGGGGTTCTCGTCAGGTGATCCTTCGATGATGGCCAGATCGGCGATCTTGCCGGCCGAAATAGACCCTAACCGATCGCTAATGCCTAATACCTTTGCCCCATTCAACGTCATGATCTGGATGACTTGCTCGGGCTCAAACCCGGCCTCCAGGAGCAATTCGTAATTGCGCTGATCGCCATACCCGGGCAGGGCGCCTCCAAAACCGGTAGGATCTACGCCGGCGGCCAGCAACCCACCCGCCTCAACAAAAGCGTATTCGTACGCCAGGGCTTTTTCGAATAAGGTATTGTTAAAGGAATAATCTTCGTCTTTGGCCGCGGCCTGCACCTGCTCGTATGTAGTTATATACTCCTCCCGCACTTCAGGAGACATGGCATCGAGCGTCCGTTGATCGGCCATGGGCCTTCCGGGCACGTACATCTCGTATACGGCCAACGTGGACGTCATGGGCACTTCGTTCTCTATCATTTCCTGAAAGGTCGCCTGCACCTCGGGGGTATTGAGGTCTACGTCCTGTAACTTCCGCCGAAAACCCGATGGACATTCATCCGGTTTCTTTTCGGGGTCGTAATCGGTATTGGTGAAATATCCATGCTCCAGGTTGTCGATGCCTAGCGCGACTGCCTCGCGGAAACTGACCGAACAGATATGTCCGGTCACCCTGATACCGTGGCTGTGGGCTTCGTCAATCACAGCGGCCAGCTCTTCACGGGAGATCATCGTGTATACCTTAAACCAGTCGACGCCTTCCTCGGACCAGTATTTAACAACCCGTCGGGCATCCTCAGGGGTGGAAACCCGGGTCATATACGTCATGCCGCTTCCACCGGTGATGTATGGCCCTGTCACAAATAGCCGGGGGCCCATCTGGCTGCCGTCCTCTATGGAACGCTTTAAGTTCAGTTCGCTGTACGGGGCATTGCTGCCCGTCGTGCGAACGGTTGTAACCCCGGAAGCGAGATACAACAGCGGCGCGGTGTAGTTGAGTTGCACGCGCCTTTTCGATGTAGTGTAAAAAGTATGGTTGTGCAACCCGACCAGCCCGGGAATCACGGTGTGCCCGGTCATATCCCTTTCAACAGCGCCATCGGGAATACGGATCTCCGACGCCGCTCCTACTGCCTCGATCCGGTCCCCCACGATGAGAATGGTTTGATCGGTCTGCACTGCTTCTCCAGTGCCGTCTATGATGCGGACATGCGTGAGCGCAACCACCGGTTCGTCAATCGCGACATATTCGGAGAAGGAGTCACTGAGTTCAGGACGCGTTTGGGCCTGGAGGGATGTGACGAGTCCCAGAGCAACGATCGTTGCTAAGACCGTTTTCGTATACATGGTTTTCATGGGGTGGTAAGCCAGGGCTGGTAGCACAGGATCGCAAGCTGCGAAAGGTTCGTATTATCTTACAGCTTCCAATCCAAGATATCAAGTTTGCCGAAATACCCGGACGTTTTCCTATTCCACGGCATCAAACACGAACATCATCCCTGAATCGATGTGCTCGGCAATATGGCAATGCACCATCCATTTCCCGGGATTCGACACCTCGAGCAGGATCTCCGCCGTCGAACCAGCCGGAAGGATCATGGTGTCTTTCCAGACCAGGTTGTCATTCGGAATCCCATTCCGCTTTGCAACTGCGAACCGCTGGCCATGGATGTGTATGGGATGCTGCATGGCATGAAAGGCCTCGCGTTCGTTGGTCAACTTGATCTTGACGAGGTCGCCAACGTTGAATTCCCAGTCGATCTCCATATTTCTTTTTCCCGTCCGGGGATCTTCGAGAATCCATTGTACTTCTTCCCCGGTGCTCGCCCAGTTCATCATGCGCATCGTCCCGCTCCACTCGACAGGATTGAAATAGACGTTATCGAAACGCATTAGCTGCTGTACGACCGGGGGTAAGTTCTCGACTTCCAGCTTGATCGCCAATTCGCGATCTATGGGCTTATCGAACGCTTGCCGGATGACATCCATGTCGTCGATGACGTCTTGATTCGCCCTGAGCCGCGCATGAGGTTCTGACAGGTCGAGGGGCACGGGCTCGTCCCTGATGTGGATGAAGCCCAACGTATCTATTTCAGGGAAAAAAATACCCCTCCGGTGGTCAATGGCCTGCACCTGGTTCAGGATTGGAACCAGCCCGGGTTCGTCGAACTGAACTTCGATAATGTACCGTTCGGCTGTGGCAATGACGACGTTGTCTGTCCAGACTTCGCGCTCGAATTTGCCGACGTCAGACCCGATCAACTTCAAGGGAATATCCCCAAACGTCAGATTGTAGGTCCGGGTGTTGGAGGCGTTCGTCAAAAAAAAGCGGATCACTTCACCCTGATCGACACGATACTGATACTCGTCCGTTCCGTTGATCAAGAAGGTATTCCCGAACCGGCCCATCATCATGAAGTTGGACGACTCTGTACCGTAGGGTACGATCCCTTCATCGTCCAGAAGGAGATCGTCGAGAACGATCAGTTCCTCCCGGTGCACCTGGTTGTAATAACCGGGGTCGTCGGGGCGGACGATGATGTTGGCGTACAGACCCAGGTCCATCTTGATATCTTCGCGGAAATGGGGGTGATACCAGTAAATGCCTGCATCCGGAAATCGCAACACGTAAGGGTGGGATTGGCCGGGTTGAACCAGGTCCTGCGTCAACCCGGGCACGCCATCGTGCCGGTAATCGAGGCGCAAGCCGTGCCAGTGGATGGCGGAAGGGAGATTTACCTCGTTCAAGAAGTCGATGCTGATCTGGGCATGTTGCCTGACATGCAATAACGGCCCCGGATGCTGTCGGTTGAAGCCATACATGGTCAACGCGTGACCGCCGATGTCACGCTGTACGATCTCGGTCGTGAGGCGGAACGTATCCCCGTCGTTCAACGACACTTCTTCTCGAAAGAGAGCAGCCGGCCGGGCCCCACGCAGCGAATCAGGCAGTACGTACGGCGCTACCGATGGCCGGATCGTCATCATGCCCGGCAACATAGGTATCGAAGGATGCATAGGCGGCATCGGCCAGACCGATTCACTCGAATCTTCGTGCATCCCCCCCATTGCATGGCCGCCCCGCCCCATTCCTCCTCCTGCCAGCGCGAGCGGCGCCACCTGGAGCAGATCGTGCCCTTCCATCTGGGTACTCGGCGACATACCCCGCAGAACCAGCCTACCCGAACGCTCCACTACCGAACCTGTAGGTTCGGCGCTGATCAGTACGAGAAACTTGTTAAAAGCAACCTCTTCCCCCCGGGTGACGCCGTTCTGGACGAGACCCAGTTTTTGTGTCGGGTGATGAAGGGGCGTCGTCGCCCAGGCTACATAGGCCGTATAAGGGCCCAGCGACTCCGGTGCGGGCAATCCTTCGATATGCAACTCGACGCGATAACGGTGGCGTCCAAAACGGTCTACGTCTACGCCAAACGGAGACATCGCAGGTCGAAGAACCGCATATCCGGAGGCGCCTTTTAGATCGGGTATGGGCTCGAGAGGAAGACAGTACAGATCGGACACGTCGTGTTCAACCTCGAAATCCTCGTCATAACAGGGATTCTCGGATCGATGCAATTCGATCAGCGGCTGGCTTTCCAACGGTTGTATCCCTGCCAGACCGATAAACGCTGTTGCCACAAACAGAAGCCTTAGGAGCACGGAGTGCGCCATGGTGTACAGCAAACGATTCATAGTTAATCCGCAATGGTGTGTGACACCCGGAGCCAGGCATCTTGTGTCCGCTTACTTACAATATCGTAAACGCTTTGGTCGAGGCGGTGATATTCTCACACCCCGTCTGCGTCAGTCGAATCATATCCTCGATGCGCACACCGAACCGTTCGGGCAGGTAGACGCCCGGTTCGATGGTTAAAACCATCCCTTCAGCCAGTTGCACGTCGGCCCTCCAGGAGATGCTCGGCCATTCGTGAATCTGAAGGCCTACCCCGTGCCCGAGGCTGTGCGTGAAACAGGCGCCATACCCGGCGTCTTTGATGATCGAACGAGCTGCATCATCCAGCTCACTGCTGGTACAGCCTGCGGAAGCAAAGTCCAGCGCCTGCTTCTGGGCGTCCAGTACGAGGTCGTACACGCGGCGTGCCTCATCGGGCGGTGTACCTATCGACACGGTGCGCGTCATATCGGACGCATACCCGTTCACAAAACACCCCATGTCGATTACAACGAGATCGCCGACCTGGAGCCTTCGATCAGTGGGCCGGGCATGTGGGAGCGCGCTGTTGGGCCCTGAAGCGACGATCGGATCGAACGACATCCCCGATGCACCGCGTTGCAGGTGTTGATAAACGACCTCAGCCGCAACCTCCTTCTCGGTGAGCCCTGCCTGCAGGATATCCAACAAGTGTTCGAAAACCTGATCTGTAATTCGTTGAGCCTTTCGTATGTTCGTTACTTCGGGGGGTCTTTTTCTTGCAATTCGGTGATTCAACAATCCCTGCGCCTGCACCCACTCGACCTCCGGAAAAGCTTCTTTCATCTCCCCGAATGCGGCGATCGTAAGGTGGTCGGCTTGCACGACCACTTTCTTCACGCCGACGAGCAGATCTTTATCTTCCACACATTGCAAAAGATTATTTTCGCCGATGTGGATCTCGGCCCCTTCTACTTCTTGCTGGCTCTGGACGGCGTACCTGCCATCGGTGATGAAATGGTTTCCGTCTCGCTTGACCAGAAACAGCGCGTTGGATCCCGAGAAACCGCTGCACCAGCGAATATCCGGCACAAAACTAATGACGGCGGCATCGGCTTCGTATCTATCGATCAGGTCGGTCAGCTGCGGAGGGTAGGCTATGGAATCGAGCTCCATTTCGGCACGCATCAGCTCTTAGTGCTGTAGTTAGGCGCTTCTTTTGTGATAAACACGTCGTGTGGATGGCTCTCGCGTAATCCGGAAGCCGATATGCGGGTAAGTTGGGCCTCGGAGTAGAGATCCTCCAGCGTGGCACATCCGCAATACCCCATTGCAGCGCGCAGGCCGCCAACCATTTGATAAATCACTTCGCTCAGCATACCGCCATACGGCACACGCCCCTCGATGCCTTCGGGGACGAGCTTCTTGATGTCATCCTCAGCGTCCTGAAAATACCGGTCCTTGCTGCCCTTTTGCATCGCTCCCATCGATCCCATGCCCCGGTAACTTTTGTATTTTCGACCCTCGTACAGGATGGTTTCGCCCGGGCTTTCTTCGACTCGCGCGAAGAGGCCTCCGATCATGACGCTATGCGCCCCTGCAGCGATGGCTTTGGGTATGTCCCCCGTCTGCTTGATGCCGCCGTCTGCGATCAAAGACACCCCTCGTTCACGCGCTATTTCGGCACACTCCATGATGGCGGTGAGTTGGGGAACGCCGACACCGGCTACGACGCGCGTCGTACAGATGGAGCCAGGACCGATGCCCACTTTGATAGCATCGGCACCGGCTTCTATCAGATCCCGAGCGCCTTCCGTCGTAGCCACATTGCCGGCCACGACGTCGATGTCGCCGTATGCGGATTTCACTGCGGCGACCGCCCGGATGACCCCCTCCGAATGCCCGTGCGCAGTATCGATCACGACGAAGTCGACACTGGCGTCGCGCAACGCAGACACCCGATCCATGACATCCGCCGTGATGCCTACGGCAGCGCCAACACGCAGCCGCCCATGTTCGTCCTTACACGCAGAGGGAAATTTACGCTTTTTCTCGATGTCCTTGAAGGTAATGAGCCCTTTAAGCTGCCCGGCCTGATCGATCACCGGCAATTTTTCGATCTTGTGCTCCTGCAGGATATCTTCGGCCTCCCGCAATGTGGTGCCAATCGGCGCGGTTATCAGCCCGTCGCTCGTCATAACGTCCTTGAGCAGGACATCCCCGTCCTCCACAAAGCGCAGATCCCGGTTCGTTGCGATGCCGATCAAGATGCCTGTTGTGTCGACGATCGGGATCCCCCCTATCGAGTAGCGAGCCATCAACGTCCTCGCTTTGGACACCGTATCATCCGGATTCAGCGTGATCGGGTCGAGTATCATCCCGCTCTCGGAGCGTTTCACACGACGTACGTGAGCGGCCTGCTCTTCGATCGTCATGTTTTTGTGCAACACGCCGACGCCGCCTTCGCGCGCGATGGCGATTGCCATCTTGGATTCGGTCACCGTATCCATTGCGGCCGAAATGAGCGGTACGTTCAGCGATATACGCGCGGTCAACAAGGCGCGCGTGTCGACGTCCCTCGGCATGACCGAGGACCGGGCCGGTACGAGCAGCACATCATCGTACGTCAATCCGAATCCTCGTATTTTCCTCGACATCAATGCGTCGACCCCGTTGGAGCGCAGGCTAGTTTCCATGGTATTATTTGAGTTTTACAAGGCGACGTAGTCTTCGTATTTCTGCCGGGTTGAGCCGGCGCCATTTTCCTCGCCGGACCCCGCTGGCAGTAAGTCCCGCGTACCGCACCCGTTCGAGATACACCGTTTTATGCCCCAGTGTCTCCAGAATACGGCGAATATGCCGGTTCTTCCCTTCGTGAAGCGAAATGCCCAGCTCGGTCTGCTTCGGCAGGCTTATATATTCCACTTTATCAACGCGGTACGTATCGCCTTCAATCTGAACGCCCGTCCGCATCTGATCCAGCTCGTGGGGCTGAACCGATTCCTTCGTACGCACGATATACAGTTTCTCGATATTGTAACTCGGGTGCATCAACCGATGCGCCAGCTCGCCGTCGTTCGTGATCAGCAAAACGCCCACGGTATTCCTGTCCAGGCGGCCCACGGGAAACACTCCCCGGCGAGCGATTTGTTCGTCCTCGATCAAATCGAGCACTATTTTCCGGCCCCGATCGTCGCTATTGGTAGTTATGGTGTCGGACGGTTTATTCAACAGGATATATTCATACCCTTTCGGTTCGATTCGCTGGCCGCTGACTTCGACCACGTCGGACTCCGAAACGCGCACGCCCATTTCACGGACCACGTTGCCGTTGAGCACGACCCGTCCGGCCTGAATCAACTCATCGGCTTTACGGCGGGAGCAGATCCCGGCCTGAGCGATGAACCGATTCAATCGGATGCCCTTCTGGTCACGGGCCGCCGCCGGGTCGGGCCTGGATCCCCCCGGGGCAGGTCGCGCCTTTCCCTGTCTTCGCGTGTTCTTTCGGGACTGTTTATGATCGGGGCTTCGCTTCACGATCGAATGGCGTCCTCCTCGCAGGTTAAGAAAAAGGCACAGCAAGATCGAATTGCTGCGCCGAGACAAAAGCGTAGGAGTAGACTGTACGCCCTTGCAGGCGGGCGAGTTCTAAATCCGATTAATTATTGGGTTTCTTTCGATCCAGCAATCCTCTCAGCCGGCTCCGGAGCGCGTCTTTGCCCTCTTCTTTGAGGCTGTCGACGTCGGTCGATAAGCCTGTGCTGTCGATCAATCCTTCAACGAGGTCGCCGGCCTCTTCACGGGCGCGCTCTTCCAGTTGCTCCCTTTGCGCTTCTGCTTCCGCTTCCAGGCGAGAACGAGCCGCGTTCTCGAGGGAGTCGAGGCGGGCCTGGGCCTCCTCGCGTACACCTGCCGCCAGTGCAGAAGCCCGGGATCGGAGGCGGGCCTGCATCATCTCCGTATTCAGCTTTAACGCCGGATCGTCGAAGGAGCCCTCGGCGAGCAGGTCCAGCGTAATGCGGCCGCTTTCCGGCTCGACGAGGGCTACGCTGGCCAGGTTGGTCACGGTGCTCAACGCACCCTGCACCGGTGCATTCGCGATCGCCTGAGACGCCGACTCGGGCAGCTCTACCGTCAAACGATAATCCAGAGTGCCGTCGAATCCCTGCTGGCCGTTTAATGAAAATGTATATTCTCCAGCATCCAGTTGAAGATCCTGTACCTGCAATCGCTCACCGGATACGCTGAACGAGTGGCCCCAGTCCTGTACGGTGAGCATCTCGAGCGAACCGAGGCCCAGATACCTGCTGAGCGCAGACTGTAGGGGCGTCGTGCCGAACGAGCCCTGATTCACGGCAAAGTCTCCATCAGCTGCCACGGACGGGTAATCCGGGTTGAGATCTTTGTCGAGCAGGAGCTCGAAGGTGATCCCGGTATTGAACAGACCTTCCAGGTACGCGCCCAGGCGTACGATAGCGTCGATGTCGGAGAAGGCATCGAAAAATTGAGCCGCCGGCACTTCGGCGAGGGCCACACCGCCGTCGAAAGCAGGCCGATAGGGGTCGCTGAGGTCGAAGCGTCCTGACGATTCCAGGCGGCCGCCGAACAACTGTGCGGAGATGTTTTCCATCCGGATGACTCCGTCCGTAAGGGTCACGCGGCCGGATGCCTGCTCGAGGGGAATCCCGTTGAATTCGAGTTCCCCGACCTCCATGGTGACATCTGCCCTCAGCGGCGGCAGTTCGAGCGGGCCGACGAACGTCGAGGTCGTATCCTCGGAGAGTTGTTCGGTGACATTCAGATAGTTGCTGGTCACCCGTCCCTGCAGGACAGGTTCTTCACCGGGGGCCGGAGCCGGGTCCAGAAACGCACGATACCGCTCCAGCGAGCCCTCGATGTTCAGATCGCTCTGTCCGGAAACGAAAGCCAGGTCGTTCAGGTTGACCCGGTCGTTGTCTATCGTGATCTGTCCGGAGAGATCCTCAACCGGCTGTTCGAGCGAGGGTGAGGCGAAATAGATCCCCTCCAGGTCGACGACGCCGTCGGCCGTCAGCGCGTCGGTCTGCTCGAGAGCGCCGGACAACCGGGCATCGATGTCTATAGTGCCTCGTGCTTCCGTGCCTTCTTCGAGCGGCATGTAGCGTCCGATCTGGCTCAGGTCCATCTCGATGTCGAGTTCCGTGTCGATAACCGGACGCATAAATTCACGGAAGGTCGCTGCCATCATTAGCGAAGCGCCGTCGGCTTCGGCGTTGAGTCGATTCACGGTCAGCTGGTCGTTTGTCAGCTGCGCGTCGAGATACAGGCCGCGAATAGACGAAGGAACGCCGGGGTATTGAACGAGACCATCCCGTAGCTGGAGATCCGCAGCAACAGCCGGCAAGACGCCTTCAGCCAGGGCCCCCTGGATCGTCGCCTCGACGGTGAAAACGCCTTCGCTCTCCAGGCCCGATACGTCCTGGATGAGCGCCGGCGGCAGCAGAGACCAGAACGAAGCTACCGAGGCTTCCGGCGCGTTCAAGCTCAAATCCAACAACATCTCTTCTTCGTCCCAATGCTCGACCTGGCCGGCCAGGGCCAGTTGCAGATCTTCGAGCGCCAACCGGGCCCGATCGATGCGAAGCCATGCGCTGTCGAGGTGGGCCTCGGCGTCCACGTCGAGCCCCAGGCTCCAGTTGCCCACATAGGGGATACCGCCCGCTTCCAGGTACATGTCTCCGATGAGGAGTTGCCCCTCCAGCGTGGCCGTCTCGGCCAGCCGCGCTGAAAGGTCAGCGTCCAACTCGGTGACCGTCATCAACGTGCCGTCGGCATGAAGGTAACCGAGCTGCCCGTTGCGGATCCGTACTCGTTCCAGCGCAATTTCTTCGAGCGCAGAGGCCTCCTGAGTCCCCTGTGCCGGGGCTTCTTCCTGGCTGCCGAGCTCACCCAGATTCGTGGACAGGTCGTCGTAGACTTCGAAAAGGACCTGCGGGTTGTCCAGGTCAAGCGCCTTGACGTGGACACGACTTTGCAGTAAGGGAAATACCGGAACGTCGATCCAGATACGCTCGACGCTGGCCAGGTCAGGCTGCTCCTCCCCATCCCTCGGGGGCGTATGAATGGCGATCTCGTCGATGCCCAGCGACAGATTGGGGAAGGAACGGAAAAATCCGAGCGAGAAACCTCCAATCGACACGTCTCGATCGAGCTGCTCCTCCAGGATAGGTTCCACCAGGTGGCGCATGCGCTCATCGGTAAGGTAGAGGCGAAGGCCAACTCCCACGAGGACGAGGAGTACGACGACGGTAGCGAGCGTTACCAGCAGGATCTTCGGTATTTTAGACATGTTCTTTGCCGTTCATCGAGAACGGCCGGCTTTCAGGGTGACAACAGGCCTCCCCCATCATGGCGCTTGCGCCACGGGTTGGGCTGCTTCCCATACTTCTTTAGAGACGGCGCGCCGGGTGTGCGTGTAATACGCAGTCCCTTTCTTATTGCCTACGACGATATCCAGCAATTGATCTCCATTGTAGTCTGCCACGACCAGCTGCGTTCCAACACCGACTTCGCTCCCGATCAGGTAAGGGATGAAGTCGACCTGACCGTCGTCCTGGCGATTCGTTTTGAACCAGTTCAAGACGGGAGGTTCTTTCCCTCCCGGATCTTTGCCCATGTGCGCCCAGAACCGTTTTCCCGTGATAATGTCTTTGATGCCGTCGCCGTCAAAATCGTACGCGTACATTTGTGAACCGCCGCGGGCGAATTCGAACTCGTGCCCCCTGTAATCGTCGCCTGCAGTCCGGGTAGCCCGTAGCAACACGACGGCAGCGGCCGTGCATAAGACACGGAGCGGGAGGGTGATCGTTCGTTTCACACTCTAGAGAGCTTGGTGGTCGTTGGGGAGTAGGGCGGGATCTCTTAAAGTACGTTTTATTTAGCTCTCAGTAAAGGAGTGTACGAAGAGAGGATCCCGAGCCCAGGAAGTGAAATTCAGGACTCGGGACGGAGCAAGATCGCTCAGATCGCCCTGTGGCCGGGCCGGTCTGTCTACGTTCCCTCAGGGTACGTCGCATCAGGGTGCGTTGTAATAGAATCGCTCGTGAATGATGTGGTCCCCTTCCCAGCGCTGAACCGCTACCTGCTCCATCTTGACGCGATTTCCGTCTTTAAAAGTGACATCCATCCAGGATTCGACGCTCGTTACGCCGTCATCTTCGTTCGACGTGATCGCATCGGCGCCGCCGCCATGGATTTCCTGTACATTTTCCAGAAACTGTTCTTCATACTTACGGCAGGTATCTTTACCTTCACGGATATCCCCCGTAGCTTCGTGCATAACGACGTCGCTATGATAATATTTTTCAAACGCCTCCAACAACTGGCCGGAGAAAATCATGTTGTACAGATCTGTCGCTTTTTCGAGATAACTCATAATCGTAGATCCTTGCGGTTAGTTGACGAGAAATATGTTGCAACGCATATTGCGTGTATGTGTGTTATATCTATCACCCCCGCATCGGTTCAGTTACACGGTGTAAAATATCTACGCTAATCCATGAAAGAATTGCACTTCGGCATTTTGGGGACGGGTATGGTCGCCGACTACCACAAAACCGCCATCGAAGCCAATGCCGATCTGGGCGCCCGGTTTTCGGTGGTGAGCCATTACGATCCCACCCGGTTCGGCAGCCTGTCCGAGAAGTTCGGCGTCCCCTGTGTTCCTTACGAAGCCCTGCTCGCTGACGAGGTCATCGACGTCATTTGCATCTGCACTCCGAGTGGGCAGCACGCGAATCAGGCGCTTGCAGCCCTCAACAGAAGAAAACACGTGATCGTCGAAAAACCCATGGCGCTGTCTGTGAGCGATGCGCACGCCATGATTGCGGCGGCAGAAGAGAATGGCGTGTGTTTGTCGGTAGCGCTACAACGGCGAACCGACCCGCTGTTTAATACCGTGTACCGGGCTGTACAGAACGGGGACTTTGGCGAGATCACACTCGCCTCGGTGGTCATGCCGTATTTCAGGGGGCAGGCCTATTACGATCAGGCGCATTGGCGCGGCACCTGGGCGCTAGACGGCGGAGGCGTACTCATGAATCAGGGTATCCATATCGTCGATCTCCTGGTCTGGTTCCTGGGCGATCCGGTTCACGTACAGGCCAGGGCCGGCACCCTGCACCGAAATATCGAGGTGGAAGACGTCGCCGCTGCCGTCCTTCAATTCGAGGGAGGCGCCCTGGCCACCCTCTCTGCCACAACGACTGTGGGCGGCGGAGCGCCTCATCGCATCGAACTGTACGGAACGAATGGTGCGATCCAGATCGAAGGAGAGGGCGTGGTTCGCTGGGAAATGCTCGACAAAAGCAGGGCTACCGTCCCCCAACCGGCCGTGCAAACCGGCTCGGAGGCAGGCGCCGGAGCGGACCCCAGGGGCATTTCGACCGCCGGTCATACCTCCATCGTAAGAGAGCTGATTCTAGCGATTCGTGAAGGCAGGTCGCCATCGATCGACGGGCACGAAGGGATGCGAAGCCTCGCCGCAATCCATGCTATCTATGCAGCAGCAGGCATCGAAGTGCCGGCTTGAAGCGCGTAATCTTCCCCGGTCGCCACGGCTTCCATTGAACCGACTCGTTCCACAGCCAGTATGGAAATGTCGTCGGCGAAGCTGGTATATCGATTCCAGGCCTGAAGTTCGTCGATGATGCCTTCGAGGCTGGCCTGGAGCGGAATATGCATGGTGCGTTCGAAATAGGCTTTGAGGCGCTCATTGCCATACATCTCGCCGACCGGGTTCGTGCATTCCGAAATTCCATCCGTATACAAGAACAACCGCCCGCCTTTCTCCAGGTCGTAGCATACTTCGTCGTAATCCAGCACAGGCAGCCATCCTATAGGTAATCCTCCGTCCCCAATGATTTCACCGCTTCCGCTCGAGCCGATCACGATAGGCGACGGGTGCCCGGCCTGTGCCACCTCGAAGCGGCCGGTCTGGGTGTCCATCAACCCGTATACGATGGTAAAATACTGGTGCGTGTTTTCGTCCAACTGGTACCGTTCGTTCAACTCGCAGAGGACCGATCCGGTGGACAACACTTCATTGGTGTGCGTATTGTAGAGCGGGTTGATGTCGTGTGAGTCGGATCCAAGGATCATGTTGATCGAAAAGGTCAACAACGCCGAGGGAACGCCGTGCCCGGATACGTCGACGAGATAGAAACAAATCTTGCCCTCTTCGATCTGCATCACGTTCAGGATATCCCCGGAAACGACCGAACAGGGCTTGTAAATCCATTCGAATCGATACCCGTTGATCGCCATTGAGCGAGGAGGCAACAAATTGCGCTGCAGCGCGGCCCCGGCTTCGAGGTCCCGATGTATTTCGGCGCGCGCCTTTTTCAGTTCCTCGTTGGATTCGTGAAGCTTTTCATTGCGATAGGCAAGGTCGTGCTCGAGCTTGATGATGCGCTCGCCGGCCCGAATGCGCGCCCTGAGAACATCGAAATTGACAGGTTTGCTCACGAAATCGTCGGCGCCGGCTTCGAAAGCCTCGACAAGGTCTGCGCTTTCCGACTTGGAAGTCAGCAGCAGCGTATATATATACGGGCGATCGTTGAGCTGTCTGATGCATTCACACAATTCGACGCCGTTCATCACCGGCATGAGCCAGTCGCTGATCACGAGATCGAATTTGTTTTCTTGGATTAATTGCCATGCTGCAGCCCCGTCTTCTGCCATCGCGACAGAATGTCCCCATTCGACAAGGGCTTTCTCAAGCATCGCGCGTACGATGCGGTCATCATCGGCAACAAGAATGTCCATGATCAGGCACTGTTGGGCGTCTAGTGGTAGTTCACGACGGTTCTATCACTGCGGTTCTA
>CAZGHT010000059.1:32807-34844 GCA_964525535.1 uncultured Rhodothermaceae bacterium
CGGTTCTATCACTGCGGTTCTACCTTCGCAATATCCACCGATAGGAATCGCATGCAGAGATGCTCGAAAGAAGTACTCAGGATATTACTCATTTCATCGACCGCAGGCGGACAAACTTAAGCGGTGAAGTTACGCGAACTGTGCACCGCAGCCTGGTTTATGCGGCGTCGCCTTGCTCCTGCGCCGCAGGTTCGACCCGGCCCTCGAGATGCGCCCCGGCTGGTATATGAGCGCTGCCGGCCGTCGCGTTTTTCACCGCGACGTCTCCAACACAAGCGACGCCTTCCCCGAAGACCACGTCCCCTTCGACCTGCAGCGACGAACAACGAAGCAGCGAGGGCGGCCCAGCGGGAAAGCGGAGATCCAGCTGATCGATCGATTTGTAGTGTTCCTCGTCCAGGAAGACCTGACAGGGGATGCCCTGCCGGCTTTCGTCCAGGACGATCGAAAAGTCCTCCTTGAGCACGTACGCGTCCGAACGCACCGCCAGGAGCTGGCTCGTCGTTTTGACGGGGGCAAATCGAGAGCGGGGCACCCGAAGCGCTCCGGCCCCCGCGAACACTTCTATGGCTGCCCCCATGGCCGTCTCGAGCTGATAGATCGGCTCCGAGTCGGGGTCGCGAGGATCTACCGTCTTGCTGTTGCGGATCATCGGGAGGCCCAGGATACCCTCCTTCTCGACCAGGACCTCCTTGAGGCGCCTCAAGTCGATCCACAGGTTGTTCGTATTGAAGTATTTGTGGCGGTTGATGTCCTGAAACTGGTCTAGATCCTCTTTCGGGCACTGGGCGGATTCCCGGAGGAGAAGCCGGCCGTCGAGTGCAAGCGCCAGGTGCCCTCCCTTGCGGTCGACCGGCGTCCGATCCGCGACTTCCATCAGGAAGGGCAATTGACGATCGCAAAAATAGCCGAGTATAGAGAGGTCGAGCCGCGCCCCCAGGTTGTCGCTGTTGGACACGAACACAAATCGAGTGCCTGCATCGAGGAAACGATCGAGCATCCCTGTGGTTAGTAGCGCCGTATAGATATCTCCGTGGCCGGGGGGGCACCATTCCAGGGACGGGTCTCGGGGCCAAGCCACCGGAGCGTAATCGGATTGCGTGATTTTAGGCGCCTTGTGCTGCAAGAAGTCGACCGGGAATTTTTTACTCACCCCCGGATAGGCCTCCAGATGGGCTCTTGAATCTTCCGCTGTCGAAAAGCTGTCCATCAGCACGAGCGGTACATCCCAGTGAAGCGCCTGCTTCGCGATCAAGTCCAGAAACGATAACCCCGACTTCACTGGCAGCAGCGATTTGGCCTTTTGCAGCCCCATGCTGGTTCCGAGCCCTCCATTCAACTTCAGCATCACCGCCTGATCGAGAACGGATTGTCCGATCTCCCTGTACTGCGAATCCAGCGTTTCGAGATCCGGCAAGGTATCGACTGGCCGAATGCTTCGCTCTTCGATCAGCCCGGTTTCTCCCTCTATCAGCCGGCGGTAATAATATAAAAAGGCCTCGATAGCCAGATCGGGGAGATCCTCCGCTTTCATTTTGGCCTCTATCGCTGCTTCATAATCGATTGTCGTTTCCATATCCGCTGCTGTCTTATTTGGGTCATTGTGGTGCGGGTTGCCCGCAATTCCTTCCTGCAGGAGTATCGGCGATAAAATGAGAGCCTCGACCCCACGATCGAGCATCCGACGAAAGCCAGACGAACAGCGTGGTTGAAGGCGCGATATTCCCGTATACCAAAAGGGTTCGATTCTGGGGGAGATTGCTTCAGAGGCTGCTGAGCAATGATCTTCACAGCCTCTCAGAGGGACATGCGTAAGCGCCCTGTGATTTGCGCTGCCAGGAAACGTATGCTGCTACGAAATGTATGCTGCCACACATTCACGTTGCGTTCACGCATTCATGCGCAACAAATCGTTCGTTGCTCCGCGGGCTATCTATTCCTCGTTGCTCGCGCAGTGGATCTCGGAATTACACCTGTTTCCTCTTGTCCAGGTCTTCGTGTCTGTTTCTTATTGACTGTTTCTAGTTGACTGTTACT
>CAZGHT010000060.1:0-7941 GCA_964525535.1 uncultured Rhodothermaceae bacterium
TTTAGCCATTTCAAAGCCGTTGTGGCTGATCGATGACGCACAGATGCGTAACATCACTTTTTAATAAACTACCAGGTGGACAAAAAATCAATGTCAATCCATCGTTCAAGCGATGAATGCATCTTTGCGAGGCAGTCTGGGATTTCTCTGCTTCATAAAAGCAGCCACTCTTCGCTTCATGGTATCATGAAATACGTATTCGAGGTGCGACGAGACGGAGAACAGGTCGTCGATCATTTCGCTGAACGCGTGATACCGGTGCTCGGGGTTTTTATGCAGGCATTTGTCGATGATATCCTGCAAGGGTTCAGGTAGATCTGGATTCTTTTCGTGTACCGGCACAGGCGTTTTGTTGAGTACCGCATACATGACCCGGTGTATGTTTTTCTCTCCAAACGGAAGAGTCCCCGTCAACATCTGATACAGCAATACGCCGGCGGCCCAGATATCTGCCCGGTGGTCTACCCTCTTCCCGAGAAACATCTCGGGAGCTACGTAATACGCCGTTCCCAGTGTGTGCTCCGACTGTGTGATTCGGGAGGCCTCGATCAACTTCGCCAGCCCGAAATCGAGAATTTTCAGATACCCGGACGGGTCGATCATCAAATTGGCCGGCTTGATATCTCTGTGTACCACAGCAGCCCGGTGTGTCTGCAGCAACCCTTCCGCCAGTTGCGCGATCAGATTGAGCGAAATATCGAGCGGCAGTATGCCCTGATTTTCGAATAGTACTTTGGCCGATACGCCCTCTACGTATTCCATGGCGATGTAAGGAGCCCTTCCCCACAGGTCGATATCGTAGATGGTAATAATATTGGGATGATTGACTGAAGAGATAGCCATGGCTTCCCGCTCGAACCGCTTCATGGCGTCGGGCTCCTCGTCCAGATCGCCCAGAAAGAATTTGAGCGCCGCCTTTCGTTTGAGCCGGGTATGCTCCGCCAGGTATACCGATCCCATGCCGCCTCTCCCGATCAGCTTGATCACCCGATAGTTCTTCACGAGGGTACCCGTCGGTATGCTCAGCGCATGCAGGGTGGGGGCGAGGGGTGTATTCCGGTTATTCTCGCTGACTTGCGTAAGAAGATCCAGCTTCTCTTTCAGGGCCATGAGTTCCCGGGTATGCGCCTGCAACTGGACGTCGGTCTCCTTATGTTTGATCGCGTATCGGATCGATCGCTCCAGCTTTTCGGCCGTTGCATCTGCTTTCTCGATATAATCCGACGCTCCACTCGCCGTAACCTGAGGTCCGACATCCCCTCCGCTATCTCCGATCAGCATAATGATCGGTTTTTCCACCTCCAGCTCGCGGGCGAGCGAGAGCAGATCCAAACCGGTCCCCTTATCGAGCAGATAGTCGATCAGGTAAATGTCGTGGGCTTTCCGTTGTAGTTGAGCGGCCCCTTCATCGAAGCTATCTGCTCGCTCTACGAGAGGGCGCCATCCCTGGGTTTTAGCGAGTAACCGTTCGATAGCCTCGAAGTCGGACGGGTCGTCTTCTACCACGAGAACACGAAGCGATGATACTACCATCTTATTCTCCAGCGTTACTTTGCGGCATGATCCTGTTGCGCGTTCCTGCTGTGTGATCTTGCCCGGTTACCCTGAGGCAGCTACGGCGCTGTCTACGTGGTCAAAATGCTTCAGAATCTGGTCCAGGCGAGCCTTTTGAAGCTGCTCCTGGATCCCGGAGGAGGCGCCGGCCAGATAGAGGTCACCTTTATGGCTTCGCACAGAGGTTAATGCACTCATCAGCATCCCCATACCCGAGATGCTCACCCAGGTGACCTTCGTCATGTCGAGAATCACCTGGTGATGCCCCCTGGAGTGCAGTTCGCGGAGGGCATTACAGAGGGGTATCGTTTCGGCGCCGCCAAAGAGGTTGCCTTCTAAAGCAACAACGGCGACAGTATCCTTAAAGGCAACATGGACATTCATCGGCCTGAAGCGTTAATCAATGGGAGGGTTGAGCCGATCAGTCGATCGGCTTGGAGATAATCAGGATCAAATTGACCTCTGCCGGCTCACTCATGACGTAGCGCTGGGCGCCGGGAGCCCCTTCCTGGGCCAGGCGCAAACAATCTTCGGGGGTGCGATAGAGAAGATGCCAATCCATCGCAGCTTCCATGATGGGTCGAATGATATGATCGGTGAAGTTGCCGATCAGCATGATCCCGCCCGGGCGGAGCCGGTTGTAGAGCTGGGCGATTACTTTGATCGCCACCTTATCGGCGAGGTAATCGAAGAGCCCCAGTGAATAAATGATATCCTGAGTTCCTGTATCGACGCGGCCACGGACAAGGTCCAGGACGCCGGCATTGATGAAGGTACAGGTCAGCCGATCCTCCTCGGGGATATTGGATCTGGCATACGCCATCGCATCCTCGTCCTGGTCCAACAAGGTCCAGTGGATATGCCCCGGCATTCCGGCAATCAAGTGCATCGTCGTCGGGATCTCACGAGCGGGACCGCATGCGATGCTGGCAATAGAGAGCGAGCCCAGCAGAGCCAGTCTCTGCTGTACAACCCCGTGAATGATCTTGGCCCGATTGCGTACGGCATTTGCGGCAGGGCTGTCGAAGATGTAATAGTTGAAGAGTTTCGCCAGGTTGCTGGAGGCGTCCAGCACCGTGTCGTCGTAGACGTAGTTCATCATCTGGTAGTCGCCGGCATATCCCTGCGGTTTTTCGAGGCATCGCTTAAAGAAGGGGCTATCGTTGATCGCATCCACCATAGCCGGAAATCGCTCATTCAGGACGGCGCGCAGCGAATCGGTATCCGGATATTCGAGGATCATCCGATCCCAGAATCCCTGAAACATGCGCGTGAACGTCGGGAACAGATCCATGAGCGCTGCATCGGTGAGCCCCTCGACGTGTTGATCGACGTTTTCCAGGTAGTCGACCAGTTCGTCCAGCTGTTCTTCCAGGCCGGGTCCTTCAGGGAGCTCTTGCCGCTCCTGACGGCGCACCAGGCTGGCTTCCAGGTCCGCCTCGGTTTGCTCAATCTCGTTCATCGCATCGTACGTGATCTCGACGCCACGATCGACGAGTTCGTCGACGTCGAAGGCATGCCCGAGCATACGCCGGGGTATGCGGGGCCTGAGCAGTACGTCACAGCCGGCTTTTGCGAATGAGATATCCGTATGTACCTCCCAGCCGAGCATTTTGAGCCGGTGCGGCTCCTGTTGTTTCTTGAAGGCGACCTCGCGATTCTCTTCCGATTCAATAACCTTGGCATGGATGCCAAAGACGTAGTCACACTCTTCGGCATACAAGATATCCCCGGGCAGCGGCGAAAGAACGGAGCCGTCGGCGAGAAGTAGCCCTCCTTTGAGCGCGCCCTCTCCAGTGCGTGCCTCCGCCGGGTCCAACAGAGCCGCTCGAAGCGCATTTCTCACGCTTCCATGGCGTATGACGACCGGCCGCTGCGATTTTTTGTCTGACGCAACGACAAAAAGGGGCGTTTTCAATTCGTGAAATTCGGGGTCCCAGCCGGCAAGCTCGACGAATAGATCAGCTATCCGAGCCGATACATCGAGCGTCTCATCGGTTTCGGCATGCCACAGACGGGTTATCTCTCGACGAAGAACTTCGTCTTCGAGCCGCTCCGCGGCCAGCGTGCGGATCCTCTCCAGCTCGAGGCCAGAGGCGAAGAGCGCTGCGACAAAGGCGCCCATACTTGTGCCTGAAACCGCATCTACGGATATCCTGAGCTGTTTCAGCCCGATGAGCAGGCCGAGTCCCGAGAGACCTTCCGGTATTCCGGCCCCCAGCGTTACGCCGATTTTACCTGCTCTTTGGAGTCGCGGAGCCGTTGGAGATAGCTGTAAACGTGTCAGACTCGTGTTCAGAGAATGTGTTATCATATAGCCTGTAGATCAAAGAGGATTGCTTCACGAGCGAAAAGAGGCGGGCTCCGTGAGCAAAAGGAGACATGCACGCAGGCAAGATGCCGATATCTTCATGCGCGAGATGTTGTAGGCATGAAGAGCGAAAGGATACACTAAAATATAAGGACATTATCTCTAATATGGAATCATACCCTGACTTTTTAACTCCATGATTACACAGCCATTTAGAATTCCCCTCTATCTCCGATATATGAGGTTAATCTGACTTGACAGATGTTACGCGCCGGATGCGCATACGTGCTGCCAGAGCGGCTTTGCACGGTTGCAAAGCCGCGTAAACCAGGCTGCTGTGCACCGTTCGCGTAACATCACTTACTTGATCAATTTACCGCTTCCAGGTAGTGCGTAAAGAATCTCACAAGGACCGCGATGAAATAAACTTTAATCTGATCCGAACATTCAGCCTGTATGCCGGGCCAGTAGTTATCGCGTACCGCTTCATTTTCTTGTATTCCGACCCTGACGCGATCGATCCACTCTGGATGCGGATTGGTATCGCAGGCATGTATACCTCCTTTTTCCTGGTCACCTCGCTGATCCCCGTAGCCAAATCTCAGGCAATAAGTATCTTCCAGGTCATCCAGTACGCAACCACCTTCTGGCTGGCTTTTCTCACGTATCTAAACAACCTCTCCCCGTCAGTAACCCTGGGCTTCATCGTCGTCATCGTCACGATTTACTTCGTTTTCCATACGAAAAAAGCATTGGCCGTGTATGCCTCCGTAGTGACCCTCCTCGCTCTTATTGTCACGTTGGTGGCGCCTGAACCTCAAATCGTACCCCTCTTTTTTATGAGCACGATCGTGGTCATTGCTTTTTTCACGTATATCATCCTCCATTCCAGGCTGGAAGCGATGGACGAGCTCGATAAAAGCGAGGCCATCATGGGCACGGTATTCCACGACAGCGGTGATGCCTTCCTGGTCATCGACCCGGGCGAGCAATCCGTCGTCAGTCACAATACGACAGCCTACGAAACCCTGGGGGTTCGTACTCTCGAGCAGCTTCTCGTTATGCTCTGTTCACTGCTCACCGAAAAGAGTGAGACCCTCGATTCAGACAAAGCGTTGCTCCGTTTAATCGCGCTCGCTCCTCTGGAAAAGATGATTACGCTGGAGGTCAACGACGTCAAACGATGGCTCAATATCAACATCAGCCCCCTGCGAAGCAGCCAAAACCAGCTGCTGCTGGCGAAGATCTCAGACATCACACAGAGCAAACAGATCGATGAATACCGCATTGCGAAAGAGATTGCCGAAGAGTCCAATCGCGTAAAAGACGATTTCATGGCTACGATGAGTCATGAACTGCGTACCCCGATGAACGGCGTAATCGGAATGGCCAACCTGCTCACGTATACCGAGTTGGACGAAGAACAGGCGGATTATGTGGATACGATTCGTGCGAGCGGAGAGAATTTGCTCAAGATTCTCAACGACATTCTCGATTTCACCCGGCTGGGATCAGGCCTGGCTGTGCCCGATGAGCAACCCTTCTCTCCTGTTAAGACCATCGAGGATACCCTCGAACTTTTCGCTCTGGAAGCATTCGCCAAGAAAATCGAGCTGGTCGGCCTGCCCGAGACCCCCGGCTTCTGGGAAGTCGCCGGCGACGGGAAGCGCGTGTGGCAGATATTGATGAACGTCGTCGGCAATGCGGTCAAGTTTACGCCATCGGGCGAAATAGTCATCGCGCTGAAAGCCCGTGAGCTCGACACCGAAACCCTCGAACTCCACTTCAGCGTTCGCGATACGGGAACGGGTATTCCGCCCGACTCGCTGGAGACGATTTTCGAGCACTTCAAGCAGGTGGACAGTTCACTATCGCGCAACCACGAGGGCATAGGCCTGGGCCTGGCGATCACCCGCCAGCTGATCGAGCTGCTGGGCGGAAAGATCTGGGCAGAAAGTATACCCGGCAAAGGCTCTACGTTCCACTGGAAAATTCCAGTACAATCGTTGCCGAACGACCACAGGCCCGCAGAACATTACGCCCTGCCCTCTCCTTCCGTCCTTGATACGCTTTCGGTGCTGGTCCTGGACGACAATGCCAGCAGCAGGGCGCGCATCGAGTCGCTTCTCGGCAGCACCTCTATCAGCTATTACGCAACCGACGATCCCGCTGAAGCCATGGCCCGCATCGCAAACGGCCATAGATTCAACCTGGCTCTTCTCGATCTCTTCATGCCAGGCCATGACAGCCAGAACCTGGCCAAAGCCTTGAAGAAGGAATCCCAGGATCACCTCAGTATTATTTTGCTTGCTCCTATGGGGGTCAAAGTAGATTTCACTCCCGACTACGGCAATGCCGTATTGACGAAACCGATTCTGGAAGCCCCGTTTTTCCGCAAGATCGAATCCGTGATGACTCCCATCAACGGAACGGTTCGAAATGGACGCACCCGAATAGCGAGAAGCAAAAGCAACATGCGCATCTTGCTGGTCGAAGACAACATCATGAATCAACAAGTAGCCCTCAATACGCTGTCCGTTCTGGGCTACGAGGCCGAAGTGGCCGATAACGGACTCAGTGCATTGGAGCGTCTGTCAGAATCCTACTTCGACTTGATTTTCATGGACCTTCAGATGCCCGTCATGGATGGCCTGGAAGCCACTCGTCAGATTCGTGAACGGTTTACCGAACCGGCGCCCTACATCATAGCTCTGACGGCAAACGCGCTCGACTCGGATTACGAGCACTGCATGGAAGTCGGCATGGACGACTTTCTCTCAAAACCCCTGGACATCAAAGATCTCAAGGCAAAGCTGGAAGTGTTCGAATCCAGATTCGCGAAGGCATAAGATCGGTTGAGCAATACTGCCCGAGATTACGTACCATCCACCATGATCAGGAATAACCCTTCGCCATTGCCCTATGCCCTTCCGCATTCCCACCCGCCTCTATTTCGGTCCAGGAAGCCGCTTTCATATCCAGGATGCCCTACGGTACCATGGGCGCAAACGCATTTTGATGGTAACGGACACAGGCCTGAGGGACACCCCCTGGCCAGAACACATCCTCAGCGCATTACGGGAGCTGTCCCTGGATGTGACCATCGAGCATTCTATCGAGCAAAATCCTAGAGCCGCTACGATTGACGCTATCACGAGTCGCGCCCGTTCCGAGGCCGTCGACCTCGTGATCGGCGTTGGGGGAGGCAGCGTGCTGGATGCCGGCAAGACGGTAGCTATGCTGCTGAATAACCCCGGGTCGTGCCTCGATTATGAAGGCCGAAACACGTTCAGCCATCACTCAGCCCCCTTCATCGCCCTTCCTTCTACGTGCGGTACCGGCTCGGAAGTCACCTGGGTCTCGGTCATCAGCGATCCCGATCAACAGCGAAAAGTCAGCATCAAGGGTGAATCGATGTTCCCTGACGATGCGCTGGTCGACCCTGACCTGTTGATCACCCTACCGCCGCACCTGGTCGCTTTTACGGGCATGGATGCCTATACCCACGCTATAGAGGCGTATACCTGTGCCCGGGCCAATCCGATATCGGACGCGCTGGCCGAAAAAGCGATCCAACTGCTGGACACGTACCTTCCGAAAGCGTTCCAGGATATCGAAGATGACGAAGCTCGTATGCAAATAATGCGGGCTGCGACCCTGGCCGGCATGGCGTTCGGTAACGCCGACGTCGCCGGCGTCCACTGTTTGTCCGAAAGCCTGGGTGGACTCTTCGACATTCCACACGGACTCGGTAATGCCATCCTGCTTCTCCCCGTCTTGAGATACCATCGCCCGGCCATTGCGGAGAAGCTCACGACCCTGTACGTCCAGCTGCGCCCCCACGCACCGACTCCGGTTCATGCCGAGGCTGGCAGCCTGGGTATGCTCGAGATTATTGAAGAGCTCTCGGTACAACTCGAGATCCCCACGTTCGATACGCTGGCCCTTCCCAGCGCATCGTACCCGCGCATTGCTGCTGAGTCCGTCAAGAACAATTCGAATGCCTCCAATCCCCGGCGAATGACCGAGAAGGACTATCTGGCTATTCTGGAACGATGCTGAACCTCTCAACAATG
>CAZGHT010000060.1:8041-34761 GCA_964525535.1 uncultured Rhodothermaceae bacterium
TGAACCTCTCAACAATGTAGAAAACCGGATTAGACGGGGTGAACATCACTTCGTACTGTATCCATTCACGCGGTCCGGGAACGGCGTTCATCCGTCGACTCTATGGAACGTAAAGACCAATACTATAGGGAAACGATTGTTCGATATACGTTGCACTTATCGAATTCCCGCTGCCTGGACTCTTCAAGAATGGCAACTCAGATCCAAACATTCTTAATGGTGTCATCCAGTCAATCAGTGATGTTACGCGAACTGTGCACAGCAGGCGGGTTTACGCGGCTTTGCACTCGTACAAAGCCGCTCTGGCAGGACGTATGCGCATCCGGCGCGTGACATCTGCCAATCAGAAGAATTAGATTCATGTGGATACGGTTGCTCATTTTTATCACGGTGCTGCCGGTCAGCGAGGTTCATGCCCGGGCCGCCTTGCAGGACAGTCTCGCAGCGCAACTCGAGCAACACCTGAACCTCGCCAATACGACGAACAGTGCGTCCGTTCAAGCCGAGGCGCTGCTGGCATCCTGCCGGCTGTTGATCTGGGATTTGCAAAGGAATACAGAGGCCAGTGAAGTATGCGCCCGGGGTTTACACACCAGTCAAAAAATCAGAGACGAGCGTTTAACCCAATCCTTCAGCCGGCTTCTGGGCATCTCGTACGCAAACCTGGGCATACTCGACGAAGCCATTCAACATTTTTTAATCGCCTTAGATATTGCCAGCCGGCGTGAAGATCCGCTCGAACCTGTTATATTGCGCAACCTCGCGAGCGTCTACATGGAAGTAGGCGATATAGAACAGGCCGCCTTTTATATCGATACAGCCATCGAACGCAGCGATTCCCTCACCTTCAGCCTGCTTAATACGCAGGCCAACCTGTTAGCTGCCCGGCATCAATTCGAAGAAGCACTTCAGCTGTATCGCCAGGCTGAAACGCTCGCCCTACGGGACCACGACAGGCAGCGCCTCTCCCTCGTCAACGCAAATATGAGCAAGACGTTAATCGAGATCGATGCGCTGGACGAAGCCGGCGAAGCGGCGGTACATGCGTGGACCTATAGCCAGGAACTCGCGCATCCGGGCGCTACATTACGGGCGAGAGTGGTTTTGTGTAATGTACTTCTCGCCCGCGGGCAGTACGAAGAAGGGATTCCCCATTGTGAAATTGCACTGGAAGAAAGTGAACACCTCGGATATTATCGGGACAAGCTGGGGGTCCATCAGGCCTTGTCCGAGTATTTTCAACGCAAGGGGTTGGCCCAGAAAGCCGTCGAACACTTGAAGGTGGTCAATGAAATCCAACAACAAATTCAACGGAGCGCAGCCATAGAGCGTTCTAAACAGCTGAACTCACGCATCGAACTACAAAAACAGCGTCTCGAAAACGAGGTGCTCCAAAAAAATCAGGAAAAACAACGCCTGTATATCCTGGCTGCCCTCCTCATCCTCGTATTCGCCGCGAGCACGAGTACGGTCCTATGGCAATACAGCCGGAAGCTCAAAAAGGCCCGCCGGCAGTTGACCGATCATAATGAAGCGCTGAAAACGAGCAACACGGGCAAAGATAAGCTGTTCTCGGTAATGGCCCACGACCTCCGAAATACGTCCGTGTCTATCACTGGTTTTGTGGAAATGGTACACGATTATCTGGACCTGAACACGCAACCCGACTTGCATGAGCTGGTCCAGATGCTCGAACGCGGGGTGCGCAGACAAAACGAACTCCTGACCAACATGCTGCTCTGGTCTCGCAGCCAGCTCAACGCCATACACCTCACCCGCAAACGAGTCCATGTCCGTGATCTCGTTAACGAAAATGTGACCGGGCTAATGGAGAGAGCCGCTGCCAAGAGCATCACGATTTCTGTACATGTGCCCGAGGATATGGAAGCGTTCATCGATCCCCACGTCTTCAGCCTGGTCGTGCGCAATCTGATTTCCAATGCCTTAAAATTCACGGCGAAACAGGGGCAGATTTGTATCTCGGCCCGCATAGACGAAACCCATCTCACAACTTCTGTATCGGACACCGGGATCGGCATCAGTGCCGCTCAGATGAAAACCTTGTTTCAGCTCGATAAGATCGAATCGAAACGCGGTACGGAAGACGAGAAGGGAACCGGCCTGGGCCTCATATTATGCCACGAGTTTCTACAACTGGCCGGCGGCGCCATCTCTGTGGAAAGCGAGGAAGGAGTAGGGTCGACGTTTACGTTTTCACTCCCAAAAGAACACTCGCTGCAGATGGCCTGAGTACAAACCGGCATCAAGAACGAGCTGCCAGCTCTTTGTTCTGCAACGAAGAATGGGTTGGGGGGGAATGGGACAGGTTGTTTTGCAGCTGCCCGCATACGATCATACAAAGGCCGGCCAGCGTAGGATCATGGATGGAATAATAAGCAAACAGACCTTCTTTTCTTCGGGCAACCATACCCGCTTCAGCCAAAAGCTTCAGGTGTTTACTCACGTTGGCCTGCAACTGTCCCGTAGATTCCACCAATTCCTGGACATTCATCTCGCCATTCACGTGCAACAGATTCAGGATCTCCAACCGAACTGGCTCGCCCAGTAACCTGAATCGTTCGGCAACGTGCAACAGCATTTCTCGTGGAAGCAACTGCATGATCGTACTACATTGTCAGACTGCCTGTTATATTACCTGAAAGTGATGTACACTGCTTACGGGGCAAAGTTCCTCTTCTTCGGAAACCGACTGCAACGCATCACTTCGAAGCCGGCAAAACGAGCTGCTGTGCACAACATGCGTAACATCTGTAAAGATGTGTGGGATGATCTTCAAACAATAAGGGGTACCATGCCGGGGCATCTGTTCTTCCTGTTCGACACCGCACAATGTGAATTTGTTCTAAACCTCGAATCCAAACAACTCATAAGTAGTATACGAGACCCAAACACACGTTATTACAAGTAATCACATTCGCATAACATCACTTAATGACATGATCGATATACTCTCTCAGCCCTGGCCCTGGTATGTAGCGGGTCCTCTCATCGGTCTATTCGTGCCCGCATTGTTATTGTTCGGGGGGAAACAGTTCGGGGTTTCATCGAATCTGCGCCACCTGTGTGCAACGATTCTGCCGGCCAACCTCGAATTCTTCAAGTACGACTGGAAGAAGGTAGGCGCCTGGAACCTGACCTTTGCGGGCGGAATACTGCTGGGCGGTTTCCTGGCCGCACTGTTCCTCGTCCCCTCGGACTTTGCGACCGACCTCGCGCCCTCCACCGTAGCCGCTCTCGAGCAGTTAGGAATCTCGGACTTCTCCGGATTCGTGCCCTCTGAACTGATCTCCTGGCAGGGACTGGCCTCGATTCCCGGCCTGATCGCTATTCTGGGCGGCGGGTTTCTGATAGGCTTCGGCTCGCGTTACGCCGGCGGTTGTACCTCCGGGCATGCCATAAGCGGCCTCGCCAACCTGCAGCTCCCTTCTCTGGTAGCAGTGATCGGTTTTTTCGCAGGCGGTCTGCTCGTTACGTACGTCTTGCTGCCCCTTCTTTTTTAATTCGAACGACAAAAGACGAACGCATGAATTCCAAAATTTCAACCGATTACGATACCTTACTCACGGAACCGGAGGAGTGCATCGATACCGAGCAGGTGACTCCTGCCTATAAAGAAAAGGCGCTGCTGGAGGGTAATGCTCCGTCAAGCCTGCTTGTGTATTTGTTGCTGGGCACCCTTTTCGGAATCACGCTGATCAAGAGCGAGGTCGTTTCCTGGTTCCGGATACAGGAAATGTTTCGCTTCGATAGTTTTCACATGTACGGCATCATAGGTAGTGCTGTCATCACCGCTGCGATAAGCATCCAGATCATCAAGCGTTTCAAGCTCGAAACGGTGTACAGAGAACCCATAGAAATTGCACCCAAAACATGGGGTAGCGGGGTACGGTACTGGCTCGGAGGCTCCTTGTTTGGCGTGGGATGGGCCCTCCTGGGCGCATGCCCTGGCCCTATCTTCGCGCTGCTGGGCAGCGGGGTCACCGTAATTGCCCTGGGCTTGTTTGGGGCGTTAGCCGGCACCTGGACGTATGCGCTGATCCGGTCGCGCCTCCCACACTAACTTTTGAATAAGCAGTCGTGTTACGCAGGTTGTGCACAGCAATTCGTTTTGCCGGCTTTGAAATAGTGCGTTGCAGTCGGTTTCCGTCTGTTTTAGCCAGTTCAAAGCCGTTGTGGCTGAACGAGGGCCCACAGATGCGTAACACCAGTGAATAACAGCGATAAATACACCCACTTTAACACTCGAATCGAGGTATTATATATGCTATTTCGCCAGATTTTTGACCCGAAGCTTGCGCAATACGCTTATCTGATCGGTTGCCAGCAAACGCAAGAAGCTATTGTTATTGACCCGGAGCGCGATATCGACCAATACGTCGATCTTGCTGAACGAGAAGGTCTGAACATCGTGGCCGTGGCCGAAACGCACATCCACGCCGACTTTCTCTCCGGCGCCCGCGAGTTTGCCGAGCGATTCAATACGCGCCTGTATCTTTCAGACGAGGGAGATGATGACTGGAAGTACGAATGGGTGAAAGGAAAAAAACGAGACGGAACGGAGTACGACCCTGTGCTGCTCAAGCACCTGGATACGTTCACCATCGGACGGATTGAACTGCAGGCCCTTCATACACCCGGCCATACTCCGGAGCATGTGAGCTACCTCGTTACCGATCGCGGGGCGGGCGCGACTACGCCCATAGGCATCGCAACGGGGGACTTCGTATTCGTAGGCGATCTGGGCCGGCCTGACCTCCTCGAGCAGGCCGCTGGATTACACGGCGTGCAGGAACCCTCCGCTCGCATGCTGTTCAGCTCCCTGCCTCGATTCACGCAACTGCAGGACTACCTCCAGGTGTGGCCCGCCCATGGCGCCGGCTCGACCTGCGGTAAAGACCTGGGCGCCGTGCCCACTACGACAGTGGGGTATGAAAAGCTCTAC
Organism: uncultured Rhodothermaceae bacterium; assembly: GCA_964525535.1. Classification (GTDB taxonomy): domain Bacteria; phylum Bacteroidota; class Rhodothermia; order Rhodothermales; family JAHQVL01; genus JAHQVL01. The sequence continues at coordinate 13,005 of CAZGHT010000060.1, forward strand.
AACGCCTCACTCGGTGCAGCGACAGCCGGCGAGGCGGCGTTCGTAGACGCCATCTTGTCGGGGCAGCCCGAACCTCAGATGTACTTTGCCCGCATGAAGCGTGATAACAAGCTGGGTCCTCCCGTACTGGGCGACCTGCCCCGGCCCAGAAAGCTGACGGTCAGGGAGCTCGCTGATGTGGTCGACCGTGACGAGGCCCTCATCGTCGATACCCGACTGGACCGCTCGGGCTTCATGGCCCGGCACATTCCAGGAGCCCTCTTTGCGCCGATGAACAAGTCGTTCAACACGGTCGTCGGGTCGCTCGTCGTCGACGAAACGACCCCGATCGTGCTCGTCATACACCAAGATCAGGTGGAAGAGGCCGTGCGCGACCTGGTTCGAATTGGGTTTGACAACGTAACCGCATTCGCCGACATGGAAACGATGGATGCCTACTTCGCCGACGGAGGTCCTCAAGCATCCATCGAAACGATTAACACCAATCAGCTCGACGCAACACGCAAGCGGACCGATGCGGTCGTCGTAGACACCCGCTTTGCGTCTGAGTACAGCGAGGGACACGTTCCGGGCGCCATCAGCGCCTCCTATACGCGACTCCCCGACTACGTCAGGGATCGTGTTCCTGCTGGCAAACAGCTCCTCGTGCATTGCGGCAGCGGGGCACGGGCAGCCGCTGCTTCGTCCTACCTCGTCCGAGAGGGGCACGACGTCGTGTTCGTAGACGGTAATTTCTCAGACTATACGGGCATTACAGAAAAGGCCTACGAGAAAACCGCCCAGGGCGAGCCGGAAATGGCTTAATCCACCCGGATCGGGGCCTGGTATGGCGTGCGACCGCCATACCGGGTCCACCTCTCTGATCAGCCCATCCACGATGTCACGCATGCCTCGTACCCCCATCCCTATACTTTCGCAGCTGAAGGGTTACAGCCGAGACACATTTCGGAATGACCTCGTGGCCGGGCTTACCGTCGGCGTTATGTTGATCCCCCAGGGGATGGCCTATGCTCTCATCGCCGGTGTTCCGCCTATTTATGGGCTTTATGCCTCCCTCGTCCCTCTTCTGGTGTATGCCCTCTTCGGGACCTCGCGCCAGCTCTCGGTCGCGCCGGTCGCCATGATGTCCCTTCTGGCTGCTGCCGGCGTCGCCCCGCTGGCCGGTAACGACCCGGAGCGCTACCTGGCGCTCATGTTGATGCTTGCCTTCATGGTCGGCGTCATCCAGCTGGCCATGGGCCTGGCTCGATTCGGGTTTCTGACCCATTTTCTCTCTCATCCCATCCTTGCCGGGTTTACGAGCGCCGCTGCCCTGATCATCGGATTTAGCCAGCTCAAACACCTGCTCGGCATCTCTATCCCGCGTTCGCACCACGTCCACGAGATCATACACCACGCGGCTCAACACATCGGCGAGGTACACCTGTTCACGCTCGCAATAGGCGCAGCGAGCATCCTTCTACTCGTCACGATGAAACGGTGGAATAGAGCCATCCCAGGCGCCCTGATCGTGGTCATGGCAGCAACGCTGGCCGCATGGGGCCTATCGCTCGTCGACCGAGGAGTCCGGATCGTAGGAGACGTACCTGAGGGGCTCCCCCACTTCGAACTCCCCGGTGTCGTCTGGGCCGACCTCCAGGCATTACTCCCCGCCGCTCTCGTCATCTCGCTGGTCGGCTTCATCGAATCGATCGCCGTCGCCAAGATATACGCGTCCAGGAACAGATACGACGTCGACGCCAACCAGGAGCTGATAGGCCTCGGGCTGGCGAACATCGCAGGGTCGGCCTTCCAGGCTTTTCCGACGGCGGGCGGCTTTGGGAGGACCGCCGTCAACGCGCAGGCCGGAGCGAAAACGCAAGTCGCAGCGGTGATTTCGGTGTGCATCATCGCGCTGACGCTGCTGCTGCTTACCCCGTTGTTCTATCATTTACCCAATTCCACCCTGGCCGCCATCGTCATGGTGGCTGTCTTTGGCCTCATCGATCTGAAGGAGCTGAGATATCTCTGGCGCGTCGACCGGAAAGACTTTGCCCTCATGCTGTTCACCTTTCTGGCTACTCTCGGCCTGGGTATCGAACAAGGGATTCTCGTTGGTGTGGCTGCTTCGTTGCTTCTCGTCTTGCATCAGAGCTCCGACCCCCACACCGCGATCGAAGGTCGACTACCGGGGACGAACACCTATCGCAACGTGGAACGTAATCCCGAAGCCGAAACCGTACCGGGGGTTGTCATCTTTCGCATGGACGAGTCGCTGTATTTTGGCAATGCATCCTTATTCAAAGAAAAGCTCCGAGCCATCCTGAACGATCATGACCCGCTGCACACCCTGATCTTGAACTTCTTCCCTGTGAACCGCATCGATTCCAGCGCAACCCATGCCTTGCACGAAATCGTGACCGAGCTCCAGCAGAGAGGCGTGCAGATCCGATTCAGCGGCGTGAAAGGTCCCGTCCGCGACGTCATGGAGAAAGCCGGGCTGGTCGAACTCATTGGACCGTCTCTCTTCTTCCACGAGGTGCACGAGGCCATGCACGACGTCGAGCGCTCTGCGTCAAATGGGATGACATCGCCTCAGACGCCGCATCCGTCGTTTCACGGAGATCCATTCTCGGCCTGAGAGCGTATTCGTCGAAAAGTAGCCGTGAAGGGGGCGTAGGGAGGCCTGGCTCATTTCAGTACACTCATTTTACGCGTCAGGCGCTGTAGAGGCGTATCCAGCCGGTACACATAGGTGCCTGAAGGCAGCCCCGTCGCATCGAAGACAACCGCATGCACCCCCGGCTGAACCACGCGGTCTAAGAGCAGCCGTATTTGACGTCCTTGCATGTCGTATACGACGAGACGCACCGGGCCGGACTCCTGCACGGTAAATGGAATGGTCGTTCGACTCCTGAATGGATTCGGAAAATTGGCGTTCAACTGGAAAGCAGAAGACTCGATGCCAGACCGGGAATCCCCAAAAGAGGAATTCACCTCCTCCTCGGTGTCCCCCCGGGGTAGGGTTGCCTGCGTGGCCGGGTTTGCCCCTGTTACGGTTAAGGAGATACTCAAGGCATCTCCGGGTTGGTCGGGGTCCCCATCCAATCCGTATGGGATGGCCGTCAACACCTGCGTCCCTTGCATAAACGTACCCGGCAGGTAATCCCCTCCCAGGTCGCCGAAGAGAGCAAAGGGAGGGACAGCCTCTTTTCTTCGCACGCCAAATTCTTCGACCTGAAGCACTACGTGCTCCGCTCGCTGACCTTCATCGCTCGCAATGATAGCCCTCACGTTAAGGTGAGGCGGCACATTACCCAGATCGATCACGTCATCATCGTTCAAGGCCCTTAGGTCTTCATCCGTATCGGCATCGACAAGCACAAAGCCGGTTACGGCCAGGGGGGATGGCTCCTCGAAACCACCGCTGTGCTGCTCTTCGGGCTCGCCATCGGTACGCCGGAGAAGAACCACCCAATCGGACGACGCGTCGCCCGGTGGGTACCCCAGCCTTTCGATGCCAGGTCCTTGAACCGATTGGACGTCCCCTGACACCAAATCTCCCCCCGTACGGGGATTGTACCATTGCACACTGAACGTACCTTCCGGAAGTTGTACCGAGAGGGAATCTCCTTCGGGCAGGTAGACCGCAATGGCTGTATCAGGCGCTGCAAACACGTAGTCGTCACTGCGACTCGTGAGATCATCCATAGGCTCCATCAAAACAAAGGGAAGATGATCCTGGAAAAAATCGAGGGCATGCCGTGTATAATCCCACATGTTATCGCGAGTGCGCCAGTTTTCGCTGCTCAAATCCGTGCTGGCCGTTTCCGAACCGAAATACCATTCGACGCCGGCCCCGCCGGCCATGAGCGCCGGCCACAACGCTTGCTGGCGAACCTCATCATGATTGTTTCCTGCACCATCCTCGGTAACCCCCAACTGGTAGGGCCCTATTTCGTCGAGGGAAACGATCCAGGGACGGCCAGCCTGCCGGGAACGATGACGCCAGGTGGCGACGTTGGTCCATGTGTCGCTCATATCGGCAACCTGCAGCGACGCTCCCTCGAAGTTCTGATAACCCAGCAAGGGTTCGAAAACGTCGTCTTGTTGGCCCGGGAAGGTATGAATCACTATCGGGTGCTCGTAGGGATCGAGCTCCCGAATATAGTCTGCAAACGCTTTTCGCTGACTATCGGTGTTCTCGTCGTTCTCTTCCCCCAAATTCCACGTCAACGCGTGATGGTACCCGAAACGGGCGATGAGTTCACGAAAATACAGTTTCCGTTCGATGCCCAGCGCTCCCCCATCGAGCAGCATCTCATTTTCAGTTTCTTGAAGCTGGACATGCAACATGATGCCCATTCGATCCATGTGGTCAAAAACCACATTCCACTGGGCTAACTTGGAGATATCGAAACGGACACGTTCTTCCGGAGCGATCCAGGGCCAGACATCGCGACCGTCCCCCTGAACATTCATGGTAATGAAATACACCACATTCATTCCCTTGGAGGCCAGGTAGCTGATCGCCCCTATGATGCCTTTGCCCTTGCCGGATTGCCACGTGGGATCGCCCGGAACCCAATCTTGAACGTGCGATGAATAACTCTTGATGTAGTCTCGGCCGCTCGAATTATACGTGCCGTCGAATTCGCCATAGGAAAGAAAATTCTCGGGACTGTTTGCCCCTCCTTTCAGGAAATATTCCCCGTTGTCGAAGCGCAAATAGTGTTCACCTATGTAGCGAAGCATACCTTTCCCCCTGTGATCGGGCGCCGCTTTGTCGGTTTCGGAAACCACGAAGGACCCCGATATTCCATCCGGGCTTGTGGGAGAACCGGCATTCGGGTCCGTGTTTACCGCTACCCCCGGCCCCTCTCGAAACGACACCTCATAATTCCAGATCCCTGTAGCATCGGGCACGAAGTAAGCCCGCCACTTATTACCCTGGCTGCTGCTGGTTTCGGCTGCATTTCCATCCGCTGCAAAAAAACCGGGCACGGTAAATTGACGAGGTCCCTGGGAAAAAGTGACCTCGAAACGATAATCGAGAAACGGGTTTGGCGTGCCTGCTTCGCTGGCCTCAGGCCCTTCGACGGTCAACGTAACGGGATGCCACTGCTTCAATTCGCCCGTCAGATCAACTCGTTCTCCAGGAGCTTCGGGCGTCCCCGGCGCATCTCGCCGGGCGGATTCGGGAAGGGACAGATTCAGGGGGTTCGAGACGTAATCCCGATAGAAATGGAGGCGATCGATGCGTAAATTCTCGGATCGACCTGAGATATACAGCGTATGCACGCCGGCACTCAGATAATACCGCATGCTTTCGAATACCCCGAAATCGGGTTCCAATATGGAGTCGAACGTAAACCCATCATTCATCTTATCCGCTGGATGCAGCGCCTTTGCCCAGGGGCCGTTATCCATACGGGCCCAGCAATCGTTCCACTGGTCTCCAGCGGGAGCGCCCTTGTGAGACATCCGCAGGCGTACGTTATACTCGCCGGGATCGTTGATGTAGATCTTATACGCCAGTGTACTGCGATCGGGAGTGCCGTAATAGTTGGGTCCGTTCCACCGGATATAACCGGATCCGGTATATCCGGCATCGGACGATTCCTCTACCCAGTCTCCCACCGGGTCCAGCGACTCTGCCTGGATGACGATCAAACCTCCTTCCTCGACAAAAACAGCGCTTTGCCCCGAAACGGACTCAGGCGCGATAACGCCCGCACAGAGCAACAACAGGCTCGTAACAACCAGGGGGTAGTACAACGAACGAGGAATTTCTTCCGACGAGAAGAGATTCCTCGATTTGCAGGAAAAAAGAATGTAAAAAGTGTCCATCTACCTCTACGATATGTCCTTAAATCAAGAAATGACCTCTTTTAGGGAGGTCATGGCCCGCACACATTTGCGGGTTACACACTCTTATTCTAGACACTTTGTACTATTTGCCGCAGAGGATATTGCCCCTTACGAGTAACTCCCGCATCTATCCGGATAATGCCGTATTATTAACAGATGGTACGCGCCGGATGCGCATACGTGCTGCCAGAGCGGCATTGCATGTATGCAATGCTGCGTAATCCAGCCTGCTGTGCACAGTTCGCGTAACATCGCTTATTAACGGATGTTACGCATCTGTGCGTTATCGTTTTGCCCGGACGGCTTTGAAGGCGCTCAGATAGCTGAAAAACGGCTGCAAGGCAGTCATTCAACGCCGGCAAAACAGGGTGCTGTGCACAACCTGCGTAACATCACGTATTAAACACGCCCGAGGTCATTCATAACACCGTATTTCTGTTCGAACACGCCTCCGCTCCAACATCTCATACTTCTATCATGCGCTGCGCAATAGATACCCCATCCACTGTATTCCTGGTCATCGCACTTAGCCTGGGTGTCGTGCATTGCTCCGGCTCTGGACTGCAACACCGTCAGTTACCGGAAGACCAGTACGCTCAAACGCTCAATTTCCAGTTCCAGGCCCAAATCTTCGAAGATGGGGAAGGTCGTTGCAAGAGTTTTTCCGTTCGGGTCAGGCCCGTCAATAAACTGTATCTGCGAGACGCTCCGCCGGACCGGCTTCAAATTTTCGACGACGATTGTTTGAGCCCGGTATTGTTCGAACGAGTGCAGTATGTATCGGACGGCGGGGTCGTTCTGCTCAGCGGCTCCGAAGTGTCCCGCTTCATGAGCACGCATTTTAGACTCGAAAGTGAACTCGTCGGGTGGTTGTGGCAAGAGGGGATCCTGTGAGTTTTTCCTGTAGCACGCTTTGCCTCCACCCTTTTTAACTCCCCGTTTTTGCTCAAACGTTGTCACCGATGCCTAAACCTGCTTCCGTTTCGAAGGTGATCCGCCGAACACACCTGCTTCTGGCAGTTTTTTTAGTCCCCTGGGTTCTCATGTATGCCTTGAGCACGCTCGCCATGCACCACCGGGCCCTTTTTACGGGACATCACCAACGGAGCGACCCTCCCTTCGAACTGATCAGCGAAACCACGTATGATGTGCCATCTGAAGCGGACGATACCCCGGAACGCCTGGGTCGACGTATTCTGCGAGACAACGGGCTGGACGGGGCTTTTTCGGTGCAGGGCTCTCTCGAATCGGGCGCGCTCACCATCTTCCGGGATCGCCCGATACGATCGTATCGGCTCACGTACGACGTGGCCTCTGAATCGCTCACAATCGAACGGCAATCGTTCGATCTGGTCTTCGCACTCGAGATGCTGCACCGCCGAAAGGGATTTCAGCATCCGTATCTGGCCAACGACCTGTGGGCGGTAGTGGTTGACGTCGTGATCGTGGCCATACTCCTGTGGGCAGTAACGGGGCTCTGGATGTGGTGGCAGATGTCGCGCACACGAAAGCTCGGCGCGGCCTGCATGGCTGCAGGGCTGGCCTTATTCGCTCTATTTCTGTTCATGCTTTAAGAAACGGCTGCCATGAACTCCTTCACGTTTCTCGTTCGCCGCACTCATCTGTACCTCTCCCTGTTTTGCCTTCCCTGGTTCGTCATGTACGGGATCACGTCCTTCGCATTCACTCACCCGGACTGGTTCGACGACGGCCGCGATTTCTATACGACAGCGGGGGCCAACTGGATCGAAGCAGGATCCTGGTCCTGCTCCGTGCCTGTTCCCGACGAAGGGCCGGTTCCCAGGGATATTGCGACGGAACTGTTGCAGGTGGCCGGGGTCGAGGCAGACGCCTATGGCGCTTATCGTTCCGGGGACGAAGAAATCACCGTCTATATCATCGACTTCTGGAAAGCCCGCCGGTTAACCTATACGCTGGACGAAGACCGGCTTTCTCTGTATACCCGAGCCAAACCTTCTCAGCATGTGTTGACCGGAATGCATGCACGCGCAGGGTACCAGCACGACAGTTTCTTGAACGACCTCTGGGCCGTGATGGTCGATGTCGTTATGATCGGATTCATCCTCTGGGTGATCACGGGGGTATACATCTGGCTCCAGGCGCCCGGAATGCGTTTCTGGGGCATTGTCGGGCTGGCGGCGGGTGTCCTCTCGTTCGCTTTATTCCTGTGGCTCCTCTAAAAGGGGTGTCGAAAAAGTCTCCGCCGGCTTTTCAGGGACGCACGCCGCAGACTTCAAAACCGGTAGATCGCTGCGATATTTGCCTCTCCGGGCATGTTGTCGGCCTTTTCGAAGTATACTTCACCGGCATTCTGGACCGTGTGTACGACAGCGAAATCGATCAAGTCCTGGTTGTCGGCCTGGCGTTGTTCGTGCACCTGCACTGCCTGGCTATCCGGATCGAACGCGCCCCATACCTCCGCGCCTTTCCGCACGATGAGCACTTTCACTCGCTTGAAGTAGGCAGCCGGCACAATCTGCTCGATGTGATCGGATATCCGCTCCGGTTCATTGTGGGCCCGTTGTTCATACTCCATGGTTGCGTTCTTACGGGGCTCCAGGAAATGGGGCTCGATCTGTGACCACGCCCGTTCGTGGAGCTCGTCCCCGGTCAGCTCGGATGGATTATACGCGATGTGCTCCGTGAGGAGATGCGGGTAGTGGTTTACTTCCCGATAAATCCCGCGGAGGTGATCGAGGCCGGCCAGCATCAAGGGCATCTGTGTCCCGGTCAACACTTTTCGGACCCCGTTGTCCACCTTTCGGAAGAACTCTTTGATGCGTTTTTTCATGTTGGCATCATCCGCGGCTCCCCCCTGTCCATGAAACGTTGCGGCCCGATTGCCACTCCCCGCTCCTCGCGGAGCGCCGCTATGAGACTGCTGGTGCTTCTCAAAGACGTCGAAACGGAGCGCTTCGTCCAGGCTGAGCGGGGTGTCCTCCAGAGCGTGCTCTTCCAGGCTGAAACGGGTGCCACTGAACAGCCGTATGTCATCCAGGGTTAAGCTGAGCAGGTAAAAGGTCCCATCGGTTTCGAAAAGCCCCAGCAACGGTTTGATATGGAACCGATCGTTGACGACTACCTGTTCATCGAATCGCACAGGCAACCGGTAAGGTTGGAATCCATTGTTCGATAAAAACAGCGCCAATCCGTCACCCTGTGTCTTCCAGAATGAACGGTCGTTCTCCAGCGCTTTCGCCGGCGCAAGTACCCGAAGGGCCTCCTCTTTTCGCAGGCCTCTGTCGACCAGCTGGCGTTCTGCCTCTTTGATCAGGTTCTTGATCCGAATGATATCTTGCCCCGTCTCATTCCATACTCTATGAGTGGGCATGTACAATGAAATGCATATATCGCCACGTTCAGAGAATAGACGTTCGAGTTGTTCGGGTGGAATACGATCTAACTGTTGTGCGATGAGATTTGTCATAACTATTCACCATCTACAATTCGGAGTATTCGAATAACTCATGGATGTTACGCATCTGTGCGCCATCGTTCAGCCACAACGGCTTTGAAAAGGCTGAAACAGACAGAAATCGACTGCAATGCATCGCTTCAAAGCCGGCTCAACGAGCTGCTGCGCACAACCTGCATAACATCACGAGATGATGGATGTTACGCGCCGGACGCGCATACGTCCTGCCAGAGCGGCTTTGCATACTTGCAAAGCCGCATGAACCGGCCTGCTGTGCACAGTTCGCGTAACATCACTCACTAACTAACGCTCCCCCGGAGAAGATGATGCTGTTGAGGGGTCCTTCAGGAAATCCCTTGCAGTTGCTCACCAGTATTGCTTACAGACAAGAAGAAAGCATTGCAGTACACTGGAATTTGTGTCTCAACTTCAAATATGAACAATCAGTCCAAAGGTTCTATGTCTATTGCAAAAGTCATCGAAGTACTCGCCGAAGGAAACAGCATCGAAGAAGCTATGGAAGACGCCGTTGCCCAGGCTTCCAAAACCATTGATAACATCAAACACCTGTACGTCAACGATATCCAGGCCCAGGTTGAAAACAACCTGATTACAAAATACCGCGTCAATACCAAAGTGACGTTTGTCCTGAAAGGGGAGGATTGAGAAACGTATCCAGACCGGCACGACGCCCGCCTCGCATTCACCTTCGAACAATGGGGCGGTCATCGTGGCTTCGCCGGCACGCCGACGACTTTCGCGCCGTCTTCTACGGGGTGCACCACGACGCTGCCGGCCCCGACGAGGCACCCCGTTCCGATATGCAGGCCCTGGATAACGGATGCGCCTGTCCCGATGTGCGATTTATCGCCGACGATGACGCCGCCGGACAACGTCACCCCCGGCGCCAGATGTACGTGAGCCCCGATGCGGCAGTCGTGATCCACCGATGCGCGGGTGTTGACAAGGGTGTTTTCGCCGATCGCTACACCCGGCTGTACCACCGCGCCGGCCATGACCTGGACGCCTTCACCGAGTTCCACGCCTCTTCCAATAACGGCCCCCGGGTGGATGCACCGAAGAAATCGAAACCCGGCCGCCCGGAACTCTTCGAAACGCGTCACCCGAAGACCGGGTACGCCTACAGACCCCAGACCGTTCGCCAGCCGTACGTCCTCGGGACTGAATTCCGCGAGGAGGACGGCGTCATCCCCGATGCGACGTATTCCCAAGAAGGGCCTCACCTCCGGGTCACGGTCAACAAACCCGACGACCTCATGACCTGATGCGAGCAGCACATCCATGACGACGCGCCCGTGCCCTCCCCCACCGACTACAACGACCGGTTTATGTGCATCTACTGGATCGGGCATCAACGAGATCTGGGTTTTCCACCTGCAGCGCTGTAGGCAACGGCTGGATGGTTATGGGTGGACGGGCGTGGGTAAGCGGGCCTTTATACCGGAACGACTTCGGCCTTGTTGCCCTCCGGGCGATCGACAGCCCCCAGCGAAAGGGGCTGATCGGCATCGAGGTCCATACGGGCCACCCGGCCTACGATCGCGTCGAAGTATTTCGGCGCCAGCCCGGTAGCCGGCCTTTTACAGATGAGCATGTCGGGAGAGATCACCTCTCCCTTGGCAATGGGCCGGCGAGTAAAGAGGCTTCGCCGCATCCCTTCGGTATTTTTCTTCTCCGCCTCGGTGGGCGCCTTAACCCCATCGCCGAGCATGGATTCCGCTTCGCGGATGTGGCGCACCAGCTGTCGAAACTGGTGCGGGTCGGCCGAGGTGGAGTGGTCCGGCCCCTCCATGGAGCGATCGAGGGTGAAGTGTTTTTCGACCACACAGGCCCCCAGGGCAACGGCGCCGATGCAGGCCGTATCGTTGACCGTGTGATCGGAATACCCTACGAGCACGTCGAAGGCTTCTCGCAGGGTGCTCATCGCACGAAGATTCGCATCCTCGATGCGCGAGGGGTAGTTCGTCGTGCACTGCAACAACACGAGGTCTTCATTGCCGGCGTCTTTGATCGTCTCTACCGCAATGCGCACCTCTTCGAGGGTGGCCATGCCGGTCGAGACGATCATCGGTTTGCCCTTACCGGCGACGTAGCGGAGGAAATACGGTTCGGCGACGTGCAACGAAGCCAGCTTAAAGGCCGGCATGCCTATATCATCGAGAAAATCGACGTCTTCGATGTTGTAGGGCGTCGACATCACAACGATATTGTGCCTGGTAGCATACTCGATCCACTTCGGATAGAACTCGTCCGGCAGCTCGAGTTTCCGCAGCATGTCCAGCTGCGATTCCTCGGGGTCGGTCGACAGAAGCTGATACGCCGCTTTAGGGGCATGGCGCGCGACGACGCGTTCGCTCTTGAACGTTTGCAGCTTGACGCACTGCACCCCGGTTTGTCTCGCCGCATCCATGATTCGAAGCGCGAGTTCGGGATCCCCGTTGTGATTGACGCCGGCTTCGGCGATCACGAAGACCGGCTCGCCGTCTCCTATACGAATGCCGCCAATCTCTATCGTTGATTTCATGGCCGTTCCTCCCTGGCTGATTTATCGGCACACCGAACACAACCCGCTTTTCGTCGAGCAGGTGATCAGCCACCAGGGAGCAAAGGCTATTCCACACCGGTATTTTCCTGATAACAGCACACAAGCGTAAATCGACCTGCCGGTCTTGCCCGGGGCGGACAATCTTTTCCAGCATCCCGAAGGAAACACGCATAGATGATCATCTTCTGCCGTCCACTCAATGATTTCCACCGGAAGGGTATCAAAAAACTGAAGCAATTTGTTGTCCAGCATAACGGTGCGGGCTATTTGCAGGTATTCGATTGCAGCGATGGTAGGCGCGTCTGGTGTATCTGCCAGCTGAGCCGTTCAATGAAAGAAAGCGGAGAATACTCGCCGGACGACGATTCCTGGACAATGCTTTTGCCTGGTGAATGCTAGCGCTCCCCTATCCCAGCTCTGATGACAGATGTTACGCGCCGGATGCGCATTCGTGCTGCCAGAGTGGCTTTGCACGCGTGCAAAGCCGCGTAAACCAGGCTGCTGTGCACAGTTCGCGTAACATCACTGAATAAGCTATGGCAAACACTTTTGGCATAACTTCTCCGACCCAATGCTGTAATGTTGATCCCCCTGCAACCACAAACGCAATCCTGGTCTCAGTACCCAAAATCGGGAATAGAAGAATCCTCTAGATGTAATGCTATGCTCACGTGCTTTAAAATGGAAGTACGAAAATGGAAGTACGTCCCAACTCAACGTGCATCGCCGACGCGCAATGAAATACAACGCAATGAAAGACCCGGAGACGCTTTGCCGCCGTTGCCATCACGAAGCACACGGTATGAAATGGCGAGAACAAGTCTGATGGAAAGCCGGAAGTGGTGAAAGCCGCACGTCCGGTTTGGGGAGAGGTACGGAAGAGACCGCCTTTCGAAAGGGAGGTATGGCGCTTCTGTACCTGCTCCACGTCAGGCCGAACCCTCACGCGCTGATGTCCGCAATCCCGGCAACTGGCCGAAGAACGCCGTCGTGACGCGGCGACGACGCACAGATGCGTAACATCCATTATCCTCTGTCGACGTTTTCCCCTTCTGGAATCCGGGCTTCGACATCGTCCACAAACACGCCGGTTGAATCGGGAACGATCCTCCTCCCGGACAGATACGCCCAGTTCTGCGTGAACTCGGCGCCGAAGAGCAGAATGAACGCCGAAAAGTACACCCAGACCAGCAGGACCGCGAGCGAACTCGCTACGCCGTACGCCGATCCGATAGGGCTGTTACCCAGGTAATAGCCGATAAGCTCCTTGCCAATGACAAACAGAAACGATGTAAAGACGGAACCTACGAAGACGTCGATCCAGGCAATCTGCGCATCCGGCAATACTTTATAGATGGCAGCAAAAAGAAAGGCGATGATGCAAAAAGACGCGAAAAAGTTCAACCCCCGAATGAGCACTTGAGACCACCCCAGCGGCAGGATGCCCGCTATCTCCTGACCAAGTAGATTGAGAATCGTCGAAAGGGTCAACGATACGAGGAGTAAAAAGGCGATGCCGAGAATCATACCGAATGACAGGAGACGTTTCATCAAGAATATCTTGATATCGCCCCGCTCAGGATCGGCCTTTACCCCCCAGATTGTGTTCAGCGAAGTGACGAGTTGAGCGAAGGATACCGTAGCTGCAAAGATCAATACCGTCGTCCCCAACAGGGCCGGCAGCGTGGCATTCACCGTCCGGCTGGTCGCCTGCTCGAGCATCAGGTCAACCTGCTGAGCGCTTTTCTGGCCTAAGAGATCCTGGATCTGCTGCACCAGCTCCGCCTGAACGTTCTGGGCGTCGAATACAAAACTGGCTATCGTGATTACAACGAACAGAAGACCGGGCAGCGAGAACACCGTGTAATAGGCCAGTGCAGCTGCCATGGTCGGACAGTCGTCTTTGATGAAGGCCGGTATCGTTCGTTTGAAAGTGCTGGCAAATCGTCGATGAAATGGCATGCGAAATCGAAGTTTCGGGGTTCAGGGCCCAGGATGAAGAATATTTTATCTTACACGTTATATGCTCCTGGATTTTGCAACCTGTACCCCATGTAAATATACATAGTAAATATAAATAGCTTCATAAGTGGGTCAAAATATAGGAGCACAGTTAAACGGCCCGCCTTAATGCGTATACACAACAAACATCAACGTATCTACATTTATCATGACGCAATTACTGGGAATTGCCGGCAGCCTTAGAGAGAAGTCCTACAATAAATCTCTGCTTGCAGCGGCTCAACCGTTGATGCCGGAAGATACGAGCCTGTCTGTTTTCGATCTAACGAGCATCCCTTTGTACAATGCAGACCGCGACACAGACAGTGATCGGCCACAATCTGTCGATGCCCTCAAGGATCTCATCGGGAAAGCAGACGGCCTGTTGATAAGCACGCCCGAATACAATAGCGGCATGCCCGGGGTGCTCAAAAACGCCATCGATTGGGCGTCAAGACCGGCCTTCAAGTCGGTGCTGGCCAACAAGCCGGTTGCAGTGATGGGAGCTTCTCCTGGACAATCAGGGACAATGCGCGCGCAGCAAGACGTTAAAGCCGCATTGATGGGTTGCCTGTCGATTGTATTCCCACACCGGGGTGTATACGTCGGAAGTATAGCCGCCAAACTCGACGGCGATCAACTGATCGATGAAAAAACGAAAGAATACCTGCAGAACTTCCTCTCGGGGTATGTAGAATTCATTAGCCAGGTAAGCGGCCCAAATACGTAGGGATGAACTGAACGCCCCTCTCTGGAGGTATTTCGCCGGAGGGCCAGTAAAGATCAATCAGCGAGCCGTATCAGGGGCGTGAACGCGCGAGACCGGGTGCCATCTGGATAACGCGTGGTCACCCGGACCATGTAGACGCCGTTTGCCAGGTAGACGCCGGCCTCGTTTTCCCAGGTGAGCCGGTGACGACCGGGCCCCAACGATTCTTCCGCCTGTCGCCCGACGAGGCGGCCCAGCACGTCAAACAGTTCGAGCTGTACACGACCGGGCGCTGCCAGTTCATACCAAACCGTGAACCGATGCGTGAACGGATTGGGGTAGGCAGCCTGGATGCCGGCGCCGGGGCCCGGCGTTTCTTCTTTCACGTTCACACCCACGGCGGCTACGAATTCGAAGACGTCTTCGCGGCTCAACTTTTTCAGCGGCACGAACCGGTAAACGTCGCCGGCCTCAGGAAAGTCGGTCTGTGAATTGGAGCTGAATCGTATGTCCCATGCAGGAGAAAACACATTTGGCTCCGTTTCTTCCAGGAGGTAGAGTACATCCTGGGACGAGGGCGCCCCGTCTCCCACCAGATCTCGGTAAAGGACGGGCACTCGAGTCTCGGTATTGGCTTCTCTCACATAAAATTGCATCTCCTGGGCCGGCAGCGCAAACAGAGCCAGCGACGTATCCACGACCGACGCCGAAAACACGATCTCATACTCTTTTTCTGTTTCGAGAAGCGGTACGGTCTGAAGCGCCAGTACGGTACTCCCGCCTGAGATCGTAATGCCGAGGTTGCTGGCGCCGATCGTCCATCCCGTTTTTTCGAGGTCTGCCATTCCTTCCTGAAGATCCTGCACCACGATCCTCATCCCGTCGAATAGCGGGCTCTCCACTACCCCATCGGAGAGCGGGATGTCTGACAGGACGACCTCGCCGGTTGTCAGGTCCACAACCGAATACGTCTTAGCCGCCGGATCGCTGTCGTCGAACGTAATCCGATACCGATGACCGGTGAGGGCGGCTGGATCGATGAAATGCAGCACCACGTCACCTGCACCACTGCCCTCGATGTGTTCGACGTATTCGTTGCTTTCCCTCGCATTCTGCTTTACGAAGGGAGCCGTTTCGGCAGCGATTTCCTGCTCGCCATCACTGACGTTGACACGCACCGTTGCCCTCGAAGCATTGGGCAAGGCTTCGAGATCCACAGAGATCTCCTGGACGTCCAGCGTGGAGGGAAGGGTGAGTTCCTGAATTGCCGTGAACGTCATTCCGCCATCGATACTGTAATACACGCGCGCCGGCAGGTCATCGCCCTCGGGGTCGGCGGCCAGCACGCGGATCGACAGCTCTCGTTGCGTGATCACGTCGCTGAACCGGATGTCCTCATCGTCGATGTGCAAAAACGGAAGACCGTTTCCTTCCATGTTAATCGTGAAGGGATCGCTCTCTGCCCGACCATACACAAAGTTTTCTCGATTCATTACGATCAACCGAACACGCGCGAAGGCCGTATCTTCGAATCCACTCACGTCGAGCTGATAGGCCCCTGCTCCGTTGATTATGCGGGCGACGTTCTCCCAGGAAGCGCCGTTGTCGGTCGACAACCACACCTCGACCGAGTCTGACGGGGCGCCGGCATATTCCCAGGTAAGGTCGACCGTCTCGCCTTCAACAGCCCCCCGTTCAGGCCCCGTAATCTGTAACGCATTGGGATCCACCCGGTGTTTGGAATACAGCCAATCCATCAGAAGGGGATGGTCGTACCAGACCGTCCACGGGCCATGGCCTCCCCCGCGCGTCGACGTAAAGATCATGTCCGCATGATCCTCGATGAGGTCGGCCAGCTCTGCATTCGGCAGCGTCCCCGGGCAATCGAAATTCGTGGCCAGGGGCAGCGATCGACGGCAATCGGTGTAGACGACATCCCTGCCCAGGTTTTCCATGGCGAAGACGATGCCCCGGGAGCCTGAAGCCGGCACCACCGTATCCGACTCTCCATGAAAGGCCCAGATGGGGATATGCAGGATACGCTCGGCCTGCGTCGGATCTGCATTTCCACTCATCGGTACCGCCGCAGCAAATCGACCGGGGAGGCGCGAGATGAAATCCCAGGCGCCGTGGCCTCCCATGGATAACCCCGTGACGTATACGCGATCGAGATCGATGTTGAATTCCGCCTGCAGAGAATCCAACAGATCCAGCGTGGTGAGTTGGACGGCGTTGAACGCAGATTCGTCAACGGGAGCATCCGCCGTCCATCTCGCTCCGGAGGGCACCTGAGGAGCCACCACAAAAGAGGGATAGCGGGATTGGTTGTCTGGGTTCGCCCAGGAGGTCGCCAGCCGGTGAGGTCGAATATGCCGCTCATTGTCGGCGCCGCGCTCCCCGGCCCCGTGCAAGGCGAGCACCAAGGGGTACGACATCGTCGAGTCGTAATTTGCCGGTACGAACAACCGGTACGGCAGGGTCAACGCCTCGAACGTGTGCGATCGAACCTCGAATTGATCCACGATGGCCTGCTGGCCCCGAACGGAACCTGCCGCGCCCATCAAGAGAAGGAACGTGAAGGCATAACGGATCGAGGTGCCTTTACGATAGATGTCCATGCGGTTGCGTGCGTTTGTATGCATAAATCGGGATCAGCAACGCCCCTCCAGCCATCCCCCTTCGAATCCGGCCTGGCACAGGCCTTCGACGATATAGGGATTTTGTTTCATGGTCGTCCATATCAACTCGGACCGGTAATTCTCGATCATGTTGACGATGGGCCCCTGATCGATGCCCAGCTGTTCTCCATCGAACCAGCCCATCTCCGGATCGATCTGCCCGAATTCCAGATCCGCTCCGGGAAAAGTGAACGTCGGGTTGAACGCATCGACGAAACCGTACTGGTTGTAAACCCGATCTCCGTACCGGTCATACATGGCTCTCAGGGCAGGGAGAGCAATCTCCGGTGCAAAAGGGATGGATCCGCCGGCCGCCGTCGGAGCGATCGTCCCGTCGTCGTTGATATGCCGCAGGCTGGCTCCTCGCGCCCAGTACCTGCGGAAGCGCACCGAATCGCCGTTGACCACATGCCATTCTCCAGCCGGCCCATCCGAGGCGGTCAATCCCCAGATGTTTTCGCCGTAATCCCTGAATCCGCTCGGATTATCGATGGCATAGGCCTGTTGGGCATAGGTAGCCCGGCGGGAGTTCTCGAAATAATCGATCCCTTTCTCCCGCATGTAGGCATCCTGAATCCCTCTGAAATCGATCCACACGTGGGAATACTGGTGACCGAAGAGCGGGCTGAACTGGAGGTGCTCCTGGCCGTAAAAATCGCCCCACACATACGTCTGGGTAAACGCTTCCCAGGCCTCAGATCCGACGGGGTGAGTGGGCGACCCCATCGCCAGAATGTATAAAATCATCGCCTCGTTATACCCCTGGTAGGCAGCCTGTCCAAAACCGCCTCGTTCCGGGACATGCCCCATCGTAATCAGGGGCGCCTTCCCTCTCTGAAACCAGGGCCACTCTACGCGCCGGTAGAGCGAATCCGCATACGCCCGTATGTCTCGCTCGACCTCTGCATCACCGTCAAAGTAAGACTGAGCGAAGAGTACACCGGCCATGAGGAGCGCCGTGTCTATAGTCGAGAGCTCGGTCTGCCGAAACCGTGTTCCCCGATCCATGTGCAGGAAATGGTAATAAAAGCCGTGGTGGCCGGCCATGCCTTCGGTAGCCTCCCCGACGGGAGCCTCCCAGAAGAACCGAAGCGTGGTAAGCGTTCGTTCGGCCGCCTGCGCTCGGGATACGTACTCTCGCTCGGCGCCCACCCCGTACGCGGTAAGAGCGAACCCGACGGCCGCGATGCTCGAAAACGGTCGCCTCGGGTGCCGATCCGGGGTAAGCCCCGTCGAATCAGGCGTAGTCTCCCAGAACCAGTCGAAGGTTCGTCGCTGAAGGTCTTCGAGGAACGGATCTTCAGCCAGGGGCTGAGAGTCAGCCGGAGCAGGTGGATTGTCTTCGTCGGTGCATCCCGTTGACAAACACGCGATGAAGAGGAGCAAAGTGCACGTTGATCTGATCATGGCAATAGCGGCAATATAGGGTTGTGATGTTGCGCCCATTCACCTCAAGACGACAAGGGTCTCGATCGAGGGGATCGCTTCGGTAAGCCCCTTCAGCACGTACGTGCCGGCAGGCAGATGCGTCACGTCGAGAGAAACCGTAGACGCCCCGGGTGGGACGACAAGGTCATCCAGGCGGTGTACTTCACGCCCCAGCAGGTCGTAGAGAACGAGGTTCACCTGAACAGCGGCGGAGGCGCGGATGTCGAGGTTCGTCAAGCCCTTTGAGGGATTCGGATAGGCGTTCAGTTCGATGCCTGTTGAAAGGGGGACTTCCTTCTCGGCACTCACGTTCACGAGAGAAAAGCCGGCTCGCTCGAGCCCGCGCTGCACGTCGGCATTCTGCATGAACGCCTCCCAGATCTGCCCGGTCCGGTGGTTTTCGATCATGAGCACGATCGGTCCTTGATCGATGCCCAGGTGGTCAGTGGCAAACCACCCTCTCGCCGGATTATAGGCATCTTTAAATCCATATCGCCACCATAACTGCGTCCTGTAGGTATCGTACATGTGTTGGAGCGCTGCCGTCGATTCATCCGGCGTGAACGGCATAGAGCCGCCGGCCGCCGTGGGAGTCAGGGTTCCGTCGTCGTTTTGGGCCGGAGGAGCTCCCCGGGCGCGGTAACCGTCGGGGCCGTCGGAGGCGGTCATCCCCCATTCGTTCTCGCCGAAATGGTCCCATCCCTGCGGGTTGGCGATCGCATACGCCCGGTTGGCCAGCGTCGCACGCCGCGAATTTTCGTAATAATCGAGATCCCGGGCGCGCATGTAGGCGTCCTGAATGCCCCTGAAGTCATACCAGACGTGGGTATACTGATGGCCGAACAGAGGCGGGAACACGACGTACCGAAAGCCGAAATGCGTTTCGAACCGGTAGGTGCTGATCCAGGACGTCCAGGCGTCCGGCGTCACCGGGTGCGTGGGCGACCCGAGAGCCAGCAGGTACACGATCATGGCTTCGTTGTAGCCCCCCCAGTCGAAGGGAATGAATCCGGACTCCGGCCGCCATCCGTGACCGATACGCGGGGGACGGGGCTGCGCCCAATCCCACTCGACCCGGTGATAGATCGAGTCTGCCAGCGACCGGAGGCGCGCCTCATCCGGATCGCTTCCGTCGAAGTATTCTCTCACGTGGAGCACCCCTCCAAGCAGCAGCGCCGTATCGACCGTCGACAATTCCGAGGTGCCGGAGCGCAAACCGGTTTCCATATCGAGGAAATGGTAATAGAAGCCTCTGTAGCCGGTTGCTTCAGCTTCCGGACCATGCGGGCTGTTCCAGAAAAACTCCAGGGTTGTCAAAACGCGTTCGAGCACTTGTTCGCGTGTCAACCAGCCTCGATCCACGCCGACCGTCAGGGCCGAAAGCCCAAACCCCACGGCCGCAATACTGGACGCGGACTCCCTCGTACTTCGATCTTTGATCAGGCCATTCTCGGGTTTCGCCTCGTACCAGAAGTAATCGAGCGCCGTGCGCTGAACGAGATCCAGGAACGCTTCGTCGTCCAGTTGGCGGGGCTGGGCTTCTACGACCTCCGAGTCGTCGCTCTCTTCGTCCGACGTATCCACGGCGCGAATCCGGTAATAATACGGTTGATCGTTGGTCACCTGGAAGTCTACGAAGTGCGGATCCCGGAATACGGCATTGACGGGTTGTTCGAACGATCCGGTCCTGGAGGTGGACCTGAATACGCGATACCCCTTGATGTCGGGGTCGGGGGGTGGATTCCAGTGCAGGATGACGCTTCGATCGCCCGATCGGGACTCGAGGCCGTCGGGAGGCGCCGGCTGGGCGTGTCCTGTCAGGCTGCCGTATGCGCAGAGCACTATGCAGGACAGAAAGGTAATCATGGGACGATAAGTAGGACGATCGATGTGCATTTCCTCCGGGTTCGCAAGCGGGTGTCGGGGTTCTCGTAGGAACAGGCTTCTCAAAAGCCGAAACCTACCGTGAATCGCTGAATATCGCCGATGCGTCCGTAATCGTTCCAGGCATAATCGATGCGAACGGCGAACCGGGCGATGTCGTAGTTCAGCCCGAGCCCGAGGGTGAGCCCTGTTTCGGCATCCTGCTGAAACAGATGCTGGTATCCCCCCCGCAGCGAAAGGATGTCCATAAAAGACCATTCTCCGCCGAAGCTGAGGCTGCTCGTGTTGTCGCTGGGCTGGGCTGCATCGAGCACAAAGTGAAAGGTGTTGGACTCATCCAGCGCGACAGGCCATCCGAGCCCGACCCGAAACAGGATCGGGAGCGAAAAGGCCTCGGTATGCAAAGCGGCCGGCAGGCTGCTGTTGTCGCCGAACCGATCGTCGTCCTGGTCGTGCCGGATACGAAGGTCCCGCCCGTCGAACCGGCCCTGGGTACCGAAGTTGGAGAGGCTCGCCCCCAGGAAAGGACCGCCCGGCAGTTCGTACAGGACGCCGAAGTTCAGCCCGAACGCATTCAGCGTACTGTGCCAGATCGTTTCCTGGATGTAATTGACCTGGAGACCGGCGGAAAAGCGATCCGTTACACGGCGGCTGTAGCCGAGCCCAAACGACAGGTCTGTGACCGAAAAGCGCTCGCCGGTACCGAGCGGCTGATCCACTGTGCGAACATCCATCTCGCCGGAATTCAGCGCCGTGACAGCCAGGGACAGGGTGTGTACGGCGCCGAGCCGGATGCCGACGGCCGCGTAGTTGTACGTAATGTCGGCGAGCCAGGCGCTGTACGTAAACTGGGCGTCTGAACGAGGCATGTGCCCCAGCGATGCCGGATTAAAAAAGGCAGACGTAATCTCCCCTTGCATGGTCGTCCCAGCATTACCCATCGCAGCAATCTTCGCACTGGGTTCGATCAGCAAAAACTGGCCGATGGTCGTACCCGTCTTACTTTGAGCTCTGACGAGATGGCTGATAGCGGCATGGCTGAACACTACCGGCACGAGCAGCAAAATAATCCTGGTCATCATGGTTTTATTCGGATGATGTTTTCTGTATGAACCGGTGGTCCATCCTGGAAGCATAGGCGCCTCTTTACTCAGTGATGTTACGCGAACTGTGCACAGCAGCCTGGTTTACGCGGCTTTGCAACC
>CAZGHT010000061.1:0-34419 GCA_964525535.1 uncultured Rhodothermaceae bacterium
GCGTAACATCACTAATTAATACAGAGCTAAAACATGGCCAGGACGTGCCCTGAACAGGAGGCAGGGACTGTCCTCTAATCTGAACTTTACGCATAGGGCATCTTAAATTGCGGCGTATTTTTTCCAGGCTGCGATTAAAAATTTTTTTATGTTCTACCGGGTTTGAACCTGGTTGAGGATGCACTTATCCGTTAATTCAGGCAGTATGTGCAATCTCTGCATTCAGGTCACCTGCGCATGGGCGCCTCGATAAGATTAAGCTTGTGTTGCCAGGCACACTCAGAATGATGGCCGGCATCATCTCTGATTCGTGTCTGGTACACATGCTAATCCATACGTCTTATCTAAAATTATGCGCCAACACCTGTTTACTGTCGCAGTGCTTTCATGCCTTGCCGTCCTAACACCCGGTTGTGAAAAAGAACAGATCCTCGTGCCGGAGTCCTACGCGAACGATGCCTTCTGGGTAAGAATTGACAATGCGGATTTATACGCAACTGCACGCGGGAATCAGGACAACAAAGTCGTCATAATTAATATTCATGGCGGGCCGCAAACGGGAGCACAATATTATGCATTAAGCCGTCCGCTCGCGTATGAGGCGCTGGAATCTGCAGCCGTCGTCGTGTATTACGACCAACGCGGTATCGGATTATCAACCGGCAACTTCTCAACCGCTTCTATCACGCTTAAGCAGTATGTGAAAGACCTGGATGCTGTCATCCAAACCGCCAGGCATCGCTATGGCGCGGATACCGATGTTTTTTTACTCGCTCGAAGCTGGGGGGGCCTGCTTGCTGCCGAATTCCTTCAGTCGCACGATCGACAGCAGCACATTGCGGGGTGGATTGAAGTAAATGGTGCACACGATATCATTGGTGTTAAGCGCCTGGGGAAAGTCCGGCTTTTAGAAGAAGCTGAAACACAAATCGCTCTTGGAAATGATCCCCAGGCATGGCAAGAGATCCAGGCTTTCGCTACGTCCTTTAACCCGTCAACAACTTCATTTGATGACCTGACTGAGCTCTGGAGGCATGGGTATGAAGGAATAGAATTATTAAAGGAAGCTGGCATTGTACGTGAGAACACTACCACATCCGGGCTCACGGAGGAGCAAATCGCAGGAAATACCGCTTATTCCCTTCTTGAAGTGGCCTCAAACGATCTACAAGGGATTTCTGACCTGATGTTCGACCAATTGATGGAGTACAAAGCGGATTTGGGTCAGATCGAAATTCCCACCCTGTTGATTTGGGGTCACTACGACCTTGTGGTGCCGTATACCGTTGCCGAGCACGCTGTCCAGGAGATAGGTACGCCACCGGAGGATACGTATTTGCGCATCTATTCGGACCAGGCGCATTTCAGCATGGGGGATTGGGAATCGTTTGCATCGGATGCGCTGGCCTTTATCGAAGCCTATTCGTCCGGACAATAACCAATCATCGTTAAATTGAATAACCCGTTCATGCGTTCATTTATTATGACTACTTCCTCCCTCTTGATCGCACTGTTTTGCCTCTGGAGTATCCCTGCCCTTGCGCAGCAAGGCCCCGTACCAGGCCGCGCAATCGAACTCAATTATTATAGCGACAACTTTACCAGCCCGGGGATAAGCGCTGCGTATACGCATTCTTTGAAAACATGGCGAAAGCACAAAAAAAATCGATGGGTTGACACCTCCATCCAGACGGGCGCTCGGGTGTCTGCCTATACGCGCGTAAACCATCACGTTGGCTATCAACTAAGTCCGTTTGCTCGTTTAGAACGAATCGGTTCGAGGGGGTTTCTTTCCCACGTTGAAATAGGAGCAGGTTATTTGTTAAAGCGTAATCTGAATACTACCTACTCGATTGAGGATGGAGCCGTAAGAGAAATTCCGTTCGCGGTTCATCACCGATTCGTAACATCGCTGACCCTGGGCCTGGGATATTCATTAAAATCCACCTTGAAGCTTCCAGTGAGTGTTTTTGTCCGCCCTGGATTCTTATTTGAGATCCCAAATAACCTGAACTACCTGTTGCATCTTCAGTCAGAGATTGGACTTCGCCTACACTTTTGAGGAGCTCCTCTCAGAATGAATTAATACCCCGAGGACCGCGCCACACCCGGCAACTCATCGTCGTGAAGGCTATCCAGCCAGAAACGATGGAATCCGCATCATTGTCTACCAGGGTCGCCCAGCGGCCGAATAACTTTCGGACAGTTTAGAGCGCGTAGCAATGAGCGGTGTGTTTGACGACAATGCCTCGCATGCCCCTGATTGCTGTGCAGCCTCCATGGTTGTCAGGGCGATTGCCGCTGTACTGGAGCATAACAGGATGTGATACATTTCAGGACTCAGATATCCCGTGAGCCTCACATTGGTACAGGACTCGAGTTGAACGCGTTGGTCCTCAGTACGCAGCAAGGGGGCCGCTGTGATCACAAACGTTATCTCTGGAGCGTGCTGGATTATTCGAAGGATCGCACCGATCGGCTCGTCTTCGTCAAACGAGCAGAGGAAGAGGATCTGATTGGTCTTTCGTAAAATGCGTGAACAGATATAACGAACCGGATCCGGTACTACGTAGTAGGGTAAGCGTCATCCCGCACTTGATGCGGGATCCAGAGACCGTTTAGATCAACTTCTGCGTTTTCTGGATTCCCAATCGAGTTGGGAATGACTGTAATAAGGGATTCGCCAACGGTTACTGTGCGCTTTTACGAAATAATTTAGTGATGTTACGCGAACGGTGCACAGCAGGCCGGTTCATGCGGCTTTGCAAGTATGCAAAGCCGCTCTGGCAGGACGTATGCGCATCCGGCGCGTAGCATCTGTAATTTAGGCAATAATAGCCCTTCTTAGAGTGCATGGTTATGTGATTATAGGCGTGTTAAGTGGAGGGTAGTAATCTGGTTAGGGCCAACCTTAGAGGGGTTGATTTTGGTGGAGCTGATTTGAGATTCGCCATATTAAAAAAATACCGACCTCCAAAATGCAACACTCTACCAGACAATGACGCTCAGGTACACAAAATACCGGACCACGCTCTCTCATTCTCCAGCGTCGTCGGGGTGGCGGGATTCGAACCCACGACCTCTACGTCCCGAACGTAGCGCGCTACCGGGCTGCGCCACACCCCGATGGTATACCAAACCGCCTACCGCGTCAAACAACGACGGCGTACATGCCGTCGATCAGGTCTTGATACGCCTTCTCGATCACATTCCGCTTCAGCTTCATGGTAGGCGTCATCATACCCTCTTCGATCGTGAACGGTTCTGCAATCAGCCGGAAATCGCGAATTTTTTCGTGCGAGGCCGCCTTTCGGGAATAGGTCTTGAAGACCGCCCCGAACTGATCGATCACGTCGGGGTGCTGCAGGAGGTCCTCGTCGCGCTCGACGACGAGGCTCTTCCCTTCCGCAAACGTCTTCACGGCCTCCATATTCGGGACGACCAGGGCCGTCAGGTACTCGCGCCCCTCGCCGATCACGACGATCTGGTCGATCAGCGGCTCCGTCTTGAACTCGTCCTCGATCGGACCGGGGTAGATGTTCTTCCCGCCCCGCGACACGATCATGTGTTTGATCCGGTCGGTGATGGTGAGGTAGCCGGCGTCGAACCGGCCGACGTCGCCGGTATGGTACCAGCCGTCGGCGTCGATGGCTTCGGCCGTCGCTTCTTCGCTGTTCCAGTAGCCTTTCATGATGTTGGGCCCGCGGGCGACGATCTCGCCCTCCTCGGTCGACAGGTCGGACGGATAGTCGTCGCCGGACAGCTGCCCGATGATTTCGCCGTCGCTGATCCGCATGATACCCACCGTGACGCCGGGGATCACGTGCCCGACCGTCCCGAAGCGGGGCCGGTCAAAGGGGTTGATCGTCAGGATGGGCGCCGTCTCGGTGAGGCCGTAGCCCTCGATGATCTTGACGCCGGCTGCCTGGAAGAACTCGCCGATGGCCTTCGGCAGGGCTGCGCCTCCCGATACCGCAAAACGGAGGTTGCCGCCGAGCTTTTCGTGCAGCCGGGCGAAGACCAGCTTCTGGCTCAAGAGATGCTGCAGCATCAACAATGGCCCCGGCTGCTTCCCGGCGTTTTTGGCTTCTGCGACCTTCTTGCCTGTACGGACCGACCATTCGAACAGGTGTTTCTTCAAGGGCGACCCGTCTTCGATCGACTTGACCACCGTATTGTAGATGCGCTCGAAGAGGCGAGGGACCGAGATCATCACGGTCGGCCCGACCTCAGTGATGTTGCGGCTGACCGCGTCGATGCTCTCAGCATAGGTGATCTTCGCTCCGCTGGCCAGGATGGCCACGTAGCCGGCCGTCCGCTCGAACGAGTGGCACAGGGGCAGAAAGGACAGGTGGTGGTCGTCTGGCCCGAAGGGGACGCGCGGCAGAGACTGCAGGACGTTTGAGCAGACGTTCCGGTGCGTGAGCATGACGCCTTTCGGGGCGCCGGTCGTCCCGCTGGTGTAGATGAGCGCGCTCAGGTCGTCGGGGGCGACCGACTCCGTCTTGGACGCGATTTCGTCTTTGTTCTCCTTGAAGTGCGCCTTGCCTTCCTCGAAGACCTCATCCCAGGTCCGTACGTACTCGGGGTGGTCGCCTCGCAGCTCGCTCATGGCGACGATCTCGGCGAGGTCCGGGCACTCATCGAAGACTTCCTTCGCCTTGCGCAACTGGATGCTTGTAGAGACGACGAACAGCTTCGCCCCCGAATCTTTGAGGATATACGCCACTTGCGACGCCGGCAGCGACGTGTATAACGACACGTTGGCGGCGCCCAGCAACTGCGTACCCAGATCCGTCAGCGCCCACTCGGGACGGTTTTCAGACAGGATCGCGACGCGGTCGCCGGCCTCTATGCCCCGTTTGTGCAGATACCCGGCCATTGCATTGACCTGATCCCCGAACATCTCCCACGGAATGTCCGTCCATTCCTTGGTCGTCCGGTCCTTATACGATACAGCCGTACGCCGTTGCCCTTCATAGTGCATATACAGGCGGGTGAACATCTGCGGAATGGTGTCGAACTCTACAAGCGCTGGCATAGGAATAGGGAAAGGGTTGGTGGCAGGTGACCTATGTATTAATCGCAATTTAACAGAGCAACGTTCCAAAGGCAACGCAGGAGAGAATCGTGCAACAAGGATCCGCCTGAACGGAATACCTCCTACGCAGCGAGGGACGCCTGCATGGGCTCCTCGGCAGGAGCGGCCGGCGGGTGCACGTCGGCGCCTATCGCCTGCTGTATCGACTGAAATCCGTCCTGCCGTAACAGGCGGACCAATCCTTTGTTGATTCTTTTAACCACACCGAGGCCTTTATACACGAGGGCGGTGTATAGCTGGACGAGGGAAGCCCCGGCCCGGATATTTGCATAGGCCGATTCCGGCGAATCGATACCGCCCACGGCGATGATGGGTATTTCGCCGCCGGTTTTCTCGTGCAGATACCGCACGAGACGCGTCGTGCGCTGCGTCAGCGGCGCTCCGCTGAGGCCGCCGCGGCCGATGCGGGCGAGCTCTTCGTCGGGCGTCACGAGGTTCTGGCGGTCCGAGGCCGTGTTGGTCGCCACCAGCCCCTGGATGTCGTGCTCCTGAACGACCGCCAGGATCTCTTCGATCGCACTGTCGAACACGACGTGCTCGGAGTAGGTCGGCGACAATTTGACGAGCACAGGCACCTCGAGGCCCAGGTCCTTACGGTCCCCCAGGATGGCCGCCAGCAGGGCGTCGAGCGACTCGGGGGCTTCGAACGTTTTGCCTTCCGCAGTATTGGGGCACGAGATATTGAGCACTACGTAGTCGGCGAGTTCGGCCAGCAGCCGGAACGAGTGCCGGAAGTCCAGGAAGGCCCCCTCACCGATGATCGAGGAGTCGTGTGTCTTGGCGATGTTGACCCCGAGCGGGAGGCGGCTTTCTCGCGAGAGGCGTTTGATGCGCCGGCTGACCTCTTCCGCCCCATCATTGTTGAGCCCCATGCGGTTGATCAGGGCCCTGTCGGCCGTCAGCCGGAACGCCCGCGGCTTGCTGTTGCCCTGGCTGGCGCGGGCGCTGACCGAGCCGATCTCGCAGAACCCGAACCCCGACTTGCCCCAGAAACGCACGAGACGCCCGTTCTTGTCGAACCCGGCGGCGAGCCCTACGGGATTCCGGAACGTCTTGCCCCACAGGGTCTGGTGCAGCTCCGGATGGTCGAACGCATAGAACGGCTGGATGACCATCGGGCTCACCGCCTGAACGAACCGGGCCACGTTGAGGGCCATGTGGTGCGCCTGCTCTGCGTCGAGACGAAATAAAAGGGGTCTGACGATGGAATACATCTTTCCGAACCGGGTTGAGTAGGTATGACGAAGGGCTGGCGAGCCATCGTTAACGCCCGTCCTGAGAAAGGAGGATAACGAGCGAAGGCAGACTTGTCAACAATCAGGCATGCTCTACTGAAAGTCTACACGAAAAAAACCCGATGCGGAGTGCGGGGTTCGGTGGGATAGAGTTCGGGGTTCAGGGTGTCCGTTCAGGAAAACCACTCTGAACCCCGAGCTCCGAACCGATACCTCACCAGCCCGGTATGAGCTGGAAGCCAAAGTGGGCGCCTTTTTGGGGGCGCTGGAAGGGGTAGGCGTAATACAATTCGAGGACGGTATAACCGAACAGGTTGAAACGCGTCGACACGCCGGTGCTCATGAGCGGAATGCGGCGCGCGATGGGTACGGGATTCTGACCTTCGATGAGTTCGACGTCCTCGACGCCGTCGATATCCAGTTGCAAGAGGTCAAAGAAATTGTCGCCGTCATTCCAGGCGAGGCCGGCATCGAAGAAGAGGTTGAGCTCCGTAGGCAGGTAGGGGAAGTTGATCAACCCGAATCCACCGCCGCCGAAGAGCGGCACCCGGAGTTCGGCGCTGGTCAGCGCGATGCGCGTGCCGAAGAGGCGGCTGCTCTCGGCGCAGCTCAACCCGCTATCTTCGCCCCGTTCGAGGAATGGGGTACACTCCTCGGGCTCGAGCGAGTTGAAGCTGTATCCGCGGATGAACCCGAGGTAGTTGGGAAAGCCGAGGTACTGGGTCGTGAAGATGCTGGAGTCGAACGAAGAGCTGAAGGCGCTGTTGGAGTTGTTTTCTTCGGAGGCCCCGTAGTTGCCCACGTGCAGGCCGCGCAGGGCAAACGTGAAGGGCCGCGCGAGGAAGTAGCGGCGATAGTCGCCCACGATGCGTACGTAGCTGTCGGTGCCGAGGAAGGGCGCAACCTGCATGCGGAAGCGGCCGCCCCGCACCGGGGAGGTATACCCGAAGGACGAGTTGTCGCCGACGATGGCCGTTCCGAACTGGAAGAAGTACAGCGGATCGCCTTCCAGGTCGTCCCGATTCGTGCGGTCGCCGCCGAAGATGCCGCCGAACCCGTCGGTGACGTAGCTCCGGATTTCGATGTCCTCGGCATACCTGGAGAAGCCGGCGTTGAATTCGAGGCGCCGCGTCGTGGAGAGCGGATACGAGCCGATGGCGTCGAACTGGTCGATGAAGATGCGGCGGAATACCTGGTCGATGGTGAGGGTCTGGGGGTTCTGGGTGATAAACCCGGTCACGATGGGTATGTGGCCGATCGCGCCGCCGTAGTTGAAGCGGTTCTTGCGGTTCAGGTACGACACCTGGCCGCCGATGTCTTTGATCGTGCCGTTGGCCTGGGCGACGAGGGTGAGGTTGTGATTGCCGAGCATGTCGCTGAAGAAGAACGCCACGCCGCCGTAAGCGCCACCGCCGAAGGGGCCGCCCACGGATACGCCGAAGGAGGGCGGGGCGACGTAGTCCAGGCGCAGCTTCGCGCCGTAGTCTTCGATGTCGTAATCGGGATTATCGGGAAGGCCGGTGAGCGGGTCGCTGAGATAACTGCCGACGAGGCCTTCGTTAGCACTACGCTGAGGCGGCAGGATCCTGGCATACAGCGCCTTGTCGTCGAGGCCGCCCTCGGAGTCTGCATATTCCGGCTCCTCGAGGAGCGTGCCCGTTGCGTCCTCGGCCTCGAGCGAATACACCGGGTAGTTCCCCTGCGTAAAGACGGTGAACATGAGCCGGCCGCTCTGCATGGCCACCGACATGGCCGGCGACATGGCCGTGATGCCGCTCACCCCGGTCTGCAGGTTGGTGACGCGGTAGGTCTCGTCGGTCCGAAGGTCCTGGCGGTAAATGTCTTTGAAGCCATCCTGGTCCGAGATGAAATACAGGCTTTGTCCGTCTGGCGAATATTGCGGATTGTGGTGCATGGCGTCCTCGAAGGGGCGCACGACGTCGATTTCTTTGGTTTCGAGGTCATACACGGCGAGGCGCATCTTGCCGAAGGAGAGCGTTTCGAAGTCCGTCCCGTCAGGGCCGCGGTCGGTGACGAACGCGAGCTGCTGGCCGTCGGGCGACCACGTCGGCTGCAGATCGGCGTAGCGGTCGTTGGTGAGCTGCCGGACGGAGTTGGTCGTGATGTCCAGCAGGTACAGGTTGCTGATGCCCCCCTGGATGCCCGAGAAGGCGATGTGCTGGCCGTCGGGGGCCCAGGCTACGTGGTGCATCGCGCCGACGTCGGCGACGGAGATGCGCCGTTCGATCTTGCCGGAGTCGATGTCGAGGATTTGAATTTCGTTGTCGCCCTGAGAGAACACGACGAAGGCGAACCGTTTTCCGTCGGGCGACCAGGAGCCGGCCGAGCTGATAAAGCGGATATTGTCGAAGTGGGAGTCGAAGGGGCCGTTCTTGAGGCGTTGGATGACCTCGCCCGTTTCCGCGTTGGCGATGAACAGGTTGATATTGAAGAGGTCGCGTTCCGAGATAAAGGCGATGTAGCGCCCATCGGGACTGATCGTCGGCGAGAGGTTGATCTTCCCGCCGTCGAGGTCGTCGGCGAGGACCTTACGGCCGGCTTCATCCGGCGGGGTTCGGCCTTCGACGAGGGGCAGATAGGCGTCTTTAACCGCCTGGATCCATTCGTTCGAGAGCGAGTCAGCCTTGATGCCCAGCGCGTAGACGAAGGCCGAGTCCAACCCGGTGCGGCCGCCGAGCTTGAACAGGTTTGTCACCGCCGCGTCGCCGTATTTGCCGCCGATGTAGGCCATGTACGCCTGGCCGTATCGATACGGGAAGTACTTGTAGGGTTCCCGGGTGAGCTGCTCGGCCGTGGGCAGGTCGTCGTTCATAGCGGCATCGCGCAGCCACATCGCGGTGTGGGAGTCTTCGCGACCGACGGACAGGTATTCGGCCGTACCTTCGATGATCCAGAGCGGAAATACGCCGAGCGCAAACCGGGTGCTGTCGGTCGAAGACAGGCCGATGTCGTACTGGAAGGAGTGCACGAGTTCGTGGCCGAGGACGTGGTCGGTTTCGGCATAGATACCGGTCAGGGGCATCACAACGCGCTCTTTGAGCGACTCGGTCACGCCGCCGGTGCCTTCGCCGAGGGACCCGCTGATCGCGTTCGTCTGGTGAAAGTCCGCATCGTTGGCGTAAAAGATGAGGGGCTTTTTCCCGTGGAACTCGCGCAGAAAGGTGCGCGTGTGCCGCTGATACCAGCGCTCGGCCATAGCCGCCACGTCGCGGATGGTTTCTTCGGTCTCGTCGTAGAAATAAATCTCGAAGTGCTCGGTTTCGAACACTTTGAAGTCGAACTTGTCGTATTGGACCTTATTTCGCCCGAAATACTGGGCGTGTACGGCATTCGAAGGCGCGAGAAGTACGAACAGAAAGATCGCCGGCAGCATCAAAAGGGCCGGCGAAACGGTGCGGAATGAACCGATGCGGAAAGAACGTAGCATATTCTCAAAAGTCAGTGGGACCGATCGAAGGGGTGTTTGCAGGCAGTAGCCCTCTTCCGTCGAGCCGTATTTAGTGTATCCTTAGTATACTTCACCCTCGAATTACAACTACTTTACACACAGGATCGACCGATTGCTTAATTCGTTGATGTCATGCATGCCGCTTTTTGAAAATGATGCAGGGTTCTGGAAGCAGAATATTCCATTTGAAACGTTGTAGCAGATAATCTAAGTATCTTACATCCTGTATCCCCATGCAAATGCGCCTGGGTTCAAGGGCTCGCGCAACGTCGCTTCTTGGGCAATAGATGTCATGCGTCGGTCTCAGGCATTCTTTTTACATACACAGGTTGCCGCAGGAGGTTGCATGATCGCTGCACAAACATGGTGCCCGGTTCGGAGTGCGGGGTGTCCTGTACAGAGTGCAGAGTTCGAGAAACCAGTAACCAATTATCCAGAAACAGACACCGGGGCCCAGGCACAAAGTACGCTTCACCCGGTATCAGGTATACAGTCCCAGGTGCAAGTTGCCTGGTACAGGGTACTTCGTATTTGGTGCTTTATAAATGATGGAAGAAAACAGGATTCGTGTACGTATTGTCATTGCATTTATCCTCACGGTACTCTTCGTGCTGGGGCTGCGTCTTGCCCAGCTGCAGCTGGTCGAAGCGAGCGCCTATTCCGGGGAGACGCGCAGCATGGCTGTCCGCGAGAAGCGGGTAACGCCGGCGCGGGGCGCTATCTACGACCGCAACGGCGTGCTGATGGTCGACAACGAGTTCACATACACGATCACGATCACCCCCCGTTATTTCGACGACGCCAACATCCCCCTGCTGGCCCGTCTTTTAGAGGTGCCCGACACGCTCGTGCACCGCAAGCTCGAGGAGGCCAGGGCCTGGAGCTCGTTCCAGCCGAGCCGTTCCTTCCGCGAAGTGCCATTCCGCATATTTAGCCGGATTCAGGAAAATTTCTATCTCCTCCCCGGCATCTCGTACGAAGAAGAACAGAAGCGGCGTTACCTCACCGACGCGCATGCGACGCATATCCTCGGCTACACGCGGGAGATCTCCCCCTCGGAGCTGGACCGCCTGGCCGACCACGGCTACCGGCAGGGCGACCTCATCGGGAAGTCCGGCCTCGAACGCAGCTACGAGCAAGACCTCCGGGGCGCTCACGGCAGCGAGCTTCGCATGGTCAACGTCCACGGCATGGAGGTCGGCAAATACCAGGAGGGCGACGTCGACATCGCGCCGTCGAGCGGCTTCAACCTCAACCTGACGATCGACAGCCGGTTGCAGGCGCTGGCCGAGTCGCTCTTCGTCAACAAGCGCGGGGCAGCCGTCGCACTCGATCCACACAACGGTGAGATCCTGGCGATGGTCAGCATTCCCGACCTGGACCCTGACATCCTGGCCCGGTCGCTCACCGCCTCGGAGTGGTCCGCGCTGACCTCGAGCGAAGGGACGCCCATGTTCAACCGGGCCACGATGAGCATGATGCCGCCCGGGTCCACCTGGAAACCGTTTATGGCGCTCCTCGCCCTGCAAGAAGGGCTGACGACGCCGGACCATAAGATCTACTGCGGGGGCGGCCACCCGCTCGGCCGCGGCCGGCGTTTCCGATGCCTCGGCGTCCACGGCTACGTCGATATCCGGACGGCCATCCTCAAGTCGTGCAACACGTACTTCTTCGAAATCATGCGCCGCGCCGATGTGAATACCTTCCGCCGCTACGCCAACCTGTTCGGCTTCGGCACCCGCATCCAGTCGGACATCGGCGAGCAGCTCAACGGCCTCATCCCGGATTCGTCCTACTACAACCGCACTTATCCGCGGGGTTGGACCGTCGGTTATTCGATGAACCTCGGCATCGGCCAGGGGGACATGGGCGTGACCGCCATGCAGCTCGCGCGCTACGCCAGCGCCATCGCAACCCGAGGACGCCTTCACACGCCGCACCTGGTACGCAACCTGAACCACCCCGAGCTGGACAGCACCGTCACGCCCCCCCTACCTCCTCCCCGGCGCATTCCGATCGACACGACGTATTTCAACATCGTCCGGCACAGCATGCGCAACCTGATGGAGATCGGCGGAGGCATGTATTTCCAGATACCGGGCATCTCGAGCGCCGGCAAGACCGGCACGGCTCAGGCGCCCGGCGACCGGGAGGACCACTCCCTCTTCATCACATTTGCCCCCTTCGAAGCCCCCCGCATCGCCATCGCCGTCCTCGTGGAGAACGGCGGGTTCGGCGGCACGCAGGCCGGCCCGATCGCCAGCCTGATGGCTGAATATTACCTGAAAGGCGAAATCGCAGACACGCCGGGCCGGCGATGGCTCATGAACCGCATCCTCAACGAACTCAGCAGCCAACCGCTGTAGCCGGGTACCTGGATGCTGGGTTCTGGTTGCCGGGGCTGGCACTGAACACCAAACGCTGAACGCCGAACCTTATGCGCATCTGGTACCGCAACGTTGACTACATCTCCATACTGATCTGGTTTGCGCTGGTATCGGTAGGGCTCATTGCGCTCTACAGCTCCACCCACGGGGCGGCGTCGGAGTTCTTGCTGGACAGCGTCCGCCGCAACTTCAACCGGCAGCTGATCTGGACGGTGATCTGCGCGGCCGGCCTGACGACGGCCCTGCTCTTACCGGTCCGGTTCTACCAGAGCATCGCCTACCCGGTGTACATACTCTCGTTGCTGCTGCTCCTCCTGGCGCTCCTCGTGGGTCAGGAAGTTAATGGGGCCCGGTCCTGGCTGCGTATTGGGTCCATCCAGCTGCAGGTTTCGGAGATGGCCAAAGTAGGCACCTTGTTCGCCGTATCGATGTTGTTGTCCCAACAACGCCCCGGCACGCGGGACCTCAAGACGTCCGGCATGGTCTGCCTGCTGGTGCTGGCGCCCACCGCCCTCATCCTGCTCCAGAACGACGCCGGGACGGCCCTGATGTACCTGTGTACGCTGCCGCCGTTGTTGTACTGGAGCGGCATTTCGCTGAGGTACATCCTGCTGCTCGTCGCACCCGCGCTGACCGCCTACCTCACGATCGTGTATCTGCCCCTCGCTATCGCCTTCGCCTGTATCCTGGTGGTGGTCCTCGCCATCCAGAAATCCAACGGGCTCATGCTCCTATTCGGCGCCGCGTCGAACGTAGGGGCCATCGTCACGATCGAATACGCGCTCGACTACGTGCTGCAGCCGCATCACGTAGCCCGCATCCTCTCCTTTACGAACCCCGAAGCCGCCGAATACCGGTACTCGGTCGGGTTCCACCTCGTCCAATCCAAAGCCGCCATCGGCTCGGGCGGCCTCTGGGGAAAAGGTTTTCTGCAGGGTACCCAGACGCAGGGCGCCTACGTGCCCGAGCAGACGACGGACTTCGTCTTCAGCGTCATCGGCGAAGAATTCGGATTCGTCGGCGCATTGCTGGTGCTGATCCTCTTCGGCATCCTGCTCGTCAGGCTCGTCATCCTCGGCAGCCAGATCAAACACCCCTTCGGCAATACGTTCATGATCGGCGTCGTTGCCTTTTACACGGCGCATATTTTCTTCAATATCGGCATGACCACAGGCATGCTGCCCGTCATCGGTATTCCGTTGCCTTTTATCTCCTACGGCGGTTCGGCACTGATCACAGAGACGGCCATGCTGGCCTGTGTGCTCAATTTTTACATGCGGCGCGACGACTTCTCCATCTACGGGTATTGATCTGGGGGCTGAACACTGGACCCGGGACTCTGAACTCCGAACTCAATGGAACATCCTGACGCATCGTTTGCCCGTGACGTAGAGATTCTCACCGACAGCGCTCCCGCCTATCTGGCGCGCCTGCGGGGACCCGGACAGTATGCCGACGTTTTCTACGAAGATTCCTATCGCGGATCCTGGCGCCTGGAAAGCAAAAGCGCTCAACCGGGCAGGAACAGGAGCGGCCACGTCGAAGGGCGGGTCCGTGGTACCGCCATCCACGCCATCGGAGCCGCTCAGCGCCTGTACACGACCCTGCCGGGGGCGCTGGCGCCCGGCGCGTTTCGCCAGCACATGGAGGAGGCCGCCTTTGCGGTGGGCACTCCTTCGGCGGGAGACGCCTCGATGCCGCCCGGCCCCGTGCGGTACGGCCCCCCTCTGCCGGCCGACGCTCCCGACCGGATCCCTGCCGGCGAAAAAGTGCAGCTCCTCGAAAGGCTCATCGAGGCGGCCTACTCCTACGAGGCCTCGATCCTCGCGTGCACCGTCGAGTACCAGGAACACGTTCGCCGAACGCTGGTCATGAACACCGAAGGGGCCGTACACACACAACAGGAAGCGTGGATCGACGTCCGCCTCGACGTAACCGCTTCGGCAGGAAACCAGCCGGTAAAAACCTATGCGACCCTGCCGGCCGTGCGCCGCTTCGGCGAATTGGCGTTCGGCGCGCCGGAAAAGCTGGCCGTGCAGGCCATCGAACAGGCGCGGCTCCTCGGTGACGCCCGCCCCATCGCCCCCGGACGCATGCCCGTCGTGTTTGCCGGCACGGCAAGAGATGCCGCCCCCGGGCCGCCGCCCGACTCGAACGCGGCCTACGGCGGAGAAAATTATGCCGGGCAAAACTATGCCGGCCTCTGGCTGCACGAAGCCATCGGCCATGCCCTGGAAGCCGACCAGCTGTCTACCGAGCAGGTGCAGGCCCGGCTCGGGCAGCCCATCGGCGTAGACGCCCTGACCCTCTGCGATACCCCCTGCGATGAAGCGCCCGGCAGGCTGCCCTGTACGGACGACGAGGGGACCCGGAGCCAGCGCACTGTATTGATCGACCGGGGCCGGCTCAACCGCCTGCTCACCGACCGCTACTGGTCCATGAAACACGGCATCCCCCTGACCGGCAACGGACGACGGAAAGATTATCGACACCGCCCCCTGCCAAGAATGACCGGCCTCCGCCTGGAACCGGGCGAGACCTCTCTTGGATCTATTCTTGCTTCGGTGCCCTCGGGCCTGTTCGTCAGGCATATCCAGCGTGGCTTCACGTTGCCCCAGAACGATACGTTTTATGCGTTCGTCGTAGAAGGGTACAGAATCGAACAGGGACGCCTGACCCATCCGGTGACCAACGTCGTGCTCAAAGGAGAAGGGCTCGACGTGCTCAACCAGATCGAATGCGTCGGCGCCGAAGCGCCGGCCGCTTCGCAACGCGTCCGGTGCGAGAAGCAGGACCAGGTTCTCCCTGTTTCGGTCTCTACGCCCCCCGTTCTGGTGCATCGCATGCACGTTCTGCAGCAAGATGCAGCAAATGCCCTGGCCAGTTCTCGGGCCCAATAAATTACGCCGTTATCGGCAAAGCTGCAGTTTCGTTGCGAATGGCTATATCAGTGCAGTGATCTGGCAATTCATACGTTTTTGGAGGGCTGCAGAGAACAAGGCCCGCCTCTGAACGATTAAACTCGAATCATCTGCCGAAAACTCCGGATAACCATCCTCTTCGTCCCTTATCCAAACTCAACGTTTTGGTACCCATGTCAAGCGATATGCTGCGGGAAGTCTCCGACTCACTTTTCGAATCTTTGATCGAGACGTTCCCCCCGAATCGGCCGTATTCGCGTTCAGACATCGAGCAAGATCCGATGCCTCCTCTCCTTGCGCACTTCTTGAGTCAGACCTTGCATTACAAGCTTGACGTAGAGGTAGAGCATCTCCGTACGGTACGTTCCAAGTGGTTCGACTACGACCACGCCGATGTCCAGAGCGCTCATCAGGCCTTTGTAGCCTCCCTGGCGCGGCACATGCGCATTCCGGCCGAGGAATGGCGCGCCACGTTGAAGCGTTCGACCAAGCTCGTCTTTGCGCACCTCATCCTGCCCACCCATACGCTCGCTGAGTACGTCTTTCAAGACGAAGACGCGCCCCTGCCGGCGCCCGTCATATACCGCCAGCTCAGCTTTTTCGCGGCCTACCCCTATCTCAAAGAGGCCATCGAAACCTTCATGAAGCAGCGACAGCTCAAAGAAATCGATCGCAGCCGTTTCTCGTCCCTGCTGGTGCAGATCGACAAACATATGACGGCGAACTACTCGTCGGTCGACTGGCTGCGCCTGCTTCGCCCCATGTTCGACCTGATGAAGCGCGTCCCCTACACCAACAAGCAGGGAGTGCCCATTGATCTGCTCGTGATGTTTTTCGGGGATAAAGACGCGTACGAAATCCAGGAGCGCCTGTCTGTCGAGAAAGAGCTTCACCGTTCCGAGCTGATCGACCCCTCGACCCTCCAGAAGGTCATCGAGGGTTCTGTCGAGCCGTACATCCAGCACGTCGATTCTCAGCAGGACGAGCCCGAGAAAAAACCGGCGCCTCCCGGCGCCTCGCAGCAGTCCTCCGAGCCGGCCGGGAACGACGGCGAGGACACGGTGGTCATGCCCCGGCCTCAACCCGCACCGGCCTCCAGGCCGAAGGAAGGCGCTTCGAACGAACCGCGCCCGCTCTGGGAGCAATTTCAGGAGACGCCCAACCCGGCCGGCCCCCCGAAATCGCCCAACGGCGCGCCGGCCGCGAAGCCGGTCGAGGAACCGAAGGGGCCTGTGCCGCTGTGGATGCAGTTCCAGAAAGGTTCGCCGAAGCCCGCTCCGGGCAACGTCCCTGTCGATAAGAAACAGCAGCCCGCCGAACAGCAAAAGCCCGCCAGACCACGCACGGCTGCAGCGCCCTCCCCGAGCGCCGCTCCTCCAGGCGGGGGTCCGCCAAAAGCGCCTGGCCCGGTCCGGCCTGATCCTCCGTCCGGCACAGCCGTATCGGATCAAACCAGTTCCAGCGAAGGCGACACGAAACCACCCCAATCCAGACCGATGACCCTCGAGCAGCTCGAATTTGCCGTCCTGGGTCTTTACGGCTCCAGCAACCGGGATATGTTCGTCGAACACTTGTTTTCGGGCTCGCGGGATGAGTATCTTCGCCTGCTGCATCGGCTCAAAGAGACGAACACCTGGCAGGAAGCCTCCGGCCTCATCGCTCAGGACATCTTCAAAAAACACAATGTGAACATCTACAGCCCGGCCGCCATCATGTTCACCGAAAGCGTCGAAGAGCAGTACAAGATCTAGGCATTGTCTGAACATCCGACCCCAAGGCCCCTTATGCCCGACCCAAACGGACCCTTCGAGGACCTGGCCCGACGCCGACAGGAAGCCCTCCTGGGCGGCGGGCAATCCCGCATCGATCGACAACACGACAAAGGCAAGCTGACGGCGCGCGAACGCATCGACATTCTGCTGGACGAAGGGTCGTTCGAAGAACTGGGTATGTTCGTGCAGCACACGAACAGCGACTTCGGGCTCGACAAGCAACGCCCCTACGGGGACGGCGTCGTCACCGGATACGGCGCCATCGACGGCCGGCTCGTGTACGTCTTCAGCCAGGACTTCACCGTGTTCGGCGGCTCGCTCGGGCAGGCCCACGCCGAAAAAATCGTCAAGATCATGCACCTCGCCCTCGACAACGGAGCCCCGATCATCGGCCTGAACGATTCCGGCGGGGCTCGCATCCAGGAAGGCGTCGTCTCCCTCGGCGGTTATGCCGACATCTTTTTGCAGAACACCCTGGCCTCCGGCGTCGTCCCTCAAATCTCGGCCGTCATGGGTCCCTGCGCCGGTGGAGCCGTCTACAGTCCGGCCATCACGGATTTTATCTTCATGGTCCACCAGACGAGTTACATGTTCGTGACCGGGCCCAGCGTCGTAAAGACCGTCACCCAGGAGGACGTCTCCAGCGAAGACCTCGGCGGGGCGTCCACGCACGCGTCGAAGAGCGGGGTCGCGCACTTTGCCTGCGGCAACGATGTCGACTGCCTGCTCCAGATCCGCCGGCTGATGAGCTACCTGCCTCAGAACTGCGAAGAATTGCCGCCGGCCCTGGCGGCCTCCGAAGCTCACCGCGCAGCAGCGGACCAGCTGGACCGCATCGTGCCCGAAAACCCGAACAAGCCGTACGACATGCACGACGTGATCCGCGGCATCGTCGACGAGGGCTCATTTCTGGAAGTGCACGGCCGCTACGCCGAAAACATCATCGTCGGCTTCGCGCGCATCGGAGGCCAGTCCATCGGCCTCGTGGCCAACCAGCCGGCCGTCCTGGCAGGCGTCCTGAACATCGACGCGTCGCGCAAAGGCGCTCGCTTCGTTCGATTCTGCGACGCGTTCAACATCCCCCTCCTCGTTTTCGAAGACGTCCCCGGCTTTTTGCCCGGCACCGAACAGGAATGGAACGGCATCATCCGGGAAGGAGCCAAACTCCTGTATGCCTTCTGCGAAGCGACGGTCCCCAAAATAACGATCATCACCCGCAAGGCCTACGGAGGCGCCTACGACGTGATGAACTCCAAACACATCCGGGGCGACCTCAACTACGCCTGGCCGTCGAGCGAGATCGCGGTCATGGGCCCGAAAGGGGCAGTGGAAATCATCTACCGCAAACAGATCGCTGCGGCTGACGACCAGGAGGCCACCGAAGCCGCATTCATCGACGAATACCGGAGCAAGTTCGCCAACCCGTACATTGCCGCCGGCCGTG
Organism: uncultured Rhodothermaceae bacterium; assembly: GCA_964525535.1. Taxonomy (GTDB): domain Bacteria; phylum Bacteroidota; class Rhodothermia; order Rhodothermales; family JAHQVL01; genus JAHQVL01. Next base: position 18,330 of record CAZGHT010000061.1, read on the forward strand.
GATACGTCGACGACGTCATCCTGCCCCACGAGACGAGAGACCGGCTCGTCAAAGGCCTGCGTATGCTCAAGAATAAAGTCGCACATAACCCCCGAAAGAAGCACAGCAATATGCCGCTCTAATCGCCCCAGCCCGAATGACCTGCCATCGACGCACTGCCGAAAAGATACACCCAGATTCTCCTGATTCCCTATCTTTCCCGGGTTTTTGTACGTATCTTAGATCAAACTTGCACGTTACTAACGCATCGCGGCCATCCACCTGACCGACCCACACCGCTGATCTCGCCTCGTGGAGCGGCATTCGTTATTATAGACGGGCGATGTGTTATCCGAATTTGAATAGATAGAGCTAATGTTGTGTCTATTCGTTGACGGGCCGTGCCTGAACCTGTTCTTCCACCGTTTTACTTCTCGGAATTCCTGCTTATCAAGCGATGTTGCGCGAACGGTGCGACATCTGTTATCAATCTGTATCGAGAATCGCAATGCGTACCTTGCTTTCCAGCATCTTGACGGGCCTATCTGCTGGCGTCCTTATCGCGTTCAGCGCTTTCGCCGTACTTCCCCCTCTTCCTGCTCTCGGGCAGCCAAGTCAGAACGCCACCCCCTCCGAGGGCGAGTCCTTCGCCGGTGAACCCGCCGCCTCGGATTCCGTCGAGGCGGCGTTCCTGCAATCCATCCGTATCCTCCGCCACCTGTCCGACGCCCCACTGACGCCGAGCGCGCTGCAACGGCTCCCGCAGCCGCTGGAGGCCCCCATCTACCTGACGGAGACGGACCACCCGGACATCGGCGCGTCTTCGGACACCCTTACCGAGGCTCAGATACTGAGGCGCATGGCCCGCATCTACGAATATCAGGGTAAGCTCCTCACGGCACGCGCTCAGGGCGATTTCGCGTCGGTCGAAGAATTGCTCGACCTGTCCGCCGCCGCGTTGAAGGTCCTGCTCGGGCAGCCGGGCATTATGGAGAACGTGCAGTTCCACGAATTGTACCGCACCGTCATCGCCGAACACGAAAGTTATTACGGCTTCTCGGACTCTCTCGCTATCCAGCAGGGTGACATCTACCGGATCCGGAACGAGATCTTCGACCTTTTGAACGCAGAGCATCGGGCGCCGCTCGAATCGATCGTCCTCCCCGAGCTGTCGTTCGCCGAGACGTCCATTCCGATGACGGTCAACGAGAAGGTGAAATCGAGCATCGTGTTCCTGCTCACCGAGCCCGACAAACACATCAACCACTGGTTGAGCCGTGCAGAGACGTATTTCCCGATGATCGAACAGATTTTCGAAGAAGAGGGCGTACCCGACGAGTTGAAATACCTTGCCATGATCGAGAGCGGGCTGAACCCGAGAGCGCGCAGCTGGGCGCGCGCCGTCGGCATGTGGCAGTTCATCCGGGCGACCGGCGCCGCGTACGGCCTCGAAGCCAACGGGTGGGTCGACGAGCGCCGCAACCCGGAGAAGTCGACCCGCGCAGCAGCGCGGCACCTGCGGGACCTGTACCGGATGTTCGGGGACTGGCAGCTGGCGCTCGCCGGCTACAACTACAGCCCGGGGAAGCTGCGCCGGCACATCCGCCGGGCCGAAGCCCGCCTCGGGCGCAAGGCTACCTACTGGGATGTGTACAACCGGCTTCCCCGCGAGACCCGCAACTACGTGCCGATGTTCATCGCTACCGCACTCGTTGCCTCCAACCCCGAAGCGTTCGGGCTCGAGGGCAACTATACCCCCGGCCCCGCTTATGAATTCGACTACGTGCCCGTACAGGGAATGCTGACCCTCGACGAGATTGCAGAGATGTCCGGCACCGACGTCGAGACGATCCAGGCGCTCAACCCCGAGCTCAAAGGAGACCGCCTGCCGCCGACGCGTTCCGCGTACTTCGTCCGGATCCCTCTCTATAGCTATCCGCGTTTTGCAGAGCAGTATCGCGCCCTCCCGGCTGCCGCCAGAGCGCCGGCGAGCCACCACCGGGTCAGAAGCGGGGAGACGCTGGGGCAAATTGCCCGCCGCTACGGCGTATCCGTCTCTTCGCTGATGCGCAAAAACGGCCTGCACAGTTCGCTCATTCGGGTAGGTCAGAACCTCGTCGTCCCGTCGACCCATTATTCGGGCGGGCTCGCCCTCACCGGCGAGCAGCCCATGCGCATCCAGTACGGCATGCGCTTCTACCGTCCCATTGCTCCGAACCTTGCGACAGCGCTCGATGCCGGCCTCCTCATAACGCGCGCCGAAGAACGGGCGGCCGAGCTCCGCGCCGAAGAAGAAGCCGCGGAACGAGAGGCCGCTCGCATCGCGGCGGCCCAGACCCCTTCGTCCAGCTCTTCGACCGCGGCCTCCTCCCCCTCGGCTTCCGATAACGAAGCCGGCAACAACCGGATCGTGTACCGCGTACGCAAAGGAGATACCCTCATCGACATCGCGAAAAAATACCGGGTCACCGTCCGCCAGATCAGAGAATGGAATAACATCCGGAGCAACCTCATTCGGATCGGACAGCGGTTGACGATATACTCCCCGTGATCGTCGTGATTATCCAGGCCGATATCCCGCAGGCGTTTTAGAACGGAAGGATTCAACAGTAAGGCGATGGAGAGTGCGACTCTCCGGAACGGTTTACCCCGTGAGGGCTGCGTCCTCCTCGGGCATGGCGGCTGCTTCACTCTTCCGTTGGCTGCCCGCCGTCCTACCGCACGTGCACTCCCTCACTGAGAGCAGCCCCTCCAGCCCGCCTGCCCCCGCCCTGTTGGCCCAATTATTTTGCCCGCAAGGCATTCCGCTCACAGTGCTTGTATCAAACCAGATCGGATGAATCATGAACAACCTTTCAACCAACAACGTCGGCCAACTGAAAGATAAACTCCTGGCCGCATCTCAGGAAGAAATTGCGAAAGTGATCAAAGAAGCTCAGCAAGAAGCGTTGCACGAGGCCAAAGAAATGCTCAAAGAGCGTATGATCGAAGCCATTCTCAAGGAAGCCCTCGGCAAAGTCAATCGCGTGGATTCCGAGCCGGCCGTGCTCATCGTCGACGAACCTGCAGAATCGTAGAATCATCCGTATCTTCTACGTGAACTAAGGAATCGATTTAGTATATTCCTATCGTTTAGATTAACCCTCCACTTGATTCCTTTTCGCTGAGATCTGTTCTTACAGATAACAGGGTGTAGGTCAGGCCGCTGCATTATCGGGCTATGTTTGCCCGGGAGCTGGCTATTCTGAATCCGTATCTTCAAAACCCTTCAGCCGGTATTCGCGATGAACGAGCAAACCAAGAAATTAATCGACGAGCTAAAAGACAAACTGCTGGACACCTCAGACGAGCTGATCGTTCAGATGGTCCAGGAAGCCCGAGACGAAGCGCTCGCAGAAGCCAAATCGTTACTTAAGGAACGGATGCTTCAGGCGATTCTAGAAAGTGCAACAGAAGATCAAAAACAGCCCAAAAAGCCGACCTCATCGGGAGGTACCTGGTTCCAACCCCAGCCTTCCATGTGAGTCGACCTCTCCATAGGAAGCGAACCGGTTGAATGAAACAGGATGACATACGCCATATCGCCGAGCGCTTTCAACTCGCTTTCAGCACGCAGTACAGGGATCAGATTCAACAAGTCATTCAGGAGTCGCGCCAGGAAGCCTTCGCTCGAGCGAAGCAATTGCTGAAAGACGAATCGCTGAATCGCTTGCTCGAAACTATGGCGGCCCGTCCGAAACCCGATCCGGTCGCGACGACTTCTACATCCTCGCCGGTACCACATATTCCGGCCAACGAAGAACTTAAGACAAGCGTTAAGAAGCGTCCCCAGGCATCCCCAACGAAGCCCTCAACCTCCTCCAAGCCCGACCCAGAGACTGACGGTGCTGTCTTTACCCCGGCGCTCAGTGATCGGATTCTCAACGAAATTGAGGCAATTCGAGCACAGATTCTGCGGAACGAACAGTTACTCAGTCAGATTAAACCTTTATTAATACGATCGAATCCTTCTTCTGAAGACAACCCTTGATCCAAGGCAGAGATTGTGTCAAAAAATTTAACGTGGATGCGGAACTGGTTGGTCGGCCCTTCTCTTGGCCATTATTTTCACATCCATACCGATACCCCTTCCGATAAGCCAACGCTGCACACGATACAGTCTACCAAGCAGCTCCTGAAAGAACACATGGTAGATTCGTTCTTCGAGCGGGCGTTGCGAGAGATCAACGCAGCCGATGCGCTGGCGGCGGCGCCCACCCCATCGCTGGATGGGGTCGCCGTGGAAGACCGGCCTGCCGTTAACGGGAACCATAACGTTCTGTCTCCGCCTCTCCCATCGCCGAGATCGAGCAGCCCCAGGATCCAGCTCCTCACCGAACCCGTCGAAACGAAGCGGTTGAACCGAAATGGCCCCGGCGGGAAGACGCTCCACGAGACCACCCCGCGTGAGTCGACCCGGCGCGAGTCGACCCGGCGTGAATCGACACAGCCGCCATCCAAAGAAACCATTCGCGCGCTGCTGACGGGCAATGCCCTTCGTTCTGAACAGGAGCCGGCCGACGACGAAACCTTCGAACCCGTTTCCCCGATCGACCTGCCCACGAGGCTCCACACGCCGATTCTCGATGCCTCTGAACCGGATTTGCCCCTGTATGATCACGAATTACACGACGACGACGAGTTCTTCGTCGACGAAGACGACGTACGGTTCGGCTATTACGTCTTTGCCATTACGCTGGACCAGAGCGCCTTTTCGCTTCCTGCGGACAACATTTCGGCAGACTACCCCCTCTACATTCACCCTCATGGCAACATTCGGGCGATCCTCGCCGAGGTCCCTCTCGATGTGTACGGAGAGAACGCGCTTCAGGCGCGGCTGAACGATCCTTCCTGGTTCGAGGCCGCCCTCAAAAAGCACAACCGCATTTTGTCCAGGATCCAGTCTGAAGTCTCCATCGTGCCCATGAGGGTGTGCACCATCTGTGACTCTCCAGAGTCGCTCGATGCCTTTCTGGACGAGCACCATGACGACTTTACAAACACCCTCGAATTGATCGAAGGAAACCAGGCGTGGCGGCTTACGATATCGTGCAACGAGCGCAAGGTGCGCCTCTTGACGGAGAAGGCGAGCAACCGCGTACGCGCCATCCAGGCCGAACTGATTGGTAAATCGCCGGAAGACGCCCAAACGTTGCTCATGCAGCTCGAAACGGTCCTCGCCGAGGAAGCCCGGTCGGTGTGCAAGGCGTGCATCAAACACAGCCATGGCACACTTTCCCTGCTCGCCTCGAAGACCTTAACGCTGGACTCGGCCGAGCACCCGCCGATGCCCCCCGCAGATCAAGACATTTTCCGATGTGAGTATCTGATATCGAACCTCAAGAGCGAATCGTTTCTCGACGAATTGAAAGCGCTTCAGGAATCGTACAAATCGCTGGGATTCGATATCCAGGTCGAAGGACCCTTTCCGCCCGAGCACTTTGCCGAACGCAGGGTTCTGCCCGGTGAGAACGGCGCCAGAAGAGAATCTGAGGCAAAACGGGGATCCGGCCGGCCCGCCCCATCATCTTCAGCGAGACATACCCCCTATTTCCGCCAGGAAGCGTCCCTCAACTGACATTCATACGTAGAACCCCGCAGGGTCAGTTACCACTCAGCATCGCCTTCATATACTGCCGGCGCATTTCTGCGATACTGGCGATAGATATCGCCTTCGGGCAAACCGCTTCGCACTCTGCGTGGTTGGAGCAATCCCCGAACCCTTCTTCTTTCATCTGATCGACCATCGCAACGACACGCTTATTCCGCTCCGGCTGCCCCTGGGGCAGATGCGCCAGGTGCGCTATCTTGGCGCCGACGAAGAGCGAAGCAGAAGCGTTCGGGCAGGCTGCGACGCACGCGCCACATCCAATGCATGTAGCGTAGTCCATTGCCGTATCGGCGGCATCTTTCTCGACCGGTATCGCGTTGGCATCGGGCGCATTGCCCGTACTGACCGACACGTACCCTCCGGCCTCCATAATGCGATCGAAGGCGTAGCGATCGACGACGAGGTCCTTGATGACGGGAAACGCAGCGGCGCGCCAGGGCTCGACGTAGATCGTATCGCCGTCCTTGAAGCTTCGCATGTGCAGCTGGCACGTTGCCGTGCGCGCCATCGGCCCGTGGGCCTGCCCGTTGATCACCATATTGCAGGAACCGCAGATGCCTTCACGACAGTCGTGATCGAACTCCACAGGGACCTTTCCTTCTTCGGTCAATCTTTCGTTCAACAAATCGAACATTTCCAAGAACGACATGTCCGGGCTGACGTCGGACAGCGTATAGGCTTCGAAATCCCCTTTGCTATCCGGCCCTTCCTGTCGCCATACATTCAAGTGAATGGTCATAGCTGTTTACCTATCGTTATTTGTAGCTGCGCTGCGTCAGTTTCACATTCTCGAACGCCAGCTCTTCCTTGTGAAGCATGGCTGAACCGTCGTCCTGGTATTCCCAGGCAGACGCGTAGGCATACTCGTCGTCATTACGGAGCGCTTCTCCTTCGGGAGTCTGAAACTCTTCGCGGAAGTGCCCGCCGCACGATTCTTCCCGATCCAGGGCGTCGCGCGCCATCAACTCGCCGAGTTCGAGGAAGTCGGCGACGCGGCCGGCAAACTCCAGCGACTTGTTCATCGTGTCGTTGCGGCCGGGAATCGTGACCTCGTTCCAGAATGACTCGCGGAGGGTGCTGATTTCATCGATCGCCTTTTCGAGCCCTTCGCGGTTTCTGGACATGCCGACGTAGTCCCACACGAGACGGCCCAGCTCTCGGTGAAATTGAAGCACTGTTTTGTTGCCGTTGACAGAAAGCAGCCTGTTCAGGTATTCACGAGACGCCTGTTCGGCTTCGGCGAAGGCGTCTTCCTCGCCATTGACCGGCTCGAACGATTCGCTGGCGATGTACTGGCCCATGGTATAGGGGACCACGAAGTAGCCGTCGGCCAGGCCCTGCATGAGTGCGCTGGCGCCGAGCCGGTTGGCGCCGTGGTCTGAGAAGTTGGCTTCCCCGAGGCAAAACAGACCCGGGATCGTGGTCATCAGGTTGTAGTCGACCCAGAGCCCTCCCATCGTATAGTGGACCGCAGGATAGATGCGCATCGGCATTTCGTAGGGGTTTTCGTCCGTGATCCGCTCGTACATTTCGAACAGGTTGCCATAGCGCTGCTCGATGACGTCTTTTCCGAGGCGCTGGATGGCATCGCGGAAATCCAGATAGACGGCCAGCTTTGTGGCGCCCACTCCGCGCCCCTCGTCGCAGACGTACTTCGCATTGCGAGAGGCCACATCCCTGGGCACGAGGTTGCCGAAACTCGGGTATTTCTGCTCGAGGTAATAGTCCCGATCTTCTTCTGGAATCTGGGAAGGGGGCCGCGTATCTCCGGGGTCTTTGGGCACCCAGACGCGCCCATCATTTCGCAGGCTCTCGCTCATCAGGGTCAGTTTCGACTGATACTCCCCGGATACCGGTATACAGGTGGGGTGAATCTGGGTGAAGCAGGGGTTGGCGAAGAGAGCGCCTCGCTTATAACAGCGCCATGCAGCCGTGACGTTGGAATTTTTCGCATTCGTCGAGAGGAAATACACGTTGCTGTATCCCCCGGTGCACAGGAGCACGGCATCGCCATAGTGGCGCTCCAGTTCTCCTGTGGCGAGGTTCCTCGTGATGATACCCCGGGCTTTGCCGTTGACGACGACAACATCGAGCATCTCGCGGCGGGTGTACATCTGAATGGCGCCGGATTGAACCTGGCGGCTCATCGCGCTGTAAGCGCCGAGGAGGAGCTGTTGCCCGGTCTGTCCGCGAGCGTAAAAGGTCCGCGAGACCTGCGCACCGCCGAACGAGCGGTTGGCCAGATAGCCGCCATACTCTCGGGCAAAAGGTACACCCTGAGCCACACACTGGTCGATGATGTTATTGCTGATTTCGGCGAGGCGGTATACGTTCGCTTCTCGGGAACGATAGTCGCCCCCCTTGACGGTATCGTAAAACAACCGCCAGACGCTGTCGCCGTCGCCCGGGTAATTTTTAGCCGCGTTGATGCCGCCCTGGGCGGCGATGCTATGGGCGCGCCGTGCAGAGTCCTGTATGCAATACGCCGACACGTTGTACCCCAGTTCGGCCAGGGTGGCGGCGGCCGAGGCGCCGGCGAGGCCCGTGCCTACGACGATAATGTGGTGTTTTCGCTTGTTGTTCGGGCTTACGAGCTTGATGCTCTGTAAATATCGCTGCCACTTCTCTTCGAGCGGCCCGGATGGTATCTTTGCATCCAATTTCATCAACTATTACCTCCGGTAAAATAAATCCACAAGGGCAAAATGAGGAAACCAACCGCTATCAGAGCGCCCAGGGCGGCGCCCAGCGCATAAATCACAGGAGTCAAGCGCGGATTGGTCGTCCCCAGCGAATGGAATGCGCTCCAGACGCCGTGACGCAGGTGCAATCCCAGAAGGATCATGACAGCCGTGTAACCGAAGGCGTATAAGGGGCTCTGGAACTTTTCGGTCACCAGCCGGGCCAGATCTCGAACCGGCTCTCCGTCGATCGTCTGAGCGCTCTCGTAGTACGTCCCGTACTTGAAGCTCAGCAAATGGATGACCAGAAAAACCCCCAGGACAATGCCGGTAAAGACCATGCTCCTGGAACTCAGCGACTGACGGCTCGCTCCGCCGGCTGACTTGTATTTCTTGTAGTTGCTGCCCCGCGCCTTTCGCTTACCCAGGTAGATATTGATCCCCAGGATGATGTGAAAGACGAAGAACGCGAGCAGGCCCAGTTCGATCACGTACAGAAGGGGGCCCATGTTCAGGAGAAAGTGCGCATAAGCGTTGTAGGCGTCGTCGCCGCTGAAATACGACAGATTTCCGCTCATGTGGACCAGGACGAAAAACGTCAGGCCTAATCCGGTGATTCCTGTCGAAACCTTTTTCCCGATGGGGGACGCAAAAAAATGGCGAAATCCCTGTTTTGTCTCACTCACAATCATACCCTCCCTTTAAACGGTCCAACCTGTGTCGTCTTACCTCCTCTATCCTGGCTACTCGACCCGATCTTCGAGTTATCCAATGCATACCGGCTTCCTTGAATTCCCACCATGCTGAATTTCTGTGCTAACTATCTAAGCGCTGCCTTAACAAAATCGCAGTATCACGATATTCTGTCGACGAATCGCCGTGATCAACGAGTTCATTTAAGCAGGGTCAAAACGAGCCGACAATATAAAGAAGGATATTCGAACGTACCGTGAACTTATCGTAGTGATGTTACGCGAACTGTGCACAGCAGGCCGGTTCACCCGGCTTTAAAATGATGCATTGCAGCCGGTTTCCGTCTGTTTTGCCATTTCAAAGCCGTTGTGGCCGAACGATGGCGCACAGATGCGTAACATCCAAATCTAAGCGCAATCACATGTATTTTGTCGGGTAAGCCGTTCGCTGCATGCACGTCTCCCGAGCGCAGTCGAGGGATCTGACCAGGCGCACTCGTCAATATTTATGTGTTTGTTCTTAGCCGGTTTAACCAACGGTAAGTAAGCCGGTGATCGCGCTGGTAACGACTCGGATCTACCCAGGTTTCATCGGAGATCGTCTTCGAAAGTCGGCCCTCTTTCTGCTCAAAAAGCGCTTACAACGCCCTTCACACTCCGACGGTTGCGATTCGGCGGCAGGGTGCAAGACACAGGATACGGGGCGCATGCCGCTCGCATTCAGGAATAATGTCCTGTCCCTGCATCCTGAACTCTGTCACGTTTACGCGATGCTGAACCGGGGAATCGGGATCATTTTGGGAGGATGGGCGATTTATAAGAAATCAGACTTTAAGACTTTACATTAAGGGTCTTTCCGAAACCTGCTTCATGGGTCCGAATGGGAGTACAGATGTATCTGCCCCCACAGGGCTCGGATCAGCGTTTCAGACAGGCTTTGAGTCGAGCTCCTTACACGGAGCGTTCTGGCTTCAACCCACCTTATTGCTGTGCGGCCATGTAACGGACACGGTATTCGATTCTAATCACCGTGAACCCCAGCGAGATAGCCTGCAAGAGAAAACGCGGTTGCGTTAACCATTGCAGTATCACTATCATCGCAGGCATTGAGCACGCAACACATGGTGAAGGGGTCTGCCCGAATACCGGTTGAAGCGCGCGAAACGAAGTTCTTTGAGTAAGCGCTTCCACAGTTACAGAATAACGCCGCGTATCTGGCGTTTTCGGCAGGCGTCTTTTCCCGGAGCCACCTTCACAGAAGGAGTTGCTCACGGGGCACAGAAAAGGTAACTACGTGACACAAATTTTCCGGTGCATCGGGCTTCTACAGAGAAGCTCGATCACCCACCTTCACTTTTTTATTGCGTTTTGTAGAGTGTGTAGACATCACATCTCGAACTGGTTAAGTACTGCTCCGAAAGAAATTCTTTTAACCAGTACTATTCAAAAGGGGTTACTTTCATCCAACTCTTTCTATTCAACACGTGGATGTTCATCCGGCCGACACCGAGCCAGACCCGCATGGGTTGTGCTCACCCGGTCCGTACCCGACAGGATTTCAGGATACCGGCCTGTCATTGCCGGCCCTCCAGCCCCTTTTACGATTCAGTTCGCTGCGTGCCTACACCGGCGAAATTATGTCGAAAGAAATTATAATCAGCACCGAAAAAAACCAGACCCGCATAGCTATCGTCGAAAATGGGGAGCTCATAGAGCTGCACATTGAAGACGCTGAGAATGAACGTACGCTAGGAGACATATATCTGGGGCGTATCCGACGAACTATGCCCAGTATACAGGCTGCTTTTGTTGACATAGGTCAGAAGCAGGATGCGTTTTTACACTATTCAGATCTCGCGGACAACCTCCCGCAGTGGCTGGCCTTACTGGAACAGGAATCTCCCCGCGTGGGCGCAATGGCCGATTCGTCCGGCGCCCCCAATCAACCCGCTAAACGCCGCCCTCCCTCGCGCTCGAAGCGCCGGCAATCCCTGTCGCGCGGAGAAAAGGGGCCGAAACAGGAGGTGGTCGAGGCAGAAACCGCGGAAGGCGGCCGGGAGAAAGGAGAACCTGGAAAGCGAGCCGGCGGCGCCGACCAACGGAACAACAAGCAGAACGACTCCCAGAATAATCACGGGGACAAAAAGCAGCAGTCGAGGCCGCCGGGGAAAGCCCGGCGAAGACCCCCGCAACGCAGGAGAGGATCGAGGAACAAATCGTCCTCCGACGAGCAGCAACAACACGACGATAAACACTCGAACGGGGCGTCCAGGAATGCCCGGAACGGTAAGGATACGGGCGGTCGAAGGCGAGGGGGGTCTTCTTCGTCCAACTCTCGTCCGGAGAAATTCCTGGACAAGGGCAAGTCGATCCTCGTCAAGATCGTCAAGGAGCCCATTTCAGCCAAAGGAAGCCGCGTGTCGACCGACATCTCCCTGGCCGGCCGATTCCTGGTGCTCGTTCCGCTGGCCAACTACGTGGCTGTTTCGAAGAAAATCTACTCGTATAAAGAGCGCCGGCGCCTGCGGGCACTGGCCCGCAGCCTCCTCCCCCAGGGATTTGGGGTCATCGTGCGCACCGTAGCCGAAGGCAAAAAAGCCAAAGAGCTGGATACCGACCTGAGGCTGCTGCTCGATAAATGGCGGAAGATCGAGAAAAAACTCGAGGCCACACCCAAACCGCCGGTCCTCGTCCACGAAGACGTCAACATGGCCTCTTCCGTGATCCGTGACCTCTTCTCGGACGACTACGACCGCATTCTGATCGACGACATCAAGCTGTACCGCAATGTCAAAAATTACGTCCAGGCGGTAGCTCCCCACATGGTGCCGGCCGTTCAGCAATACAAGGGCAAGCGCCACGTGTTCAAAGACGCCAACATCGCGGGGGAAATCAACCAGGCCTTCGAAAGCCGGGTCGACCTCCCGTCCGGCGGATACCTCTTCATCGAGCACACCGAGGCGATGCACGTCGTCGACGTGAACTCGGGCCGGGCCGGGCGCGGTCTCTCCCAGGAAGAAAACTCCCTCAAAGTGGACCTCGAGGCGGTGCATGCCATCGCAAAACAGGTCAGGCTCCGCGACCTCGGCGGCATCATCGTGATCGACTTCATCGACCTGCGCGACGAGCGCAATCGAAAAAAGATCTTCTACGAGTTGCGTAAAGCGTTTCGGAAAGATCGAGCCGTCACCAAAATATTGCCTATGAGTGACTTCGGCCTCGTAGAGATTACGCGTCAGCGCCTGCGGCCGAGTATCACGAAGACGTTTTCCGGGCCGGAAGAGCCTCCCCCTTCCACCGCTCCGGAGGACGCCCCCAAGAATGCGCCCCCCGTGCCGGAGAAACCCCAGAAACCTAGAGAACGGCCCCCCCGTCCGGTCAGCATCGACGTGTTTCTGGAACGGATCGAGCGATGGATCTCCAGCTATAAGCAAAAGTCGAAAGGACGCATCGTGCACCTCCGTGTACACCCGTTTGCCGCCGCCTTCTTCAACCAGAAAATTCCTTCCTATTCCGTTCGATGGTTCATGAAATACTTCATACGCGTTCGCTTCATCGTCGACGATCGACTGGAACCCATGGAATTTCGGTTCGTGGACCCCAGCACGGGGAAGGACCTCAGTCGCACCAGACCCCCGAGGAAAAAATCAAACAAAAAGTAGCCGTCTTTTGCCCGGCCCCCGGGCCGGGCCACGCCGAAGCCCGTTCCGTTACGCTCCCACTGCCATCGCCGCATGAGCCGCCATCCTTTCCCCTCGTGAACGCTCTTTTCGGTATGTTGGGTATCCACAGGCAGCTGCCCGGTCCAGTGCTCCGGTTGCTGTCGGTATGGCTCCTGACCCTCTGGCTGCCCTCCCCTTCACTCGCGCAGCCGTTTTATTTCGGCAACGAACGCCCCCGCACGACGACGGCCGTCCTGCTGGGCTATTCTGCGGTCGACTTCGAATTCGACGGCGACAATGCGCCTGCGGTACTGCTCGACTTCGACCAGCCTGCCTACGGAGCTTCGTTCTCGCGAAGCAACCTGTTCGCTTCTGCCGCCTGGGCACGCCAGAGCTCGCCCGATACCACGCTCAGCGATCTCACCTTTTTCGACCTTTCCCTGTCGTTCTGGGTAGAGATGTTTTTTTCCCCGACGGCCAGGACAGCGAATCACCGCGGCTTCGTGCCCATCATGTTATTCAGCAACTACCGCAAAGTAGCCCCGGAAAACCGGGGTTTTGTCAACGAATTCAACATTACGACGATCGGGCTGGGCGCCGGGTTGGGATACTACGGCGATCTCGGTAAAAACGTGCTCGTCGAGCTCCGCTCGATCCCCGCTATCGGCTACGCCTCTCAGTCCTTCGGCGAATCGAACGGCCTGGCCCGCATGATCGATACCGATCTTCAGGTGCATTTCGGCGCGGTCTCCGGCGCTGTCGGGATCAGCCTGGGATACCGGTTTCTCCTTCAGATCTGGGACGTCAATGCCACGTCGATCATCGGCGATATAGCCCGTGACCTGTACGACTACCGCGGTGCCAAACACACGTTCAGTCTCGGCGTTAACTGGTAGGCCCGTCTTTATTCGTGCACCTTTGCTTCATGCGTATGAAAGTAAAAAAGATTCTACTCGAACTGGAAGAGATCGCTCGCCAGCTCGGCTTCGAGATCCGGAAAGGTAAAGGCAACTTCAGAGGGGGGCGTTGTACGATCGGAGGGCAGGAAACGATTGTCTTGAATAAACACCACTCCCCCGAGGTGCACCTGTCTTTGCTGGCAGAATGCCTGAAGGATAGCTCCCTGGACGCCGTGGCGATCAAGCCGGCGGTCCGAAAAGCCCTGGAAGAAGTCTGGGACGCCCAATCCGCCATGCTCGCCGAAGACGTTGACGCCGAATAGATCGTCCCCGATGAAGGCATCTCCCGAGACGATTCCTCCAGCGACGACCGCGAAGGTGACGCTGCTGGGCACCGGCACCTCGACCGGCATCCCGGTCATCGGCTGTTCGTGCCGGGTGTGCCGTTCGAACGACCCCCGCGACCAGCGGCTTCGGTGCTCCTGCTTCGTACAGATCAACGGGATCAACGTCCTGATCGACGCCGGCCCCGACTTCAGAACGCAGGCCATCCGGGCGGAAATCGACCGCATCGATGCCGTCCTGGTGACGCACCACCACTTCGACCACATCGGCGGCCTCGATGACCTCCGGCCCTTCTTCTTCAACAACCGGGCGCCCATTCCCTGTTACGCCCACCCCGAAACGGCCGCGAGCCTCCGATCCCGGTACCCCTATATCTTCGGCAAACGCACATATCCCGGGGTGGCCAACCTGGAGCTTCACGAGATTGACAAACCGTTTCACGTGAGGAGCAGGTATCACGACGCCGAAACCGCCTGCGTCATCCCGCTCGAGGTGTTCCACGGCAGGATGCTGGTGCTCGGGTTCCGGCTGGGCAACTTCGCCTATATCACCGACACCAATCGCATTCCCCGTGCCAGCATGACCCTCCTGGAAGGTATCCACACGCTCGTTTTGGACGCCCTGAGGCATGAACCGCATCCATCGCATTTTTCGATCGCCGAAGCCACTGAAATTACCCGGGCAATCAACCCCGCACAGACGTATTTTACCCATATGACACACGGACTCCTTCACGCGGAGGAAGACGAACAGCTCCCGGGCGATATCGCCCTGGCCTACGATGGGCTCCAGTTCGAGGTGCCGGCCTGAAGGGAGCCCAGCGAACCCTGAACCGTAAACCCCGAACCATGACCCTGCTTGTCCTGAACGGCCCAAATCTCAACCTGCTCGGCACGCGCGAACCAGAGACCTACGGCAAAACGTCGCTGTCCGATCTCGAGGAACAGCTCAAAAAGACCTTCACGGGCGTCGATCTGCATTTCGCCCAGAGTAATCACGAGGGGGTGTTGATCGACGCACTCCATGCTGCAAGCCGCGATGGAGTAGACGCCATCGTATTCAACCCCGGGGCCTTCACACACACGTCCGTCGCCCTTCGGGATGCCGTAGCGGGCATCACTCCGCCTGTCGTCGAAGTGCACATCTCCAACATCCACGCGAGGGAGTCCTTTCGCCATGCGTCTTTAATTGCCCCGGCCTGCATCGGCCAGATCAGCGGCCTCGGCCTGAGCAGCTATTTTCTCGCGGTTGCTTATTTCCTCCGGAGGTATTGAATCTGGATGCTGGCTTCTGATTGCTGGCTTCTGATTGCTGAGGGAGTGAATCAGTCGGGCATGTAAATGGCGGCATCGCGAAACTTTATACACAACGCACACATACAACACACATGCACGCTTATTCCTACACTCCGAGGGCTCCGATGCCCCGGGGTGGGCTTACTTCCAACGGGCGATCTCTGCAATGGCCGGATACAGAGGGCATATTTCAGGCGCATTTCTGTTCTTCTTCCTGTACCTGATCGGGCTGTTCTTCCTGTGGCCCACCTCGGTATCGACCACTTATTTCGTCCTCTCGAATGGCTTCATCTCCGCGGTAGTCTTATGCGCCACCTGCATCATGTTCGGCCTCTGGCCCGATGTAGACACCAACTCGAAAGGGCAGGACATCTTCTATTCTCTCTTTTTCACACTGGACGTGGTGCTGATCTTCAACGAACGGTTCAGCGAAGCCGCTTATCTGGGGCTCTTCTGCATTCTGCCGATCCTCGGTAAACACCGGGGCTGGACGCACACCTATTGGGCTATGCTCATCGTGCCTTCCCCAATACTCATCCTGCCTCTTATGCATTCGCCGGATGCTCCCTGGGCCGGCGTTCCCTACTACGGGGCAGCGGTGGTCGGATACTTCAGCCACTTGTTTTTAGACGGCCTCGTCGCCGACACCAAACCGAAAAGGCGCCGCAAACGGCGGCGGTAACCGGTTTTCAGCCTGTACTCAGGGGGAACATCCCTGCTGAAAATGCACCTCACAACGATCAATTGACGAGCGTCAATCGTCCTCGATATCGAAGTCCCCGTCATACTCTTCGTCGTCGAAGTCCTCATCGTCAAGATCCTCATCGTCGAAATCCTCATCGTCGAAATCCTCATCGTCGAAATCCTCATCGTCGAAATCCTCATCG
>CAZGHT010000062.1:0-21284 GCA_964525535.1 uncultured Rhodothermaceae bacterium
ACTCCACGGCGCGGATGCGCTGAATCAGATCGTATACGTCCGGTTCAGCTTTAAACCCTTCGTACAGGGGCTGCACGCTTTCCACGAAGGGTTGTTTGTCGGGTGTGATGATTTCGATGCCGTTTGCCCGCAGCGAATCCAGGGCCGCGTCAGACGCCTCCTGCCAGAGCACCTTCTGGTACTGCGCCGACTCGGCGGCAGCCTCTTTGAGCCACTGCTGCTCTTGAGGGGTCAGCGTCTCCCAGACGATCGTGCTGATCAGCAGGACGTCCGGGATGGTGGTGTGCTCGTCGAGCGTATAATACTTGCAGACTTCGTAGTGCCGCGCCGTGTAAAACGACGGAGGATTGTTTTCGGCCCCGTCCACGACGCCCTGCTGCAGGGCGGTATACAGCTCTCCCCAGGAAATCGGCGTGGCCGATCCGCCCATCATATTCACCATATCGACCTGCGTTTTGCTCTCCAGGGTACGGATCTTCAACCCGCTCAGGTCGTCCGGAGAGCGGATAGGCACCTCTTTCGTGTAGAAGCTGCGGCTTCCTGCGTCGTAATAGGCCAGCCCGAGCAGCCAGTATTCCTGGCTCGCCTCCAGCAGCTCCCTGCCGATCTCTCCTTCCAGCACACGAAAATGGTGGTCGCGATCCCGGAACAGGTAAGGCACACTGAAAGCTTTGTAGGAGGGGGCAAAACTTTCGAGTACCGCGGCCGTCACTTTCGTCATCCCCAGGCTGCCGAGCTGCAGCAGTTCGAGCAGCTCTCGCTCCGTACCCAGCTGCTGGCTCGGGTAAATATCGACGCGCATCTGTCCGCCCGACTTCTCAGCCACCTGTTCGGCCATGTACACCATCCCCTGATGCACGGGGTGCACGGGGTCCAGGCCGTGACCGAGTTTAACGACGGTGACGTCGCTTTCGGCCTCACAACCGGAGAACAGGAGGAGAATCACGGCGAGGCCGGCGGCGCACCTGTACATGAAATCGGGCAGGCCTGTGCTGATTCGATCGAATCGCACCCTACGATAGTCATTCATAACGTTCGTTGAACCGGGTGATGGAAGCGCTCCATGTTAGGCAGTAGGAAGGTGGGAGTCAAGGGGGAGGGGTTCTCAGTTCGGGGTTCTCAGTTCGGGGTTTTCAGTTCGGGTTTGCAGTTCGCAGTGCGGGGTTCTGAGAACCAGCCAGGCTAAAGCTTGTAGGTTTCTTTCGCCAGGCCATAGGCGAGGGCGTGGATCATACCCCGGGCGTCGTCCATATCGATAATGTGGCGCGCCACCTGGTCGGCGAGGAAGCGGGCGTCGACTCGTCGGGACAGGTCGTGCCGGGCGGGGATAGACGGGAAGGCGCGGGTGTCGTCGTTGAAGCCGGCCGTGTTGTAGATGCCGGCGGTTTCGGTGACGAGTTGGCGGTAGCGGGTCATCCCTTCGATGCTGTCGAAGAACCACCAGGCGGGGCCGAGGCGCAGCGCGGGGTAGTGGCCGGCCAGGGGCGCCAGTTCTCTCGAATAGGTGGACTCGTCGAGGGTGAACATCACGAGCGTCAGCCGGGAATCCGTCCCATACGCATTCAAGAGGGCATGGAGATTCAGCGTGTATTCGGTATTGACAGGAATGTCCGCCCCTTTGTCGGCGCCGAAGCGGCGATAGACCGATTCGTTATGATCCCGCAACGAACCCGGATGAATCTGCATTACCATCCCGTCTTCGATGCTCATGCGCGCCATTTCCATCAGCATATGGGCCTGAAACCGGTATTCGTCTTCGGCAGAGGCCTCTTCGTTGAGGGCCGACTGGAACACCCGGTCGGCTTCTTCGGGCGCAAGCCGCTCCGTATAGGGCACGAGGACGGCGTGGTCCGTCGATACGGCGCCGTGCTCTTTGAAAAAGGCACGCCGCTCCTCCATCGCCTGGATGAAGCGGGGATACGTATCGACATCGTATCCGCACACGGCTTCGAGCTTCTCGTGATTCTCCTTCCAGTTCGGATGAGCGATGCGGAAAACGGCATCGGGCCGAAAACAGGGGATCACGCGCGCGTCCCAGCTGCCCTCTCGAATGGCTTTGTGGTGCTCCAGCGTATCGGTAGCGGCATCGGTCGTAGTGAGCACCTCGATGTCGAACCGGTCGAACAGGGCTCTCGGGCGGTACGCCGGCTGGTCGAGGAGCCCGGCGATCTGGTCGTAGATCGACATCGCCGTCTCGGAGGACAGCTTTTCGCGAACCCCGAACACCTCGTAGAATTCGTGCTGCAGCCAGGCGCCGGTCGGCGTGCCGGCAAACAGATAAAAGTGGTCCGCAAAACGTTTCCAGATCTTGCGGGGATCGGTTTCTACCGGCGTGCCGTCCACCGAAGGCACACCGAGATCCTCGAGGGCTACCCCCTGAGAATACAACATCCGGAAGATGTAATGATCGGGAATGACGATCAGAGAAGCCGGCTCCGGAAACGGGTCGTTTTTCGCCAGCAGGGCGGGATCGACGTGGCCGTGCGGGCCCACGATGGGCAGCTCTTTCACCTCATTATACAACTCGCGGGCGATGCTGCGCCGCGTTGGATCGGGATCGAAGAAACGATCTTCGTGCAAAACAAGTGGAGCCATGAATCAACGGGCCAGTTGGATGAGCGTGGGAGTGGCAGCGCCGGCAATCCAGGACGAAGAAAAAGCTAGAATAATCGGGGCTGTCGAACTACCCGGCGCAGGCGAAGTGGTAATCTACAGGGGCCGGAGTAGAATGCAAAAAAAGATGGGGGAATTAACCCAATTATCAAACTACGTGCGATCAGCGACCTGTTGCAGGAAAGGCAATACACCTGACGCACGGATCCCGAACGCAGTCGGGGGATCTGGGCCAGGATCGAATATCCCCCAGACGGGTTATGAATTCTGGCAGGCTGCCCCGGCCGCCTCTTCGTGGGTTCAAAGGTCTTCTGGATCCCCAATCGAGTTGGGGATGACGTTTTGGGGAAGGCCATCCATTGTGCTGAATACTCCGGACTCGGGACCCTGGACTCCGGACCTGAAACTAATAGGACCATGAAAAACGTGATATTCACATTCGCCGCCCTGCTCCTTCCCATTGCAGGCGCCGCGTATGCCCAGGAGTCTACGGATGACTGGCAGACGCACACCTCGCTCCGGGAGGTCGTGGACCTTACCGCCACCGACGATGCGATCTGGGTCGCCACGACGGGCGGTATTTACAGCTACACGATCGCATCGGGTGAAATCAGCCGGTTCACGACCACCGAGGGCCTCTCGGGGCTGAACATCCGCGCCATCCAACACGATCCGACGACCGGGGCCATCTGGGTGGGCTACAACGACGGCACGCTGGACCGCATCGACGTCCAATCTCGCGTCATCACCGCCTTTCTCGATATCCCCCGGGCCAGCCAGTTTCCGGATCGGGACATCCGCAACCTCGCCATCACCGGCGACACGCTCATCGTAGCGACCGGCTTCGGCGTCGTCCTCTTCGACACCCATCAGGGTGAGGTCCTGGAGACGTTCAGCCGATTCGGGGCCGACATCTCGATCGGTCCCGTCTCGGACATCGCCGTGACGTCGTTCCCGGGAGGTCCCAAACAAATCTGGCTGGCCATATCCAGCGAGAACGTTCGAGCGGTCGCTTTCGCCCCGCTGGACGCACCGAACCTTCAGGATCCAGCCTCCTGGCAAACGGAGCCCATCGCCAACGAACGATTCGCTTTGAGCAGCATCGCCGGTTTCAACGGGCGCATCTATGTAGGCACAGAAAGCGGCCTGTTCGTCCGCAACGGCGCCGAATACACGCTTCTCGACATCACGGGCGATCCCGTGGAGGCGCTGATCCCTCTCGAGGATCGTCTTGTCGGCGTCGAACGGTTCAGGCTGATCGCTATCGAGGAGAGCGGGGCCGCGCGGGGGATAGCCAGCGGGGGCCTGATCGACGTCCGCTCGCTCGTCCAGGGCGCCGACGGCAATGTATGGATCGGAGATTTCACGGAAGGCCTCTCGGCGGCCGAGCCGCTGACGGCCGGCGCAAACACCCTTACTTTCGTCCGCGAGCCGTTTTTTCCCAGCGGGCCCTTCGACGGTCAATTTGCCGAGCTGACGTTCGATCAGTCGGGCAACCTCTGGCTCGGCGGCATCCGGGGCACCAACCGGGGGTTCTACAAGCTGGGCACCGACGGGGTGTGGACGAATTACACCAAACGCTTCTTCGAGGTGCTGCAAGGCCGGCCTACGCGCTTCGAATTCGTCCATGCGGATGCTCAGGGCAACGTATGGGCCGGTTCGTTCGGCGGAGGCCTCGTGCAGGTCACCCCCAGTGAGGAGTTGAAGTTCTTCGATACAAGGAATTCGAGCCTACAAGAACCCCCTTCAGAATCCAACACCGGCTTCACGATCGTCAAGGGCATCGCCAGCGAGTCCGACGGCACCCTGTGGGTGGTGAACACCGGTTCGCCCCGGCCGCTGAACCTCAGGCTGCTCGACAACAGCTGGACCAGCTTCCCGGGCGCGGCCGGCGCCGGCCTCTCCTACGAGCGCATCTTCGTCGACAGCTTCGATCAGAAGTGGATCGTCACCGTGAGCCTGGCCAACCTGGACCGCCGCGAAGGGCTCCTCATCCTCGACACCGGCAGCGACATCAGCGACCCTTCCGACGACGAAGCCCGGTACTTCTCCGAGACCGGCAGCAACGGCCAGGGCCTGCCGAGCACGACGGTCAACAGCATCGCCGAAGACAAAGCCGGCCGCGTGTGGATCGGGACCGACCAGGGCCTCGCCTATTTCGTGAACACCGGCATCGTCGCGCAAGACCCGAATGCCATCCCTATCTGGCCGATCCGCTCCTCGCGCCAGCAAGGGGAAAGCCAGTTCCTGTTCTTCGGCCTCAAGGTCAACGCGGTCACGGTCGACCCGGCCAACAACCTCTGGGTGGGCACCGACATCGGGGCGTTCTACGTCGAAGAAGGGGACCTCGGGTTCGACGCCGTATTGCAGTTGACCCAGGACAACTCGCCGTTGCTGTCCGACGTGGTCCGTTCCATTGCCGTCGACGACCGCACCGGGGAAGTGTACTTCTCCACCGATGTAGGATTGATCAGCCTGAAAGGCGACGCCATCGCGGCGGCCGAGGAAAAACAGGATCTACGGGTCTATCCCAATCCGGTACGGATCGAGGAGGGCGCAGAGCCGGAAATTTTCATCGAAGGCCTGTTGGACGAGACGGAGGTCCGCATTCTGACCGCCTCCGGCACCCTGGTCGCAAGCCTGTCGGCCCGGGGAGGCCGCGTGCGCTGGGACGGCCGCGACCGGACCAACCGGCTCGTACCCTCCGGCATGTACCTCGTCGCCGCCGTAGACCAGAATGGCGGAGGCGCTGCGTATGGCAAGGTGGCGATCATTCGGTGAGGCGCCGAATCCATCGCGTCATTCCCTGATCGCCCCCACGGCCTTACATACGCCGCGTCCTGATCTCCGGGGCGTGATCGACGAAGAAGGCCAGCGCCCCGGGGTTGCGTACGGCGTCTTCGTTCATGCTGTCGGCAGCCGGCATGCCCAGGAGGATCTTCTTCACCGGGACTTCCATCTTTTTGCCGCTCAAGGTGTAGGGGATCGCCGGCGCCGCGAGGATGGCATCCGGCACGTGCCGGGGAGAGCCTTCTTCGCGTAGCTGTTTTTTGATGCCGGCGACCGTCTCTTCGTCCAATGATGCCCCGTCCGTGACCACGAACAGCAGCATCACGTCCTCGCCGTTTTCCTGTTCCAGGTTGATCGCGAGGCTGTCCCGAACGCCCGGGTAACGATCCACGATGGCGTAGAGCTCGGAGGTCCCGATGCGGACGCCCTTCCGGTTCAGCGTAGCGTCCGACCGGCCCTGGATGACCAGGGAGCCGTCGTCAAAGAGCCTGATCCAGTCCCCGTGCCGCCACACGCCGGGGTAGTGCTCGAAATAGCTGGCCCTGTACCGGGCATTGGCGTTGTCATTCCAGAAGTAGACGGGCATCGACGGCATCGGGCGTTCGATGACCATTTCACCGAGCCGGCCCGTCACATCCTGCCCTTCGCCGTCGTACGCCTTCAAGGCGCATCCCAGCGCCCGGCACTGGATGCGCCCTCGTATCACGGGTTTATAGGGACACCCTCCTACGAAGGCCGTACACACGTCGGTGCCCCCGCTCATGGAGCACAGCCAGACGTCGCGGGACACCGCTTCGTACACCCAGTCGAACGCCTCCGGCGGCAGGGGCGCTCCGGTCGACCCGATCGACCGGAGCGATGAGAGGTCGAAGTCCCGGCCGGGGCGAAGCTGTTCTTTCATACAGGCCGTCAGATACGGTGCGCTGGTCCCGAAGTGGTGGACCGGCAGCGAAGCGGCCAGCCCCCAGAGCGTACTCAACGAGGGATGCGCCGGGCTCCCGTCGTACAGGACGGGCACCGCTCCGACCAGCATGCTGGCCTGGAGGAAGTTCCACATCATCCAGCCCGTCGTCGTGAACCAGAAGAACTGTTCGCCGGGGTGTACGTCGTTGTGGAACGCCAGGTATTTCAGGTGCTCGAGCAGGACGCCGCCGTGCGAATGCGTGATGGCTTTGGGTTTGCCGGTGGTTCCGGAAGAATACAGCACCCAGATGGGGTGATTGAAAGGGACCGGGGTAAAGGTGAGAGGATCCTCCGGCGCCGGCCTGTTCATGAGATCCTCCCAGCGATCGACAGCCTTCACGGGTGAATGCTCGACCGAGGAGGCGCGCCCCCCGCCGCCCACGACCGCTACGCGACGAACCGAAGGCAAGGCTTCGGCAATAGCGGCTACATCCCTGGAGCGACCGTAGGTTTTGCCACTGTACGCATACCCCGTCGCGGCGAACAGGATAACCGGTTCTATCTGAGAGAACCGGTCGATAACGGTCTTGACCCCGAAATCAGGAGAGCAGCACGACCATACGGCGCCGAGCGCGTTGACGGCAAGAAAAGCGACGATCGCTTCAGGCGTATTCGAGAGGTAGGCAGCCACCCGATCGCCTTTTCCGACGCCTTGCTCCTGCAGGTAGTGCTTCAGCGTAGCGACCTGGCGCTCGAGTTCGTGCCAGGGCACCGCTCGCGGTTCGTCGCTTTCGTGAACGGCATAGAGGGCCGGCCGATCCGCGGTGCTGTTTCTGAAGATGTGCTCCCCGTAATTCAGCGTTGCGCCTTCGAACCAGCGTGCGCCGGGCATCCGATCGCTCGTGAGCACCCGGGTGTACGGTGTATGCGACACGATATCGAAATATCGCCAGATCCCCTCCCAGAAGGCCTCCGGGTGTTCGACAGACCAGGCCCAGATTGCCTCATATTCTTCGAAGGATAATCCTCTCTCCCGGGCCAGCCATCGCTCGAAGCGTTTTAGATGCGACTGTTCGACGAATGCCGGCGACGGAGTCCATAAAATATCGGGGGGGTTCATAGCCTGGGAGGTTGATGCGTGCATCATTGCTTAATCTCGTCTGTACCAGTACTTTACTGGTTACTGGTTTTTGGTCGCTGGAGGCTGATCACTCCTTTATGCGCTATTGCTGCTATAACAGATGTTACGCGCCGGATGCGCATACGTGCTGCCAGAGCGGCTTTGCACGGGTGCAAAGCCGCGTAAACCAGGCTGCTGCGCACAGTTCGCGTAACATCACTGATTTATTTACATTGAATAGCACACAACTTGGGTTATTATAGCCGGGCCAGGCCCGTTTTTGATCCAAACCGCCCTGATGTTGCCGGCCTCGTCGAGGACGGCGAATGCTAGGGCGTGTGGACATTCATCGGCATCCGCTCTTTTTCGCCGATGTTGCGCATCGCTGCGTACCATTCCTCGCGAGATACCCCGCATCGCGTCTCGGAATGCGCCTTGATCTGCTCAACATCCATCAACAAAGCGCTGGCCGCCGCTAAATGTCCACACGCCCTGGAGCCCAGCAACCAGTTACCAGCATCCAGCAGCGTTTATTTAACTCACATATCCCGAGACACTCATGCGATTACCTACCCTCATACTACTGCCCGTGCTTGCCTTCTTCCTGACGGGGACGGCGACACTCGACCAGCCCCCGGCCGATGAAAACGGCTGGGTCGACCTGTTCAACGGTGAAAACCTCGACAACTGGGTGCAACGCAACGGCGAAGCCACCTACCACATCGAGGGTGACGAGATCGTCGGCACCACCGTTTTGGAGACCCCGAACAGCTTCCTCTGTACGATAGAAAACTACGGCGACTTCATCCTCGAATACGAGGTGCTCGTCGACCCGCTCATCAATTCGGGCGTGCAAATCAGGAGCGAAAGCATAGACTCCTACCGCGACGGCCGCGTACACGGCTATCAGGTCGAGCTGGATCCCAGCCCACGCGCCTGGACCGGCGGCATCTACGACGAAGCCCGCCGGGGCTGGCTGTACAACCTGGCGCGCAACGAGCCCGCTCAGAAAGCGTTTCGCCAGGGTCGATGGAACACGATCCGCGTGGAGGCGGTCGGGCCGCACATCCGTACCTGGGTCAACGGCGTCATGGCCGCTAATCTATACGACGACATGACCCCTTCCGGGTTTATCGCCCTGCAAGTGCATAGCGTACGCGGCGAAGAGATGGCCGGCCGGGAAATCCGATGGCGCAACATCCGCATCATGACGGAGGACCTCGAGGAGGAGCTGATGACCGTCAGCCCTGACGTACCCGTATTCAACTACGTTCCCAACATGCTGACCGAACAGGAGACGCGAAAAGGCTGGCGGCTGCTCTGGGACGGCGAAACGACCGAGGGCTGGCGCGGCGCCCGGCTGGACGACTTCCCGGACGTTGGATGGGAGATCCAGGACGGAATGCTGATCGTCCAGGCCTCTGGCGGCGCCGAGTCAGCCCACGGCGGCGACATCGTGACCCGAGACGTCTTCAGCGAGTTTGAACTGGAGCTCGACTTTATGATGACCGAGGGCGCCAACAGCGGCATCAAGTACTTCGTCCTTCCCGAACTGAACAAAGGGCCGGGGTCCTCGATCGGCCTCGAATACCAGATCCTCGACGACCAGCGCCACCCGGATGCGGAACAGGGCGTTGGAGGCAACCGGACCCTCGCCTCTCTGTACGACCTGATTCCCGCCGGCAACATGACGAGGCCGGGCAGCAGCAAACGCTTCAACGGCATCGACCGCTGGAACCGGGCGCGGATCGTCGTCAGGGGCAACCACGTCGAACACTGGCTCAACAACGAAAAGGTGCTGGAATACGAACGCAGCACGCCCATCTACCGGGCCCTCGTCGAAAAGAGCAAATACGTCCAATGGCCCGACTTCGGGGAAGCCCCCGCCGGCCATATCCTGCTTCAAGACCACGGTGACCGCGTCTCCTTCCGCAACATCAAGATCCGGGAGTTCTGATATCGGGTCCTGAATCCCGGGTCCGGGCTCCTGGAGTCCCGGGTCCGGGTCTTCGGGTCCGGTATCATCTCATCCGCCGGCACCCTGAACTCCAAATCCCGAACGGGAAGCCCGCCTTAAGCTCCTCATCATAACGCCGATACCTCCACCAACACCCGCTGAAACGGCAGCCATCCGGACCGTTTCGACCCGAGATATCGTTTCGCTCAAGGTATCACTGGCCTTATGATGAAGAGACTCCTCGCTCTCCTCACCACCCTCTGTTTCCTCCCCTTTCGCCCGCGCCTTTCCCGAGTCCTCGAGCTCGTCAATGCGGCTCGGGGCTCGCTGGACCTGCCTCGTATCGAGTCGCTGCCCGCCGGACGAACAGGGCGTTCTACAGCGTGCCCGCTGGCCGCCGCTCTCGAAGGCGTCGTAGGGGCGGATGGCATTTGCTACAAAGAGCGATATAAAGCCCTCGATGTCGCCCAGGCCTGGAACACAAAAGTCTACCACCGGGGCCGCCAGAAATACGTCGTCGACCTGCCCGATACGCTGCGATTCTTCGTCCGCGATTACGACCTGGGAGCCTACCACCGATTAGCCCGATAACGATCACTATGTCCCCTTACAGCCTGAATACCCCGGATATCATTCAGCACGAAGCGACTCAGCGAGCAGAGAGCGCCCTCGAGGCGTTCTGCCGCGAAATCTCGGATCTGATCGACCGGAGGGCATTAAAACTCCCGGTCCTGCCGGATATCCCGACCCGTGTGCTGGCCATGACCACTAATCCGGAGATGAATATCTCGGAGCTGTCCAACCTCATTCATCGGGATCAGGCCCTGGCTACCCACGTGCTTCGCGTGAGCAACTCAGCGGCATACGCCGGCGCTCATCAGATCACATCCCTGACGCAGGCTATCGCGCGCCTCGGGGCCCGGCTCGTAGGCGACATCGCGTTCAGCATCTCCCTGCAAAGCGAGGTATTCAAGATCGAAGGATTCGAAGACGTAGTCTCCCGCCTGTGGAGGCACGCCTTGGCTGCCGGCCTCTTCGGCAAAGAAATCGCCCGGATCCGGCGCAAGAACGTAGAAGGCCAGTATCTTTGCGGCCTGCTGCACGCGGTGGGTAAACCCGTTATTCTGCAGGCAGCGATCGAACTTCAGCCTGCGCTTGAACACACGCTGGACGAAAAAATCGCCGAGCGCCTCATGGAAGACTTTCACAACAGCGTTGGATCGATGCTCACCTTTTCCTGGGGCCTTCCCGATCAGGTCAGCAAGGCCTGTATGTATTACCTGACCTACCAAGACGCCCCGACGTACAGGCAGGAGATCACCGCCACGTACCTCTCCCACCGACTCGCCGCCTTGCTGGATCCGGAGGAAGCGCTGTCTGTGGAGGAGCTCATCGAAGACCCGGCCTTCCACAAACTCAACCTGTATCCGGACGACGTCGAGAAGCTGCTGCATACCCGGAATCACGTCTCAGAACTGCTAACTACACTGACCCCATGAACCCTACCAACGCGTTTGATATCATCGTTATCGGCAGTGGGCCGGGCGGCCAGAAGGCCGCCATCCAGGGAGCCAAGGCAGGCAAAAAGGTGGCTCTCATCGAAAAGCGCATCGACGTGGGCGGGGAATGCCTCTTTCACGGAACGATCCCGAGCAAAACCTTTCGGGAGGCGGCGCTGAATGTGGCCAATATCCGGCGAAACTCTACGGCGTTCGACTTCGAGCTGTCCAGCGACCTCGAAATCCGCAGCCTGATCAGCCGGCTCGATCACGTGCTCGACACGCATAAAACCTCGATCTATCGCCAGCTGGAAGGCAACGACATACAACTGATTCACGGGCGAGGCGCCTTTCTGGGCCCCCACTGCATCGAAGTGATGCAGATCGATGGCACGCTGCTCACCCTGACGGCCGACATCATCGTGCTGGCGACCGGCTCGCGCCCACGCCAGCCCGACTGGATCGAGATCGACCACGAACATATCCTGGATAGCGACTCCATCCTGAGCATGATCTACCTGCCCCGGTCGATTACTGTGCTGGGCGGGGGCGTCATTGCATCCGAGTACGCTTCCATCTTCGCTCAACTGGGGGTCAAGGTCACCATGATCGACCGGGCCCCCCGGCCCCTGATGTACATCGACCCGGAGCTCGTCGACATCTTTACGGGTCACTTCCGGAAACTCGGCGGGGTCTACTTCGGGAACGAAGAGATCGAATCCGTTCGTTGGGACGGCGTCTCGCAGGTCATTACAACCCTCGCTTCCGGCAAGACGGTCAAGAGCGACAAGATGCTCGTCGCGCTCGGCCGCCGGGCCAACGTCCATCGACTGGGGCTCGATCGCGTCGGCATCGCGCTCACCGAAACCGGGCATGTCGCGGTCGACGATCATTTCCGGACGTCTCTGGAGCACGTGTACGCAGTAGGCGACGTCATTGGCCGGCCCTCGCTGGCCGCCACCGCCATGGAACAGGGCCGGCGCGCGATATGCCATGCGCTCGGCATCGACATCACGACCGAATTCAGAGGCATGCCCATCGGTATCTACTCCATCCCCGAGCTGGCCAGCGTGGGGCTCAGCGAGGCCGCGGCCCGCGCCGAGTATGGCGACGTCGTCATCGGCCGGGCGTACATGGAAGACGTGGTTCGTGCGCAGATCTCAGGAGACACGGCAGGCATGTTGAAATTGATCGCGGCGCCCGACGGAGAAACCCTCCTGGGCGTTCACATCATCAGCGAGGGCGCTTCCGACCTGATTCATGCCGGCGAACTCGCCCTGTTGAACCACAGCAGCGTCCGTATCTTCCGGGAAAACGTGCTGAACTTTCCCACGATGTCTCAGGCCTATCGGATTGCAGCCCTCGACATCTATTACCAGGTAAAAAATCTGACTCCTCCACCCATCCTGGTTGGCTGAATCTGCTTTCATAAGGCGGCGCCAATACGTATCATGCACTACAGGCTCCCACGCGGAGCCGTCTTTTTCCGACCCAGTACTCGTAGTCGCTCATGATACGCAATGTCACCCTCTGGCCGATATCGTTCCAGATTGCTGCCCTGTGCACCGTCGCTTTTCTGTTTGTCACCGCCTCGTGCCGCGAATCCGTGGATCCGCCGCCGGACCCACCCAACATCGTGGTTATCCTCGCCGACGACATGGGGTACGGCGATCCCGGCGTCTACAACCCGGATTCCAGGATCCCGACCCCTTTCATGGACCGGCTCGCCGAAGAAGGCATCCGCTTTACCGACGCTCATTCTCCTTCGGGTGTATGTACCCCTACGCGATACGGCCTTCTCACAGGTCGCTATAGCTGGCGGACCCGGCTAAAACAGGGCGTGCTTCGCGGATATTCGGCCAACCTCATCGACACTACACGGACGACGATCGCGACGTTGTTGAAGGACCAGGGATACCATACCGCCGTCATCGGCAAGTGGCACCTGGGCCTGGGGAGCGAGGAACCGCTCGACTACAGCCAGCAGCTCTACCCGGGGCCCCGCGCTCACGAATTCGACTATTTCTTCGGGATACCCGCTTCGCTGGACATGATCCCCTACGTCTACGTGGAAAACGAACGGGTCATCGAACTGCCCACCGACTCCGTCGGCCCCAGCGGATACGAGTACGGGGGCCCCTACTGGCGCCCGGGCCCGATCGCGCCATCGTTCGAGCACATCGATGTATTACCCGATATCACCGAAAAGGCCGTTTCGTATATCGATGCCCGCGCCGAGACCGAGCCCGGCCGGCCCTTTTTTCTGTACTTCCCTCTGGCGGCGCCTCATACGCCCTGGCTTCCTACCGAAGCCTTCCAGGGGCTCAGCGAGGCCGGTGAATACGGGGATTTCACGGCGCAGGTGGACTGGACGGTGGGGCAGGTCATGCAAGCGCTCGATCGGCACCGGCTCACCGACAACACGCTGCTCATGGTGGCGAGCGACAACGGGTCGTTCTGGATCCAGGAGGACATCGACCGATACGATCATCGCTCGAACGGCCCCTTGAGAGGCATCAAAGCCGACATCTGGGAGGGAGGCCATCGCGTACCCTTGATCGCTCGCTGGCCCGCCAGGATCCCCTCCGGCGCCGTTCGCGACGAGGTCGTCAGCCTGACCGACCTGCTGGCTACGTTCGCCGACCTGCTCGACATCCCGTTATCCGACGACGAAGGAGAGGACAGCTTCAGCCTTCGACCGCTCCTGCTCGACGAGCCCGGCGCCGAATACCGGCGCGACCACGTGATCCACCATTCCTCGGAGGGCATGTTTGCGATCCGCAAAGGCGAATGGAAACTGATCGAGGGGCGCGGCTCAGGCGGCTTCACGCCGCCCCGGTTTGTCGACCCCGCCCCGGGGGAGCCGGCCGGCCAGCTCTACAATATGGCGAACGACCTGCAGGAACAGCATAACCTGTACCTGGAACACCCCGAAATCGTCGAGGAGCTCTCTGCCCTGCTCGACACCTACAGGGAGCGCGGCCGCAGCCGGTGAACCGCGCTCGACGTCGCCGTGTCCCCAGATGTATAGTCCTTACCCCTTGAAGGATCAACACTCCCAGGAACTTTCAGATTTTACTTGAAGTAATGCTTCAAAAGTATGATCTTTTGAAGCATACGTCTTCGGTGGTACGATTTTCATGCGAATCATTCTGCTTTTCACAGGTATCCTCTTTCTGTCGACCGGATGTTCCAACAACACCAGGGAGGGTTCGTTCGTGACCTATCTCGGGGTCGACACGCTGGCTGCCGAACAGTACACCTATTCCGGCAACCGCCTGGTGGCAAACGTGATGCTTCGCACACCCAGGACCGCGTACCACCGGTATGTGTTGCGGTTCGATAACGAAGGCATGTTGAACAAGATGGAAACGCGCATCTACGACCCTTCGGTGTCGATGTCGAGGCCCGAGCGAAGGTCTGTCTTGATCGCGCGCCGGGAAGGTTTCAAGCGTACGCGCTACGAAGAGGGAGAAGAGGAAGAAGAGTTCGTAGAAACAACCGCAGAGGCGCTCCCTTTCCTGGACATGATTCACTGGCCGTACGATGTCGTGCTCGATCGGGTTTTCACGCTCGACGAAACGACGTACGAGCAACCCCTCATCGTGGAGTCCCGCGCGTTGCCTTTCGAAGTGCGTCGCATCGCCGATGACTCGGTCACCATCAAACACCCCTACCGGGGAACGATGGGCGCGCGGATCAGCCTGGACGGCCTCATCCAGGTGCTGGATGCGAGCCGGACAACGCGGAAGCTGCGCGTCGTCCGAACCGAAGCATTGGACGTGAAGGAGCTCGCGGAAGACTTTGCAGAGCGGGAGGCCAACGGGACTCCCTTCGGCCCCCTGTCCGGCCGTGCCGAAACCATCGCCACCACGCAGGGCGGCACATTACGCATCAACTACGGCACCCCCTCCAAACGGGGGCGCACCATCTTCGGGAACGTCGTCCCCTGGGGAGAGGTCTGGCGCACTGGGGCCAACAGGGCGACCCACTTCGAAACGAGCCGGGCCATTCAGTTGGGCGACCTCCTCGTCCCCGAAGGCACGTATACCCTCTTCACGATCCCCGAGCCGGGCGGCGGCACGCTCATCGTCAACAAACAAACGGACCAGGGAGGCACGTCGTACGACGCGACGATGGACCTCGGCCGCGTTCCGATGAACCGGCTATACCTGGATCGTCCCGTCGAGGCGTTCACCATCTCCGTGGAGGGGTCCCCTCCCGAGCAATCGCTGCACCTTCGGTGGGACCAGTCGGCGTTTACCGTCCCCATCCACATTCCCGAGTAGCATCATCTTACGAACCTATCCATTTCATAGCCCGTAATTACTCTGTCTGTCACAATGCAGAACGAACACTCAGCAAACGACCCCTCTTCGGCGACGCCAGGTCACACGCGTAGAGGATTTATCAAAACGGCACTGGGAAGCGCCGTCGTACTCGGCCTGGCCGGCTGCGACACCACCGAAGACCCTTTCGAGAGCTTCGAAGGGCCGGAAATCGACGAAATGCAGCTCCTGGCCAGCAATGTCACGTACTACGATATCGCGATCTCGTCTCCGACCGCCTTTCCCAACAACGCGGTCGTCGGCGGCGTCCTGTCCAACACGACGGATCCGGTCACCATTGCTTATCGCATCCAGCACCTGATCGACCTCGGGGACGCTGAAACCATAGAGACCATCCTCGACAGCTTACTCCTTGCCCAGGAAAACTCCATCGGCTTCATCGATTACCGGGGGTTTCTCCCATCCCTGAGCTTCGCGAACAACAGTGTGGGCTTTCAGAAGGCGTCTCCCGAATTCTCGATCGCTGAAAACGCCGCCCTATCGGCACGCGTAGCGATGGCGGCCAATGCGTTTACGGGGACTCCCCTCGGGGATAAAGCCCTGCTCTTTTTGCAGAACCAGAAGGAAGGATATAATTTTTACCTCAGCAGCGACTCGTTATTTCTCCCCGTAACCGGAACCGCTCTGGAAGACACGGTCAGCAATTCCAAGATCGACCTGCTGTTCAGCGAATTCTTCGTCGAGCTCGCCTTCGTGTTGAGTTATTTCATCGGGGACTCCCAGTCGATCTCGGATCCTCAGGTGGGCCTGGACGCCTGGCAGGCGCTCATCGGCGAGAATAGCATCCCGACCAGCCAGCACGGCGACTCCTTCACCGGTCTGATCAACATCCCGGTTCCTCTCGCTCGGAACGGCAGCGGCTACCAGTACTTCCACCCGCTGCTGGCCCTGCCGATGAACAGCATCAGTACGCTCCTCACCGATGCCCTGTACAACGTATTGTATTCGTTCCTCGATGCGGCTCGCTTCGCCAACCTGCCCGGCATTTTTTCCGGGGGGCCCAACATTCAGGGCGCCTTTCTCGAAGACAATGGATTGATCCGCCTCACGGCGACCGGCTCGCAGTCCAGCGCTCGCGAATCGGTAGCGACCGTAGACACCCTCGTGACCGCACTCCGCCTCTTCGCGCCCGACTCGGTCGAACGCCAGACCCTCCGACGCTGGATCGGGCTCTACAATGCGGTGCCCGACATTCAGGGCTCCGCAGGCCTCCTCGGCAGCGTCGACCGGTCGGGAAATGTGGCCCCGGCCATCTATGCCCGCCAGAACGCCGCCATGATCCTGTTCGACTCGTCCGCTCCGGACAACCTGGAAAGCTTCCTGGCCGCAAACGGCAAAACGAGTCTTCAGCAGTTGATCTCCCAGATCAACATTACCGTGAACGGAACTCCTATCCAGCGCATCGATGCGGATCTGCCTCTGCCTCCCCGGCAAGATCAATTATTCGTCTCCTGATCCCCTGCGTTCGTAGGGATTCCCCTGTCGTCCGCATTACGTATCTTCTCTACAAAAATACGCGAATTACCCTGCACTTTTGTGGGGTGCGTGGTTTAAGTTTCCTGCGCGCTACTTCTAGCTGCGTACCCTGTGTTATTCCGGTGATGTGTTATTCCGGTGGCGTTACACGAACGGTGCACAGCCGCGCTGGCACGACCTCTGCGCACCCGGCGCGTACCATCCATTATTCATCGCAATCAATTTCAATCTACATTATGGCAGATACTCCTAACGTGCTAAATAAGTACGGCATTGACGTAGACGCGTACCTCCACAATGCGCCTCCGGCGGTGCTGTACGAAGAAGCGTTAGATCGCGACAAAAAAACCTCCGCCCTGGCCGATACGGGCGCACTCATCATCTACTCCGGAGCGAAGACAGGCCGAAGTCCAAAAGACAAACGTATCGTCGACCATGCCGAGTCCACCAACAACATCTGGTGGGGCGATATCAACATCAAGGTGGACGAGCACACGTTTATGGTGAACCGGGAACGGGCTACCGACTATTTAAACACGCGCGACCGCCTCTACGTGCTCGATGGTTTCGCCGGTTGGGACCCTGAAAACCGCCTGAAGGTCCGCGTCATTTGTTCTCGTGCCTATCACGCGCTGTTCATGTACAACATGCTGATCCGGCCTTCCCCCGAAGAGTTCGAGGCATTCGGAGACCCGGATTTTGTCATCTTCAATTCCGGCGCCTTCCCGGCCAACCGCCTGACGCACCATATGACTTCGAAAACGAGCATCGACGTCAGCTTCGAACGGCAAGAGATGGTGATCCTCGGCACCGAGTACGCGGGGGAGATGAAAAAGGGGATCTTCACCGTCATGCACTACCTCATGCCCAAAAAAGGCGTCCTCTCGATGCACTGCTCGGCCAACGAAGGTGACGACGGGGACGTATCCCTGTTCTTCGGGCTCTCGGGCACGGGCAAAACCACCCTCTCTGCCGATCCCAGGAGAAAACTCATCGGCGACGATGAGCACTGCTGGACCGAAGACGGCATCTTCAACATCGAAGGCGGCTGTTACGCCAAAGCAATCGACCTCTCTGCCGAAAAAGAACCCGAAATTTACCAGGCCATACGGTACGGAACGATCCTGGAAAATGTCGTATACGACTCCAAATCACACGCGGTCGACTACAGCGACACGTCCGTTACGCAGAATACGCGGGCCTCGTATCCGATCGAGTACATTCCCAACGCGAAAATTCCCTGCGTAGGCGGGCATCCGGAAAACATCGTCTTCCTGACCTACGACGCATTCGGCGTGCTGCCCCCGGTGAGCCGGCTGACACCGGCCCAGGCGATGTTCCATTTCATCAGCGGGTATACGGCGAAGGTGGCCGGGACGGAAATGGGCGTTACGGAGCCGGAAGCTACCTTCTCGGCCTGTTTTGGGGCGGCCTTCCTGGTATGGCACCCGAACAAATACGCCGAACTGCTGTCTGAAAAGATGAAAAAACACGGTTCGCACGCGTGGCTCGTCAACACCGGCTTTACCGGCGGCGGATACGGTGTAGGGCACCGCATGAGTCTGAAACATACGCGTGCGATCATCGATGCCATCAACGAAGGCAGGCTGACGGAGATCGAAACCCATGAAGACCCCGTATTCGGGGTAGGCGTCCCGGTCTCGTGCCCCGGCGTCCCGGATGAGATCCTGACGCCTCGCAACACGTGGGCGAACAAGGACGCCTTCGACAAGAGCGCCCAGAAGCTGGCTGGGCTCTTTGCCAGGAACTTCGAACATTTCAAGGACGGCTGCGGCCCGGAAGTGCTGGCTGCCGCCGCCCAACTCGAGGCCGCTATCGTCTGAGAGCGTCGAGGGGTACAGCATACATCCGGAGTGCTGCTCAGACCTGCCTGAGCAGCACTTCGACGGTCCGCCCCGGAGGCAGGAGATAGTGCTGGACGCCCCAGCTGTGGTAGAGCGGGTGTTTTTCGAGCGTGATCGCCTCTCCCTCCGGCGCCACCAGATACCCCTGGCCTTCTGGAGGCAGGCTCAGTCGAATCCGCCTGTTTCCCCGCGCTCCGCTGGATTGCAGCGTGACAGGCCCGACCGCCGTCTGAGCTGTCACCGACAGGTCTGACAGGTCGCCCGGCTGGGGGCGCACGGTATACTGGGTGTATCCGGGTTCGATGGGTTGTAACCCCATTATGCTCATGTACAGCGTGTACAGAGGGGCTACCGGCGCGTGGCTCCACTGATCCGTCGTATCGTACCGGGGCTCCCAGACCTCGGACAGCGTGTTGTTTTCGTGGACCGAGCGCATCTGCCCCCATCGGTCGCGAAGCTCTCGGACGACGACATCGCCCCGCCCCGCTTCCGCCAGCGCCCAGAGCCGCCACCCCGCATTCGCTGGATAGGACTGCCCCACCAGATCGGGCATCTCGACGAGCAGACGGACGGACTCACTCTTGCGTTCGCCCGGACACATGCCGTACAACAGCGCCGTAGCCAGCGATCGATCGCAACAACGGGGGGCGCCTTCCTGGCCCAGCCAGGGTTGGTTGATGACGAAAACACCCGACGAGCGGCTCCAGAAATACCCTACAACCGCTTGCTGGAGTTCCTTACCGAACGCTTCGACCGTCGCGGCGGCTTCTTCCCGGCCATGAGCGCGGCACAACGGCGCCAGGGCGTGTTGCATCATGGCCGCGGCGTACATGTTGAACGCACACATTTTATGGCGCTGCTCCCGGTACGCATCGTGGTCGATCCAGACCGTGGGCACGCCCAGATTTTCGACCGGAAGCAGGTCGTACGCTCCCTTGAGCGCCCTCAGGTAGTCGAAAAAACGCAACAACCGGGGAAACGCCTCGTCGAGCCCTTCGAGATCGCCCGTATACATATAATAATAGTAGCAGTCGAAGACGTGCCCGATGCCGTGGTCCAGCAGGGGGCCCCAGGGTGTCAGTTGAAGCTCGCGCTGGGGGAGCCGGGCGAGCCGATCGTAGGCCGGCCAGCAATCCAGAAAGTACCCGGAGTGCGTGATGCCCTGCCCGTACGTATCCACGTAGCGGGCGAGTTGACGGGTCTCTCCAAACGCGTGATAAACCGCGTGGATGACGTGACCGATATCGCCGCTATACTGTTGCCGCTCGCGGCCCATACAATCGACGATCGTATCTTGCGCACAGTTATGCAAGGTGTTGACCGAGGCGTCCCACACGCGCTGGATGGCCGGATCGGAGCACGAGTACTCCGGAACGGCCGGCCACGGATACACCCGACGCCGAACGCCCACCCCTTCGACGGTCGCCATCCCGTCGCCGTTGCGGATCAACAGCTGGAGCCATCGAAGCGACTCGAAGTCGAACGGTTCGAACACATTAAGCCCTTCCTTGCAGATAAACCGGGTCCAGGAGTGAAAACGGGTGTTGAGCAGTGCAGGCCCCCCCACCTCGTGTGCTTCTTGCACCATCATTTCGACGATAGTGCCGGCGGGGGCCGTCACCGTAAAAAAAGGCCAGCCCACAACCTGCTCCGAAAACTCGAAGGTCAGCGCAATCCCATCTCGGCCGGCCAGCGGGACCTGCCATGCTCCGGATCGGATCTCGTGCAGGCCGCCCATGTATTCGGCGCTGAATGCGCCCGGTGTTTCCGATTCGAAATACTCCTCAGCCGGCCGATGCCACCGTATGCGAACGACTTCGCGAAGCTGCGGCCCGGTGATCTGGGGCTCCGAAAGCATGGGCACGCTCCGGCGCCGCAGTTCGGTCCGTTGTGGATCGCCGCTGCTATCGTACAGATAATCGCGGGTGCCCGCGCTCAAGGCGGGATCTCTGGCAGCGCCTTCGACGACCCTGGCATCGAGCCAATCTTGATCGGGCTGGAACACCGCACCGAGCCAGCCATGAGGATGCAGGCGCGCGTCGAATTCTTCCTGAAAGGCGCGTAGATACCACCGTTTGTATTGCCCCGGTTTCCAGCTGCGAGCCAGATGCACCTTCCAGCCCGTATCCGACAGGATGCGCTCGCTTTTGCCGCTGGCGTAGGTAATGTCGAGCAGGAAAATAAAGCCCGGTTTACCGATGGGCCAGGTGCCGTCCCCCTGCCCGAAATAAAGCACCTCCGCCCCGATCACGTTGGTTCCTTCGTCGAGATAAGCGGCGAGATCTAGCGGGTCGGCTTCGGCAAATCGCGGATCGGAAGGGGCGGGGCCCCACTGTACCCGTTGCGTATTTACGAAGAGCCGGTAGCGGCTGTCGCCCAGTATCCACCCGACGGCCGACGCCGGCTTTTCACTGAGATAGATTCTGCGCCGGAAGAGGACCACCGTATTCTGCAACACGCGCGATGAGGGGTACCAGATCCACCGGGCCGGCGACAGATCCAGCTCCCGATTCCTGGCTGCCGGCGCCGGCTCCAATCGGTGAAGAGAGGCAGGACGCCCTGCATCGTCCGCTCCCTCACCGCGAGCATGAAACCCTCCGGTGATCAACCAGGAGGCTCCTAACGACGATTGCCTGAGAAAATCCCGGCGGCCTTTCTTATCCGTGTGGCGATCGTTATGTGTATCGTGATCGTGTGTATCGTGATCGTGTG
>CAZGHT010000062.1:21384-34156 GCA_964525535.1 uncultured Rhodothermaceae bacterium
TGTGTATCGTGATCGTGTGTATCGTGATCGTGTGGCATAATCCAACGCGGGGGTTCTAGGGCTTTATCATACATGTAATCCCGCGATTCTCATGGGACCAGCGCCTGCACGAAACGGTCGGGAGCTACGTAGCGGGTGTGGTAGACGTCCCAGTCTTCAGCGTGCTTTCGATAGACCGGGTCCTCCCAGAGGGTCGTGGGCGGTGTCGTGTAGTGCACGTTATCGTGCGAGGGCAGGGGAATGACGGTTTTCGAGAAGGCCGTATTGTAATCGCCGTCTTTGACCCACCCATCCCCTTTCAACACGAAGTCGCGCTGCCAGCCGGCGGGGGGAGGCGGGAGCGCTTTGAATTGAAGGCGCATCTCGTCCCCGGCGTTCATAATGACGTAGCGATCGTCGACGCTGTCGAGCAAGGCGGATACGTCGCCGTAGCGGGTGTGGTACCCGATCAGGTCTCGCCAGCGAGGCATCGTGCCGGCCAGCCGCTCGTAGGCCGGCAGCTCCGGCGACGACCGGTTCGCTGCAGCGACCTCAGAGAACCCTCTGTATCGCAGCTCGGCTGCAACGAGAGGCGCTGCACGTTCGTTCCGTTCCGCCTCCGGCGCGCGTTCGGCCCAACCGATCCGGTCCCAGTAAATTTCCAGGTTCGTGCGCAAACGAACCCGGTCGCGGGTGGCCGGCACATCCTCGAGATCGATCAGGACCGTCTTCGTTTTGCCCGCCGGGAAGCCGAGATCATCCCGGACGACCTCCCAC
This sequence comes from uncultured Rhodothermaceae bacterium, assembly GCA_964525535.1. Classification (GTDB taxonomy): domain Bacteria; phylum Bacteroidota; class Rhodothermia; order Rhodothermales; family JAHQVL01; genus JAHQVL01. The sequence goes on from CAZGHT010000062.1 coordinate 22,141, forward strand.
CCGCCGGTTCCATCGGGCATTTCGAGGATCAGCCCCCGGGGCGGATCCTGGTCCCCCTGGCTTATGGCGACATTGATCGAGCTATCGGTCGGACGAACCCAGCCGGAAGCCACGAGGACGACGTCATTCCCGGACCCGAGCACATCGCCGAGCTCGATCTCGATCGCGTGTTCTCGGGTGATGCCCTGATAACGCCCTCGCCCGAAGAAGTCAAGGTACCGGCCGTCATTATGCATAACGACCTCCGTCACGTCCTGCCCGAGATCCGTCGTGACGCGACGCACGGGCTGTACGTGAGAGGTGGGATGGAGCTCCATCGAAGGGGGCGGAAATACGAATCGCTCATCGACGAAGACGCTGGTCTCTTCGGGGTAATCGATGGCGAGGAGCGAGACGTGATCGAAAAAGTGCGTTTCCCACAACTCGGCCGTGATACGGACGTCGTAAATCCCGTCGCGTACGACGAGTTGATCGCCGCGAATCTTGACCCAATCCGTCGTCGTCGCGATGCCGGCGGTTTCCTGGGCATTGATGCTCAATCCCAGCGGCGACCGCCAGAGAAAGTCGGTGACGAATTGCATGCCGGCCCCATTGTACGTAAATAACCAGGGGCACGACCCTTTGAGCCGTTGAGGCATGAAGATCGACGCGTCAGCCCCGAGCTCGAACTCAGACTGGATGTCGCCGTTGGGCCAGATGATGCGAGCCACGTCGGTACGCCGCTGTGTACCCAGCCCGAAATGCACTACCGGATGCTGGATGGGCTGTTTCTGGTAGAGCATGCCGGCACGAATCTCGATTTCACCGCCGAGGGCGAAGGAGTTGATCCGTTGATCCCCCAGCGCCTGGCCGGCGCGAGGGCGCAGTACCTGCCAGTGGTATCCCGCTTCGCTCTCCGTGGTCCACAGCATAGCCGTCCCGGCCTCATTCAGCCCCAGCAGGTCAAGCAGCCCATCGCCGTCCATATCCCGAACGGCCAGCACCCTGCCGTCGACCGGTTCCGGCACGGGCAGGTATCCGCCTCCGGGCTCCCCCAGCCACAACGACGAGCTGCCGGAGACGCCCACGACCACATCGGCGATGCCGTTGTTGTCGACATCCTGGATAAAGAGGCGGGCCGGCCCTGCGTTCTCTGCCGAAACACCCGGAGCGTCGAACAACACGTCTGCCGTCCATCCATTGCCGGGGTCGTCGAACAGGCGAACAACCCGTCCGTCCCGGTTTACGACGACGAGGTCGATGCGGCCGTTGTTATCGGTGTCCCCCACAGCCAGCGCCTCCCCGTTTCCGATACCGGGAGGTGCGTCGCGTCGCTCGAACTGCCCCATCCGTTCGTTGGCATACAGATATAGTTCGCCGGCGAGGGTCAGCAGGGCCGGATCCGGATCACCGTCCCCGTCGAAATCGGCCCAGGCAAAATCCATCAGGGTAGGTACATCGGTGAAGAGGTCGACCGGATCGAAACGACCGTCGCCCGTATTGCGGAGTACGACAAGGGAACCCTCTGCGGGGGCCAGCAACAGATCCAGGTCGCCCTCCAGATCCAGATCGGCGGACCATACACGCGTATAAGGACGGCTCGCCCAGGGCTCCTCGACCAGGTCGACGGTCGCTCTCGGTCGAAATGCACCCAGCGTGTCCTGCTCGACGAACAGGACGCCCTCGTCATTTACGTGAACGACGTCGACGTGGAAGTCGTAGTTGTAATCGAGGAGCGCGATGGCGGCAGATCGAGAGGCACTGCCATGATCGAATCGGGCGCCATTTATCGAAACCGCCTGCGGGTACACGAGCAGCGTGTCGGGCGCTCCTTCTCCGTCCATCAGGGTCGCCTCAACCAGGACAGGGTTCTCGCTCGTCTCAACCAGGATACTTTCGACAAACCGGAGGCGAGCATCTGCCGGAGCAGCCTCAGGGACAGGCGCCGGCAAGCGAATGAATGAATCCAGCAGGACGCCGACCTCCTCCGTGGGTGTTTGCACGGCAGCGAGATCCCGGCGATAGTTGAAGGTACTGAGCAGCATGTTGCGCAGGAAGCCGGCCTGTACTGTGGCCCGTTCTGTATCTCCACCGGCCGTCGCCTCTTCCAGCGTGTCGAACGGGTTTCGTACGTCTTCAGACCAGCCGCCGGAGAGCTCTTCCAGGGCATCTACGGCCGTGCGCAGGGCGTCCAGGTTTTGCTGCCGGGCAGCCAGGCGAGCCCATTCCACGAGGACAGCCTGATTCTCGGGAAATTGTCCGGCCAGCCGCTCGTAAATTCCGAGAGCGACCCCGATCCGTTCTTCTTCCGTACTGCGGCCCAGCTCTTGAGCCAGAGCAAACCACGCTCTGGCATCCCCTTCGTTGTGTTGTGTTGCGCGCCGCAATGCCTCGATGCCGGCCTCCGTATTCCCCTCCGTGAGCTCCATGATACCGATAAGACGCTGGATATCCCCATTTTCGGGCGCCAGGGAAGCAGCCTGCATCAAACGGGTCCTGCCCAGCTCGAAGTCGTTTTGCCGTAGCGCCAGCAGGCCGAGGTTGTACCAGGCGGCGGGCTCTCCGGGCGCCAGGTCGGTCACCTTCAACAGGTTCGATTCTGCGCCGGCATCTTCGCCCGACTGGACGGAGGCGACGCTGGTGTAGAAGGCGGTGACCGCCTCTTCGTACGCATTCGTGCCTGCCTCCGGCAGGGGCGGCCGGGTGCACCCGGACATCAGAAGGACCAGGACCAGCACCCGTGGCGCCTGCCGAGGGGCAACACACGGAATACGAGGTATTTCGATCAATTTCCCCAATCGCATATGGTTTCTATGTATTTGGCGGACCCGTCGCGAAGCCATCCATCCAGCTGCGCGGGCTCTTTGAGCTGTTGCCCCCGGGCCCGGGGGACAGCTACAAAGGTACAGTTCAGCTCGGACAGTGAGGTCATGTCCCCCCATAGTTTTTCGAACTGGGTGACGGGGAAAATATCCTCCTGGCCTTTGCCCCACCGTTTTTTCACATCTTTGAGCGTAACGTACGTGGGAATTCGGGACCCGATGTCTTTCATCGCGGCGTCGACCTTGGCGGGATCGTGCAAGTCGGTCCGTGTCAGGGCCATGAGCCAGAGCAGCCGGTCGATATCGACCCACGTCGTGCTCGAATTATAATACGAAAGGGTATATTCGAGATCCTCCCGAGGCAGGGCGAGCCCCTCGACGAGCCTGAGCTGTCCATCGACGCGAGCGAGCCCCCCACCGAGGTCCTCGAACCGCCGGCTGATCACTTCGGTGGTCAGCGTGGCTCCCGACTCGATATGCCATCCCAGCATATCAGGATCTACGTTCGCCCCGAGGGTATCGACATTATGGATCATGAGGTATTTGAGCTGGGGGCGTTCGTCGAGCAAAGACGCGAGGGAGCCATTTTTGAAGAGGTTGAGCACGTCGTACCAGTGCCCGACCGGATGCAGACATTGCAGGGGAACGTTGTCTGTATAATCGGAGGCTTCTCCCACCTGGTGCACCCATTTGATGAGGGCGGCCTGGGCGCCTTCGCGCACTTTTTGCGCCTGTTCGTCGAGCAGCTGCTGCGGGGTTTCTTCCCAGGCAAAGCGCAGGTCGCGTTCCATCGGCACGAGGCGCAGCCCGATCGAGCGGCCGGGAGACAACAGGAGCGGCCCTGGATAATGGTAGCGTTCGACGTCCTGCAGGTGGTTCTCGATGGGGTGGTGGGTCAGATAACTCGTGGTGATAAAATGCGGGAGGGGGGTTCCGCAGAGGGCGCCGACATGCCGGCTTTTGGCGAGGTGGATCTCGAGGAAGTTTCGATGTTGACCGCTCAGTTTACAGAAGGGATTGAGGGCTTTGACCACGCCGGCGCCTTTCGTCCACCGGCTGCCGACCCCGCCGGCCAGGGTCACCACCGCGATGGCGCCTTCGCTCAAGGCGTCCATACCGACGTTCCTGTAGCGATCCGGCACCCCGGCGGTGGCGTCGAACACGTCGTCTGCGGCGACCTCTTCGATCCGGGTCTGGGCCGGCAGCCGGTTCTGCGCCAGGCCGATGCGCCCACTTTTGAGGTCGGATCGAATCTGTTCGTGGTGCTCCCGGTCGAACCCGTAGGTTTCGAGGAGCTCGGCCAGGCTCTGGCTGTCTTCGTCGTGCTTCTCCATGGGCGGGAGCAGGCGATCGAAGAGGCGAGAGACCATGCCGGCGAGCTCGGGCTGCGTCCGGCAGGCCATCCCGAAACGATCCATCTCAGCCCTGCGGCTACGGGGGAGCGTTCTCGTCTCGTGCCTGAGCAGCCGGGGGACGGCGAGCGTGTAATAGCGGGCCGGCATCAGTGCGTCGTGCTCCTGGAGCAGGCAGGCCGTCGTTCCTTCTTCGTTGATCGTAAAGTCGTAGATCACCGGATCCATCGCGAACGGCACCGCGTGCTCCATACGCTTCTTGGTGCGCCCCATGATGTCGGGCAGGCGCTCCAGGGCGCGCGCCTTTTGCTGAGGCGCGAAGAGGAACCCCATGCCGCCCCCGGCCATACCGCCCAGCATCCAGAAGCCCCAGAAATCTTCGCCGAACGCTTCGCGCACCTGATCGATGATAGACTCTGTGTAGTCGTTGCTTGCCCAGGGAATGATGGTCTGGATGGGCCAGTCAAAGTTCCGCTGCGTGGCAGCGCCTATCGCCTTCATGTCGCCTTCGCGGAGGCTACGGACCATGTCATCGAGCAGTTGAATGGCGGCCTGGCGCCAGCGCCACTCTTTTTCGGACCGGAGCAGGTATTTTTCGGTAACCATCTCCAGGATAGGTCCGACGTCCTGCGCCATACCGCCATGGACGAGCACGAGGCTGTCCTGCAGCTTCTGGCGGGTCTGGGGAGTGACTTCACTATGCTGCAGGATCATATGATGCGGCAAAAGCCGCCCGCGGCTGACGCCGTACTCCGGGTCGCCTTCCAGAGCCGTGACGCCCTCGATCAGCTTCATACCGGGCCAGATGCCCCCGGAATCCTGCCAGCCCCCGCCGGATCCGCCCAGCCACTCCCCGAGGATGGCTCTCGCAGCCACGACGCGTCGCTCCTCTTCGAGCAAGGGGCCGGTCAGCGACTGGGTCTGGCCGGTAGCGCGCATACAAACCGTAATGATGGAAGCGAGGAGGTTCGTGGAGACGGCCAGCCTGGATCCTTTGGGGATGTCGTTCACCATCGTCACGATCTCGATACCGTGCCCCGGCCCTATCATGCGCTCGAGCAGCGCCTCGAGCGGCTGGTTAGCCCCTTCCATACCGGGAGGAACGAGTCCTGACGCGATCACACCCGCCTTCAATAAGCCGAGATAGTCGCGGGCGAAGTCGAACACTTCGTCCAGATCCGAAATTTCAGTGACCGCCTGCAGGTCGACACTGGCAAGGCGAAGCACGGGCTGATCGATGACCCGAAAAAAGGTCTCGATGGGAGGAGCCGTGGTGGACGCCTCGGGAGACACCCCATCGCCGCCCGGCGTTTCACCGTGCACCTTCAGGTCGATCGAGACATTCAATACACGCGCGCCTTCCGGAAAATCCATCCCGAGAAAAAAGATATCGCTCCAGCCGCTGTGCGTCAGATCCATTCGCACGGGCGTCCGTTCCCGGATGATCGGGAAGAGCGCATCAGGAGCCTGCTTCCGGTACAGCTCGGGCCGTACGCGCAAAGACTGGTCGTCCGGGTGGCCGACGCGAAACATCCACTGGTTGCCGCGTACAGAGCGCACGCTGCGGCGCACCTGGTCGGCCAGGGTTTGAAATCCGAGACGGTGATATCCTACGGCCAGAGCGCTGGACAACGCGTCGCTGGGTCCCTGGAGCGCCTGTTCCGCCAGGAATATTTCGAGGGCTTCTTCGAAGCGCCGCTTCCACAGGTGGGCCACGCCTTCGTAAGGAATGTATCCATGGCTGCTCTGGTTGTAGTGCCGAGGCAGATGAAACCGGTGGATCGCGTACAGAAAAAAAAGCGCACGCACGCGCTCATAGAGATTGTCCGAGTTTCGCCTGAACTTATCGAGCGCGACACATTCACCGAAGAGCGCATGTAATGACGCATCCCGGCAGAACGCATCCAGGGATTGATTACGAATGTCTACCACATCGGACGTAATAATTCGTACCAGTTCACTCATAGCTGGTCCTCCTGGAGGGTCGTCCCCAATTCTCTCGCAGCGAGGAGTTCCAGCAGGCTCGTGAGCACCTGATCGCGCTCTTTGCCGCTGAGCGCCAGTGCGATCTGGGCGTGCATCAGTCCATATCTGACCCCGACGTCGTATCTCAGGTCTTCGGTTTCCAGCCCCAGATACTGCTCTCTGTGCGCCAGGATAGCCAGCGCTTCGGACAGGGTCAACCTGCGATCCGTATCACCTTCCGCGAGCAGTTGTCCCAGGATGTCCATGATCGTCGGCGTCAGCACGTGCATACCGAAAAAGCAGAGGTAATAACCGGCGCGCAGGCCGGGCACGGTGAGTTGCTGTTCGGCATACGTCGGGGTAGGTTTTTCGACCACCTCTTCGATGCGAAACAGGTCTCTCTTCCCCTGAAGCCGCTGCACCCCTACCGTACCGAAATAGGGCAATAAATTTTCACGGGTCGCATGGATGGCCGATACCGAGCAGGCCTCCTGCGTCGCGATTTCGATGAGTTGAGCAGCGCAACCTCGTTGTCCACGGCTGATGTAGAGGTGATCGCCGACGAGGTGAAGAAAAGGGTCTTTTCCGACGAAGTCCCTGGCGCAGTGCACCGCATGGCCATACCCCAGCGGATGTTCCTGGTGCACAAAATGGAGGCGCCCGGCATGGTCGCCCGCAACCCCGGCATAGGGCGCTTCGTCCCCGGGGCGAACGACGACGCACACCTCCTCGATACCGCCTCTCAGCGCTTCCTCAACAATGATTTGCAGCAACGACTTCTCTGTACCGTCTCGATCGATCAAGGATTGGAGGGGCAAGGTGCGTTGCCCTTTACCGGCAGCTGTAATAACCGCTTTGTTAATATGCATGTTGTGAATGTTAGTATATACTGAAGCCTTTTCAGCGTCGTTGAATTCTCCTCGGGTCGAATTCCCCCTGAAGTTGAAATCCCCTGTGGAAGAGCGTACTTTGGCCTGTTCGATATGGGCGTGTTAAGATAACTAATCCATCCCCTTAATTCCTATGTCCTTACCTACAAATCTGGAATCCACCTCTTACCCCATGTCGTGTGCGGGGTGTGCCTCGTGAATTTCACCAAGAGCGATCTGCTGTTGAGCCGCCAGTGTACGAAGGCTTTCTGGCTGAAATGGCACGAGCCCGGCCTGGCCGCGCCGCCCTCCGAAGCGACGCAGATGCGCCTGGAGCAAGGGCTCGCCGTCGACGTCAGAAGCAGAGAATCCTACGGAGGGGGGGTCTTCATCGACGCCGCCGATTGGAACGCGGCCGTTCGCGATACGACGGAACAGATCGAATCGGGCGCACATCGCCTGTACCAGCCGGCTTTCGAATACCAGTCCATGGGCATCCGGGTCGATATTCTTGACGTGCACCCCGGCGGGGCGGTCACGATTCGTGAAGTCAAGATGAGCACACGCCTCAAAGAAGAGCACAAGCTTGATCTTGCCGTCCAGACCTACGTCCTGCAGGGGCTCGGATTTGACGTTCATCAGGCGCTGCTGGTGCTGATCGACAATACTTACCTCGCGCCCGGCAACGCCCGGCTGTTTTACGAAGAAGACGTTACCGCCCTCATCGAGGAGACGGTGGCCGGCCTCGGCCCGGATCTCCAGGCCTTGCCCGAGGCATTATCGCGCAGCGCACCGCCGCCGGTGCGCGTCGGCCGCCACTGCAAAAAGCCCCGCAAGTGCGCCTTCTACGAGCACTGCTGGCAGGACGTGCCGGCCCCCTCCGTACATTCGATCCCGCGCCTCAGCGAGGCCAAGATCAACGCCCTGCTCGACCACGAGATATGGACGCTGGATCAGATCCCCGAAGAGTTCGAACTGACTGCCAGACAATGGGAATACGTGCGATTTCAGCTGACGGGTTCGGAGTCCGTCGACCAGGCGTACATCCGGGATGCGCTGGCCCCGTTGGACTACCCCTTACATTTCCTCGACTTCGAAACACACAGCGCTCCCATTCCTCCTTATCCAGGCACGAAGCCGTTCCAGGCCGTTCCGTTCCAGTTCTCGTGTCATGTCTTGACCCGGGACGGAACGCTCCATCATCACGAATATTTACACCCCATCCAGGGGGACCCCCGGGAGTCCGTAGCCAGCCGTCTCGCGGAGACAATCGGCACCGAAGGCGCCATCCTGGCGTATAACGCCCATTTCGAGACCGCCGTGCTGGACTACCTCGCCGCCGTAGTACCTCGTTTCGAAGCCGAGTTTCGCGCCATGGTCGCGCGGGTCTTCGATCAACTCGCGCTCGCTCGAAAATCCGTCAAACATCCTGGCCTGGGGGGATCGTATTCGTTAAAAAAAGTAACCGAGGTGCTTCTCCCGGAACATATTACCTACGAGGGACTCGATATCGCCGACGGGGACTCGGCGCATGCCGCCTGGGTACGCATGACCCGGAGCGAGGGGGTAGAAAAAGAAAAACTCTACGATGCGCTCAAAGCCTACTGCAAACAAGACACCCTCGCGCAAGTTGCGTTTCATACCTGGTGCGTTTCACAAATCCGAGGCCGGTGACTCCTGAGCGACGCCCCGTCGCTCCTGTCGCCTTGCGATCCTCTGAGCGCTCGATCCCAGTAATCTGTTAGCTGACGTCTGATGAGGTATTTTGTACTATTTCTGTTCCTTTTCACACTCCTTCCACCCCAACGCGTGACGTACGGTCAGCTCTTCGGAGCCCTCGAGCTGGGGACCGAGCTCAACAACAACTTCAAGGAGCTTGAGCAAGGCCTTATTCAGCCGTACTGGATGAGCACCCGGCTCAGTGCAGGCGTGATCGTGAACCGATGGCGCATGGGGTTCTCGGAGGCGGCGGTCTATACCAACCCCGGCACTACCTTCATGGAGGGCGGTTTCCTCCAGTACGGCATCGAACTGATCGAGATCGAGGGCGCCAAACTCATCGACCTGTATCTGGGCGCAGAGGTGTATAAAGAATGGCTCACCGGAAGAGACAACGTGCTCCCCGTAGGGATCCTGGCCTCGACCACCATCCCCTCCGTGTTCGATCTCTCCTTCCGTATGGGATACGATTTCGAGCAGAACCGGTATTACGCCGGGATCTCGATCGGACGAAACATCTCCAAACACACGAGGCCCGCCGGCGACAAAATCCCTTACCCCATGAACTATACGGAGTGCCAGTACGTCATCTTCAATCATACCCAGATTCCATTGCAGACGCAGTTCTTCGTGACGCCTCAAAACCCAGAACCCGCCGTGCAGGAACGGTACAGACGATTGGAGCAATTCGTCCATCCGGGCAACGAACTGGCCTTCTTATCCCAGCCGTCCAGCGAGGCGGCCCTGCGTTACCTGCGGTCCACCGGCCTGCCCGAACTGGCTAACGCCATAGAACTGGGCCTGGCCCGGTCCAGGACACAGCCTGTATGCGCGGAAGACGACTTCCTGCCCCACCGGCTGCTGCCCGTCCTCTGGCGCCGCCTCTCCGACTCTTACTCCCTGATCCGTGATGCACGAAAATATACCCGATAACAACACGACGGCCCTGGTTATTGCCAGCGGGGGAGCACATGGGGCGTTTGCCGTGGGCGCTGTAGACTACCTCGTCCGAACGGCTGGCAAGACGTTTGACCTGTTTGCCGGCACCAGCACGGGGGCCCTCATCGCGCCACTCGTTGCCACCGGCCAGATCGACCTCCTGCTGCACACGTATCAAAGCGTGTTGACGGAAGATATTCTTTCGTCTCGGCCGGCCATCAACGCATTGACGCTCCAGGATGCATTGACGAGCGCAGATCCGCTCTATACGCTGATCGAATCGTATATAGACGAAACCACTGCCGGCGCCATCCTGTCCGAACACCGCGTATTTCTGGCTACCGTCAATATGGCCAGCGGCAATACGGTCGTGTTCCATACCCAGGAACACCCGCCCTCCCGGTATGCCGCGCCCCCTGGCTCTCGATCCCTCATCTACCTGCCTCTGCGCAACCGGCAGGTCTTGATCGAAGCCGTCAAGGCGTCCTCTGCGATCCCGGTCTACATGCCGCCCGTCCAGGTCGCTTCAGACCCGTCCCCCTGCATCGTACCTTCGGCCAATCCCTTCGGGGAAGACTGCATCATCAAACCGACAGACTGGTATCTGGACGGCGGCATCCGCGAGGTCGCCCCTCTGCGGGCAGCGATCGAAGACGGCGCCCAGGAAATTTACGCCATTCTTCTGGAACCGACCTCTATATCGAGGAGCGAACGATTTTCCAGAGAGGAGCCCCCTCGTGTGTTGTCGACGCTCGGACGCATGATCACCCTGTTTCTAAACGAGGTGCTCGAAAATGAGGTCCAAAATGCCCGGCTAAACGAGCGACTGCGCAAGGAATTCACCGCGTACGTAGAGGCGCTGAAAAAAGAACTCGTGCATACGTTGGGGAAAGAGGAAGAAATCGAAGCGATTTTCGAACGCCTGTCCACATTACAACCGTTATCGGATCAATCCTACGAATTGTACATCATTCGTCCAAAGCAGAAGTTGCCAGGGGGAGGCCGGGAATTCGTGCCGCAACAAATGTCGTACATGGTCGAATTAGGCCGGCAGGAAGCGATGGAATCCCTGCGAGATCCGCTGCGCATAACGAGGTGAAATGATGGGTCATGCCAGCAGAACCCAGTCCTGTTCATCGGGCGCGTTCATGACGCCATCCGAAGGCATCTCAGTGCGGACACGATCGCCAGTGCGCGGATTGAACCAGTACCCGTGCAGCGCGGCTTCGTATTCGGCCCGTAAAAATACCGGGATTATGAATGGGGATCAAAGTACGTGCATCCCGTCATGAACCTGCCCGCACGATATCCTCTCGTTCGAAGTCGCTGCCCTCAACGACTTTGCAGCGTGCCGCCTTGCCTTCGCCCACCTGGTTATCGACAACTTCGATCTCGCCCAGCCTGGATTCGACAGCGCCGAGATTGAGGCCCGTGTCCGGGTCGATGAGTTCTTGCCCGGCGCGATATACCGAAAACCGGTCGCCCACCTGGACGCCGGCCGTTGAGCCGGCATTGATGAAGACGTCGCCGCCGTTCATTGTGACGACCTTCGCCTGCCAGCGCACGCGGTCTGCATTATCGGCGAGCAGGTCCACGACGCCGTCGATGGCATCTCGCGTCGCTTTACCGACGAGCGATTCGTCGAATTCGTTCTGACTGCCGATACGAACGTCCTCGACGCGCAGTTTGAGCCCTTTTTTGCTGCGTTGTTCGCGCAGGTTCTCGGCAGCGACGATCTCGCTGGTCGATGGATCGACGATGCGAACATCGACCGCTACGGTAGCCTTCGAATTATCGACTCCGAGCCCGAATTTCCGGGTCGACCCGCCGCTGGACTGCTGAGAGTAGCCGAACTCCGAGACGGCCCCGAAAACGACCAGTTCCGCACCGAGTACTTTACCGACCTGAGCGGCGGACTCCTGCGTGACGATACCGGACTGCCCCAGCCCTTGCTCCTGCAATAATTGAGCGAGCTGATTACGTTCGATCACGATATAGTCGTCGGTCTTGACCAGCGCCGTGGTCAACATTTCTGCAAATCCGTCCCCCGCGTCTTTGCCGATAAACCCGTACGAATAGGCCTGGCTCGTTTTGTCCTCAAACGTCATCACCGCAATACGTTTCTTCAATTGCGGCGTATTCTGGGCCAAAAGGGAAGCCGGCGCCAGGAACAGGGCCAGCCATAACATGACGAATCGGGGAGCTGAACGAACGAGCAGAAATTCAGTGGTATACATGATCAAAAAGCGAGTCTTGAAGTAAAGAACAGATGGCCCTGAAAAGATAAGCGAACGGGTGATAAAATACCGAGATGCACACTATTTAACAGATGTTACGCGCCGGATGCGCATTCGTCCTGCCAGAGCGGCTT
>CAZGHT010000063.1:0-34073 GCA_964525535.1 uncultured Rhodothermaceae bacterium
CTCCACAGGGTCGGGATGACGACTATGGAGAAGCTCCAATGGGCCGTTTCGAATTTTCTGAACGGTCTCTGGATCCCGCATCAAGTGCGGGATGACGCATCCTTTTAACCAGGAGTTTGACGTCGCCAGCCGTTGCCGGCGCCAGAGGCGACATTGATTCCGAGGATTGGAAGCTCTACATTCGATTGTTAATCTCCACCGGCTGCTCTCGACGCATTTTACCATGACGGTGTTGGGATTCATCCTCTTGCGATCAATGTCTTAGAAGATGAGTTCGACGAAGGAACGGCCTTCTGCAGACAGGAGGGGCTGGGTGTTGAGATTAGCGACTGCCTGAATGCGAATCAGCGAAGTCTTGAACCGGTCAAGAGGGAAAAACGGGATGAGAAATACGATTCACAAAACAACAGGCGGGTTCTCGTATGGGTGAATTCAACACAGATGCATTCTACGATGAACTGGCCCCGCTGTATCACTTGATCTTTCAGGACTGGGAGGGCAGCATGCGGCGCCAGGGGGAACAGTTATCGGCGCTCATCGAGGCCCAATGGCCGGGATCGGAGGCCGTCCTGGATGTCTCCTGCGGGATCGGTACACAGGCCATCGCGCTGGCCTCACAGGGGTATTCGGTAACGGGGTCTGATATCTCTGTTCATGCGATTGATAGAGCGATTGAGGAGGCGGCCAAACGCAAGGTGGATAGTTCATTCTCTGTGTGCGACATGCGTGAGGCCCATGCGCTTCACGGAACGGGATTCGACGTCGTGATTTCAGGGGATAATTCCCTGCCCCATTTGCTTTCCGACGATGAGTTGCTCGTTGCACTCCGAGAGATGCATAGATGCCTTACGAAAGGCGGCGGATGTGTCATCACGGTCAGGGATTATGCAGCGGAGGATCGAGGTACAAACCTCGTTAAACTCTACGGGGTGCGGATTGAGAACGGGCGGCGATATCTTATTTTTCAAGTCTGGGATTTCGAGGGAGATATGTACGATCTCACCTTTTTCTTCGTCGAAGAGGAACTGTCGACCCGGGACGTGATCTCCCACACGATGCGAACCCGCTATTATGCGATCTCAACATCGAGGCTGTGCGAACTCATGGAGCAGGCGGGCTTCCAGGAGGTGAAACGCATCGATGGTGCATTTTATCAACCCGTACTGGTCGGTACGAGAACCAGGTAGGACGAAGACCATGTACATACGCGCTGCACTTCGCCAGTTCATTCGTGACTCCGGGTACACCGCGGTCCACATCTTCGGATTTGCCATCTGTATGGCGTGCAGTCTGCTCATTCTGGTGTTCATTCGTCATGAACACTCGTACGATGCATTTCATCAGCACGCCGACGATATTTATCGAATCTCGACATCGGCTGCGTTCGGTGATAACGAGGCGCCGGTTTATGCGCCAGGGCTGCTCGGCCCTACGCTGGCGCAATCGCTGCCCGGCGTCCTGGACCAGGTGCGCATCCGCTGTATGGATGAGCCCGTGGCGATCGAGGTGGAGTCGGAGCGCTTTCGGGAGCCCGGGCGCTGTTTTGCGGACCCAACGCTGTTTACCATTTTCGATTTTACGCTTGCTGCCGGAGACCCCAAGACGGCGCTATCAAGCCCGAATAATGTCGTTCTTTCTCAGCGGCTGGCTGACAAATACTTCGGCGACCGGGAGGCCGTCGGGCGTGTATTGGAACTGGACGGGCAGCACCGGTATGAAGTGGCCGGCGTGATGGACTCGCCTGAGGGGCCGTCCCACCTGAACATAGACCTGCTCATTTCATTTGCTTCCTTCGCCGCCCTCGACCCCCTGGTCGAATCCTGGGCGGACGGCGGGGCCAATCCGTATGTCTTGCTCGAACCGGGGTATAGCGCTGCTGAGCTCAAATCCCATCTGGATGACCATCTGGCGACGTACATGGGCGATTTTGCTTATGGTGGGATAACCACGCGGGTCGAGCCGTTGCGGGCTATTTACTTCTCGAACGAGCGCGCTACCGCAAGGGAGCTCCGCGGCAACAGGCAATATGTATACCTGTTTGCCCTGATTGCCGTTCTCTTGATTTCGATCGCGTGCATCAACTACATAAACCTGTCCACGGCGAGGGGATTATTTCGTGCCCGTGAAGTCGGTGTGCGCAAGTCGCTGGGCGCCTCACAACGGCAGCTGATCCACCAGTTTCTGGTTGAATCCGGGTTGATCTGTTTGGTGTCGCTGTTTCTCGCCTTTGGGCTGGCGATGCTTTTTCTAGCGCCGTTCGGCGCCCTGGTCGAGCGGGAAGTGGCTGTACGCGACGTATTCCATCCGCTGGGGGTCGCGATCGCCCTTGGGATCGCCGCCGGCATGGCCCTCTTAGCGGGAGGGTATCCGGCTTTTTACCTTTCTACCTTCGATCCCGTGCGCGTGCTGAAAGGGAAGTCCGTCCCTTCGAGGTCGACAGGCGCTCTCCGGAAAGGCCTGTTGATAGTGCAGTTTGCGCTTTCAATGGGGCTGGCCGGCAGCACGCTCGTGCTCTGGAATCAGCTCCATTTCATGCGAAGCATGAATCTCGGTTTCGATGCCCGGAATGTGGTGCTCATTACGCCGCCGGAGGAGACCCGGGGCCAGTATGCCGCCCTTAAAAGAGAATTGCTCGCCAGGCCGGGCGTAGCGGGTGTAACGACGGCCCCGATGCCCGGACACGACTACCTGATCAAAAGCACGCACGAGATTGAAGGGTATGTCAGCGATACAGGAGACTTGCCCTGGATAGAAACTTTCGACGTCGACTACGATTTTGTGGATTTGATGGAGATCGACCTGCTCGCCGGTCGAAACTTTGACCCTGAGCGGCGCAGCGATCGAAACAGCGCTGTTTTGATCAATCGGGCCGCATTGCGACTTTTTAACGTGAGCCGCCCGGAAGAAGCCCTGGGGAAATGGGTGAAGCGAAAGTTGAAACACGACGAGGTCTGGAACGAGCATACGTTTTATGTGGCAGGGGTGGTAGACGATTTCCACAGCTGGTCTATGAGAACTGCTCTGACTCCCATCTTCCTTTATTTAACTGTGGATGAAATTAAGCGGTTTGGCAAGGTCGTCGTGAAAATTGATGCGGGCGATGTTTCTCAGGCCTTATCTCAGATAGAAGAGGCCTCGGCGGCCGTTGCTCCGGAACAGCCCTTCGAGTTTTCGTTCCTCGATCAGGAGATCGACCTGTTTTATGAAGCGGACATTCGGCAGGGAAAGATGTTGAGTATCTTCTCGGTGTTGTCGGTTATAGTGGCCTGTACGGGGCTGTCTGGGCTGACAGCCTTCATGGCGGCACGTCGCAGGAAAGAAATAGGCATCCGGAAGGTGCTGGGCGCCCGGGTGCGGGATATAATAGGCCTGCTCGGGAAAGAATATGTAATCCTGGTCGCTGCTTCGTTCCTGATCGCGGCGCCGATGACGTATGTCGTCATGATGCGCTGGTTGAGTCAATTCGCGTATTCAGCAGGTATTGGGTGGGGGAATGTGATGCTCGTTGGGGTAGGGGCCCTGTTGATCGCTCTGGGTACGGTGAGCTACCAGTCGATCCGAGCGGCCCTTTCCGACCCCGTTCACGTCTTAAAACAAGAATAACGGAAAAACCCCGAACCCCCCTTTAAAAGCGAAGCGTAAACGTCGTGGGGCCGCCGGGGTGCGTGTGGACGAGCAGGATGCCCCGGTGTCGCCGCATCACCTGCCTCGAAAAGCTGAGCCCGATGCCGGAGCCGTCGGACTTTGTCGAGAAGAAAGGGACGAAGATGTTTTCCATGATTTCGTCGGGGATGCCCGGGCCGTTGTCGGTTACTTTCAGCATGACGCGCCCCTGCCGGTCGAGGAGCCCCTCGAGGTAAATCGACTTGTTGTCCAGCCCGTCGAGCGCCTCGATGGCATTTTTGACGAGGTTGATGAGGATCTGCTCGATGAGGTCGGGGTCGGCCAGCACCGACAGGGACGCCGGCTCGATATGGTGTTCGAATCGTACGTGGAGCGATTTTAACTGCGCCTCGAACAAGGTCTGCACGCGAACGAAGAGGTCTCTGACGGGGCACAGTTGAAATTCGGGCTTCGGGATCCGCGCGATGCTCCGGTAGGCGTTCACGAAGTGGACCAGCCCCTCGCTTCGCTTCTCGATGGTCTGTAAGGCATCCTGGAGGTCCTCGATAGTGTCGGGGTCCGTCGCTGAATCTGCTGCGTGTTCGTTGAGGTGCTCCTGAGCGAGGGAGGCCAGCGAGATGATAGGCGTCATAGAGTTCATGATCTCGTGGGCGAGCACGCGGGTCATGTGCTGCATCGCATCCATCTCGCTGTCTTCCAGCTGGGACCCGATGTTCTGGAGCGAAACCAGTACGTAGGCTTCGTTATGCAGGGTAAACCGGGTGGCATATACGGAAATCTGGAGCCGCTCGGAGCCGGTTTGCACCTGAATCAGGCGCTGGTCGCCCGAGCCGACCTCCTTCAGCGCTTCCACGAGGCGTGGGCTGAAGGTTTCCAGATCCTGGATGTTGAGCAGCGCGGGGATGTCGAGGAGGCGTTTGGCAGCGGCGTTGATGAGCCTGACCCTGCCGTTGGGGTGGTAACACAACAACCCGATGCCGATGTGGTGGACGATTGTTTCGAAGTACCTCCGTTGCGCTTCGCTTTCGCTGCGGGTATCCTGGAACGAGCGCATCACCTCCGCGAATGCGTCGTAGAGGTTCCGGAATACCCGTTCGGAGAACGGGGTTCTGAACGACTGCGTGAAGTCGGAATACTGGATCGCTTCCAGGAAGCTCGTCAGGTCGCGGGTAATCCGTTCGATGCGGAATAACAGCGAGCGCGTTTGCAGCGTGAGGATCAATCCGCCGGCGAGGAGCCACACGTAGTTGTCGAACTGCAGGAAGAACACGATGCTGGCCAGCATCGTAGCGCCGATCGATACGAGCCGGAGCACGACGTTCACGCGAAACCGGCGGAAGAAAAGAAAGGTGTCCATGAGGTCTGGGGTGAATGACTTACAGGCCGTATTTTTCGAGGCGCCGGTAGAGCGCAGCGCGGGTCAGGCCGAGCTCTCGGGCGGCCTGGCTGATGTTGCCGTTATGTTTGACCAGCGTCTGTTTGATCGCGTGTTTTTCGACTTCTTCCAGGTTGTAGGATTCGAAACTGTTTTCGCGGGCCAGTGCGTCCGGGGAGGACAACAGGAAGTCGTCGGGCGTCAACACGGGCGACTCGCTCAGGATTACGGCCCGCTCGATGGCGTGCCTGAGCTCTCTCACGTTGCCGGGCCAGGCATACGAAGCCAGCTTCCGGGCTGTGCCGGCGCCGAGCCGCATGGACGGCTTGTTGTACTTTCTCGAGAACAGCGTCAGGAAGTGATCGGTCAGGAGCGGCAGGTCTTCCAGGCGTTCCCGCAGCGGGGGCAACTGGATTTCGACCGTATTGATCCGGTACAACAGGTCCTGCCTGAACGTGTTTTTCATGGACATCTCGTGGATCGGCATGTTGGTGGCACAGATGAGGCGCACGTCGATCGGGCGCGGTTTGTTGGTGCCCAGGCGGATCACGGACCGGTTTTGCAGCACAGAGAGGAGTTTGGCCTGGAGCGGGAGCGACAGATTTCCGATTTCGTCGAGGAAGAGGCTGCCTTTGTTGGCGGCCTCGAAGCGGCCGGCGCGGTCCTCCCGAGCATCGGTGAAGGCGCCCTTCGCGTGCCCGAACAGTTCGCTTTCGAAGAGGGTTTCGCTGACGGCGCCGAGGTCCACCGTCACAAACACTTCGCTGGACCGGTTGGACTGGCGGTGTATGGCGCGCGCCACCAGCTCTTTGCCCGTTCCATTTTCTCCCAGGATGAGCACGTTGGCGTCGGTCGGCGCCACTTTACGGATGGTGGCGAACACCTTGAGCATGGCCGGCGACTGCCCGATGAACACCTTGTACGGAGAGTCCATGGCCTCGCTCAGGTGTTCTTTCTGCGTCCGAAGCTGGCTGGCTTCTTCCAGGGAGCGCCGGAGCTGGAGGGCATTCAGGACCGTGGTCACCAGCCGGTCGTTTTGCCAGGGCTTGAGGATGAAGTCGGTGGCTCCTTCCTTGATGGCCTGCACGGCGGTTTCTACGTCCCCGAACGCCGTGATCATGATGACGGCCACGGAAGGGTCCAGCGACATGATACGCTCCAGCCAGTGGAATCCCTCCTTACCGCTGTTGTTGCCCCTGGAGAAGTTCATGTCCAGCAGGATGACGTCGTAGGTGGTGCTCCGCAGCAGGTCGGGGATCTGCTGTGGGGTTTCTGTGGTTTCGACGAGCGCCACGTGCTTTTTCAGCAAAAGCCGGGCGGCTTGCAATATATCGGGGTCGTCGTCGACGACGAGGACGGTGCCATGTTTCATGGGAATGTCGGCATGCTGGGCCTCGTACGCTCGTGAACAGGGTGTTCGATTTCGAACGGTCCCTGTATCGCTCGCGAACAAGCATCAGGGTGTAAGGAGGGCTCGGGAAAGGGGTAAGTGCCTGGTGGACAACGCATTACGTCTTGTGGCACGCGTTTTGAAAAACATATAGTCGCATAACGTGATTGATAGCTGATACGAAGATAATATCCTACGATGAACGAGACAGAATTCAAAGATAGCTCAGTGACCTCGGCGAATCACCGCGGCTCGATGCCCGGCAGTGGTGGAGGGATGGATCGTGTGGTTAAGAAAAAAAAGTGGCCTCCCCAGAAGATCGCCCTGATCGTGGGGGTCGTCTTGTTTGTAGGGGCGGTCGGGTATGGTCTGTGGACGATGTCCGGGGGGACTAAGTTGCGCGTTCAGACCGAACGCCTCACCATCGCTGCAGCGCAAACCGGCGAATTTCAGGAGTTTATCTCCGTTATCGGAACGCTGGAGCCCCTGCGCACCGTATTTCTCGATGCCGCCGAAGGGGGCCGTGTCGAGCAAATCTTTGTAGAAGAGGGGGCCATTCTTGAGGCCGAAGACCCCATCCTCCGGCTCATCAACAACAACCTCCAGCTGGATCTGCTGAACCGAGAAGCCCAGTTCTACGAGACGATGAACTACCTGCGCCAGGCTCGCCTGGACATGGAGCAGAACACGCTGAATCTCAGGCAGCAGCTGCTCGATATCAACTACCAGATCACCCGGCTGCGCAGGCAGCAGGAGAGAAACGAGGAGCTGTACGAAAAAGCATTGATCTCCGATGAAGAATACCGGCAGATCAAAGACGAGCTCGAATACCAGGAGCGGCGCAGAGAGCTTACGCTCGCCTCCCACCGGCAGGATTCCCTGATGCGGCAGGTCCAGGTCGAGCAGCTGGAGGCATCGGTCACCAGGATGCAGCGCAACCTGGACGTCGTCCGGCTGAATCTTGAAAACCTCGTGGTCAAGGCGCCCATTACCGGCCAGCTCACGTCGCTCAATGCGGAGATCGGGCAGTCGATCTCGGACGGCCAGCGCCTGGGGCAAATCGACCGGTTCGACGGCTTCAAGGTCAACGTGCCGGTGGACGAACATTACCTGCCGCGCGTCAATACGGGGCAGGAAGGCACCTTCACGCTGAGCAACGAAGAGTATGACCTGGAAATCAACAAGGTGTACCCGGAAGTGCAGAACGGATTGTTCGAGGTCGACATGGTGTTCGATGCAGAAGCGCCCGATGGGGTGCGGCGCGGGCAGACGCTGCGCATCCGGCTGCAGCTCGGCGACCTTTCGGAGGCGCTCCTGATCCCCCGGGGCGGGTTTTTCCAGACGACGGGGGGCAACTGGATTTTCGTCGTAGAGGGCGACCAGGCGGTGCGCAGGCCGATCCGGCTGGGCCGCCAAAACCCGCAACACTTCGAGGTGCTCGAAGGCCTCCAGGAAGGAGACCGCGTCGTCACGTCTTCGTACGACACCTACGGCGACGCTGAAATTTTAATCTTACAGGATTGACTGAACGATCCTGCAAAAAACATAACGACCACTTGTAAAAAACGATGCTGGCATGATTCAAACCAAAGATCTCAAAAAGGTATACCGGACCGACGAAATCGAAACGACCGCCCTGGGCGGGGTTAATATCGACATCAAAGCCGGGGAATTCGTTTCGATCATGGGGCCCTCGGGGTGTGGGAAGTCGACCCTCCTCAACATCCTGGGATTGCTGGATAACCCGTCCTCCGGGGAATACCACTTCATCGGCAACGAAGTCGCCACCTTTTCGGAGCGCCAGCGCGCCGGCATGCGGAAGGGAAACATCGGGTTCGTCTTTCAGAGCTTCAACCTCATCGACGAGTTGACGGTGTTCGAGAACGTAGAACTCCCCCTGCTGTACATCGGTGTGGGCAGCAAAGAACGCGAAGAGAAAGTACACGCCGCGCTCGATCGAGTGGGCATGATGCATCGCCGCAAGCACTTCCCCCAGCAGCTCTCGGGCGGTCAGCAGCAGCGCGTGGCGATCGCCCGGGCCGTTGTGGCCAAGCCGAAGTTGATCCTGGCTGACGAGCCGACCGGAAACCTGGACTCCGCCCACGGCCAGGAAGTCATGAAGTTGCTCACCGAGTTGAACGAAGCGGGCACAACCATCATCATGGTGACACACTCGCCGGCTGATGCGGAGTACAGCCATCGCGTGATACACCTGTTCGACGGTCACGTCGTAAGTGAAAACTTTATGCGCGAACAGTATGCATTTACTTGATATGCTCTGGAATTACATCAAAGAATACATCCTCACGATCGTACTGGCGCTCGTTCTCGGCAGCATACTGGCGTATTACCTGTGGCCGGAGCTCCAGTACCTCGATGCCGCCTTCCACGCCGTCACGTCCGTATTCGACTGACGGGGGCCTCCGACGCCCCGTTGCCTGATCCATGATCAAGAATTACCTCACGATCGCCTACCAGTCGATCCGAGCGGCGTTCTCCAACCCCGTCGACGCCTTGCGGCACGAGTAAAGACCCGTGCGGGGCTCGTCGTTGCATTAACAGAAACATGTATTCACTAATACATACGAACGGATGATTAGAAGTTATCTCATACTGGCACTGCGAAGTTTAAAGAGGCAAAAAGTCTACACGGCGATAAACATGTCAGGCCTGGCCGTTGGATTCGCGAGTTGCATCCTCATCTTCCTGTACGTCAACGATGAGTTGACGTTCGATCGTTTTCACGACAGCTATCCGCAGCTGTACCGCGTCGTCGAATCGGAGACGACGTCGGATCGAGAGGTGCAGCACGTAGCGGGCACTGCCGGCGTGGTGGGGCCGCTGCTCGACAGCGAACTGCCGGACGTCGTGAATCACGTTCGCCTGGTCGGTCGCAGCGTGGTGGGCCGGCGGACGCTCGAACGCGGGGCCGTCCGCTTCTACGAAGAGTATTATTATTTCACGGATCCGTCTTTTTTCGAGCTCTTCGACTTTACGTGGATGCGGGGCGATCCCAGCACGGCGCTCGTAGCTCCGCAATCCATGGTGCTCACCGAGGAAGCGGCTCGCCAGTATTTCGGCGCAGAGAATCCGGTAGGTAAAACGCTCAACATGGAGCAGTGGGGAGAGATGACGGTAACCGGAGTGTTGGAAAACCCGCCACATCATTCACACCTGGACTTCAGGATGCTCATCTCGTATCCCACGTTCGAAGGGCATCCCCGCTGGCAGGAATGGCTGGATTCGTGGGACTCTGGAGGGATCGTTACCTATCTCCAGCTTCGAGAGGGGGCAGAACGAGCCGGCATGGAAGAGCAGATCACCGGCGTGATGGAACGGTATCAAACCGATGCGTTTGCCGAAACGAAGAGTTTGTCCCTTCAGCGGCTGGCAGACATCCACTTCGGTTCGCGACACATCGTCTACGAAGAGAATGCCCGCGAGGGGAATCGGGCCTACCTGTACATCTTCTCGGCGATCGCTTTGTTCACCTTGCTCATCGCCTCTATGAACTACGTGAACCTGGCGACCGCTCAGGCGACCCAGAGAGCGCAAGAGGTCGGCGTGCGCAAGGTGCTCGGCGCCCATCGCGAGCAGCTAATGCAGCAGTTTCTCGGGGAATCGGTCGTGCTGGCCGGCCTGGCCCTCATCCTGGGGGGTATCCTTTCGGTAGCGGCTCTGCCTCTATTCAACGAGTTGACGGGGAAAGACATATCGAAATGGATCTTCCTGGATGGCCGTGTCATCGCCGTCTTCCTCGGGCTTACGCTGTCCGTCGGTTTCCTGGCGGGATTTTATCCCGCCCTCTATCTCGGTCAATTCATGCCGGTACGCGTGCTCAAAGGAGGCACGACTCGGGTGCGATCGGCCGCACGCGTTCGCAAAGGGCTCGTGATCACGCAGTTTGCCCTCTCGATCGGATTGCTGATCGCTACGCTGGTGATCGGAGACCAGCTGCGCCATATCCAGGACAAACAGCTCGGCTTCAACAAAGAGGCGATCGTCGTCGTGGACATCAACAGCGGTGAGGCGAGAAGCAACTTCCAAACGATGAAGCACGAGTTTGCCAGTCATGCGTCCGTTCGCCGGGTCAGTGTTTCTTCTCGTATACCGGGAGACTGGAAAACGATACCGAAAGTCGACGTGGTTCGCGCCGCGGAGTCGAGCGAATTTGTCGAGCGGATGTATTTCATCGGTGCAGACGCCGATTTCGTCGATACCTACGAAATGGATATGGTCTCGGGCCGGTACTTTTCCGAGGAGTTCGGGCTGGATTCGACCGCCGTGGTCCTGAACGAAACAGGGGCCCGGGCGCTGGGCATCACCGAAGCCGCGGGGCAGGTCATACGCATCCCGCTCGATGAGGAGGGTGAGGACGCGGCCCCCTACGACGTACGCGTCATCGGCATCGCCGAAGACTTCCATTTTCAGTCCTTGCACGAACCCATCGCCCCCCTGGTCCTCGGGTACAGGTCGAATCCGATCGATGTGATCGATTATTATTCGATCCACGTCGAAACGTCGGAGCTGGCGAGCACGCTGGCGCACCTGCGGTCTGTGGGGGAGTCGTTCGATACGGAGCATCCGTTCGAGTACAATTTCCTGGACGACCGATTGAACGACTTCTACGTTTCCGAGCAACGCGTGAGCCGGTTGTTCAACCTGGCCGCGGTCTTCTCCGTGTTTATTGCGTGCCTGGGGCTCTGGGGGCTCGCTTCGTTCATGGCCACCCAGCGCCAGAAAGAAATCGGCGTCCGCAAGGTACTCGGAGCCACTACGTCCGACATGGTGATCCTCGTGTCGAAGGAGTATGTCAGGCTGGTTCTGATCGCTCTCGTGGTGGCTTCGCCCGTCGCCCTGTGGGTCATGCAGCAATGGCTCAGCAGCTTTGCGTATCGGACCGCTGTCGACTGGTGGATTTTCCCGGTCGTAGGGGTGATCACACTATCCATTGCCTTATTAACGGTGAGCGCGCAATCCATCAAAGTGGCTGCGGCGAATCCCGTCGATACATTGCATTACGAATAAGTTGTATTACAAATAAGTCGTACACACGGAGGCCGCGAATGAGCCAGGTCGCGGCGTTCAGCGGTTTGTGCGGATCCATACGATCCTATGTCCATGCTTACAAACTACATTAAGATCAGCCTGCGTAACCTGAACAGGCAAAAAGCGACCGGGGCCATCACGATCCTGGGGCTGGCGCTGGGGATGTCCTGCGCCTTCGTGATCGGCATTTACGTGATCCAGGAGTTAACGTACGAACGCGGTTTCGAAGACAGCGACCGCATCTATCGCATCGCCGCCGATTTCTACGGGATGGGCGGTTTTGCCAAGAGCCAGGGCCAGCTGCTCGATCACCTGCCGGACGCGACGACGTCCATACAACGGGTCACCCGCGTCGACGGCGGATCGGGTCCCCTGCGCATCGTTGCGGACGACCAGGAATACGAGACAACGGCGTACCTGTTCGCCGACAGTGCGTTTTTCGACGTGTTTTCCTACGTATTTGTGGAAGGGGATCCCGCAACGGCCCTGCATCAACCGGATGGTGTCGTCATTTCCAGGGAGCTGGCAGCGACCTACTTCGGTGAGGGGGCCGTATCAGGCAAAACGCTCCGCATCGGCAAAGAGGAACGCATCGTGCAGGTAGCCGGGGTCGTCGAAAAGCCGGGCTTCAACACCCACCTGGACGCCGAGCTCTGGCTGCCGCTGGATCACTCGGGCGAATGGGCGGCGTGGACCAACGTCGAATATTACAACTACGTCAAGGTAGCCGAGGGAAAGGGAGCCCGGGATATCGAGGAAGGGATCGAACGCGTGCTGAGAAATACCGCGTTCCCGGCAGTGCAGTTTGCCGGGACTTTCGAAGAGTGGATAGAAGGGCCGATTGCTCTCACCTTCTGGGTGCAACCCCTGCACGATATCTACCTGCACTCCGATTTCCAGTTTGAATTGACGCCTGGAGGCAATCCGAACCAGGTGTATATGCTGGGGTTGATCGGTGTGCTGGTGCTGTTGATTGCCGGCTTCAACTACGTCAACCTGACGACGGCTACCGCGGCAATCCGAATGAAAGAAATCGGGGTGAAACAGAGTATGGGGGCGGGAAAGGGGGCACTGGTCCGGCAGTTTCTATCCGAATCGGTCGTTTATAGTGCGATCGCGATGGTGATCGCGGCGGCTCTGGTTGAGGTCGTGCTCTCTGCCTTCGAGTACGTCTCTGGCGTTCGCCTCGTCGAGGGGGTACTGGCAGACGGAACGTTACTCCTGGCCCTGTTCGTATGTTCACTGGGCATCGGCGTTGTCGCGGGGATGTATCCGGCCTTTTATCTGGCTAATCTCGAGCCGTCGTTACTGCTGAAAGGGGCTGCGGCAGGGGCTTCACGAGGACGACTTCGGAAGGTGCTCGTCGTGACCCAGTTCGCGATCGCCATCGCGTTGATCGTCTGCAGCGGGGTGATCTACCATCAGATGTCTTTCATGAAGGAGGCGGACAAGGGATTCGATCACGAAGGCGTGCTGGTCGTGAAGAACTGGCACCGTCTGGCTGAGCGGCAGGGGGTCTTCAAAGAAAACATAGAGCGGCTAACGCCGGTCGTAAGCACGACGGCTGCGAGGCGCATTCCGACAGGATCGGCCATTTCGATGTATTTTTACAAGACGCCCGAGATGGCTGAAGGGATTACGATACAGACTTTCCGGGGGGACGAGCAGTACGTGCCTACGCTCGGGATGCGATTGGTTGCCGGGCGTAATTTTTCGGGCGAGTTAGCCTCGGACACCACGGCTGCCATCCTCAACGAATCGGCCGTCCGGGCGCTCGAGCTGGGGGACGACCCGATCGGCAAGGAGGTGGCCGAGGACGTCTTCGTCGTCGGTGTGATCAGCGATTTCAACTATCAGTCGCTCCGGACGAAGATCGAGCCGGCCGTCATCCGGTTTTCCGGGGAGGGGCGGCAGCTGGCGGTGAAGCTGAGCGGCTACGACGTCGCCGGCTTCATAGATGCGATGGAGGAGGCATGGCAGCGTTTAAACGTCGAAGACCCCATTTCCTACTATTTCCTGGACGAAAACTTCGAGGCGCTCGTCGAAGAAGAGCGCCTCCTGGGCCGAGCGATCTCGCTTTTCACGATCCTGGCGTTGACGATATCGTGCATGGGGTTGTTCGGCCTGACCACCTTCGCCACCCAGCGCCGCACGAAAGAGATCGGCATCCGAAAAGTGCTGGGGGCTACCGTCCCGCAGCTGATAGGGCTTCTTTCGCGGGATTTCCTGATGCTGGTCGGGATCGCGTTTCTGATCGCATCTCCGATTGCCTACCTCGCCATGACACGGTGGCTGGAAGGGTTCGCTTACCGCATCGATCTGGGCATGGCCGTGTTCTTCGGGGCCGGTGTGCTGGCGGGTGTGCTGGCGTTCTTGACGCTGTCCTATCATGCGATCAGAGCCGCTCGGTCGAATCCGGTCGAAGCATTACACCATGAATAAACGATGTTCCGCAACTTCGCGCATACGAACTGCCGATTCACTGTTGGATCGCTCACCTCGAATCCTGATAGCCATGTATGATGGATCCGACAGCGTGTCCAACAAGATCCTGGCAAAGATTGCGTGACATCACTGAACAACTTCATGCTCAGCAATTATCTACATATCGCTTTCCGATCGTTGCGTAAGAAGCCGACGTTCCCCCTGATCAACGTCGTCGGGCTCGCGCTCGGGATGGCCTGCTGCATCGTGATCGGTCTCTACGTGCACCACGAACGGTCCTACGATCAATTTCACGCCCGAAAGGATCAGATCTACCGGCTGAACAAAATGGTCACCCTGCCGGAGGGGGGAGTGGAGCATCATGCGATCACGGGTGGGCTGATGGGGCCGGCGATCGTCGAGCGCCTCCCCGAAGTCGAACAGAGTGTGCGTGTCTTGCCGTGGTTCGACGACGTCATCATGCAGCGCGACGTCGGGCAGCGCGAGCCGCTCGCCCTGAAGGTTTCCGACGTCGTCATCGCCGACTCTAATTTCTTCGACGTCTTCGGTTTCGACCTCCAGCGTGGAAACCCGGAGGAAGTTCTGGCGGCCCCCCTGTCTCTGGTCTTGACCGAGCCGACCGCCCGGCGGTTATTCGGCGATTCCGATCCGATGGGGCAGGTCGTGATCGGGCTCAACGGGCTGCCTTTTACAGTCACCGGCATCGTTGAAGATACCCCGGTTCGTTCACATTTTCGGTTCAACGCATTGATTTCCTGGGCGTCCACCGCGCCGGGCGAGGCCACGCTCGGGTTCGACTGGCTCAACCGCTGGTCTACTCAGGTGGTGTACACGTACGTGGTGCTGGCCGGAGGCGTAGACCCTGAAGGGCTGCGCGGCAAATTCGACGAGCTCGTCGAAGAATTCCTTCCCAGGCGAGCGGGTGAATACCAGCTGTACGTGCAGCCGCTGGAGGACATCTACCTCGGCTCTTCCCGCATGCTGTTCACGCGAGCGCTCGTGCTGGGCAATGGTGTGTACGTCCAATTGTTCGTTCTCGTTGGCGCATTGATCCTGTTGATTGCCTGCATCAACTACATGAATCTGGCTACGGCGCGGTTCGTGCAGAGAGCCCAGGAGGTTGGCGTCCGAAAAGTACTCGGCGCCCGAAAACGCCAGCTCATCGCCCGATTCTTCATCGAGTCGATGGTCATCACCTGTCTGGGGCTGCTCGCGTCGATCGGGGTGGTGAAGCTGATGCTCCCGGTCTTCAGGAAGATCATGGGTCAGAATTTCGCTGTCGACCTGTTTGACGACCCCTATTTGATGGTCGGGATCGTCGTGCTGGCTCTGGTCACCGGGCTCATCGCGGGCGGATATCCGGCGCTTTTTCTGTCCGGACTTCAACCCGTCCATGCGCTGAAGAAGTTGAGATCAGGGGCGGCTCGTGGGCTCTCGCTGCGTAAAGTCCTCGTCGTTACGCAGTTCGCCATCTCGATCGTTTTGATCGTCAGCGTGCTCGTGGTGATCCGACAAACCCGGTACATGAACGACAAAGATCCGGGATACGATAGGGACCAGCTCGTCGTGTTGCCCATCGGTTCTACCGGCATACAGGATCGATACGAGCCCTTCAAACAAGCCCTGGTGCAGCATCCCGGCATCACTCACGCGGCCGGGAGCAACAGCGTTCCGGGCACACGCGAGGCCATGATGAGCTTTCAGTTGCATCCTGAGGGGAGGTCCGAGGAAGAAACCGTGGAAGCGTACGTCTGGCGCGTGGACGATTACGACTTGCTGGAGACCTACCGATTGTCCATGGCCGAGGGCCGCTACTTCGAGGAGCGGTATCCTACCGATGCCTCGCGCGGCGTCGTCATCAACGAGACGCTGGCGGACCGGCTGAACTGGGAAGACCCGGTCGGGAAGCGGCTGGATATTTCGGGGGAGACCGAAGAGAGCTACGTGATCGGCGTCCTGGAAGACTTTCATTTCGAGTCGCTCCATCACCCGATCGAATCCCTCGTACTGTACGTTGCTCCGAGGTACGAAAACCTGACGGTACGGATTCGGGGCAACTCGATCAGCGAAACGCTGGCGTTCGTCAGGCAGCAGTGGGAGCAGTTTGACCCGAGCTATCCCTTCGAGTATACCTTTCTGGACGAATCGGCGGGAGCGCAATACGAAGCTGAGCAGCGACTGATGAGCCTGCTTTTCCTTTTTGCGGGGCTTGCCATATTCATCGCGTGTATGGGGCTGTTCGGTCTGGCTGCCGTTTCGACGCAGCAGCGCACGAAAGAGATCGGTATCCGCAAGGTCGTAGGCGCCAGCGTCGTACACCTGGTGAGGTTGTTGTCGGAAGACTTCGTCAAGCTCGTGGGGTGGGCGTTTCTGGTGGCTGCACCCATCGCCTACCTGGTCATGCGTCGATGGCTGGAGGGCTTTGCGTTTCGGATCGAGATGGCCTGGTGGATGTTCGGGCTGGCCGGCCTGCTCGCCGTCGCGATCGCTCTCCTCACGGTCAGCGTGCATTGCATCAAAGCCGCTCGGTCGAACCCGGTGCTGGCCTTGCAGCACGAGTGAGCAGTTTTAATTTCCCGTGGAGTCCTTGCGTCACGAGTAGTGCAGGTCTTTCGCGGCCAAAACGAGCACAGGCATGATCCAAAATTTCATCAAAATCGCCTTCCGAAATCTTCGCCGAAATCCGGGGTATGCGGCCATCAACATAACCGGTCTGGCCATAGGATTGGCGTGTTGCCTGTATATCCTGCTGTACGTCCGGCACGAGGTATCCTACGACCGATTTCACGAAAACGCCGATCGCATCTACCGGCTGGCCATCGATGCCAATGTGGGGGGGCAGGAGTTAAAGGCGCCGCTTTCGCCGGCCCCGATGGGGAGGGCGCTGCAGGATCACTTTCCGGAAGTGCAACACGCGGCCCGCGTGTTCCGATCCGAATTTGTGGGGAGCGAGAGCGTACATGTCGAGCACGAAGAGAAGCGATTCACGGAATACCGATTCTTCTACACCGATTCGTCCTTCTTCGACGTTTTCTCGTTCGAAGTGATCGCAGGAAACCCGCACACGATGCTCTCAGAGCCGAATACCGTGGTTCTGACCGAAAGCATGGCGGCGAAATATTTCGGCGCCGCAGGGGGCAGGGCGGAACAGGCTCTCGGCCGGGTCTTGAGGATCAACCACGAAAGCGACTACCGGATAACCGGGGTCATCCAGGATGTTCCGGACAACGCACACTGGCAGTTCGACTTCCTGGGTTCGTTGTCGACCTTCGACGTCAGCGAGAGTGAAAGCTGGTTCGGCAATCCCTTCACGACGTATTTCGTGCTCAGAGAGGGAGCTTCGATCGCAGACTTCGAAGCGAAGTTGATCCCGTTTGTCAACGATCGGGTGGCGCCGCAGATCAAGGATGTGCTCGGGGTGAGCATAGAAGAGTTTTTGGCTTCAGGAGGGCGTTACGAGTATTACCCTCAGCCGCTGACGGACATCCATCTGCATTCCAACCTGCTGTACGAGATGGACGCCAATAACGACATCCAGAATGTATATACCTTCAGCGTCGTGGCTTTGCTCATTTTGATCATCGCCTCCTTCAACTTCATGAACCTGGCGACAGCGAAGTCGGCGAACCGGTCTAAGGAAGTGGGTGTGCGGAAAGTGCTGGGCGCCCAGCGCCGGCAGCTCACGGTGCAATTCCTGGTAGAGTCGCTGCTGCTGTGTGCTGTCGCAACGGTTCTGGCGGTCGCCCTCCTGCGAGGGATGATTCCCCTGTTGAACGATTGGTTCGGTACGTCCCATCAGGTGCCCGTGGGTGCGCCCGGCTTCTGGATCGTCCTGGTCGTTGCGGTACTCGTCGTTGGTCTTTTGTCTGGGGCCTATCCGGCATTTTTTCTGACCTCGTTCAAACCGGTCGCTGTATTAAAAGGGAAGCTCCGCAGTGGCGTCAGGAGCGGCCGGTTGCGAAGCGGGCTCGTGATTGCACAATTCAGCATATCCATCGTGCTGATGGCCATCACCGGCCTCGTATTCCAGCAGATGCAATACGTTCAGAGCAAAAAGCTGGGTTTCGATCGAGAGCACGTCGTAATCCTCGACCGCTCCTCTAATTTTACCGTGCAAAGCCGGTCCTTTAAGGAAGAGCTTCGGCGATTGCCTGGAGTCATTTCCGTGTCCGGCCTCAACAATGTGCCCGGGAAGCTGATGGGCGACGACGCCTTCCGGCCGGCGGGCGCTCCGGCGGATGAGCTCAATATCGTCTGGATGATGTACGCCGACGAGGATATCGTCGAGACGCTGGGGCTCGAGATGGCCCTGGGTGAAGGATTCGAGTTCGAGACGGCCCGGGATTCTTCCCTGTTGATCCTCAACCAGGAGGCCGCCGGCCTCTATGGCTGGGATGTTCCACTGGGAGAACGGCTGATTTCCCCCTTTCATGAGCCGGGAGGGCCCGAGCGGGTCTATGAAGTGGTGGGGGTCGTCCAGGACTTCCACTTCGAGTCGCTGCATCAGGCCATCAGGCCCATAGCCATCGAACTGGCCCGGTCTCCCGACCTGGAATACATGGCCGTCAGGGTTGCGCCCGGGCGAGTGCCGGCCGCCGTCGAGGCCATCGAAGATACCTGGGCCTCGTTTTATCCGGAGACGCCATTGGTGATGAATTTCCTCGATGAAAACTTTGACGCGCTGTACCGGGCGGACCAGCAGCACGGCCGGTTGCTGGGGACGTTTGCAGGGCTCGCCATCCTGATCGCCTGCCTCGGGTTGTTCGGCCTGGCGGCTTACATGACCGAACAGCGTGTGAAAGAAGTCGGTGTCCGCAAAGTGCTGGGAGCTACCGTGTCGAGCATCGTCATCCTTTTTTCTGTCGAATTCCTGAAGAAGGTAGGGGTCGCCTTCGTCATCGGTATCCCTGTCGCGCTGTTCTTGATGGGGCAGTGGCTCGAACGTTTTGCGTACCGGACGGAGATCTCCTGGGAGATCTTTGCGCTATCCGGGTTTCTGGCCGGCCTGATTACCGTGGGGACGATCAGCTACCACGCGATTCGGACGGCGCTGACGGACCCGGCAAAGACGCTTCGGTATGAGTGAGCTACCTACGATACAGCCATCCGCAAGATGACCACGGCCAGCCCTGCAATAGATCCCGTTTATTCGTATGTGAACATATAGAGTCCAGGTTTATGCTTAAAAACTATCTCATACTGGCTATTCGCAATGTGCGCCGTCGACCTGTATATACCCTCATCAATATAGTCGGGCTGGCAGTGGGAATCGGGTGCTGCTTGCTCATCATGCTCTATGTGCACGATGAATTGAGCTACGACCGGTTTCACGAGCATGCGGATCGCATCGTTCGATTCGTAGAAGATCAGACGATCGAGGACCGGGTGAGCCAGCAGGCGACTACGTATCCGGCCCTGGCAAGCGCCCTCGAGTCGGCTTTCCCGGAGATCGAATCCATCGTTCGTTTTCTGCCGTATCCTATGCTGGCCATCAAGAGCCCGGCGGAAAAATACCAGGAGGATCGGTTTACCTTCGTGGATTCGACCTTCCTGGACGTGTTCTCGTTCACGATGCTGCATGGCGACGAAACATCGGCGCTCGACAGCCCCTTTTCTCTCGTCCTCACGGAAAGCACCGCTGCAAAATACTTCGGAGATGCGAATCCGGTGGGCGAAACGTTGCAGTTGAGAGACGACGAGGAGTCTTTCGAGTTTACGATCCGTGGGGTCATCGAGGACCCTCCTGCGACGTCTCACTTCGCGTTTTCGATGCTGGGGTCTATCACGAGCATGCGGGCGTTTTATCCCTGGGCGTTGAGTCCTCACAACTGGTATAATCCAACGCTATATACCTATGGGTTGGTTGCGCCCGGTACGGACCTGGCCGGGGTTCGAGACCGGCTCCCTCAGTTCGAGGAGACGTATATGGGAGAGGAGCTGGCGGCAACACGTGCGCTGGACATCGAGCGGCTCGTCGACATCCACCTGTATTCGGAAAGGGAGAACGATATTACGCCGGGAAGCGACATTGGATATATCTTCTCGTTCAGTCTGATCGCCCTGTTCATCCTGTTGATTGCCTGTGTCAATTTCATCAACCTGGCCGTTGCACAGAGTACGATGCGTGCCCGGGAAGTGGGCATGCGAAAGACGCTGGGGGCCTTCCGCCGGCAACTCATCCATCAGTTTCTGGCCGAGTCATCGCTGAGCGTGCTTGTCGCGGTCATGCTGGCTCATATACTGATGTACGTGTCGCTGCCTTTTTTTAACGATCTGACGGGCAAAACGATGGCGTTATCGGGGCTGTACCGGTTCCATCTCCCGTACCTGCTCGTAGCGATCGTCGTCGTCATCATGGTGTTGACGGGGGGGTATCCGGCACTGGTCTTTTCGAAAGTGAAGCCGATTGCGGCGCTCAGGGGGCTGTCTCTATCGTCCGGTACGTCGAGGGTCACTCTGGCTCGGAAAGGGTTGGTCGTATTCCAGTTCTGCGTTTCGATCGCTCTGCTGGTAGGCACCCTGGTGGTGTTGAAGCAGCTGGATTTTCTCCAGAATCAGCGGCTGGGGTTTTCCAAAGAGCACGTGGTCATGGTACCCTTTCGCGAACTCGACAATCAGTTTAACCACAAATCGCTGAAAATGCGCTGGGAACAACACCCGGGCGTTTTGTCGGTTGCGGCTTCCTCGGGCATGCCCGGGCTCGAAGGCGGGCTGTACGAGTTAAAGGTCCGCCCCGAAGAAGCGCTGGTAGACAGCGCTCAGGTGCTCACCCTCACTGTCGATCACGACTACGTCCGGACCTTCGGCATGAATGTCATCGCGGGGCGGGATTTTTCGGAGGACTACGCCACGGACGCTACCGAAGGATTCCTCATCAACGAACGAGCGGCATCGGCCTGGGGGTGGCAGAATCCGATCGGTAAAGAAATATCGATACAGGTCTGGTTCGACGGATACGTGCAGAAGACGGGGCGCGTCATCGGCGTCGTCGAGGATTTTCAATACACCTCGCTGCGTCAGGAGATTGCTCCGATCATCATGCACATCTTCCCGGACACGTATTATTACGATTACATCTCGGTCAGGATCGGGGCCGAGGACATCCCAAACACCCTTGCGGCGCTCGAAGCGGGGTGGCAGCAATTTAATCCGGATCGCCCGTTCGAATACACGTTTCTGGATGAAAAATTCGATGCGATGTATCAGGCCGAGTCGCGCCTGAGCCGGCTCATCGGGCTTTTTGCGTTCATGGCCGTTGGGATCGCCTGTCTCGGTCTGTTCGGGCTGGCGTCGTTCATGATCGAGAGGCGGGTCAAGGAAGTGGGGATTCGAAAGGTGCTCGGCGCCAGTGTGGGCAGTATCGTTCTTCTGTTGTCGAAGGACTTTCTGCAACTGGTCGCTGTTGCTTATGCCGTGTCCATACCCATCGCATTCATCGCCATGCAGCGGTGGCTCGAAGGGTTTGCTTATCACGTCGAGCTGGGGTGGACGGTGTTTGTGCTGGCAGGAGCAGGAGCGGTTCTTCTGACCCTGGTGACCATTAGCTACCAGACCCTCAGGGCCGCCTTCACCAATCCCGTCAACACGCTTCGCGCTGAATAACGGATGTTACGCATCTGTGCGTTATCGTTTTGCCCGGACGGCTTTGAATGCGCGCATATAGCTAAAAACGGCTGCAAGGCAGTCATTCAAAGCCGGCAAAACGGGGTGCTGTGCACAACCTGCGTATCATCACAGAATAATATCAACCGTAGATACTGATGATAAAGAATTACCTGAAAATTGCGCTTCGTAATTTGCAACGTCACCCGGGGTACACGTTCATCAACGTGTTCGGCCTGGCGATCGGCATCGCGTTCTGTGCGCTGCTTCTGCTGTATGTGAACGACGAACTGACGTACGACGATTTCCACGAACATGGGGATCGGCTGTACCGGGCCCAACGGGTTTCGTTTGATCCCGACGGCTCATCCAGCAAAGATGTATATCTACCCATGCCCCTGGGGCCTGCCTTGCAGGCGGATTTCCCCGATGTCGAAGCCGTCGTACGTTTCTGTACCTTTATAGAGCATTTTATTCGTCGCGGGGCCCTGACCGCTGAAGAATCCGTCCTGTATGCCGACCCCACTCTCTTCAATGCGTTCTCGTTCCCGCTGCTGCGCGGCAATCCAGACCTTGCGCTGGCGGCGCCCCATCAGGCGGTTCTGTCTGAACGCGCCGCCTGGCGTTATTTCGGAGAAGAGGATCCGATGGGCCAGACGCTAGAGGTTCGGCTGGGGGACACGTTCGAGGCATTTACAGTTACCGGTGTCGCCAAAGATCCGCCCAGCAATTCCAGCGTGCAGTTCGACATTCTGTTGCCGTTCGTACAGCTGGAAACGGCCAGCGACTGGTTTCGAGGGGCTGCTGGCAACTGGCAGCGATCCGCATTCATCACCTACGTTCTTCTCGAGGAGGGAAGCACTCTGGCGGAAGATGCTGATCGATTGTTGGCTTTCCGTCAAAAGTATTACCCCGGTGAGGAGACCGAGTTGAGGAGCTCGGGGGAATGGGAGGCAGAAGGGCCGCCTGTTACGTATGCGCTCCAGGAACTGTCCGGCGTACATCTCGATACGACGGTGCCGGGGGGTATTTCACCGGCGAGCAATCCGCTCTACTCGTATATCCTGCTCGGTATCGCCCTGGTGGTGCTCAGCATTGCGTTCATCAATTTCATGACCCTGACCATAGGCCGTTCAACGAGTAGAGCGCGCGAGGTAGGGGTGCGAAAAGTCGTCGGCGCTGTACGAAGGCAATTGATGGGGCAGTTCTGGGGGGAGACGTTGCTCTTGAGTTCTTTTGCGGGGGTCGCCGGATTGGTGCTCGCCGCTGCTTTTCTCCCGGTGTTTAACACCTTAACCCAGAAAGAGCTGGCATTCGACTACGCGCAGAATCCCGTACTGCTCGTGTTTTTTACGGTCCTCGTGCTGGGTTCGAGTCTCGTTGCGGGCGCCTATCCGGCGGTGGTGTTGTCCGGTTTCAGGCCGGTCGATATCCTGCGCAATCGATTCGGGTTGCGAAGCAGCGGACGGCTTACCGGGGCGTTGGTCGTCGTCCAATTTGCGCTCTCCGTCTTTTTGATCATCAGCACATTGATCATGCTGAAACAACTCGAGCATCTGCAAAGCCGGGACCTGGGTTTCGATCAAGAGCAGGTCGTGGTCGTCCACTTGAATGACGTTGCGCCTGAACGCGTGTATTCGCTGATGAAAGAAGAATTGGAGCCGCGGACCGATATCGAAGACATCGCAGCCGCCAGTCTGGCGCTTGGGGAAGGCGCCGGCTGGATGAGCTCAGGATTTGACTATAACGGGCAATACAAACAGATCTACGAATATCGAATCACGCCGAATTATCTCGGCATGATGGAGATCGACCTGGTGGCAGGGCGGAATTTTGACGAAGACCTGGCCAGCGATACGCTGCGGTCGGCTATCGTGAACGAGGCGCTCGTCAGAGACTTCGGATGGGAGGATCCGATCGGACAGGTCTTGAACGGTTATTCTCTTGACCCGGAGACGAATCCGGTGATCATTGGCGTCGTGGAGGATTACAACTTTCGATCGCTGCACGAGGAGGTCGCTCCTATGATGCTGATGGCCGGCTCAACGACGGGTCCCGTTCGGACGCTGCTGGTCAAGACAAACACCGCACAGCCGCTACAAACGCTGGAAGCCATCCGTGCATCGTGGGAGAGCATCGCCCCCGACGTACCCTTCCAGTACAATTTTATGGAAGAAGATATCGAGCGCTTTTATGCCGAAGAGGAGCGATGGAGCCAGATGATCGGGTACGCCTCCCTCTTCGCGATCGTCATTGCCTGTATGGGGCTCCTCGGGCTGACGGCGTTGATGGTGGTGCGCCGAACGAAAGAGGTCGGGATCCGGAAGGTGCTCGGCGCCAGTGTGTCCAGCATCGTGGGGCTGCTTTCGCTAGATTTTCTGAAGCTCGTGGGTGTATCTGTACTCATTGCCGCGCCGGCAGCCTTTTTTACGATGCAGCAATGGCTCCAGGAATTTGCATACCGGGTCGATCTGGGGCCCGGCGTTTTCTTGCTGGCCGGTGTGCTGGCTGCGGCTGT
Organism: uncultured Rhodothermaceae bacterium; assembly: GCA_964525535.1. Taxonomy (GTDB): domain Bacteria; phylum Bacteroidota; class Rhodothermia; order Rhodothermales; family JAHQVL01; genus JAHQVL01. The sequence continues at coordinate 24,004 of CAZGHT010000063.1, forward strand.
AGCGTTCCTGACGATCAGCTATTACGCCATCAAAGCGGCGATCGCGAACCCGGTCCGTGCGCTCCGCGCCGAATGACGAACGGTGCCGGCCAAACTCCCTAATCGCAACCTCTCGATTCGATGATTAAAAACTACTTGACCCTCACACTGCGGCAATTGAAGCGGCGCCCTGGCTATTCGCTCATCAATATCTCGGGCTTCACGGTAGGCCTTGCCTGTTGTTTGCTGATCATCCTGTATGTCGTGGACGAGCTGCGATTCGACCGTTTCCATGAAAAAACAGACCGAATCTATCGGATTGTCGAAAAGCGTGAAGACCCCCGGGCCGGCACGCGCCATGTGGCGTACACCATGGCCCCGCTCGGGCCCACCCTGGCGAACGACCTCGCCGATGTAGATCAATACGCCCGCTTATTTGCCGGCTGGCGCCTTACTTTGCAAGAGGGCGATGAAGGGATCATCATGCGGAGTTATTATTTTGCCGACCCGAGCCTGTTCGACCTGTTCGATTACGAAACGCTCCATGGGAATCCGAAATCAGCCCTTTCCCAGCCCAATGGGGTTGTGTTGACGGCCGCAACGGCCCACCGGTTGTTCGGGTCGGTGAATGTCGTCGGAAGACCGCTGGAGGTCGAAGCAGAGGACTTTCCCGAGTTTGCCGAAGGGGGATTCCAGGTGGGGGCGGTGATCGAGGATCTGCCGCACAACACGCATCTCAGTTTCGAGATGCTGATCTCCATCGCGACGCTCGATCGTTTCGACTTCATGGCCGAGGCGTTGCAATCCTGGCAGAACGCCGGATTTATGACCACCTACGTGCTGGCGAGGGAAGGGGTACGCGCTTCTGACCTCGACGAGGGGCTCCGGGAGGCCGTCCAGGCCCATCGAGGGGCCGAAGATTGGGAGGCGCTCAGCCTGTACGCACAGCCGTTGACCGACATCCACTTCTTCTCCGATCACATTCAGGCGGAAGAGAACCGGCAGGAAGGCAACCTGACGTACAATTACATGCTGGCGTTGATCGCGCTCGTGATCGTACTGATCGCCTGCTTCAACTATATGAATCTGGCTACGGCTCGTTCGGCACGGCGGGCTCGAGAGGTCGGATTGAGAAAAGTGGTCGGGGCGCGCCTGGCTCAACTGGTCAGGCAGTTTCTCACCGAGTCGGTGATCATGACCCTGTTGTCGATGTTCGCAGCTGTGCTGCTGATATGGATCGTTCTGCCGGCATTTAATACGCTGGTGGGCAAAGACCTCGAACTGGCGTCGCTCCTCCAGCCCGGCATCGTTGCCGGGATGCTCCTCCTTGTTCTGCTGGTGGGGATTTTCTCAGGCAGCTATCCGGCTTTTTACCTGACGCGATTCCTGCCCGTCGAGGTCTTGAAAAACGCCTTCCGGCCCGGCGCCTCCCGATTGCGCCACGTGCTCGTCGTGAGCCAGTTCAGCCTCTCCATCGGCCTGATCGTCGGAGCGATGACGATTGGCGATCAGCTCGACTTTTTACGGCAGAAGCAGCTGGGCTTCGACCAGTCCCAGCTCGTCGTCGTCGATATCAATAACGACAACATCCAGTCCAATTTTCAGGCCGTGAAAGCAGAGCTGATGCGCGACGCATCGATTCAAGGCGTTACCGTTTCCTCCCGCGTTCCCGGGGACTGGAAGTCGTTCCGTCGCATCGGCGTGGCAACGGAAGAGACCGCCGAAGGGGAGTTGCCGCAGGCGTATTTTAATGCAGTCGACCCGGATTTCCTGAATACCTACGATATGCAGCTCGTCGGGGGGCGGAATTTTGACAGGGACTTTGCCTCGGACTCGACGTCGCTGCTGATCAATGAGGCTGCGGCGAAGGCATTGTTCGACGGCTCGCCGGTGGGGGAGATGCTGCAGGTTCCCGACTACGAATTTACGGGACGCGTGATCGGCGTCGTCCAGGATTTCCACTTCCATTCGTTGCATAGCCGCATCGAACCGATCGTTCTCGGCAGAATTCCCGATGGGGGCCGGCACGTCATTCACGGGATCGACTATTTCACCCTGAAGGTCAGCAGCGAGCAATCCGAGCGGGCCATCGAGCACCTGAAAACCGTCCACGAGCGGTTCGACCCGGTCAACCCCACAGAGTATGCCTTCCTGAACGAATGGATCGACTCCAAGTATCGGCAGGTCGAACGGGTGGGGCGGATATTCGGCATCGCTTCCGTGCTGGCTATCGTGATCGCGATCGTAGGCCTGGTCGGGCTGGCCGGGTACATGACCGAACGTCGGACCAAGGAAATCGGCATCCGGAAAGTACTCGGGGCCGATGTGTCGGGGCTGATCTGGCTGTTGTCGACGGATTTCATGAAGCTGGTCGGTATCGCGTTCGTTATAGCCAGCCCCCTGGCGTACTTCGCCCTTCGCGGCTGGCTGGACGAGTTTGCCTATCATACTACCATGAGCTTCGACCTGTACCTGCTCGCAGGAGTATTGGCCGCCGCCGCCGCCTTTTTGACCGTGAGTGGATTTGCCGTCAAGACCGCACTCACAAACCCGATCCAGTCCTTGCGGAGCGAATGAGGACAGTGGCTTTCAGGACTTCGCCGGTCCAATCATAAAACGAGTGCTCCCATGATCAAGAATTATGTAGTCATCACTATTCGAGATTTGCGCCGGCATGCGGGATACACGGCTATTAATGTAACCGGGTTGGCCATCGGGATAGCCTCTTGTGTGCTCATCGGGATCTATGTGCAAGATGAGTTGCGCTACGATCGATTTCATGAGAATCTGGATCGTATGTATCGCATGGTGAATGGGAGTGAGATGGACCGGCAGCCTACGAATGCAAATGGATCGTATTCAGCAGGCCCGGCTAGGGAGAAAGACTTTCCCGAAGTTGAGCAGGCAGTCCGGTTTGTGAAGATGGGTTGGGGCGAGCAACGTGTTATAGTACACGAAGAGGTTCGCTTCAATGAGAGGAATTTTTACTTTGCCGATAGGGATGTATTCGAGGTTTTTACGTTTCCCCGGGTCCGGGGAAACCCGGCATCGGCGCTTGAGGTCCCTAACACGGTCGTCCTCACCGAGTCTACAGCCCGCCGGTATTTCGGGGATAGAGATCCTGTGGGTGAATTCGTCCAGTTCGATCCGTTGAATACAGGGCACTTCGAGGATTACCGCATCACCGGCATACTGGCTGATCTACCCGAGAATTCGCACATCAAGTTTGACTTCCTGGCCTCGTTCTCCTCACTTCCCGGTCCTCCTCAGGGATGGGGCTACGACCCGGTTTATACGTACGTACTGTTGAGGCCCGGAACGACAGAAGAAGCCGTAGAATCGCGCCTGGATACGTTCCAGAAGCGGTATGTGGGAGAAGATCCCTGGTATGCTATGCACCTGCAACCGGTCGCCGATATCAGGCTTCATTCACATCTGCGCGGTGAACTGGAGCCCAATGGACATATCGTATATGTCTATTTGTTTATCGCAATTGCACTGTTGATCCTGAGGGTTGCATGTATCCATTATACCAATCTTTCTACGGCGCGTGCCTTTCAGCGAGCTCGCGAAGTGGGTATGCGAAAAACACTGGGGGCTACCAGGAGGCAACTCATAGTTCAATTTCTCGGGGAGTCTTCCCTGTTAACGATATGCTTTATATACCGCTGTGACTCTTTTGACCTGACTCCTGCAAAACCATGAAAGAAATCTGCATCCATATCCCCGAACTGGAACCTAATCAGACGGTCGAGCTCGAAGTGCGAGTGAACGGCAAACGGCATCAGATGCATTACCGGGTGGAAGCCATCGATGCTTCCCAGTGGGAGGCCATGGCGGAAGACCGCATCGAGCGGCTCCGCATGGTGATTCACGACTACGACCCGAACTGGGAGCTCGTCCAGATAGGCCCCGAGGTCCGGCACGTCATTCCCGTCATGTTCAGGCAGCGGGAGAAGCCGCAAGCCTGATTCATCCTTAATCGGAACGTATACCATGTTACAACTACAAGCGATTACGAAGTCGTTCATGCAGGGTTTTTCCCGGCACTTTATCCTCCGCAACGTGAACCTGGAGATCCCTCAGGGGGCGTTCGTGAGCATCATGGGGCCCTCCGGCGCCGGCAAATCTACCTTGCTCCACATTCTGGGCATGCTGGATGAACCCTCCGACGGCCAATACTTCTTCGACGGCGAACCCGTGCACAAACTCAGCGAACGCAAACGCAGCGAGATGCATCGCGAATACATCGGATTCGTCTTCCAGGCGTACCACCTGCTGGATGACCTGACCGTGTACGAAAACCTGGAAACTCCGCTGCTATACAAAAAAGTGAAGGGCAGCGAACGGAAGTCTATGGTGGCCGAGATGTTGGATCGGTTCAACATCGTCGCCAAGAAAGACCTCTTCCCGAGCCAGCTCTCTGGCGGTCAGCAGCAGATCGTGGCTATCGCACGCGCCCTGATCATCAAGCCCAGATTGATCCTGGCAGACGAACCCACCGGTAACCTGCACAGCTCTCAGGCGGAAGAGGTGATGGATACCCTGAAAAAGCTCAATGAGGAGGGCGTCACGATCGTTCAGGTCACACATAACGAGCAGTTGGCGCGGTACGGTCACCGCATCGTAGAGCTCGTCGACGGCCGGGTCGAGGCCGATTACACGCTAGAAGACGAAATATCGGAGGTGTGACGTGTTTCGCAACAACCTGAGAGTGGCTCTTCGTAGCCTTCGCCGCAGTCCGTGGTACACCTTTATCAATGCCTCGGGCCTCGCGCTCGGGTTGGCCTGTTGTGTACTCATCCTGCTGTTCGTTTACGACGAGTTGAAGTACGATCGCCACCACGAGAACGCGGACCGCATATACCGGGTGACGGCCTCGTACACGGAAGGCAGCCATTGGGCCCCCATCGGCCCGCCCGTTGGGCCAGCCATGAAAGCCGCGATTCCCGAAATAACGGCCGTAGCTCGTTTTCATCCCTTCGGGGGCTCGGACATCTTCCAGTTCGAGGACAACATCTTTGAGGAGCGGCTCGGGGTGCTGGCCGACTCCTCCGTGTTCGACGTGCTGAGCATAGCGCTTTTGCAGGGCAATCCGCAGCGGGCTCTCGTCGCACCCTACACGGTTGTTATCTCGGCCTCGATGGCAGAGAAATACTTCGGAGGAGCGAATCCCCTGGGGAAGTCCTTCAGGGTTAACGACAGGTATGAGCTCGAAGTCACGGGTGTCATGGAAGATCTGCCGGCGACGACGCACCTGCCCTTCCAGTTCATGGTCTCGATGAGCTCATTCTACCAGTGGTCGGAGAATGATCCTGACCAGATGCTGACCTGGGCCGGCTTTTACACCTATGTTCAGGTGCGTGAAGGGGCAGAGCTAAATCTGGTCGAGAACAAAATCGGCAACTTTGCGGGTACGTTTTTCAAAGATGTATTCGATGAGCCGGCTCAGGAGGTCGTTACCTTTCATCTACAGCCTATCACGCGGATTCACCTCCACTCGGCATTGGAGAAAGAGTATCGCGCGAACAGCAACGCGATCTATGTCTACGTATTCGGTCTGGTTGCGATTTTTGTATTGCTGATCGCCTGTGTCAATTTCACCATTTTGACGACAGCCCGCGCCGGAAAACGGATGCAGGAAGTAGGCATCCGAAAAACGCTCGGCTCGATCAGGAAACAGCTGGCTTTCCAGTTCCTGGGCGAATCCTTGCTCTTGAGCGGCCTTGCCCTGATGGGGGCCTATGTGCTGGTCGTCGTTGGAATACCCGTTTTGAATGAAATTACGGGAAAATCGATCGCCATGGATCCATCGCTGCACCTGTTGATCTGGGCCGGCCTGCTCGTTGCCACACTGGCAGCCGGACTTTTGTCGGGCAGTTATCCTGCATTGTACCTGTCCGGCCTCTCGCCTATCCGGGCGCTCAAGGGCGAGACGATACCCGGAGCGGAGCGTAGTTTTATGCGTAGAGGGCTGGTTGCCTTTCAATTCGGCGTCTCCATATTTCTCATCGCCAGTACACTCGTCGTTGCCCGGCAGCTCTCGTATTTTCGGTCGATGCAGCTGGGCTTCGAGCAGGAAGGGGTCATCGTGATGCAGCTGAATGGAGCCTTGAGGGATTACGTATTCGATGGAAACCTGGACAATTTTAAGGAAGAGCTCGTACGCCACTCATCCATTCGGCAGGTTTCACTGGCCTCCGATGTGCCGGGTCAGCGGTATAGCCTTGAATACTTTTATGTCGATGGGAGCCAGGATCAAGTCGATGAAACGATTATGCGTGTAGCCTGGGGGGTAGATCACGACTACGTGAAGGCGTTGGGGATTACGCTCGTGGAAGGGCGGGACTTCTCGAAGCGGGCTCCGGCTGATACGTCGGCGTGGATTGTCAACGAGGCGGCCGTTCGACGATTGGGGCTGGAGGCCCCTGTCGGGCAAATACTGAGGTGGGGCGATCGGTATGCCGGACCGATCGTTGGCGTTGCCGCCGATTTTAATTTTGCCTCGCTTCATCACGAGGTAGAGCCGCTCGTGATACCGTTGCGGCCTGGAATAGGGGGCAATGTAGTGGTTCGCGTGAGTACTTCGGACGTGGACGGCGCTCTCGGCCATGCAAGAGAAGTGATTGAGGCCGTCGCCCCCGGCGCGCTTTTTACATTCGATTTTCTAAGCGATGAGCTGGACGCTCTTTATCGATCGGAGCGTCGTCTGGCCCGAGTATTCGGGTATTTTTCTTCGCTGGCCATACTGATCGCCTGCATGGGGCTCATCGGGTTGGCCGCTTATACCGCTGAGCGACGATCGAAGGAAATCGGGATCAGAAAGGTGCTCGGGGCTTCTGTGTCCAATGTGTTGATTCTGCTGTCGATGGAATTTGCCCGGCTGGTGGGCCTCGGATTTCTCGTGGCTGTGCCGATGTGTTATCTGTTTATGAGCCGCTGGTTGCAGTCTTTTGCTTACCAGATCGAGTTGAATGCGGGTGTGTTCGTACTGGCCGGGTTGGCCGTTCTGGGTGTCGCCATGGTAACGATCAGCTACCAGTCGGTCCGGGCGGCTCTGGCGGACCCGGTGAAGTCGCTCAGGTACGAATAGGGCAGGAACAGGGAGTAGCAAACCTCCAGTGGCTACATGTTATGGGCGGCCCTCCCGGTCTCATCAAACGACCGGAAGGACGGCCCCGCGAGCGGTTCGATATCGAACGCTCGTGACCAACGGAGTACGTCACGGGGGTTGCGCATCTGTGCGCCATCGTTCAGCCACAACGGCTTTGAAAAGACTGAAGCAGACGGAAACCGGCTGCCAGGCATCATTTCAACGCCGGCAAAACGAGCTGCTGCGCACACCCTGCGTAACACGACTCACTTCACCGTGATCGTGATCGGTTCAGACATCACGGGTGGGTCGTGAGGGACGTGATTCTTGTCGCCCAGAAGCAGCTGCAGGGTATACGTGCCGGGTTCGAGTTCGACCGAAGTTTCTGTTTGTCCTTTGCCGAAGTGGATGTGATTGTCGTCGGAAGGAATGGGCATGTCCATGGGGGGAAGTTCCGTCACGTTGACGAGCAGGTGATGATGGCCGGATTCGGGATAGTCGATGCCAGCCGGGGCGACCCCCATGCCTTTGAGGCCGAACTTGACGGCCACCGGGCTGCTGAGTACCTCACCGTCGCTGGGTGCAATGATATAAACGGAAGCCCCATCGACTGATTCGGTTTTCGGCATTTGCGCAAATGCGGTGTGGGTGGTGGCGCCGAACACTATGAGGAAGGTAATAATCAGGTATTTCATGGGATTTACGGGGTGATGGATAAAGTAAGTGATGTTACGCGAACTGTGCACAGCAGCCTGGTTTACGCGGCTTTGCAACCGTGCAAAGTCGCTCTGGCAGCACGTCTGCGCATCCGGCGCGTAACATCTGTAAAGTAAGTACCTATGCAACACATCTCCTGAAGATTAGGTTCGAGGTGACATGGCGGCGTTCACAGGCGCAGGAAAGGTACATGAATCGCGTTTCATAGTCCACAAGCCCCCGGAAGTTCATTCTTTCAATATCATGTGAGCGGTCATGCGCATCAGGGGAGAGGGCAGGATCTTCCCGAGGACGTGGTAAAGGTGCGTTTTACGGCCCAGCAGCCAGTGCAGCCGTTTACCATGAATGGCCTTCCAGACTGCTTCAGCCACGGCGCTCGAGGTGATGGTGACCTCCTGCATATCGAGTCCCTGCCACTGATCGGCCGCATGCTGAGCGAGGTTCGTATGTACCCACAACGGCATGAGGTCGCACACTTTGATGCGGTGTTTGGCCAGGGCAATGTCCAGCCCCTCCGTGAGGCTCCGCACAGCCATCTTGCTCGCGGCATAGGAGGACAGGAAGGGATGGCCGTATAGGGCGGAGGCGGAAGACATGTTTACGATGCAGGCCGGGCTGGACCGTTTCAAGAAGGGCAGCGCCTGCACCGTGCAATTGATCACCCCCCAGACATTGACGTCGAGAATCCGCTTGTGGGCCTCCAGGTCGATCTCGTCGATGGCGCCCGCCTCTATGATGCCGGCATTATTAAATAACACATTGAAGGCGCCGTCGGTGACATCGGTGAAAAAACGGATCGCTTCCGATACCGATTGCCGATCGCGAACATCCAGGTATTTCACGCAGCAACGGTCGGCGCCGATCTGGGCCTGAAGCTGCTCGAGCCCTGCCAGGTCAATATCGAAGAGCCCGACGAACCACCCTTTTTGGCTGAATAACAGGGCTGTTTCTTTGCCTATCCCACTGGCCGCCCCGGTGATGAAAATGGTGTTTCTTTCCATGAGGACCCCGGTACGAGGGTTTTTGAGTATTTCCGCAGCCAGAATCTATGTAATTATGACCTGTAATTACAAAAGGTGCATCTGCTCATAGCTGGGCTACATCACCCATTTTATGGGCAAAATACTCTTCGAGACGGCGACTCCCATACGAAGGGGCTACCAGGTCGGTCTCGCTCGCCGCCTGCAGGAACGCGGTGAGTTGAGACAGGCGTTTGTCGAACAGAGAGACGACCCGGCTCTGAGCGGACACCATGGCTCCCGGGACTTTCAGGAGGCGTGTCTTTTTCTCAGCGGCCTTAAAGGCCAGTTCGAAGATCTGCTTTCTGGACAGGATTTCAGGTCCTCCGACGGGGATCTCTCCATCGCCGCCATCGATGGCTTCAACGCAGAGCTGAGCCAGGTCCTGTTCGTGGATAGGGTTGGTGAGGGCGCGGCCGTTGCCGAACAGCGGAGCAATACCTGAGGCGGCGGCATTGAGCACCGGATCGAAGGTAGAAAAGAAGCCGGTGGGTAGAATCACCGCGTAAGAGAGTCCAGACCGTGCCAGCGCATCCGCAAATCGCGTGTGCGCCCGTACGTATTCGAAACGCTGCAGGGCCGGAGTGCTGAATACGGAGACGTAGATAAACCGTTTGATGCCGGACAGGGAGGCGACGCGCAACAAATTCATATGCCCCCAGTAATCGATGGTCTCGTAATCAGGTTCCGTTTTAGAGAGTGAGGGTGACACGCTCGACCCGGCGGCAGAAATGATGATGTCGATGCCGCCGCAGGGAGCGTGGAGGGAGGCGATGCGGCACAGATCGCCTCCGGACACCTCGTCGGCTGCCGGAAGGGGTCTAATGGGATTTCTGGTGAGTGCCCGCACCCAGTGATTTCTTCGTTTCAGGGCACTCACGATATGCCGCCCCAGGTGACCGGTGGCCCCCGCCACGAGTATACGTGCCATAATTAGAGGGAGGATAATGTTGAGGTATTTGTAAGCGGTAGATATACGACTCAGCGCCAGGCGGGGGCTGTCTGGAAATCACTGAGCGACTGCTGAAGTGTACTGAAAGCTGGGAATGTGATCAAAAACCGTTCGGAGAAAACCAATACACCCGGCATCGAATTCAAGCAGAGTGACCTGCGTGAGGGTGATGTGCCGCTGACAGGTGTTTTCTCGGTCAGGTGACGAAAAAAACTTTCTTATCAGATAGAGAGAAGAGAGAGATTGGTATCTGAATGTAAGATACGCAATGGAAAGGCGTATTACAATCAAAGACTTGATGAGAGGGTAA
>CAZGHT010000064.1:0-16802 GCA_964525535.1 uncultured Rhodothermaceae bacterium
TCTACGGTCCATTGCCCGTTCACGCGGTTCAACGTCCCCGTGAGATCCATGGAGCTTTGTTGCGGTCGGTTCCGGTTGTCCAGGTATTCGATCGACATGACGAGGTCGATCCGATAGGTGGTATCGCCGAGGCGAGTCATATTCTCGGACTGCACCGCCACCTTCACGTCCCTGGCGGAATTGAAAAAATACGTCCAGGCCCGGACGTCATCGTCGTCGAGGGTCACGATCTCTCCGAGTTGATCGATGCTCATGTTCTCGAAGCTGCTCACGATGCGGTTTCCGGTGGCGTCGACGAAGCTCTCGAGCTGCGCTTGCTCCTCGGAAGCGGCGATGCGGGTTTCCTCCTGCTTCGCTTCGGTATACTTTCGTCGAGCCTGTGCATACAGGGAGGTTGCTTCCTGGAAGGTATTGGATCGCAGGGCATCATCGGCATTCTGTTCGAGCTGCAGCCCCTCCTGGAAGGGGGCATTGGTTTCCGTGCGGTTGCCTACGGAGGCCTTGACGTCCAGCATGTCGGTGCGGGCGTTCTCGGCTTCAGCCCGAAGGGTTTGCCGGATGTTTTCGGCCGCGCGCGTGTACAGGGCCGTGGCTTCTTCAAAGGCGGCGGCGGCCTGTTCGTGGCGGCCGGCCTGCAGGTGGCTCTCCCCGCGCGTCTCCGTCGACGCGGCCTGTGCGAACAGGGAAGAGCGATCTTGCGCGACCGCGTCTCCGGGAACACGGGTCCTGGCCTCGATCATAACCTGCCGGTTTTGCTCGGCCAGCGCTCGAGTGCCGTTCGAGGCGTTTTCGGAAGGCGCTGCAACCGGGGGCGAGTCCGTGACGGAGCCGGCCTCAGGGTCGTCCGGCGGCTGATCGGTCGCTACGGGAGTTGTCTCGACCGAGGAGCCGGGATCCGGGTCGACCTCGGAGGAGCGCTGCGTCAGGAGCACGTAGCGGTCTCTGGATTCGGTCAACAGCCGAAGCGCCTCGGAGAGGCTCTCCCGGTCCGGCATATCGATCAGGCCGAGCGCTTCGTCTTCGTACCGCCGCGCCTGTGCGTATGGCTCCGTGTCCATCACGTTTTCGACCGATTGTTCTGCATGGTCTTTCTCTTCGTAAAGAGACTGCACCATGCGGTCGATCCGACCCCTGATTTTCTCGATCTCCGTTTCGTTGATGGCCTGTCGGTAGGCGTTGCTCGCCCGGCGATACGCCTCCCTGCCGGCGGCGTCGTCGCCGGCTGCGACGGCCTGGTTGCCTTCCCGTTCCAGGCCTTCCGCGCGCTCGAACAGGTCCGGGGCGTACACGTCGGAGCTGTCGGCCAGCGCATCGTTTTTGAGCTCCAGCATCGCCGCTTGAACGGGATTGGAAGCCGCTCCTCCGGCGCCCGAGTGGGACGACATCATGGGCTGGACGACGAAGAACCAGCCGAGCCCGCCGGCAACGATCAGAATGGCCGCAATGAGCGGCCAGTAGTTCGTTTTCGTGACGATCGTGATTTCTTTGTCCTCGGGTCCGGGGGGAGCGTAGGTCGTAGCCATCTCCTTCATCTGGTGGACGGACTGGCCGGGCTTCGGCAGTACGCCCTCTTGTTCACTGTCGTGGGCGAGCCTGGACCGTATCGATTCGATGCGTTCCAATACGGCGTCGATCGACTTGAACCGGTCCTTGACGTCGTTCTCGAGGCATTTCAGGATCATCTCTTCCAACTCGATCGCGTACTCGTGCGCCCCGGTGTCGACCGTCGTGCCGAACGTCGGTTTTTTGTACGTAATCAACTCGTAGAGCACGATGCCGAGCGAGAAGATGTCCGCCCGTCCGTCGACCATGTCCCCTCGTCGTTGTTCGGGGGACATATACTCGACCGTGCCGATGACCGTCGACATCACGTTTTTGGAGGCCCGGTTTTCCGAGAGAATTTTCGCGATCCCGAAGTCCATGATCTTGATTCGGTCTCCCTCGACGATCATGATGTTCTCCGGCTTGACGTCGCGGTGGATGACGTTCAGCACGTGTGCTTTGCGCAGGCCGTGGCAGATCTGGGTGGCGTAATTCAGCTTCTGCAGGAGCGTCAGCGGCAACTTGTTGCGGATCACGTGCCGCAGGTCAATCCCGTTGAGATACTCCATGACGATGTACGGCAGGTTGTTCTCCTCTCCGACATCGTGAATGATCGTGATGTTTTCGTGGCTCAGTTTGGCCGCCAGGCGGGCCTCGGCGTAAAACCGCTCTTTGGCCCTGGGGGAGTCCAGGATTTGAAAAAACGACTCCGAAATCATTTTGATGGCTACGGTGCGATGCAGCGTCGCATCGAAGGCCTTGTACACGATCCCCATGCCGCCCTTCCCGATTTCTTCTAGAATCTGGTATTTGCCTATCGTATCCATGAATATCTGGAATAGGATGTCGTTGTTCGATGAACCACTGATCCGGGAAAAACGGCGATAATGTGCGCGTATTACGGTCAATGTACGGACCCGTCGGAGCCATTGCAACTACAAAGCGAGACGAGCCGGCGCCCCGGGTGACGAGGTTTTGGAACCGATTACGGCGACTTCACGGGGCGTTTTACAAATAGATTCGCTACGCCGAACGCGATTGGAAGAAGCGTGAACCAGAATAGGACGGCGTCGTAGTTGCCGGCGAGGTCCCGCGCGATGCCGAACGGCATCGGCCCCAGGGCCGAGCCAGCCACGGCGACGGTCTGGGCGACGCCCATGATGCTGCCGAGGTGGAGCCGGCCGAAATAACTCGCCCAGAGGATGCTCATGATGGTGCGATACAGGCCACTGGTGGCGCCCACGACCACCCCGAAGACCAGGATGAGCCAGGCGTTCACGATGTGGTTGGCCAGCATCAGGCCGGTCGCCTGGGCGGCCAGGGTCACGGTGAGCAGCAAACGCACGGGGATGCGGTCGGCGAGGACGCCCCCGCCGAGGGTGACCAGGGCCATCGTCACGGAAAGGGGGATGAATACCGAAGCGGCGGTGTCCGGCCCCATCCCCTGGTCGTTGAAGATGCTGACCAGGTGAAAAATCAGGCCCGTGGTGAGCATGGATACCGTGCCGGCGCTGCCGGCGACGATCCAGAAAGCCGGGGTGCGGATCGCCTCGGCGAGCGTCCAGTTCACCTCGGCCTTCGCGGCGCCTTCGCCGTGCTCCTCCGGAGACCTGGCCGGCGTGCCGTCCGGCTGCAGCCCGAACTGCTCGGGGCGGTCCCTGAACAGGATGTACCCGAGCGGCCCCATCCCGCCGATCAAAATCAACCCCAGCAGGATGTAGGTCGCACGCCACCCGATCTCGGGGATGAGCTTATTCAACCCGACGGGGAATAGGCCCAGCCCCAGCAGCGCTACGCAGAGCCCGGAGATGCCCATCACGAGGCCGCGCCGGGCAATCCACCACTGGTTGATCACGTTGATGCTGACGAGGCCGAGACTGCCCTGCCCCAGCAGCCGAATGGCGATGAATCCGAGCCCCAGCATGAACGCGTTCTGAACGTTGCCCATGAAGATGCAGGCCAACCCGAAGGCGAGCGATATGAAGGTGACCACCTTGCGCGGTCCGTGCCGGTCGATCTGCCGGCCCACGAACGGCAGCGCGAAACTGCCCGCGAGCGTCGCTACAGTGTACAATGAACTGGCGATACTCCGGCTGATTCCCAGGTCGTGGATGAAGTGCTCCAGGAATACCGAAACCACGTAACTCTGCCCGGGGCTCGTCATGATGAGGCCTACCGTGCCTATTCCCATCACAACCCAGCCATAATACACGGGCGATTTGTAGACGAGCCAATGTGTCATGCGCGCACATACTGCCTCGCCGCCTACATTGTTGCTTTAAATAATTGTTGGCTCCTCTGCCTACTGCCCACATCCCCGGCCGGCATTCAAAAGTGCTAGTATTTTCGCATCTTTGTCGGTGGTGGCCCGTATAGCCCCGATAGGCCCTTCACACGAGGACCGCGCCATCCACGATCTCTCCATCCACGATCTCACTAGGACCATGATACTCCGACACGGCTTCGCACTGGTTTATTCGTTTCTTTTTCTGACGGTAGGAACCCCCGTCCTCCCCATGCAGAACCTGGTCGCACAGGATCAGGATCTGCTTTCGTCGCTCACCACGGATCAACTGATCGCCTTCAAAATGCACGGGGTGACCCGGTCTTACATCGATGCAATGGAAAGAGCCGGTTTCGACGACCTGGATGCCGATCAACTCATTGCCATGAAAATCCACGGCGTTACCCCTTCTTACGTGAGGGGGCTCGAAGAAGCCGGCCTGACCCGGTTGACCGCCGACAAAGTCGTGGGCTTCAAGATCCACGGCGTATCGCCGGACTTCATCGCCGAAACCCGGCGCATGGGGTTCGACCTCGATGAAGACGAGCTCATGGCCTTCCGCATCCACGGGGTCAAAGCCTCCTTCATCGCCGAGATGCAGGAGCTGGGTTACGGAGACCTCAGCGCCGATCGGCTCCTGGCGTTCCGCATTCACAATATCTCGGCCCGCTTTGTCAGAGACGTGGCTGACATGGGGTACGGCGACCTGGACACCGATCAGCTGCTGGCGTTCAGGATTCATGGCGTCGATGGCGGCTTCATCGACGAAATGGATCGGCTCGGCTTTTCGGAGGTGTCGTCGGATGACCTGGTTGCGCTCCGGATTTTCGACATCGACGAGGACTTCATGGACGAAATGAAACGCCTCGGTTTCGATACACTGGCGCCCCGCCAGGCCATCGCCTTGCAGGTTCACGACGTCGATTATGCCTTCTACCGGGAGATGCAACGCCTGGGCATGGACGATTTGACCCCGGCAAGGCTGGTCGGAATGAAGCTGCTCGACCTGGACCAGGCCCTGATCGACGACCTGAAGGACCGGCGGTTTGGCGACGTCGACGTCGAGCGGCTGATTCGCCGGCGCAGCGGCAACTGGGGGTACAACGGCCGGGAGGAGAACCGGTGGGAGGACGAATACTACCGCGCCGCACGCGATATCGTCCGCGCGCTTACCCGAAGATAGATGTCCGCTCGTGAACACCCGGTGTACCGGCAGCGAACAGGGGCTGCGCCCCGGGAATCCGCAGGAGAAGGCGAATAAGCCGAAAGCCGGCCCAGCTCATGGCCTCTTACGGGCATGGCATCGGGTTTGCTATTTATTTGTTCGCTATTTGTTTGCATGTTGCGTGGCGCGGTTCACGCACCCTCTGCCCACTCGAAAGCCACAAGCCCACCTGTTATGTTATCGAACTACCTGAAAATCGCACTCCGCCAGTTTGCCCACCGTAAAACCACCTCCTTCATCAACGTCTTCGGCCTTTCCGTGGGCCTGGCTGTGTGCCTCTTGATCGGCCTGTACGTGCAGGACGAGTTGAGCTACGACCGTTTTCACGATCATAGCGACCGCGTGTACCGCGTACTCCGGGAATTTGACCTGCCCGATCTGCAGGCTACGTTCGAATGGACGCCGGGGGCCCTCGCGGAAGCCATAGAACAGGATGTGGCCGTCATCGAGCAGGCTGTTCGCATCCAACTTGGGAGCCCCATCGTTCGGCGTGGGGATGAGGAATTCGTGGAATCCGGCTTTTTGTATGCGGACGAGGGTTTTTTCGATCTGTTTTCTTTTCCTCTGATCCGCGGCAGCGCTCAACTGAGCCGGCCGTCTACGATGCTGATCTCAGAGGCCATGGCCCAGAAGTATTTCCCGGGCGAAGATGCGGTCGGGCAGGTCCTCGAGGTCGACGGCGAAAACAAGGAAATCACCGGGATTCTCGGAGAGGCCCCAGCGCCATCCCATCTGGCTTTCGATTTTGTAACTGCGCTGAACCCGTCGGCCAATCAGGTGAACTGGGGCATCAACAATTTTCATACCTACCTGTTGCTCAGCCCGGGGGCTTCTGCTGACCATGCCACAGAGCACATTGCCGCAGTGATCGCGGACAA
Organism: uncultured Rhodothermaceae bacterium; assembly: GCA_964525535.1. Classification (GTDB taxonomy): domain Bacteria; phylum Bacteroidota; class Rhodothermia; order Rhodothermales; family JAHQVL01; genus JAHQVL01. Next base: position 5,930 of record CAZGHT010000064.1, read on the forward strand.
CGCACCGGCCCGGGAAGCTGGAAGCGACTCTTTTATCCCTCACCTGCAGTTGGTAACCGGCATTCATTTCGGTTTCGGGACCACGGCCGACATAAGCGCCGGGGGGAATATGCAATATGTGTTGCTTTTTATTGCGCTCGCGGTACTCGTGCTCATTCTGGCCGGCATCAACTTCGTCAATCTGGCCACGGCAAGGTCGATGGATCGGGCCCGGGAGGTCGGTTTGAGAAAGACGCTGGGCGCCTTTCGCCACCAGCTGATCGTTCAGTTCCTGGGCGAAGCGCTGATGGTGTGTTTTGTCGCTTTTTCGATCGCGCTGGCCCTGTGCTGGCTGGCGTTGCCGTATCTGAATGACCTCGCAGGGAAATCCATCTCGTTCGATCAAGCCCTGTTCGATGGCCCCCGGCTCCTCTGGTTGGGAGGGCTGGTCCTCTTGATCGGCGTAGTATCGGGGGGATACCCCGCTCTGCTGCTGAGTCGGTTTCCTTCGATCGATTCCTTGAAAGGCAGGATTCAGGGCGGGCGAAAAAGCCTGCTCAGAAAAGGGCTGGTTGTTTTTCAGTTCACGATTTCGATCGCCATCATCGCCTCCACGGGCGTCGTACTCAGCCAGTTGCAGTTCATGCGCAGCAAAGCGCTGGGATTTGATGCAGAGAACGTGCTGGTGATCGACCGGGCGTCTTATCTGCGAACAGAGGTAGACGCATTCAAGACGGCCGTGCGACAGATTGCCGGCGTCGAGCGCGTCAGTTCCGGATTTTCGATGCCCGGGACGTTTTTCATCAATTCCATGTGGCAGCCTCTAGGGCCGGACACCGAAGCGCAAAACATGGACTATTCCTTCGTCGACTTCGACTATGTGGAAACCCTGGAGATGGATGTGGTGGCCGGGCGGTCTTTTTCACGCGCGTTTGCGACGGACTCGACAGCTATGCTGTTGAACGAAACGGCCGTCGCCGACTTCGGCTGGACGCCGGATGAAGCCCTCGGGAAGCAGTTCCGAAGGGGCGATATCCTCTATACCGTGATCGGGGTATTGCGCGATTTCAACTATCGTTCGCTGCATTCGGACGTCTACTCGCTCGCGCTTTTTGGCCCCCTCCGGTCACAGCGCTATGTCGCGATGCGCCTGTCTGATGCAATTTCGCCCGACCTGTTGCGGGCCGTCCGATCCAGCTGGTCCCAATTCACCGATCTCCCCTTCGAATATGCGATGCTGGAGGACCGGCTCCATGCCCAATACGAGTCCGAGCAGCAACTCTCTCGGGTGTTTGTCGCGTTCTCGGCCCTGGCGCTCGTCATTGCCTGCCTGGGGCTGTTCGGCATGACGACGTATGCCGTACAGAAACGCAGAAAAGAAATCGGAGTGCGCAAGGTGATGGGTGCGTCAATCCGGGCGATTCTGGGGCTTCTCTCGAGCGATTTTGCCCGGTTGTTCGCCCTCAGCTTCTTGATCGCGAGTCCGCTTGCCTATGCAGCGATGCGTCGCTGGTTGCAAGACTTTGCGTATCGGGTCGACGTACACCCCGGCATTTTTGTCCTGGCCGGAGGGGTGACGCTCGTGGTCGCCCTGGCCGCCGTAGGATATCAGACGTATCGCGCCGCTGCTTCCAATCCGATCGACAGTTTGCGCTATGAATAGGTTCAGGACATAAGGCGCAGAGAGCGATCGGAGCATCGTAGGCGAGGCATCTGGGGCACGGCACAAGATGCCGGGGTCAGGGTACAAGGGGGGCTCGTTGCATAGCCCGCAGAGTTCCTGGCCCCTGTGACGTAGGGTTGGCATCGACGGCTCGTATCGTGGAGGCGACTGATCTCCAGGATTCCATTTCACCATCTCTTGCCCATTCCTATGTCCCAAGATACGACCCTCCAGGGCGAACCCGACGATGAACCGGAGGATGTAGTGCGCCCTCTCGAAGAGGAGCCTGTACAACGGGAACCCGCAGCGCCTGAACCGTCGGGTTTTCGAGGGCTCTGGCGAGACCTGGGGCGCGCGCTGAAGGGGACGGAGATGGAGTATACCTCCGGCCCGATCGGTCGTGCCATTCTCCTGTTATCCGTGCCGATGATGCTGGAGATGGTGCTGGAGTCCGTCTTCGCGGTCGTCGACGTGTACTTCGTCTCCTCGCTGGGCGCTTCTGCGATCGCCACGGTGGGGCTGACGGAATCCGTCTTGACGCTCATGTATGCGGTCGCCATCGGTCTTTCGATGGGAACGACGGCGCTGGTGGCGCGCCGAATCGGGGAGAAGAACCCGCGCGAGGCCGGGGACGCGGCCGTGCAGGCGATCGCCGTTGCGTTTGCCGCTTCGATTCCGTTTTCCATAGCCGGCCTCTTCTTCGCTAAGGACATCCTGGCCCTCATGGGCGCCGATCAGTGGAGCATCGATTTTGGATACCGGTACATGGCCTGGATGATGGGGGGCAACGCGGTCATCATGCTGATCTTCGTCATCAACGCGATCTTCCGGGGGGCGGGGGACGCCGCTATTGCCATGCGGGTCCTCTGGCTCTCCAATGCGATCAACATCGTGCTGGATCCGCTGCTCATCTTCGGGATCGGACCGTTCCCGGAGCTGGGTATCCAGGGTGCGGCGGTGGCGACCAACATCGGGCGGGGCGTCGGGGTTCTCGTGCAGCTGTGGGTACTCCTGCGCGGCGCCAAGCACATCCACGTGCTGTTCTCCCAGGTCCGGATTCAGGTCGACGTCATGATGAATCTGGTGCGGACGTCCCTGGGGGGCATCGGGCAGTTCATCATCGCCACGGCTTCCTGGATTGCTATGGTCCGCATCGTCTCCGTGTTCGGGAGCGAGGCCCTCGCCGGCTATACGATCGCCGTACGGATTTTTATGTTCACCTTTCTGCCTTCCTGGGGGCTTTCCAACGCGGCGGCGACGCTCGTGGGGCAAAACCTGGGCGCCAAACAGCCGGAACGGGCCGAGCGCTCGGTCTGGATCACCGGCTTTGCCAACATGATGTTCATGGCCGGGGTGTCGCTCGCTTACATCTTCTTCAATGAGTCTTTGATGCGTATTTTTACCGATGAGCCGGCCGTCATTGCCACAGGCGCCGAGTGCCTCCGGATTGTGGCGTACGGGTACCTGTGTTACGCCTGGGGCATGGTGATGCCTCAGGCCTTCAACGGAGCCGGCGATACGATTACGCCGACGAAGATCAACTTCTTCTGCTTCTGGATGCTGCAGATTCCGGTGGCCTATCTCCTGGCAATGCATACCGGGCTCGAAGAGAGCGGCGTCTTCTGGGCGATCGTGCTCGGTGAAACCTCGGCGGCGGTGGTTGCCATCCTGCTCTTCAGACGCGGCGCCTGGAAAACCGTACAGGTTTGACGGACGCTGTACCTTCTACTAACAGATGTTACGCGCCGGATGCGCATACGTCCTGCCAGAGCGGCTTTGCATATGTGCAAAGCCGCCGTAAACAAGCCTGCTGTGCACAGTTCGCGTACCATCACCTGCTAACTCTGACAGTAGAAGCCGGTCAGCGGACTACGTTTCGTCTATCTGCGCGTGCCGTACGATAGCGCGCAGCGATTCTGCGTGTACGGCGAAAGCCCGGCGTCCCTTGGAGGTCAGCCGGGCCCAGGTCCGCTGGCGCCCCTCCAGGGTTCGTTTCTTGAGTTTTACGTAGCCGGCGTTTACGAGCTGGCTGATGTGCTTGGACAGCACCGAGTCGCTCACGTCGAGCTCCTCGCGCAAGACCTGAAACTCGGCCTCTTCGAGCGGCGCGAGCAACGCACAGATCTGAAGCCGGTTGGGTGCGTGAATGACGCGATCTAAAGTCACGTCTTTCAGGGCCGTGTTTCTCGAGGAACCGTTTTTCACTGAGCACCTCCTTCTCCATTCGCCCACTGGGCCCGGTATGACAGCTCCGTCGTTGTGAAGATCAACGTGAATACCAGGATCCCGGCAGCCACCGGTGCCCAGGCCAGGGCGTAGTACTTCAGGCCGATGTATCCCCCCACGATCGCCGCGCCAGTGACGGCAGATAGCCCTGCGACGATCCAGAGGTCGCGCCGGGTCTGAATCTCCCGGATCCAGGCGCCTTTCCTTTTTTTGTAGTAATAGTGGGCAACGCACCCTGCGATGAAAACAATTGGCCAGGCAACGGTTTCTATCGTTGCAGCGATGGCGCCGCCCCATAGAGCCAGCCCGATGGCGTACGTGCGGGAATACAACCCGCGCTGGGCGCCGCGTTCGGAGGTCTGCTGGATGGCGTTGAGCGTCTCCCGGGCCTCTCGAGGGTCGGGTTGGTTTGGGGTTGAGTCCATGGGTTGTGTCCTGTGTTGCGTTCGTTTTCCGTGTTGGAAAGATACAACTTTCCGATACGGAAAGTCAACTTCCAACTGCCTACTATCATGAGCACCCTCGAAGATAAATTCGTCACCCGGTACCTGGACCGGCTCGATCGGACCATCACGCGATGGATGAGTCTGCATGGGATGCGCATCATGCGCATCGGCCTCGGCGTGGTCTTTTTCTGGTTCGGCGTCCTGAAGTTCTTCCCGGGGCTCAGCCCGGCCGAAGGGCTGGTCCGGGCCACCGTTTATTTTGTCGACCCGGATCTGTTCATTCCGGTCCTGGCTGCCTGGGAGACCCTGATCGGCCTCGGGTTGATGACGGGCCGTTTTATGCGCGTCACGTTATTTCTGTTATTCCTCCAGATGCCGGGCACGGCGCTGCCGCTGGTAATACTGCCGGACGTCGTCTGGACCGTTTTTCCGTATGGGTTGACCCTGGAAGGGCAGTACATCATAAAAAACCTGGTGCTCATCGGGGCGGCGTTTGTCCTGGGAGCCCGGGTTCGCGACCGGTTGACTCCACCTGCCGCCGATCCGGTTTAAGCGACCGCCTGTCGGCCAGGGCTTGCTTTTGGATGCTGGAAGCGGGTTACTGGAAGCCGGATGCTGGTGGCTGGATGAGCACGCTTTGAGCCTCCCGAACTCCGGCGCTCCTGCACTCAAAACGCACGACACTATGCTACGTATAAAACGATACAATATAAAACGATACAAACCCCTGCTCGCTCTCAAGAGAGGCCGGGTGCGATGCTCTGAGACACAGGGTGGGGCACAGAGTAGTATCCTCACAGGCATCGATGAAGACGCACGCGTAGATTCTCCACCCTCGCTGGAAGGGACGCGCTGGGACGTCGTCTGGGAAGCAATGGAGGATCACTCTCGTCCAGCCTCTGCGGGCGGCAGACACAGCCGGGTGCAAGAATATCCACCCCTTAGCATTATATTTACGGAAAATGGATTCAGGACGGGGTCCGGGTACGAGGGCTGCTGGACCTGGGCGCAGGAGCCGAACGGTGAGCTGGTGATACACATCGCCGACGACCACCCGGACGGGCGCGGCTGGTATCGAAACGCCGTGCAGGCTGAAATTCTGGTATATTTTGATGAAATGGAGGGAAGGCGCTCCCCCGAACGGATGCGGTTGATCAAACGGGGCGATTCCTGAACACGACAATAAGCATCGATCGAATCAGGCAGGCACATCATGGAAATTTTCCACAATAAATGGCTCAAGCGGTTGGGGTTATTCCTGGCTATGTTGCTGGTAGGCAGCATTTCAGGGCTGCTGGTCACGTGGCTCAATGAACCCTGGGAAATGATAACCTGGTGGAATGACGGGGCCCGGTTATGGCCTGTAAGCATCGAGAATCCGCCGTATGGAGGCATGTTCTTTGGATCGCTGTACGCCACCTCGATGTGGAGCACCATTCTCGCGGTTCGCAGGATTGCCTATCGATTCATTCCTGTCCAGAAATGGTGGGGTATTCTGGTTCACGTGATAGCGAATTCGGTGGCTGCCGTCGCTGTATTCTCGATCCTGATCAAGCTCGAGCCCCTGATCTGCGAATGGCTCATCGGCACTCATAAGAAGGATATCATCAAACTGTCGACGGTCATACCCATTGCGTTCGGGGTTACGCTGGTGATCACGACACTCCTGTATGCGGCAGACTTCTACCGTGCCATGCGCAATGCGGAGCGGACGGCTCTCGTCTCGGAATTGCGCGCTCTCCGCGCCCAGATCAACCCCCATTTCCTGTTTAATACCCTGAACTCCATCGCTGCCCTGGTACATTCCCGCCCTCACGAAGCGGAGCACGTCATCGAAGAGCTCGCCGAGTTATTTCGGTATACCTTGCAAGCGTCAAAACACCCGACCGTTCGCCTGTCCGACGACCTGGCTGCGACGGAGCGATACATCGCTATCGAAGAAGCGCGTTTCCGAGACCGAATGACAGTGACTCGTGTTATTAACGAACAGGTTCTCGACGCGCGGGTGCCCAGTCTGTTGGTGCAGCCACTGCTCGAGAACGCAGTCAAACACGGGGTTTCGAAAACGGAGGGACCCTGCGCGATCCACATAGAACTCACGCTGGTGGCGCAACAGGTGCACTTGAAGGTGCGCGACACAGGGCCGGGGTTCGCGACCACAGATCCCGGTGAGTTGTTCGTGCGAGGCACAGGGCTGGCCAACGTGCGTGACCGCCTGCGTATCCATTTTGGCCAGGCCGCCCAGATGACGATCCTCCCCGACGGCGTCGCACTCGTTTTTCCGTATCATCCGCTGGGTGAGGAAGCGCCCTCTCCGGCTCTGGTCTCCGGTGAAGCCCGGCATTGATTCAATGATGCGTGTTATTCTGGTCGACGACGAACAACTGGCCCGGGAGCGGATGTTAGACATGCTGCAGCGCATAGATCCTTCGATCGAGGTCGTTGGCGAAGCCGCCAACGGCCGGGAGGCGGTCCCGCTCATCTACGAGAAACGCCCTGACCTGGTTTTTCTGGACATCCAGATGCCGGGCCTGAACGGGTTCGACGTGATCGACCTGCTCGCCTCTCCCCGTCCCCATATCGTATTCGTGACTGCTTATGACGAGTATGCCCTGCGGGCCTTCGAAGTACACGCTCTCGACTATCTCATGAAGCCGGTCAGCCAGGACCGCCTCTCGAATTCGCTGCAGCGGATTGCGACGTTGATCGAGCGGAATACACCCGACGAGGGAGTCGATCGGTTGGCCGAGGCGAGGGAGAAAACCCCACTGCGTCGCCTCACCCTCCATCTGGGACGCCGCATCCGGGTGGCCGAGATCGAAGAAGTACAGTATTTCGAAGCGCGCGACAAACTCGTATTCGCCCGACTGAACGACGGCAAGGAATATCCCGTCGATTTTACCCTTCAGGCCCTGGAAAAGCGGCTGGATCAAACCCTGTTTGTCCGAACGCACCGGGCGTACCTGGTGAACATTCGCACCATCGACGAGCTGATATCCTGGTTTTCCGGCTCGTATCTGATGCACCTGAACGACGGCACCCGCCTCCCCGTGTCTCGCCGCCGCGCCCGCCTCGTCAAGCAGGCCCTGAAAGGATGAGGAGTGTAGAGGTCAGAGCACCCTGCACTTCGCACTCTGCACCCCATTCATCTGCCGGAGTCGACCGTTTATCGGTGAGGACGACCGTGCGTCGGTGAAGCCTGTCCAACACGCTGCCATTTCGTCAAATTGGGTCCACATGTACGCTGATTTCAACAGATGTTACGCGCCGGATGCGCAGTTCGCGTAACACCACATTTTAACCCAAAAGAAATAGAAAAATGGCACGTATCGTATTCATCATGATCGCCTGGCACCTGATGTGTTTTTACCCCGCAGGCGTCAAGGCTCAGGGAGCACAGGGCAGTCTCAGCGGCGCTATCGTCGATGCAGCAACGCAAGAACCGCTCATCGGGGTCAACGTCGTGGTCGTAGGCACGCAGCTGGGGGCTGCGACCGATCTCGAGGGATCGTTCCAGATTCCAGGCGTTCCAGCGGGCACGTATCAGGTTGCTTTTAAGTACATCGGGTACGAATCGTTCATCAAGGCGGATATCGTCGTCCGGCCGGGGCGATCCACCGTGGTGAATGCCGGATTGAAGGCGACTGTTCTCGAGACCGAAGGCGTCACCGTCACCGCCGGGTATTACCAGAAAAACGAAACCGAGCTGACGAGCGCCACTGCTTTTTCGACCGAAGAGATCCGCCGGGCGCCCGGAGCCGGTCAGGAAATCAGCCGGGTTTTGAATAGCCTGGCCGGGGTCGCTTCGCGAGGGGAGACGAGCCAGGACCTGTTCGTGCGCGGCGGCAGCCCGCTCGAAAACGGGTTCTATATCGATCACATCTTCATCCCTAATGCAGCACATTTCGTGACCGGCGATGGGTCGAGCTTCGGTCCGATCGGGCTGATCAACACGGAATTCGTCGAACAAATCGACTTCTACACGGGAGGGTTTTCGGCCGCGTACGGCGATCGATTGTCATCGATCAGCTCGATCCGGTACCGGGAGGGTAACCTGAACGAAGTGACCGGGGAGGTAGGGATCAACTTTGCCGGCGGGACAGCCATTCTCGAAGGGCCCTGGATGTCGGATAAAGGGACGTTCTTCGTGTCCGGCCGGCGAAGTTATCTCGACCTCATAGCGAATGCGATCAACGCCGGCGGGGCGCCCAGCTTCGGCGACATCCAGGGTAAGGCTACCTACAAACTGGATGCGCGCAACTCGCTCAGCGTGTTGAACCTGTTCGGGCAGAGTCGTTTTAAACAGTCTGCCGATGATGCACTCGATGCCGGCGACAACGAATTCATCGACGTGAACGGTTCGCAGAATACGACCGGGATCACCTGGACGTCCGTGTGGAACCAGTCCGGCGTCTCGACGACGTCAGCGTCGTACTCGTTCCTCCTCCGCGATTTTGCGTCTCGCCGGCTCGACGACCGGACGATCAAGCTGAGCGAAGATCTCAGGAGCGATTACGTATTCCTGCGCAACGTCAATCTCTATCAATTTGGGCCGCGACTCAAGGTCGATTTTGGCGGTGAGTTCATGTACGAGCGAGGCTCCTTCGACTTTCTCCAGGAGGCCTTCGTCAACCGGTCAGGACTCGAGCAGCCCGACTTTGCGCGCGGCCTGGACGAAGAAGAACGCCGGTTCGGGGGCTTCGTCAGCGTAATCGGCCGGCCGGCCGCGCGCCTGCAACTGACGGCCGGTGTGCGGACGGACTACGCGAGCCTGAACGAGAATGTCGTCGTTTCTCCCCGATTTGCCGCCTCGTACCAGTTGACGCCCCGGCTGTACCTCAATGGGAGCGCCGGGCTGTTTCACCAGAACGTACCGCTGTTCATCGTCGCTCAGGATGCCGCCAATCGGGAGCTGAAGCACATGCAGGCCCGCCACCTGATCGTCGGAGTCGAGTATCTGTTCACGCCCGATACCCGTCTCACCGTCGAGGTGTACGACAAACAATACCGCGACATGCCCCAGATTACCGACGACAACGGCCGCGGCAATCCCTCGTACGTGCTCGACAACCGGGGCGATTACGCCGGGTCGCTCGTCAGCGAGGGGGAGTCGTATGCGCGCGGGGTCGACGTGATGCTGCAGAAGAAACTCGCCGAACAGGTGTACGGCCTGATCAGCGCGTCTTACTTCAGAGCCCGTTACACCGATTTCGAGGGCGTTGAGCGCAATCGGTTGTTTGACAACCGGGTGCTGTTCAACGTGATCGGCGGGTACAAGCCGAGCGACGTATGGGAGGTGAGCATACGGTGGAGTTATGCGGGCGGCCGCCCCGTTACGCCCTTCGACGAGGTCGCTTCGCAGCAGCTGGGGGACGAAGTATGGGATCTGTCCCGGTTCAACGCCGAGCGGCTGCCGGCGTATCACTCCCTGTTCGTTCGGGCCGATCGCCGGTTCAACTTCCGCGCCTCCAGCGTCGTGACCTACCTCAGCGTCTGGAACGCCTACAGCCGGGCCAACGTCGAGGAGAATTACTGGAACGTCGCGGAAGACCGTACGGACGAGCGCACCCAGTTTTCACTGCTCCCGGTGCTGGGGGTGGAATGGGAGTTCTGAAGCGTTCGGAGTGGTTCTTCGGAGTGGGTTTTCGGATAGGGGTTTTGCGATCGCCGCAGCGGACGCGCCCGAAAAGAACACATCCCGAAACGGCTACATAAACATGCCGCCGTCGATCACGAGGTTTCCCCCGGTTACGAGAGGGGCATGGTGTGTTACGGCGTAGATCAGCTCGGCCACGTCCTCCGGCTCGGCGGCGCGGCCCATCGGCGTCTGCTGGCTGTATCGTTCGACGTGGTCTTCGTGGCCTTTTACCCAGCGGGTCATGACAATGCCCGGTGCGATGCTGTTCACCCGGACTTCGGGGGCGAAAATTCGGGCCAGCGATTTGGTCAGGCTGATGGCAGCGGCTTTCGAGGCTGCGTAGGCGATAGAACTACCCTGGCCGGTGACGCCGGCCACCGAGGTAACGTTCACGATGCAGCCTCTACTCGATAGGAGCGCTTCTCGGGCGGCTCTGGCGCAGTAAAAGAGGCCTTTGACGTTGACGTTCATGACGCGATCCCAGTGGCGATCCTCCAGGCCGTCCAGGTCGTCCATCGGTACGAAATCCGTCGTTCCGGCGTTGTTGATCAGAAAGTCTAATCTACCGAACCGGTCGAGGACGCGCTGGATCATGGCCCGGACGGCCTCGTCGTTGGAAACGTCGGCCCTGCATAACGCCGTAGATACCCCCAGCGAGGCGAGCTCACGTTCGGTTTCGACGGCTTCGCGTTCGGAATGTGCGTAGTTGATAGCGATGGCAACGCCGGCGCGAGCCAGCCTCAGGGCCGTGGCTCGCCCGATTCCAGTGGCTCCGCCGGTGATGAGGGCAACGCGGTCTTCAGACGACATAGACGAAGGGGATTATGGGGTTGGGAGGTCCACCGTGTACGGCTCTCGCACCTGTGGGCCCTCCCTGAAAATGAAGGAACCTTCCGGGTAACTTATTCTCAGATGTTACGC
>CAZGHT010000064.1:16902-21195 GCA_964525535.1 uncultured Rhodothermaceae bacterium
GGCCCTCCCTGAAAATGAAGGAACCTTCCGGGTAACTTATTCTCAGATGTTACGCGCCGGATGCGCATATCACCTGCCAGAGTGACTTTGCATGTGTGCAAAGTCACGTAAACCCGCCTGCTGTGCACAGTTCGCGTAACATCACTTACTCATGGATGTTACGCATCTGTGCGCCATCGTTCAGCCACAATAGCTTTGAAATGGCAAAAACAGGCGGAAACCGGCTGCAATGCATCATTTCAACGCCGGCTCAACGAGCTGCTGCGCACAACCTGCGTAACATCACTTACTCAGTCTTCGCCTGCCGCATGGCATACAGCAACTCACGGCCTATCTGACGGATGCGGGCGTCATAGGTAGCCTCTTCGTCCGGAGTGCCGTCGGACACTTTAGGGTCTTCGTACGTGACAGCGATGCGCTTCGCACCTGGGATGAACGGGCAGTTTTCATCGGCGTGCGAGCAGGTCATGACGGCCGCGAAGTCCGCGTTCGGGTTTTCCGGGGCGTCGAACACTTTGGAATAACAAAGGATTGCCGGCGCGTCCGGGGCGAACCGGACCCGGTACTGCGGGTTGTTGTCTTCGGAATGTCCTTCGATGCGGAAGCCGGCGCGTTCCATGGCCCGAACGGCCCGGGGGTTGAATGCGGTAGCCTCTGTGCCGCCCGAATAACAATGCACATCCTTCACCCCATGGTAGGCCGCAGCCGTAGCCGCCCAGATCTGGCTGATCAGGCTACGCCGCGAATTGTGCGTGCAGATGAAATTCAGGCGGATGGGTTCCTGGGCCGCTTGTCTGTCCCTGATGTAAGCGGCCAGCTCCGTCAACACGCGCTGGCGATCGGCTGGAATAGAGGAAACGTCCTCATGTAATGGGGTGATGTATTCTTCGAGTTCTGGGTACATAGTTTCTGGATGCGGGTAACGGGTTGCTGGATGCGGGTAACGGGTTGCTGGATGCAAGGCGGGATACGTGAATGGCTTTATCCATGCTGCTTTCAGGTCTTTGGGTATAAATATGGGTATAAATGAGGCGAACGATAGGTTCAAACGGGACCTTTTCGGCCCGGATCGCATTTCGCAGGTCTACAACCCTATCCATCCTGCCAGCCGTATCCAGAAGCTCGCACTCTGCACCCGCAAAAAACGATCTTCCTGGTGAATGTCAAAATATCCTCGCGTATCTTAACACGAGATGGAGATAGAAACCAAACATAAGGACGATACCCTGATTCTGGCGCTGGCAGGGACGTGGTCCATGTCCCGGAAGCTGCCTCGTTTTGCTCCGGTGATCGAAGCGGAACGAGATCGAGGGCAGGTGCGAGCTATCGCCTTCGATACGTCGGACCTGGGCGAATGGGACAGCAGCCTGCTCACGTTCGTCCTGGAGGGGCTTGCGTACTGCAAAGCGAAAGGGATCGAATTCCGGAAGGACTCCCTGCCCGATAATATTGCTGCGCTGATCGGGTTATCCCAGGTGGTACCGGAGAAAGACACTGCTCGGAAAGGCGACAGCGGTGGGATTATCGTTCAGCTGGGCACGTACGGAATCGCGTTTTACGACGATGTCGTTTCTTTCCTGACTTTCTGCGGTGCGCTGGCGAGCGCGCTGGTGGGGCTTCTTTCGTTTCGAGTCCGCATGCGGTGGCTCGATTTCTGGAATATCGTACAGATCAACAGCTCGGGGGCTTTGCCTATCGTCTCGCTCATCAGCTTCCTGGTGGGTCTCATCCTGGCCTTTCTGGGCGCCGTCGTGCTGGAGCGCTTCGGGGCCGGCTATTACGTGTCCTACATCATCAGCTACGGGATCTTGAGGGAGTTGGGAGCGCTCATGACCGCCATCATCATGGCGGGGAGGACGAGTGCGGCGTTCGCGGCGGAGCTGGGCAGCATGAAAATCTCCGAAGAGATCAGCGCCCTGGAGACGCTCGGGATCTCGCCCATGCACTTTCTGGTTCTGCCCCGATTCCTCGCCATTTTTTTCATGCTGCCTTTCCTGACCGTCTACGCGAATTTCGTGGGCATCTTCGGGGGGCTGCTCGTTGCCACCAGCCTCATGGAGGTTACGGTCACCCAGTTCATGACGGGGCTCCTCGAACCGGTCACGCTGAACGATGCCTACCTCGGCTTGATAAAGGCGACTGTCTACGGGGCGATCATCGGGATTGCGGGATGTATGCGCGGATTGCAGACCGGAAAAGACGCCAGTGCGGTGGGGCTGGCCACGACCTCAGCCGTCGTAACGGCCATCACCCTCATCATTTTTGCCAATGCCGTCATCGACTGGTTGGCCGTGATTTTACAGTTTTGATGCGTCATGCACGTCCATTCTTATCCCATAGAAGTTGATGACCTGACTATGGCGTACGGCGATTTCGTCGTCATGGAGCACCTTACGTTCAACATCGAACGGGGCGAGATTTTTGCCATTATGGGGGGCAGCGGGAGCGGCAAGAGCACGCTGCTGAAGCACCTGATCGGCATCATGAAGCCGGCCACAGGCCATATATATTTGGAAGGGAACGACCTCTGGGAGAGTGACGAGGCCGTGCGGCATGACATGCTGCGGCGCATGGGGATCATGTACCAGAGCGGGGCCCTGTGGGGCGGCATGACGCTCGCCGAAAACATCGCGCTTCCCCTGGAGGAATATACCGAACTGTCGCCTTCCGAGATCGAAGAGGTCGTAGCGCTGAAGTTGTCCCTGGTGGGCCTCAAGGGGTTCGAGGCCTTTTATCCGTCCGAAATCAGCGGGGGGATGAACAAAAGGGCGGCACTGGCGCGCGCCATGGCGCTGGATCCGGACATCCTGTTTTTCGACGAGCCTACTTCCGGACTGGACCCCATCACGGCCAGCCGGCTCGACGACCTCGTGCTCCGGCTGCGGGACAGCCTGAATACCACCGTCGTTTTTGTCAGCCACGACCTCGACAGCATCTTTAATACCGCTGACAGAGCCCTTTTTTTGGATTATAATAAGAAGACCATGACGGCACTGGGCGATCCGGCAAAGCTGAAAGAAGACCCCCCCAACGAGGAGGTCGCACGCTTTCTGGCACGGAGCACGGGCGATATCCTGTCCTGATCGCCGTTTGGTTCTTTTATCGTTACCCATTCACCATATTGAATACCTGCTACTACGGGTACATTTAGATTATGAGTAAACGCCCCAATGCAACACTGGTAGGCCTGTTCATGTTAGGAGGGCTGCTATTGGCAGCCGTGGGTGTGATCGCGTTTGCGTCGAATAATTTTTTCGCCGAGCGAACCATATTCGCCAGCTACTTCAGGGAATCGGTCAACGGCCTTTCTGTGGGCGCAAAGGTGAAATGCCAGGGCGTTCCGGTGGGCGAAGTGACCGACCTGCAGCTTTTGATCAACCTCGAGAACGAAACGTTTCAGGTGCCGGTGCTCTACGAGATCGATCTGGAGCGGTTGAGCCCGCTCCTGGGATCCAGCATCCAGTGGAGCGACGAAGATATCTTGAGGCAACACATCGACAAAGGGCTCCGAGCTCAGTTGCAGCTCGAGAGCATCGTGACCGGGCAGATGTACATCGAACTGCGTTACGTAGAGACGCCCGAGCCGCCTCGCTTCATGGAGACCGATTCCGAGTACAACGAAATTCCGACGATCTTCTCGCCGCTGGCGGAGCTGGGGTCCGAGGCTACCGGACTGGTGTCGAACCTGAGAGCATTCAACGTCAACGCGATCAGCGAGAACCTGACGGCGTTTTTATCGAAGGCCAATGCGAAGCTCGATGAGCTGGATCTGGTGGGTCTCAATGCGTCGCTCATCGAGACGTCCGAGGCCTTTCGGCAGCTGGCGGCCTCAGCCGAGGTGCAAGATGCGCTGGAGAGCCTGCCGGAGACCTCTGAGCAGTTTAACGCGACCCTCATCGAGGTGCAGCGCGCTTCACAGCGCCTGGATTCTTCGCTCGTTGTGTTGACCCGGGAGGCCGGGGAGAGCAGCGAAGAACTCAACGCCACGCTGCAGGCCATACGGGCATCGATCGATCAAGCCGATGACATGTTGACCACCGACTCGGGCATCGGATATCAGCTGGAAGAAGCGCTCACGAGTTTAACCGAGGCCGCCGATGCGCTTCGCCTGCTCGCCCAGTCGCTCGAGCAAAATCCAAGTATGTTGATCCGCGGGAAGAAAGAGACCGACCAATGACAGTGTGATTAATGGCTGAGCGACTAATGACAGTGTGATTAACGACAGTGTGAATAACGACAGTGTGATTAATGACAGAGCGACTAATGACAGAGCGACCAATACCTGTGCAATGT
>CAZGHT010000064.1:21295-33872 GCA_964525535.1 uncultured Rhodothermaceae bacterium
AGTGTGATTAATGACAGAGCGACTAATGACAGAGCGACCAATACCTGTGCAATGTACCATGCCGCAACCTGCCATACGGGGCATACCGAATACGGCGAGTCTACCGAGGATTTCGCTCGTTTTGCTGGCCGTGTGCCTTTGTCTGTTCGCAGCAGGGTGTGTGAACCTCGAGCCGCAAGAAAGCACCATCCGTTTTTACGTACTCGGTGAGAGCGCCGAGCGGTCGGCGCCCTCCGGGGAAGCGCTGGACTCCGGCCTCACGGTGGGGCTCAGGCGTACGAGGCTGGCGGCGTATCTGGATACGCCTCACATCATCATTCGCCTGGGAGCGCATGAAGTGCGTTTCTCCGAGGGGCATCGATGGGGAGAAGATCTCCGCAGAGGCATCAGCCGTACGATATCCAAATATCTCAAAGAGGAAGACGTCATACGGCAGGTCGATATGGTGCCCTGGCCGGCCTACGTCGAGCACGATTACATCCTCCAGCTTCAGGTGTTGCAGTTCGAGGCGGACGCCGAGGACCTGCCCGCAGGCGCGGATCCGGGCGACGTAGATGAGCTCGCACTGCAGGCTCATGTGCTGGTCGAATGGCAGTTGATCGATCCGGAGACCAACGACGTGTTGCACGCGGGCCGTTCGGCCAAACGCGTCGGTTTGTATGAAGGAGGGGACTATGGCGGCGTCGTCTCGGGCCTGGATGCGGCGCTTCGACAGCTCGCGGGCGAGATCGCCCGGGTCATCGACGAGATCCACGCCGGCCGGTGACGGGCGCGTCACGGCGGCGCCCGTTCGGTCACTCCATATGGGGCGTCAACCGGTAGTCCTGTTGCGCTCGGGGCAGCCGCTTGTGCGCCTGCATCGAGGCTTCCTTGCGAGCGACGCGTTGTAGTACACCGGGCACGCTGTCCGGCAGAAGCGATATGGAGTCGATGCCTTTCTCGACCAGGAACTCGGCAAAATCGGGGTGATCGCTGGGGCCTTGCCCGCAAATGCCTACGGGCCGGCCGGCCGCGTGGGCGCGCTGTATCAAGTCTTCGATCATCCTCTCGACCGCTTCGTCTCGTTCGTCGAACAGGAAGGCGAGGCGTTCTGAATCCCGGTCGATGCCGAGTACGAGCTGGGTCAGGTCGTTCGAGCCGATGGAAAATCCATCGAACCGCTGGGCGAATGCCTCGGCGAGGATGACGTTCGAAGGAATTTCGGCCATGACGTAGATCTCCAGGCCCTTTTCGCCTCTGCGCAGGCCGTTGGCTGCCATGACTTCCAGGACGCGATCGGCTTCACCGGGCGTACGGCAGAAGGGGATCATGACGATGACGTTGTCAAAGCCGATGTCTTCCCGGGCTTTTTTGATCGCCTTGCATTCCAGTTCGAAGCCGGCCCGGTAGGCGTCGCTGTAATACCGCGAGGCGCCGCGCCAGCCGAGCATCGGGTTTTGTTCGTCGGGTTCGAAAGCCGTGCCTCCGATGAGTTTGGCGTACTCGTTCGTCTTGAAGTCGCTCGTACGCACGATGACCTTCTCGGGGTACTGTGCCGCCGCGATGGTCGCGATTCCGCGCGCCAGCGTATCGATGAAGTAGCCGGCCTTCGTCGAATAGCCCCGGGTGAGCGCCTCAATGGTCGACTTCGTTTCTTCGTCGAGCCGGGCATCTTCCAGGAGCGCCATCGGGTGCACCTGGATCACATTACTGATGAGGTACTCCATCCGGGCGAGCCCGACGCCTCTGGCCGGAAGGCGCCACCATTGCAGGGCTGCCATGGGGCTGGCCAGGTTAATCATGATCGAGGTGCGCGTCACGGGCAGCGCGTCCAGGTCCAGCTGTTCCTCTTCGAAGGGCAGTATGCCGTCGTACACGTATCCCTGGTCTCCTTCGGCGCAGGAGAGGGTCACCGCCTGCCCCGATGTCAGCGACTGTGTCGCCGCGCCTGTACCCACCACGGCGGGTACACCGAGCTCTCTACTGACGATGGCGGCGTGAGAGGTCCGGCCTCCATGGTCGGTGACGATGCCGGACGCTGCTTTCATGATCGGAACCCAGTCGGGGTCCGTCGTGCTCGTGACCAGTACCGCGCCGGGCGTGAAGCGGTCGATATCGTCGATCGACTCGATCAGGCAGGCTTCGCCCGAGGCGATCGATCCTCCGATAGCCAGGCCGGTCAGTAGCGGTTCCCCCCGTTCCTTGAGTCGATAGGTGTTGAGGGTGCCGGATGTCCGGCGAGACTGCACCGTTTCCGGGCGCGCCTGCACGACATAGAGGTCGCCGCTGCCGGTTTCTCGAACCCATTCGACGTCCATCGGGTACCCGTAATGCGCCTCGATGCGCGCGCCCCAGTGCGCGAGGGTGAGGACTTCTTCGTTCGTCAGGACGAACGCGCTCTGTTCCGCCGGCGTGGTATCGACCATCTTCGTCGATCCTGACATTCCTTCGGTGTCGTAGACCATCTTTCTCTTTTTTGTCCCCAGCGTCTTCTGCAGGATGGGTTCGGGCGCCGTCTCCAGGAACGGTTTGTAGACCATGAATTGATCGGGCGTTACGGCCCCTTGCACGATGGGTTCGCCGAGCCCCCAGGCTCCGCTGATATGGACGACGTCGGGGAAGCCGGTTTCGGTGTCTATCGTAAACAGGATGCCGGCGCAGTCCGCTTCCACCATCTTCTGGACGCCAATGGAAAGGGAGACCTCCATACTGTCGATGCCCAGGGTCTGGCGATACGTGATCGCGCGATCCGTGAACAGGGAGGCGTAACAGTGTTTGCAGGCGTCGAGGAGGGCCTGTTCCCCCTGAATGTTCAGGAAACTCTCGTGCTGGCCGGCGAAGCTGGCCTCCGGCAGGTCCTCCGCTGTCGCGCTGCTTCGTACGGCGACGTCGGCGGACTCGATGCCGTACCGGGCAGACAACGCGCGGTACGCTACTTCGATTTGCGATACGAGCTCTTGTGGGAGGGACGCTTCCCGGATCAGGCTCCGGATTTCGTGGCCGGCTTCGGCCAGCGAGGTCTCGCCATTTTCGAAGGCCTGCAATATGTCAGCGATCCGGGGAGACAACCGATGTGTTTCGAGGACGTGCTGGTAGGCCTCTGCGGTGATCGCGAACCCATCCGGTACGCGGATCCAATCTCGTTTCAGGTTCTGGGTCATCTCGCCGAGGGACGCGTTCTTTCCGCCTACGAGGGCAACGTCCTTCCTGGACAGGGAATCGAACCAGCGGATGAATGACGGGGTGGTCATGGCGGTATGCGTTGAGGTTGAAGTCAAGGTGTTCGACCTGGACCGGCCGGGGGAGTATCATCGACGAACGGCCCCTTGCCTGGCAGGCCTTTCTTGTATCAGCATACCGCGAAATAAGCAAATCCTGGATGAGTCCAGGCCTTTTCTCGACGTATGAATTTCCCGCACACAGGTGTGAGGTTCAGTCGTACACCATCCCTGCCACCGATGCATGAAGGAGTGTTCGGTGTAGCATCGTACTGGTAAACTCTGGGGTCGAGGATGGATTTCCCGTACGGGTGAACGTCAAGTAGCCGTGGAGCCCGTCCATCCGGGGGGGTCGCTGGCCGGAAAAGAATCTCTATCGGCCCTGTCGACGGCGTGTGGAACGATGTCGGAGGAGGCGGGCGATTCGGGAGCCTCTACGCCGGAGGTCCCCCGGGGATTCAGGGACTCAGAGCCGGTGACGTCCCAGATTTCTGTCAGTGCGTACCCCGTCTTGTTGAGGATATTCGAGACGAGCGAGGCGGCCTCGCGATCGGGGGCATCGAAGACATCCACGTAGTTGTAAGGGCCTTCCGTAGCGTAATGCGTCCGCCAGGATATTTCGGGGCACTTCTGTTCGATCTGCCGGGAGGCCTCTTTGTCAAGAAGGGGGTGAGACGCTGTTGAGTCAGGCGTTGTGGAATGAAGACGGGTGAGTAAGAAGAAGGTGGCCATAAGGGAGGTCTACGAATTCGTGTGTGATGTATAGGTTCAAGTAAACGTCCGAATCCCTCTCGGTTCCGAAGGTCCGCTGGGGGTGGGCCGGTTGTGAGAGGAGTCGGCCTCGTGTAAGAAATTGTACCCCGGTGTTTTATTAAATTGTTATCTCTTATCTTCAGGGAAGCATTTCGGTTGGATTGCGGAAGGGCTTTTCCAGAGAACCTGAGCCAATGTTGTGGCGTTGGCCTCTTCCGTAACCGTTAAGGATGCCGCTATTTAAGCTCACAATTTAATTTGGAGGAAGCAGTTAGATGTTGAAACGAGTTACTATTTTGATGAACCTGGCGCTCCTGGCTGTAGCCTATACCTCGATGGCACAGCCGGTGCGAAACGGCGTGGACGTCGTCTGGGCGAGAGACGTGGAGGGCGCCGAAATGACCCTGGACGGCTCACTCAATGAAGCCGCCTGGCAAATGGCAGAGACCCTCTCACTGGAATGGGATGGGCCCACCGAACTTCCCGGGTCCGGGCAGCGCGTCGAAGGGGAGCCGGTGCTTGCCGACCCGTCCGATGGGAACGACGGCACCCTCTATCTCTTGCGGGATGGAAATATGTTGTGGATGGGGTTGATGGTCAACGATAAATCGATCGGGGGGGGCCGCGGACTCCAGACCGGCAACTGGTTCTTCGACGGTTTCATCATGGCCATGACGGACCGGAGCCGGCGCGACCTCATCGACTACGAGGCGAACAACAGCTTCTCGACGCGCCCCGCCGAGTTTATCTACGGATGGTGGCACCCGGCCGACACCCTGGACGGCGGCCTGCCGATCCCTGAAATCGCCCCCCGCTTCTTCGGAGACTACGGCGTCGGCTTCAACGATAGCTTGAACGCGGAACGCCCCCAGGAGCGGATGGACGTGCTCAACTGGGCGTACACCATCGACGGCGTTGCCAACGACGATTCGCACGGCGAGGACGTGGGCTACACGTTCGAAGTCATGATCGACCTCGGCCTGATGGGGTACGATTTTTCTCAGGACGGCGGCGATCAGGTACCGTTCAACTTTGCGCTCCAGGATGCCGACTACCGCTGGCCGCTGAACCAGGACCTCGCTTTTGTGTCCAGGGTCTGGTTCCAGAATCAATGGGCCAACAACTTCAACGAAGGCGTCGCCTATATCCACGGCGCCTCGGATGTGACGGTGAGCTCTGGAGAACCCCCGACCGTTACGGATCCGGAGATTCTCGTGCTCACGACCGGCGAACGCGATGCGCCCACGGTCGATGGCAGTCTCGACGAAGCCGTATGGGAAGAAACGGAGACCACCTGGTATCTCCAGTATAAAGCGCCTACGGAGCTCATGGATATGAACCCGGGTGTGCTGGCGCCGTATATCCAGCGGTGGTTTCGGCCTGACCTGAACGGCGATGGGAACGCCGCGGTTGTGGTCGATCCCTCTGTGAGTGGCATCAAGATGCTGCACAAGGACGATGTCCTCTATATCGGAGTCGATGTCGACGACCAGGCCATCAGCGGCTTTTCCGCGGAGAGCGGCCGGGACGGGATTCGGTTTACGATGCGACAGGTCGATTCGCTCACTACCTCGCTTACCCTGCCGAGCAAGCAGTTCGACGTATACGTGGATTCCTCCGGAGCGGCCGCCCTCGCGCTGGATGCGCTGGAGATTGTCGAGGCCAATGCCGAAGCCTTTCAAGCCGCCGTGTCGCTCAAAGGAAGCTCGACGGTAGCCGACGCGTCTGACGTGGACGAAGGGTATCAGATCGAAATTGCGATCGATCTGCCGGCAGCCCTCGGGTATCCCGAGGGACTCGGCGACGGGAGGCTCTGGCTGTCGGCCAACTTCTTCGACGGAGACATCCTGGAGAGCATGGAGAACAGTTATGCCACACGGACCTGGCTGGCCGCCGAGCGGGGCTCAGGAGCCAGCCACTACGCATACCTGAGCCCGGTCCTCGCGGTGAATACCGAGGATACACAGGAGCTTCCGGAGTCGATCGCGCTGCGCGGCAACTACCCCAACCCGTTCAACCCGGTGACGACCATTCAATACGACATCCCGGCACTCGGCCAGGTGACGTTGCAGGTGTTCGACCTCCTCGGCCGCCTCGTCTCTACCGTTGACCAGGGCGTCTTGCCGGCCGGCTCGCACGAAATGACCTTCGACGGGGCCGGGCTTGCTTCCGGGCTTTATCTCTACCGCATCCAGGTAGCGGATAACGTCCAGGGCGAAGCGCAGATGAGCGGCGTCGGACGCATGTTGTTGCTGAAGTGATCGCTCAACGTATGCACTCATGGTACGCGACGGATGGGCATAGGCCCTGCCAGAGCGACTGTTCACAGCTCGCGTAACATCACATATTCACTCAAACAGTTCCCTGCAGGGAATTACCCCCGGAACGTACCGAAGGGGGGCCTTCTCCGTGCTGCCGCCAGTATCGCCGCAGCGAGCGGGGAAGGCTCCTTCTTCCGTGACAGGGATTTTTCAGAGACAGGGGGGTTTTGCATATATAATGCCTATGACTGTAACCAGGTGCACCTTTGTTGTCCTCTTCATGCTTGTTCCCCACCTCGCGTGGGGGCAAACAGGAAAACTGGCAGGTCGCGTTACAGATGAACAGGGAGAGCCGCTGGTCGGGGTGAATGTGCAGATCGTCGAAAGCGAGCTGGGGGCCGCCACCGACCTGAACGGGGACTATACGATCATCAACATCCCCTCGGGGACCTATCAGGTACGGTTCAGTTACATCGGGTTTCAAACGAAAGTCGTCGAGGGCGTGTTGATCACGTCGAACAACACGACGACGCTCGACACCGAGATGGGCGAAGAGATCGTCGAAGGCGAAGAAATTCTCGTAACCGCCGAGCGCCCGCTGGTCGACGTGTCGCTCACGAGTTCCATCGTGACGCTGACCAAAGAGGATATCCAGATCCTGCCCGTCCAGGAGCTGGACGAGATCGTTAATTTGCAGGCCGGCGTGGTCGACGGCCACTTTCGAGGAGGCCGGATTGGCGAAGTGCAATACCAGGTCGACGGGGTATCTGTGAACAACCCGTTCGACAACAGTTCGACCCTGTCGCTGGATCGCTCCGTATTGCAGGAGGTGCAGGTCGTCAGCGGCACCTTCGACGCCGAATACGGCCAGGCGATGAGCGGCGTCGTCAATGCCGTGCTCCGAGAGGGCGATGCCGACCGGTATGAGTTCAGCGCTGAAGTGTTTGCCGGGGACTACGTGAGCCCGGGCAGCGATTCCACCACCGTGCGGTCCGCGTTCGAAGGCGAACAACGAGTGGCGCTCTTTCCACACATCGACGACATCGATCCGCAGGCCCTGCAGAATTATCAATTCAGCCTGAGCGGGCCGGTCCCCTTTACCCGGAGAACCACGTTTCTGTTCAACGGCCAGCGATTTGTGGACCTGGGGCACTTGATAGGGGTTCGCCGGTTTTTGCCGTCCGATCGCAGCGACTTCGAGCGGCGCATTATCGTGGGCACGGGGGATGGCGCTCTCGTGCCGATGGAACCCCTGAAGCAGTGGTCCTGGCTGGGGAAATTAACGCACCGCCTGTCGAACAACGTGCGCCTGAGTTATCAGGTCATTGGCAACGACAAAAGCCTGAAAGATTATACGCATAATTTTCGGTTCAACCCGGACGGGGACCGCACCAAGAAAGAGTTCTCCGTCGTTCACGGCCTCGACCTGACACACACTTTATCTAACGCGACCTTTTACGAATTGAGTGTCCGTCAGAATTATTTCGATCTGAAAGATGTGAAGTACGACGACCTCGGCTCGGCGCCTTCGGGGGCCGGAACCCAGTACGCGCTGCAGGAAGATTCGCCCTATTTTCTGACGGGGCAGCCTATGGGCGATGCCAACTTCGAGGAAGGGGCGTTCGTCCAGGGGGTCGATCTGGGCCGGTTCGTGCAGCGTACGAATGCCTGGGTCGGCAAGCTGGCGCTGACCAGCCAGGTGACGAAGGTCCACCTCGTGAAAGCCGGCCTGGAGGTGCAGTACGCCGACCTGGAATTCGGAACCCCGAGCAGCGTCAGGCAGGTCGTGATCGATGGCGTGCAGCAGTTGGGCGTCGTACGGGATACGTTGGGGTCGATCGTGAATGCATACAACCCCGTCTCGGGAGCCGTTTACGCCCAGGATCGCATCGAATGGCGGGATCTCCGCATCCGGGCCGGGGTGCGGATGGAGTATTTCGACGCCAACTCGGAGCTGCCGAGCGATCTGCAGAATCCGGCAAACTCGATCGACGGGGCGCCGGAATCCCGCCCGAAGTCGACCACGGCCAAGCTCGTGCTCGCCCCGCGACTGGGCATCTCCTTCCCCATATTGAGCCAGACTTCGGTGTTTTTCTCCTACGGGCATTTTTACCAGATGCCCGGCCTGGGGGAAATGTTCAGGAATGCGGATTACAGCGTTCTGGAAGATCTGCAGGCGGGCGCTGTCGATTTCGGCGTGCTCGGCAACCCGGATCTGAAACCGGAGTTCACCACCCAGTACGAGTTCGGGTTCAAGTCGGAGCTGACGGACTTTCTCGCCCTCGACATCAGCCTGTTCTACAAAGACATTCGCGATCTCCTGGGCGTCGAGTTCGTGCAGACGTATACAGCGGCAGAGTACGCGAGGCTGACGAACATCGACTTCGGGGGAGTGCGCGGGTTTACGATCGCCCTGGACCAGCGAGGCAACGGACCGGTCAGTACGTCTCTCGACTATACGCTTCAGAGGGCCATCGGCAACGCGAGTGATCCCCGCGAGACGGCCAACCGGGCCGAGGCCGGCGAAGACCCTCGGCCCCAGCAAATTCCTTTTAACTGGGATCAACGCCATACCCTGAACGGCACCCTGGTCTGGTTTCAACCGGATAACTTTGCCTTTACGGCCATCGTGAGGCTTGCCAGCGGGCAACCCTACACCCCGACGATCAGCACGGGGTTTGGCGCGGAGCTGGAAAACAACTCGGGTCGAAAGCCCTCTTATATGACGGTAGACCTGCGCGCCGAAAAGTTCTTTACCATCAACGGCATCCGATTGACGGCCTTTGCCCGGGTATTCAACCTGTTCGACGAGCATTTCAGGAATGGGTCTGTCTACGCCGACACAGGCAGCCCCTATTATACACTGATCCCGGCGCAGCAACGAAACCCGAATCCGGATCGGTTGAGTGAACCCCGGCGGATCGAAATCGGAGTCTCGTTCAGCGGCAGCTTCCGGCCCAGATAATTTGTTGAACCCATCGACCGATTCTTAATGCGGCTACTTATTTTCTTCGGTTTACTTCTCGCCCTGAACGTTCGGGTATCCGCGCAGGAGCTGGAACCGGTTACTCCGCCGGAATGGCGCAGCCGGATCGACTTCGAGCGGCAGGGGATCCACGACGCCAACCGCGTTCGGACCGTCTTTTTCAACTTCGGGATGGTCGGCGACTTCGAGGTGAATCCCGACCTGAGCATTTTCCACTCCGCCGAAGTCCCCAGAGGAACCGGACTCAACTATTCCGACGGCATCACGCCGTTCGTGCTGGCTCGCATCACGCAGGCGAACGGGCGCGAGGCGTACATGATGCAGACCGGCTATCGAGAACGGCAGGCCTCGAGCCCGTTCTCGGGACGTGTGATGCGCTACGAGCCGCGTCCCGGGTTCTCCGAGCCCAGCCCGATCATCAACCAGGGCCGCTCTATCGCGATCAGCAACGACCCGCGTACGTGGCCGGGCGCCGTCGACGAATCGGGGGCGTTTCGCTCCGGAGCGGATCCGCTCACCTGCTGGTACGATAAACGAAACGACCCGGACGACCCCGGCTGGTGCGGCTCCTGGAACGGCTTCTTCGGCAAACGGCCCAATGCCGACCAGGAATCGTTCTTCGTCATGGACGACAACTTCTACGATGCCTGGAATTTCTTCCCCGACAGCCGGGATTCTACGCGGCAGGGGCTCGGGTTGCGGGTCGAAGTCCGCGGGTTTCAGTGGGCGAATCCACAGGCGCAGAACGTCATCTTCTGGCACTACGACATCGTGAACGAGGGAACGACGACCTACGACGACATCGTGTTCGGGTTGTACAACGATTCCGGCGTGGGCGGGTCGGCCATCTCGTGTGACGGTACGCCCGAATCCGACGATGACAACGCGTTCTACAATACGGATTTCGGCCTCAACCTGGTCTATACGTGGGACAAAAGCGGCCGGGGCGTGAGCCTTAATTCGAATTGCGCGTCGACCGGTTACCTGGGCTACGCCTACCTGGAAACCCCCGGCAACCCCTTCGACGGCCTCGATAGCGACGAAGACGGCATCACGGACGAGCAGCGGGACGGCGGGGCCGGACAACGCATCGAAGGCCAGGATGCGATCCGGTCGTATTTCTTGAGCAATTACGACCCCGTGCTGTTTCAGTCCTTCTACGGCCCCCTCGAAGAGCGGCCCGCCTTCGTGGCCGGCGTCTGGTGGACCGGAGACGAAGACATGGACTGGGTCGCCGAGTTCAGCGACACCGGCGCCGATGGCATTTTCGAGAACGACGACAACCCGGCCGACACCGGGGAGCGCGACGAGATGCCGACCGACGGAGAACCGAATTTCGATCGCACCGACGTCAACGAGTCGGACATGATCGGGTTGACGGGATTCAAGATGAACCGCATACGGGCCGGTGCGGGGGCTCCGAGCTCGCAAACCGACAACATCGTCTTTTTCACCAACCAGCTGGAATGGCCCCGGCGCCTGTACGACCAGTTCTCCGATCCAGACCCCGCCGTGCGTTTCGACGACCCCCTCGTGCTCAATTACAACATCGGTTTTCTGTTCGCGTCCGGTCCTTTCCGGCTGGAAGCAGGGCGAAGGGAGCGGTTCAGCCTGGCCCTGGCCTACGGCGACGACCTCACGGAGCTGGAGTCGAACGTCGAAACGGTGCAGTCCATCTACAACGCAAATTACCAGTTCGCCACACCCCCGCCCCTCCCCGAGGTGCAGGCCTCTGTGGGGGACGGATTCGTCCGGTTGTCCTGGGACAACGCGGCCGAACGCTCCGTCGACCCGGTAACCAACCGCAACGACTTCGAAGGGTACCGCGTGTACCGGGCGACCGATCCGAACTTTCTCGACGCACAGGTCATCACCAATGCACGAGGAACCGGTCCCTTCGGCAACGGACGCCCCATCGCTCAGTTCGACCTCGAGAACGACATCAGCGGGTTCTCGGATATTACGGTAGACGGCGTGGCGTACTGGCTGGGCCAGGACACCGGGATCACGCATTCGTTTACGGATTCTTCGGTCGTGAACGGGCAGACCTACTATTACGGCGTGACCTCTTACGATAGGGGAGCGGAAGATTTCAACTTCTTTCCGTCCGAGAACGCCATCGCGATTTCACGGACCCCTCGCGGGGGGACCATCTTGCCGAAAAATGCGGTAGAGGTGCGCCCTAATCCGCCCGTGCCGGGTTTCGTGAATGCGCAGGTAGACGAAGCCTCGATCGAGCAGGTCGCCGGAGACGGATCTGGCGTCGTCCAGGCGCGTGTGTTTATCCCCGAACAGGTTCCCGATGGAAACCTCTTCCGCATCGACTTTCAGGGGCTTGCGGACAGCATCCGGGCGGTTTCTTACAGCATGACGAATCAGACCACGGGGGAGCTGTTGTTCGAGAGCGGGACGGATCTGGATGGGGAAGGAACCGGCCCGGTCGGGGGAGGCCTGTTGCCGATCATACAGACCCCGCCTACCGTCGAGGTGGACTCGCTGAGGACGGGTTTTGCTGAAGGGAGCGCGACCGATGCCGTCTTCCGGGTGCGCTACGCGACCGCGCTCCCGATCAATCTACGGCGACCCGGGTACCCGGAGAATGTAACCATCACCTTTGCCAATACACCGCTGGACACGTCCCTGGCAACGATCGGCGCACCGGCACTGCCGGCTCGCTTCAAGCTGGTCGGCGAGGAGTCGGGCATACAGTACGACTTTCGGTTCAGGGATGTGGACGGAAACCAGGTGCTGAACGCGGAGGGGGAGTTTATCGAGGTACTGACCCCTGAGGATGAAAATACGACCATCCAGCGTCCTGTGTGGCGAATCGATCTGGACCCGGACCGTTCGCCTGCCGCCCCGCGTGCGCCGGGTGAGGGCGATGTGTTTACCCTGATTCTGAGAAAACCCTTCGGCGCTTCGGATGCCTTTGTATTTACTGTGCAGGGTGAACGCATCGACCCCGAAAAGGCGGCGGAAGAATTCGAAGAGCAGGATCCCTACGTCGTTCCCAATCCGTATGTCGCTTCAGCGAGCTTCGAGCCGGAGCGGTTCGCGGTGTCGGGGCGCGGCGTCCGCCGGCTGGAATTCAGGGCTATCCCGGCTCAGGCCACGGTTCGGATATATAGCGTTCGCGGCGAACTCGTGCAGACCCTGGTCCACGACGGGTCGACCACCGGCATCGTCCCCTGGGACCTCCGCACCAAAGACAACCTCGACGTCGCCCCCGGCCTGTACCTGTTCCACGTCGATGCCGACGACATGGGCGAATTCGTCGGCAAGTTTGCCATCATAAAATGAGTAACAGATGTTACGCGCCGGATGTGCATACGTGCTGCCAGAGCGGCTTTGCACGGTTGCAAAGCCGCGTAAACCAGGCT
>CAZGHT010000065.1:0-32543 GCA_964525535.1 uncultured Rhodothermaceae bacterium
TAAAGTTAGGCGTTCCGGTGAGCCAATGATATGCGCCATCAGGTCAGAGGAATCGTTGAATACGTAGGATCCAGCGATCGAGCAGGGTGCGTGCGATCCTGCGCAAGAAAGGCGATTTTTCGAGAATGCGGGCGATCAACGGGCCGGCGAAGGCGTAATAGGCTTTGATCGCGAGCCGTCCGAGCACAGATTGGGATAACCTGACGTCGCGATACAGGCGAAGGAGATCCGTTTTTGGCGCTTCGGGACCGTAAAGGCAAGAGGCGACGAAACAATCGAAGATGATTCGTTCGCATGCCTCGTTCGGGCTTTCCCGGTCTGTATAATACACCCTGTAATCCATGCCCCGCGCAGCCATTTTGTCCTTGATGCCTTCGATCGCGAGCACGTGCCTCTTGATTTCCTGGAGGTAGGACTGTGTAATGATCGGGTGCTGGCGACGAGAGGAACGGCAGTAGTACCGCTTGAGTCGCTCCAGGGTCTCTCTGTTTTCTCGCAGGGCAGCAACGAGTTCATCGTATTTCCCGTCGGGGACTTTGATCTCTAAGTTCGGGTCTTTGTACCAGTACTCGTTGCGGTTTTTTCGAGCCTCATCGATCTGCTTTTGTCTGGCGACTCTTCGGTTGTAGCGCTTACGCCGGCCCGATTCTTTCTGGGACGGTTTCTCCTGAGGCTCACGGATGGCCTTGTCTTTTATCGGCTTGCCTTCGTCGTCCGTCAGGCGGTCAAAGCGTTCTTCGATGGAGCCTTCGCCGCCAAGTTTATCATCTGAGCTCTCCACGGTATCGATAGCGGTTGAGGATTGGTTTGGGGCAGCAGCACTGGCTGTCAGGAGCTACTCGTTTTTGCTGTAATGACGTATGCGCGTAGGTCCTGCCAGAGCGGCTTTGCATGGTTGCAAAGCCGCGTAAACCAGGCTGCTGTGCACAGTTCGCGTAACATCACTTAATGAGCGGTTAGAAGATATACCTTCCGGGTCCGAGGGGTTCCTGTTCAAGGTACGGAATTTTTCCTGTTAATGAGTGATGTTACGCAGGTTGTGCACAGCAGCCCGTTTTCCCGGCTTTGAAATGATGCATTGCAGCCGGGTTCCGTCTGTTTTGCCATTTCAAAGCCGTTGTGGCTGAACGATGGCGCACAGATGCGTAACATCCATTAATGAGTGATGGGACACATCCCGCTTGTTGGCAAAGACTCGATACCGGGCTCAGGGTACAGAATGCATGCCATTGTTTTTGATGCGGGTTATCTCTGATTGCCCCCTCAAAAGGGCAACTCGCTGGGAGAGAAGTTCGCGGCCCTGGATTCGGAGCGAAGCGTTATGCCTTCGGCTGTGAATCCGAACAAGTCCTCAGGGGAGAACATCATGCGGAAGTCCGACTTTTCGAAGAACGGTTCCAGCTTCTGGGTGAAGTCGTCCAGCCGGCGCAGGTAGAAGCCGCTGTTTTCGTCCGGATGGTCCGGCGACCATTCATCGGCGAATCGAGCGCATTCGAACGCGGTGGCATTAGGATCCGAGCCGGCGATGTAAAAGCTGATGCGATCTCCTTTTCGGGCAGGTTTTCCCGTTTCGGCATGACGCCGGAGGGCGAGTTCGTAGGACGCCGCGCGTGATCGTCGCCCCGCTTTGACGTCGGCCTGATAGTGTTGCAGGGAATCTTTGAGGGTTTCGGTTCTCGAAAAAGAGGCGACGTCGTCCCAACCATGCCGCAATATACAGTCTCGTGTTTCCAGATAGAGGTCGTGTAGGGCGTTAAACTCTTCGGCAAGCAGTAAAGCGATGGCTTTGCGGAGGAACTCTCTGCCGAACCGCTCGATAGACCGGGATACGAGCGATGAGCCTTTAAATTTGAGGTCGCCTTCGTAGGTAAGCAGGGCGTAGTTCTTCTTTTTGTAGGACAGCATCTTGCGAAAACGACCGTCGAAACCTACGCGGATGCCTTTCGGCATCTCTTCACTGAGCTGGGTAACGAATGCGCGTTCCGCGGACTCGCCGGCGCACCAGTCCGGTGGGACGAACAGCACACCGTCCGTATCTACTTCTATCACGGTGGCCCCTTCTCGTTGCAGTATGGCGATTATTGTTCGCAGGATCTCCTGGCCGAGAGCAGCCACACGGTCCGCTTCAGAAAAATCATTAAACAGTGCATGTGTGAACCCGAGACTGCCGTAGAATGAGTTGATCAGGATTTTGTAGGAACTTTGCAGCGCGTCGAGTTCGCTTCTTTCTTCCTCTGTGGCGGCCCCCTTCATCGTCTGTTTGGTTTCCAGCCGTAGACGCGTCAGTTGCTCCAGCAGGCCCGGGAATAGTTTGAGCGTATCTTTGCTCGGGCAGACGTCGTAGTTGAGCATGATTGAAGGGTACAGGCTTTCCACGTCTGCGTAGACGATGGGGCCCGCCACCCCCGTATAGTAAATGTCAGTATATCCCCCCATGGTCTGGCTGCCCCAATCGCTTTGGGGGATAGACTGTTTCTGGCGCAGATACTCCCTCACGAAGAGAGACTCGATTTTGGCCGCCGGCCCCGAGCGAGCCACGTGTTCGTACGAACTGGGCACCATCTGGGTCAGGTAGAACGTCGAGCCGGAGAGGTGCCTCGCGATGCGTTCCGTTTCGACGACGTCGTCCAGCGCATACCTCAGCACCCTGTCGGGGTCGCTGTTCCAGACCGTAGAGATGTCCTTGCCTTCGATATAGGTGCGATCGCCCGGCGAGAATCCGAAATAATGGGCGACGGTTTTCAGGCCGTACCCCGGCAGATCTCTCTTAAAGACATCGAAGGCCATGACCTGAAAGTAGGTATCGATGATATGCCGGCCTGCTATCTCTACAGCGGGGAACTCGATAGTTCGCTCGGCAAACCGCATGCTGGACGGATAGGAGCGTGGCTGTGATCGGTCTCTGCCGATGGTAAACGGGATCTTGTATCTGCGGCATCGTTCGCGCAGATACATCAAATCGAACGCGAAGATGTTGTGCCCCTCAATCACGTCGGGGTCTTTGGATTGAATAATTTCGATCAGCTCCTCGAGGATCTGTTTCTCATGCCGGTTCTGGGTGTGGAGCAATCGGCTCCATCCCCTGTTATCCGAGAGTGCGATGATGATGATCTGGTCGCCGGGCCTTTTAGGATTGGGAAAGTTATGGGTCGAATAGACTTCGATGTCCAACTGCATGCGGTGGAGATCCTCGAGAGCCATTCCTTTGAAGCAGGTTTCTCCGGATTGCATCAGGTATTGCTGGGTGGGGCTATTGATGCAGTACGCGACGTCTCTTTGCTGCGCGTCATTCGGATGATGCCGTTCCATGTGGTTTAGCGCATCCCAGTACTCCTTCCAGTTTGAAAAGACGACCAGATAGCGGAAATGATTGTCGCCGGCCAATGGCTGGAATTGGAAACGATCCCGCCCGAATGAAGAGAGCCTCTCGATATCGGAGAGAAAGAAAAACGGGTATACAGGCCTATCGACCGTTTCGATGCATCCGAGGGACGGATTGCGCCTGTATAACCTCATAGCGGCCGGCTCTGAGCTCCTCCCTCCGGTTACGGGCTGAATGGCAACGATGTGCTCCAGATCAGACTTCCCGTTAAGTGTTATAGATGAGCTTGAAACCATGATCGAATTCCCGCCAGATTCCACATAATACGTTCATATATGTTTGAGCCGAGAGAAAGTTACTTCACTGACGTGACAACACGCTGGCATAGCTGCATTCAAACGGGTTGATAAAGAATCTGTGGAATCCCGTTTTTAGAGTGAGCCAATTGATAAGTTTGGGGTAGGAATCGAAGCGATTGCGCTCCAAAGATTCCATGAACAGCGGCTCGATACGATATACTCTCGATGCGATACAATGCGATATGATACAGTCAGGCTCCTGGCGGATAAGCTTTCGAAGCGATTCATCCGACGTCTACTATTCAAGAACTTGTCGTTTGAGCTCCAGGCCGGGCAGCAGCTGGCTATAACGGGGGCCAATGGTTCAGGTAAGTCGACCTTGTTGCGCATCTTAGCCGGCGTGATGCGTCCTACTGATGGGGCGGTGTATTTGGAGGTCGACGGCAACAGGATAGCGCGGGAATTCCACCCTCGCGAAACGGGGTTCGTTGCCCCGTACCTGCACGTGTACGATGGTTTGTCAGCAAGAGAAAATCTCGCCTTTATCGCCAGGGTGAGGCGACTTCCGAATGCTGCCGAACGTATTCGAGACCTGTTGGATTTCACAGGCCTGGCTCCTCGAGCCGATGATCTCGTGCAGGATTATTCCTCCGGGATGAAACAGCGTGTGAAGGTCTGCGCTGCCCTTCTCTCGGATTCCCCGGTTTTGCTGCTGGATGAACCGACCAGTAATCTGGATGCGGCAGGGGTAGCCATGATCGGTCAGGTCATGACCCGGCAAATTGAGCGCGGAGGGGTCGTTATTCTGGCGACGAACAACGAGGTTGAAGCCGATTGGTGTGAATTCAGAGTCAACGTAGAAGATTTTCTTCCGTCACGCGCACGAAGCGCCCTGGAGAAACGGGTCGGGCAAAAGCCATGACAGCCATGCTGGTGCGATCAACGTGGGCCCGCCCGAGTGTGGCGGCGGCGGCCGTCAATGTAGCTCCTGTAGTGAGCACATCGTCGATGAGCACGACGTGTTTGCCCTTCAAAGCGCCGGCCGTTTTGATCGAAAAGGCCGCTCTGACATTCTGCATTCGAGAGTTTGCATTCAGGCCAGTCTGAGATCTGGTGGGTTTTTTTCGAATGAGGCAGTCGGTTGCAATGGGCCGTTGGATGCGTTCTTCGAATCCCTTCGCCAGCATCAGGCTCTGGTTATATCCGCGCTCGAGATATCGGGTCGAGTGCAACGGGATGGGTATGATGCAGTCGGGGAGTGGCCTGTCGTCGATGGCTTTCAAGAAACCCGAAGCCACAATGCGGCCCAGCTCCAGGCCGTACGAAGGCCGATTGTTGTATTTCAATTCACGATGCAGCTTTTGAACCAGCCCGGTTTTGTCGAACATCCAGTGTGCATAGACGTGCTGCACAGGGGGCAGCCCTGGCGCCGAGGGTCTGTTGTCGTGTTGTAGTATGTATTGCCGGACGAGCGGGCTATCTCCGGCATATTCGAGGTGCGAGAGGCAAATCGGGCATGCCGGCAGGTATCGTTCGAACAGGGGGATACCACAGTTTAAACAGCGTACGGGAAATATCAACCCTCCGAGATCAACGGGAAGCTTCCATGGACGACGGTGACGTATCACTACTACACCTCTTTAGCGTCTATCCGGTGTGACGTCGTACGATACCGGCATTCAGGGGCGCACGTCCTGGCTGCCGCTACGTCTTCAATCCTGCGATCAGGGCGCCGTAGAGGCTTGCCACGGATTTTCTGCCAGCAAGGGCGGGGTCATTGATTTTTTCGTTCCATCTCGGCCCGGCGCATCGGCATCGTATCGATCAGGGAAAAAATGTCGGTGAGTCGGGTGGACGAATCGCCCCTCAATTTCACTCCGCCGTCTTTTCCAATTAAATAGACGCTAAAGTTGTCAAAATCTACCCTGTACCGGCGAACGATGTTGTTCGCCGAGGCCGAAGTAATGGCGCTGCCGTCGACTCGGCTTTGTCCGTTTTGCAGAATTTCAATAAAGACGAGGTCGCGGTCCAAAAAACCATCCCGTTCCCGAGTGATACGGTCCTTGAACTCCGATAAGGGGGGTGAGTGGGTGTCCTGGACGAACGCGATCAGGACTCTGTTTTTCCAGAGAAAATCGTCCAGATCCAGCGAGGTTTGTCCCGGGGAAATCGTACTGCAAAGGGGTAAAATCAGGAAAGAGAGATACCAGTGAGCCATACAAATTCGGGAATAGCGTAAATTTCTACGATACGGTCATACGTCAACCCAGCAGCCGATAATTAAGTTCGAATGGAAAAGTAACGATACTAGGCGATACAGAAGCAGTCCCCCAACCTATTCGGAAATCGCCAGCTATTCATGAGTGATAAGAATACCAGGCATGCACATGAACAGAGTGTCATGGATCTGTCATGTCCGGGAAACGAGTCGGTTATTGATGTACTTCGAGGTACAAGTTTGTTCGATCTGTTCAATCAGAGCGAGGAGGCTCAGTTGATCCTGGATCTGGACGGGTCTATTGTAGATGCAAGCCCGGCTGCCTGTGAGTACCTGGGTCTCGAGCCTGATGCCCAGGGGAAACCGTTTACCGATTTTCTTCAAGGATTGCAGGTCAAGGATTTTGCCGCTGCGATTGCTCATATCCGATATACACGGTACGGGAGCCTGGAGCTCGATCTGCACATCGGCGAGAAAGAGGCGAAAACCTCGGAAATCGTCTATCAGCTTCTAACGGTGAGGGGAGGGCATTACGTATATGTCCGGATTCAAGATCTTTCCCTTCAGAAATATTTCGCGCGGGTTCTCGATGAGGTAAACACCTTATATCGCGGCGCAGAACGCCTGGCGAAACTCGGCACGTGGGTATATTATCCGAGAGAGAATCGAATAAGCTGGTCCGAAGAAGTGTACAACATCTTCGGGTTGTCTCCGACGAACGAATTGTGGTCATTCGAAGAATACATCCGTCTGGTGCATCCTCAAGACAGAGACCACTTTGTGGAGGTAGTCGAAAACGCCATCGAGCATCGTGAGAGTTATATCGTCAAACACAGAGTGCTCAGGCCGGATGACGGGATTCGCTGGGTGCAGGGTCGGGGGGATCTGTTTCTCTCCCCCGATGGCGAATTGGAGAAGATATTCGGTACGGTGCAGGACATTACCGAGGAAGAAACGATTCGAGCGGTGATAAAGGAATCGGAGCAAAAGATCCGGTTTCATCTCGATCGTTCGCCGCTGGGATATATCGAATGGAACATTGATTCTAACGTGACAGAATGGAATCGAGCGGCGGAAAAGATCTTCAAGTTTGACAAGGATGAGGTATTGGGCACCTTTCCTGCGATTGTCCCCGAGGGGGAGGTATTAAGGGTAAAGGGGGTGGTCGAAAAGCTTCTTGCCGGGAAAGGGGGCACGCACAGCATCAACAACAATATCACCAAATCGGGTGAGGTAATCACCTGCGAGTGGTTTAATACCACCTTGAGGAAAGAAGACGGCTCCATCATAGGGATTGGTTCGATCGTGCAAGACATTACACACCGGATTCGAGCGGAGGAGCAACTCCGGAATTATGCGCAAGAGCTGGAGGAGGCGCGGGACCGCGCCGAGGAGGCTGTTCAGGCCAAAAGCATATTTCTGGCTAATATGAGCCATGAAATCAGAACACCGATGAATGGCGTCATAGGAATGGCCAGTTTGCTCATGGACACGAATCTGGATGAAGAGCAAAGAGACTA
This sequence comes from uncultured Rhodothermaceae bacterium, assembly GCA_964525535.1. Classification (GTDB taxonomy): domain Bacteria; phylum Bacteroidota; class Rhodothermia; order Rhodothermales; family JAHQVL01; genus JAHQVL01. The sequence goes on from CAZGHT010000065.1 coordinate 7,360, forward strand.
TCTGGATACGATCATCCATTCGGGAGAAACGCTGCTCGCCATAATCAACGATATTCTCGACTTTTCGAAGATCGAGGCGGGGAAAGTCGAACTCGAAAGCACTCCGGTGTATGTAACCCAGATCGTTGAGGATACGATTGATCTGCTGGGGGCTCGCGCTGCTGAAAAAGGCATTGAACTGATGTCCAGGCTTAAACCGGGGATGCAGGATCTGATCTGTACGGATCGGTTTCGGCTGCAGCAAATCCTGATGAATTTGATCGGGAATGCGATCAAATTCACGGATAGAGGTGAAGTAATCGTTTCAGCCGAATCGGAAAAAGAAGGCCAGGATCAGGTACGCGTTTTCTTTGAGGTATCGGACACGGGGATAGGCATTCCAGAGGAAAAGATGCCCCGATTATTTAAGGCCTTTTCTCAAGTGGATTCCTCTATTACCAGGAAGTATGGAGGATCCGGGCTCGGTTTGTCGATTTCGGCCCGTCTGTGCCGGTTGATGGGGGGGGATATTCGCGTTTCCAGCATTGAAAACAAAGGATCGGTATTCAGTTTTTCGATACTGGCGAGATATGAACAGACCGTGGCTCTGGAGTACCCCACCTTCCACCGGAGCGTGCGTGTGCTGGTCTTCGAGCCTAATGATCCGCTGCGGGAGATGCTGGCTGCTCTCGTCACCTACATGAAGGGAGAGGTCGAAACGGCCTCTTCGATGGAGGAGTTTGCCCGGGCGATGGCCTCAGATTCTGAATATGACGTCGTGCTGATCGAGAAAGAGCTCGGGCCGTGCAGTGGACTTTCAGTGATCGAGAAAATGCGGCTTGAAGGGCATGACGACCTCAACTTTGTGCTGATCTCCTGGATCACCGATCGGGTTAGCTCCAGTCTTGTCGATGGGCGGATATCGAAACCCGTCCGTTATGCGAATGTGTTCGATACGATTAACAAATTGAGCGTACTTCAAGAAGAAATCATGTCGTAAAGTACATCTTGTCTTTAAAAATAATTTATATTAATGCGTATGTTGGCCGTAATATCCGGTTGTTACGACTTGTATGTGTAAGGAGTAACATTACAAATCAAGTACGAGGTACACAGTGTCGAAGCATCGTAGAGGGATGTTGATCAAAAATACGAACGATCGCCCTGTAGATATTCCTATGCAGATGAGGACCATTCGCCTCAAACCCGGTGAGGAGAAGTTTATTACGGCTGACGAAGTGCGTGACGAAGCGTTAAGAGCCAAGCTCCAGATCCGAGCTGTTAGTATAGTTCGGCCCTCTACCGAAGCAGAAGAGGATGCTCTCGCGCAGGAGATCGAAGAGGAGGAGTCCGCGAGCAAAGCCCGCGAGGAAGCTGAGGAGCCGGAAGGGGCTGAGGAATCCTCCGATAACCTTCCTCTCTAAGTGCACGCGATTCGCTCCCCCTGTGATATGCGGTCATAATATGGATGTACTCGCTCTAGAACCCTGGTATGGAGGATCTCATCGAAACTTTCTCGACGGTTTAGTTCGCAACAGCAGCCATACGTTCCACACAATAACCCTGTCTGCCCGCTTCTGGAAGTGGCGGATGCACGGCGGCGCCGTGACGATGGCACGAAAGGCCCTTGAATGGGTAGAGCAGGGGAAACGCCCGGATGTCATCTTTGCGACAGATTTAGTACATGTTCCCGCCTTCTTGTCGCTCACCCGCCATGTGTTGTCTGATGTTCCGGTTGTATTGTATCTGCACGAAAACCAGCTCACCTATCCGTTACGTGAAGGGGTTGAGCGCGATTATACCTACGCCTACATCAATTATCTTTCCTGCCTTGCCGCAGATCGTATTCTGTTCAATTCGCAGTATCATCTGGACGAATTTCTGGAAGCCTTACCTGTCATGCTTCGTGCGTTTCCAGATTACAATCATTTGAACAGCGTTCAGGAAATCAGGCAAAAGAGCTCCGTATTACATCTGGGTATGGACCTGAGGGCTCACGACGCCTTCGCTGGCAAAAAGACCCCCAGAACCCGGGGCCGACTCATGGAAACGCCCGTCGTGCTCTGGAATCAACGATGGGAGTACGACAAAAACCCCGAGGCCTTTTTCAGGATCATGAACAGGCTTGACGATTCAGGGTTATCCTTCAAGCTCATTCTGGCCGGCGAGCACTTTGAAGAGCAGCCCTACGAGTTTAAGAGAGCCTTTGAACGGTACGCAGAGCGTATCCTGCACTACGGTTATGCGGAGGATTTCGCCGAGTACAGCACACTTCTTCACCGCGCCGACATCATCGTGTCGACTGCCATTCACGAATTTTTCGGGATTGCCGTTCTGGAAGCCATCTACTGCGGCTGTCATCCCATATTGCCGAATCGACTCAGCTATCCCGAACTGATCCCCCCCTCCCTGCATAAACCCCTGCTGCATGCGCCGACGATGTACGACGATGAGGAGGAGCTATTCAAGATCCTGTATTCGATTCTTCGAGGGACTGAGCACCCGTTGCCTCTGGAAACCCTTCACCAGATATGCGAGCATTTAGATTGGGGGAAATATGCTCCCCGATACGATGAGGTATTGGAGGAGGTCGCTCAGGCCGGCCCTTCGCAGTTGAATCCCGTACACAGCGCTATGTAAGGGGTATGCGTTACTCCATATTCTCGACCATCGCCTGACCGAATTCGCTGGTTTTCAGCAGTGTAGCGCCCTCCATCAACCGTTCAAAGTCGTACGTCACTCTTTTCTGGGATATGGTCTTTTCGAGGGAGTGGACGATCAAATCGGCTGCTTCTCGCCAGCCCATGTAGCGCAGCATCATTTCTCCGGACAGAATCACAGATCCGGGATTTACCTTGTCCTGCCCCGTATACTTAGGCGCTGTTCCGTGAGTGGCCTCGAAAATAGCCATGCCGGTCTCGTAATTGATGTTGGCGCCGGGGGCTATACCGATGCCTCCTACCTGAGCAGCCAGGGCATCGGAAATGTAGTCGCCATTGAGATTCATGGTAGCAATGGCACTGTATTCCGCTGGGCGGGTCAGGATTTGTTGAAGGAAGGCATCTGCAATAACGTCTTTCACGATGAGGCCTTCGGGAAGTTTGCACCACGGCCCCCCGTCGATCTCCGTCGCGCCGAATTCTTCTTTGGCGAGTTCGTAGCCCCAATCTCTGAAGCTGCCTTCCGTAAATTTCATGATGTTACCCTTGTGGACAAGGGTAACGCTCGGGAGATTTTCGGCCAGTGCATAGTTGATGGCCGAGCGGACGAGTCGTTTAGTACCCTCCGAGGAGATGGGTTTGATGCCGATCCCGCTGGTTTCGGGAAAGCGTATTGAAGAAGCGCCCAGTTCTTCCTGAAGAAATTTGACGAGCTTTTTGTTGTCGTCAGTACCCCTCGCATATTCAATGCCGGCGTAGATGTCTTCCGAGTTTTCCCGGAAGATGATCATGTTAACTTTCTCGGGGTGTCGAACGGGGGAAGGGACCCCGTTGAAATAGCGCACAGGGCGCACGCAGGCGTACAGGTCCAGTTTTTGTCTGAGGGCTACATTCAGGGAGCGAATCCCTCCACCGACCGGCGTAGTGAGGGGGCCTTTAATCGCAACGAGATAGGATTTAATGGCTTCGAGGGTGTCGGAAGGCAGCCATTCCTTGAGTTTGTCATGCGCTTTTTCGCCGGCCAGCACCTCAAACCAGACTATGTTCCGGTCCCCTCCGTACGCTTTGTCTACGGCAGAGTCAAACACGAGTTGAGCTGCTTTCCAAATATCTGGACCGATACCATCTCCTTCGATGTAAGGGATAATGGGATTCGAAGGTACGTCTAATTGATTCTCAGAGAGGGTAATGGGGGCGCCCGAGGAAGGGGGCGTCAAGTGCGAAAACGTAGGCATTGCAGAGGGTTTAGCTTTAGTGAGTGATGTTACGCGAACTGTGCACAGCAGGCTGGTTGACGCGGCTTTGCAACCGTGCAAAGCCGCTCTGGCAGCACGTATGCGCATCCGGCGCGTAACATCGGTTAGTGAGTCGTGTTACGCAGGTTGTGCAGAGCAGCACGTTTTGCCGGCTTTGAAATCATGCGTTGCAGCCGGTTTTCGTCTGTTTCATTCTTTTCAAAGCCGTTGTGGCAGAACGATGGCGCACGGATGCGTGACACCAGTTAGCCAGTGATACTGGTTGAGCCTTCTTTGACAGGAGACGAAGAGATATGGCATGAATCTACGAAACGTTCCTCCCGTACTTCGTATTCGCTTTAAATTTGCGAAAACCCGGGATGGGCAGGGTAAGCATCACTTCTATTCACTGGAGGAAAGCCCGTACGGTCGGGCCGAATGGCTGTTTAGCACTGCCGGTGCACGGCGCTTGCGGGCCGCGCTGCAATGCAGAGCTCGACAGGGGACACGGGCGCCATTACAGGGCGCCGGTGAGGGCCCGCAAGCGCAGCTCCCATACTTTCAGCATGGCTTCCCATACGATCTTCTTGCTCATTTTGGATTGCCCCTCGGTTCGTTCCGTAAAAACGATGGGTATTTCTTCTAATCGGAATCCTTTCTTCCAGGCTTTGTATTTCATCTCGATTTGAAAGGAATATCCATTCGACTTTACTTTGTCGAGATCCAGGCTCTCCAGTACACGCCGGTGATAACATTTAAAGCCGGCCGTTACATCAAAAACCGGTAATCGGGTGATCGCGCGCGTATAGATGCCGGCGCCATACGAGAGAATCAGGCGTCCGAGGGGCCAGTTCATGACGCGAACTCCGCTGATATATCGAGAGCCGATGGCGAGGTCGGCGTCTCCCGATCGAACGGGAGCGATGAGTAGAGGCAGATCGTTGGGGTTATGGGAAAGATCCGCGTCCATCTCGCAGATGTAGTCAAACCCCATCTCCAGCGCTAATTTGAATCCAGTCAGATAAGCCGTTCCCAGGCCGAGTTTACCCTCGCGCTCGATAAGTGTGACGCGGTCCGGGTGGTTCTCACGGATTTCCCGTACCTGATCGGCGGTGCCGTCGGCGGAGTTGTCATCGATCACAATGACAGACAGCCCCTCGGCAAGAGAGAGCACGGTTTCAAGAACGAGAGTAATGTTGGCTGCTTCGTTGTACGTTGGTATCAAGACCACAGAACGATGGGTCATTACCTTCAATCCTCGATTTACTCAACGATAAGAATTAAGGTGGGGATGTGGGAAAGTGCGGTTGGCTGCCCCGGGCGTACAGACTCGGGCCTCCGGGTAAGGGGATATTCTACTTTACAGCGACGTTGGTGGATTCATAATATAAGCATAATCTGCACGCGGGCAAAATTTGCACGCCGGCAAAGGGAGATTAAACATTAAGAGAGGGGGGAGTTCGGTACGGTATCAATCGTCCATAGGCCTCAATCTCTGTTGTCTTCGAGGGGTAACTGGTCTCTCAAGAAGGCCAGGGTATGCACGGCAAGGTCTCTGGGTACCTCAATCTGGCCATCGGAGCGTACGAACTCTATCGTATGCCGATATTGCTCGAGAAAAGGCGAGCACTGAGGACATCGTTCCATGTGAGTCTCGAAGTCTTTCCGCGTCTGTTCCGACAGGTTTCCTTCGAGGTAATCCATGATGAATTGATTGACCTGCTCACAGGTGAGCATCGGGTTAAAGAGGTTGCGTATTTTTTGGATGATAGTCATAGGTCTCGCACAATTATCTGAAATATTGATCGAGCAACGATCGTAGAGCTTGCCGGGCTCGGTGTAGGCGTACGCGTACAGCCCCTTCTGATATGTCCAGTATTTCAGCAACTTCTGAGGTTGAAAGCTCTTCGATATCTCGCAGGGTGACCACTGCGCGGTAATCCGGGGGAAGTTCGTCGATGGCCTTGTGGACGAGCTGTTTACGCTCTGACTGCTCGGCCATCTTTTGTGGGCTCCAACTCTCGTGAGTATTCGCGTACATACCGTTTGAGAATGCAGGCTGCAGCCGATCGATTTTGTCTTCTTCCAGGGGGTCAAATCGTTTTAATTTCCTCAGGGAAGCCCTTGCCAGGTTGAGACCTATCGCATAAAGCCAGGTAGAGAATTTAGATTCGCGCCGAAACGTAGATAGCCGTTTATAGGCTTGAAGGAAAGTTTCTTGCAGGACACTGCGGGCTTCGTCCTCGTCCCTCACGATACGAAAGATCATTCGGTACAACCGAGGACTCTCATTGAGAACCACCTGTTCGAACGCCTTAGCGTCACCGTTCAAGAGTGCATCCAGGTCGATTTCCCCTGCGTTGTCATTTGCTGGTTTATGCAATGCTCTGGGAATTTAGTACATAATTACGACGAGTCGTTACGACTGGTGGCCGTACAAGGTCCTGTTCAGGCTGCTCAATATTAACTTATTGTTAATAGAGGACCCCTTTTCAGAGTCCAGCATGGAAGAGTTCACAAGTTACTCAAGATATTGCATGGCATCCGGACGAAAATAAAAAGGTTTTTTCATAAATTGGAAAGCTGAGCAAAATATTACCCCTCATTCTGGACCGAAAGTAATCCTAATCGGGACGACATATATACCGTGCTGATACACCGGTACCGTCGAGGCGACTGATATAATCGGAGTGATACTTGTTAGCTGAGAACGTGTCGTGTCTTGATCCGTCATCAGTCATGGTATGCCCGATGTAACGGATGCGACTGGTTTGTGAACTACGAATTGAATATCTAACGAACATACCTCAAATGGCTAGCGAAACGGAAAAAAAGACTACGAAAAAGACAGCTAATAAAAGGACGGCGAAGGGCCGATCTGGCTCTACAGCCAAAAATGGCGTCAATGGTCACGGTGTTGACTTTGCCGAAGCTCAGGAGCTCAACGTCTCATTCAACTCCTATCTGCCCGGTGTCTATTCGCATGAAGAATTAGGGTTGAGTACTGAGCAGTTGATCGACATGTATGAGAATATGATGCTCCAGCGGCGATTCGAAGAGCGCGCGGCGCAAATGTATGGTAAGCAAAAAATTTCAGGTTTTTTGCATTTGTACATCGGCCAGGAAGCGATTTCGACGGCAACGGCATTTGCCATACGTATCGGCGAAGATTCTGTGATAACGGCCTACCGGGATCACGGGATAGGGTTGGCTTTGGGCATGGATGTGAATGCGTGCATGGCCGAACTCTTCGGGAAGATCGATGGTTGTTCGAGGGGCAAAGGCGGCTCTATGCATTACTTCAGCTCTGACCTGAAAATGATGGGGGGGCACGGAATCGTAGGGGCTCACATCCCTGTTGGAACGGGTATCGCTTTCGCGAACAAATATAAAAAGGAAGATACGGTGTGTCTGACCTTTTTCGGCGACGGCGCGGTACACCAGGGAGCTTTTCACGAGGCGGCTAACCTGGCTTCTCTCTACGAATTGCCAGTCATTTTCATCATCGAAAACAATCAGTATGCGATGGGGACTTCCGTGGAACGTGCTGCCGCAGAACCCGACTTGTACAAACAGGCGCTCAGCTACGATATGCCTAGTTCTCTGGTCTCCGGCATGGATGTGCTCAGTGTATACAAAGCCATGCAAGAACACATTGCTATGGCGAGGGAGTACAAACCTTCTCTCATGGAGATTAGAACGTACCGATATCGCGGGCATTCGATGAGTGACCCGGGAAATTACCGGACCAAAGATGAGCTCGATTCGAAAAAAGACGAAGACCCCATTCTTCGGCTCAAAGCGTATCTGCTCGAGCATGAACTGTCGACCAACGACGAACTCGACGACATAGATGAGCGGGTGAAAGATGTGGTCAGGGAATCGGTGGAATTTTCTGAAAACAGCCCGTTTCCTCCTCTAGAAACGATCTACGAGGATATTTACACCCAGGAGGATTATCCCTTCCTTACGTGAACGTCAGAGGAATGAGCTGCGGGTAGAAGAATAAAGAATTAACAAGATAACTTTCAGCAAAAACAAACGATGGCAGAATTACAACTACGTGAGGCGATACGTGCGGCCATGGTGGAAGAGATGGAGCGTGATGAGCGGATTTTCCTGATGGGTGAAGAGGTGGCCGAATACGACGGAGCGTATAAGGTAAGCGAGGGGATGCTCGAGAAATTCGGTTCCAGCCGCGTTATCGATACCCCGATCAGTGAGAATGGATTTGCAGGTCTGGGTATAGGCGCTGCAATGAACGGCCTGCGTCCTATCATCGAGTTCATGACATTCAATTTTTCGATGGTAGCGATGGATCAGTTGATCAACAATGCCGCCAAGATTCGCTATATGTCAGGCGGTCAGTTCGAGTTTCCGATTGTATTCAGGGGCCCTAATGGGGCTGCAGGCCAACTGGCTGCTACGCACAACACTTCTTTTGAGTCGATTTTTGCCACCATACCGGGGCTAAAGGTTGTTTCTATCTCAAATCCTGATGATGCCAAAGGATTGTTGAAGTCCGCTATCCGAGACGATGACCCGGTGTTGTTCATGGAAAGTGAGCGGATGTATGGTATGAAGGGGGAAGTATCGAACGATAAGGATTATCTCATTCCCCTTGGAAAGGCCAGGATCGCCCGTGAAGGTAAAGACGTGACCATCATCGGCCACAACAAGAGCTATTGGGTTGCCATGAAGGCCGCCGAAATGCTCGTCGAAGAAGGCTTCGATCCGGAGGTCATCGACCCCAGGACGATAAGGCCCCTGGACATCGAATGCATCGTGAACTCTGTCAAAAAGACGAATCGCTGCGTCGTTGTAGACGAGAGTAATCCATACGCGAGTATTGCTTCTGAGATCGGGTTCTTGATTCAACGCGAAGCCTTTGATTATCTGGATGCTCCCGTCCTGCGAATTACTGCTAAAGACACCCCGGCGCCGTATGCGAAAAATTTGATCGAGTATTATATGCCCGGCGCTGAGGATACGTATAAAGCTTGTCGGCAGGTTATGTATGTGAATTAAAGCGCCATCCTCATTGAGTACTGATTTATAGGATCCAGTACCCTGACGGGCCCGTTGCGGACCGTGCAGAATAATGGGTATGATATTATATCGCATATATGTACCTTTCGGGGGAATACACGGTGAAGAAGACGTTTGGTCTCCTTTGATTCAACACAGATACCACTAATAATCAAAATTGATACGAGGATAGGATGGCAATTCCTGTTGAGATGCCCAAGATGAGTGACACCATGGAGGAGGGCGTGTTGGTGGCCTGGATGGCGGAAGAAGGCGAAAGTGTGGCCGCTGGCGATGTGATCGCTCAAGTCGAAACGGACAAGGCGACGATGGATCTCGAAGTGTACGATGATGGCGTTTTACTCAAGCGCGTCGTCGAAGAAGGAGACGCCGTTCCCATCGGGGGACTGATTGCTGTTCTAGGTAAACAAGACGAAGACGTATCTTCACTTCTAGATAATTATCAGAATCAAGGGAGCAACGGGGCGGCTGTTTCGACGGACCATACCCCGGAACAATCTCCTTCTGCTCCTCAGGAAGCCGGCCAGGCCATCGAAGCGCAAACGTCGCTCCCTTCCGGGGATGGAGCACCAACTACGGCGGAGACGGGAAGGATCAAGGCGTCTCCCCTGGCGCGTCGTATTGCCAGTGAACATGCCATAGATCTGGTGCGGCTCGAAGGGAGCGGACCTGAAGGACGAATCGTGAAGCGGGACGTTGAGGAAGCGATCGCCCGCGGAACGCTTCCTGCAGTAGAATCTCCGGAAGAAGCAGGCCAGCCTGCACAGGCGGATTACGAGTCGGTTCGTATTTCTCAGATGAGAAAGACGATCGCAAGGAGGCTGGCGCAGAGCAAGTTCACATCGCCCCATTTCTATTTGACGGTCGATGTGGACATGGATCAGTTGATGGCATTTCGAAAGGAATTAAACGAACTTGCCGCTTCGCAGGATCGAGGAAAAATATCATTTAATGACTTCATTACGAAGTCCTGCGCCCTGGCTCTTCGTCAACATCCGTATGTCAATGGTTCATACGACGAAGATGCCGGTGAAATCCGGTTGCATAACCAGATTCACATAGCCATTGCAGTTGCCATCGATGAAGGATTGCTGACGCCTGTGGTTCGAAATGCGGATCAAAAAGGATTGGGCCAAATAGCAGAAGAGACGAAGGATCTGGCCACTCGAGCTCGTGACAGAACACTCCAGCCCCCAGATTTTGAGGGATCAACCTTTACGACCAGCAACCTGGGCATGTTCGGCATCGAAGAGTTCACAGCGATCATCAATCCACCTAATGCCTGCATTCTGGCCATTGGCGCTATTCGAGACGAAGTCGTCGCACGTGATGGCGAGGTTGCCATTGCCAAAAGAATGAAAATCACGTTGTCGTGCGACCATCGCATCGTTGACGGGGCGTCAGGGGCACAGTTCTTAAATACGGTCAAGGGTTATCTCGAAGATCCAATGAACCTGTTATTATGAACTGAGCGATGAAAATCGCCCATATCTCGGATATCCATTTCGGAAGAATAATAGGACCTGATGTCGTTGAAGAGTTGATCAGTGACGTTAAGTCGTCTGAGGTGGACCTCACCATAATCAGTGGTGATTTGACGCAGAGAGCCACTCATCGGCAATTCAAAAAGAGCGTAGCGTTGCTGCAGCGCCTGGATCCTCCCCATCTCGTAGTACCAGGCAATCACGACGTGTATCCCTGGTGGTTTCCATTCTCGCGCATATTCAGACCTCTCGCACGTTTCAAGAAATATCACGGCCCGGATATGGTGCGGGTCTTCGAAACGGAGGATATCGCCGTTCTGGGTGTCAATTCGGCCCACGGTTTGACTATCAAAGGAGGCAAGATCACGAGAGAGATTGCGCGATCGATAGACACGTTTTTTGCCGCCCGCGACGGGGCGTTTAAAATTCTCGTGCTGCACCATCATCTCGCCCATATAGCCCCACTGATGCCGCATGATGTAATTCGCGATGCAGCCTATCACATGAAAGCAGCTTATGAGGCTGGTGTACATCTCATTCTTTGTGGCCATATCCACATATCCCATGTTGAGTCCCTCGATAACATGGGAGACAGACCGGTCATTGTAGCCAGTGCGGGTACTGCGACAAGCAACAGGGGGAGGCGCTCGAACCGGAAAAAGAATTATTATAACCTGATCGAAATTTCCGATGCAGAAGTCACAATACAAGAAAGAATGTATGAGAGAGAGATGAACGCCTTTCATACAGACAGGCAAACCCGATTCAAACGTCCGCAGCGCTGAATTATATACGTGACTTTTTACAATAACATCCATTACTAAGCTGCTGGGGCAGGACCTATGCGTATCTGGCGTGCACTATTTACACCTGCGTGCAATACATGGGTCGGACGAGTTGTAAGGAACGTGTTTCATTTCCTGGATGCTGCCCCATTCGACGATCGATCCTAGGGCAAAATAGCCGAACCATCATTCGGGCGGGTATCGTTCTGGCGGGGTTGGCATAGCTTTTGAATGCCTGGTAGGTAATGTCGAAATATTGATGTTACGCCCCTCCACATCAATTCATCAGGATAATCGCTTCACGCTCTTGCAAACGCTATTGGGTATAGCGGATTGCAGAACTGGTGATTCCTGCATCTGTCACGAAATGATTTAACATGTCCATGCAAAGTATTTTACCGAAGGTAATACCCTTTGTACTGGGAGTGGTATGGTTTGTCACAGATAGTTCATTTGCGCAAATTAATGTGGCCCTCCCCGTTGATACATACAATGACGAAGTGATCTCCATACCTGTTACTGTAGGCGATGTAACAGGTCAAGATATCAAAGCATTCTTATTCACGCTATCCTTCGATCCCCAGATATTTGAGATCTCCGATGTAGAGACTGAGGGCGATCTGGCTCAGGAGTTTGCCCTGGTGATCAACACGGAAACCCCGGGGCAGGCCACCATCGGAGGCGCTCATTTCGAGTCGCTCAATGGGGCTGGCGTTCTCATTCATTTGAAGGGCAAATTCTTGAAGAATGGCACAACCGATCTAACGTTTAACTCGTTCACCTTCAACGAAGGTAATCCGCTCGCTGCGACATCGAATGGCCAGATATCCAGTGGCGCTTCGGTAAGTACTGAGCGGGAAGGATTTTTGCCGGATGCCTTCGATTTGAGGGGCAACTACCCCAATCCATTCAACCCTTCGACAACGCTACAATTCGATCTGCCCGAGCCGGCCGAAGTCCACGTCCAGATTGTCGATCTTCTGGGACGAGAGGTTATGGTTGTACCCCCTCGCATATATAACGCGGGAAGAAATCTTCAGCTCCCGCTCGACGGATCGAGTCTTTCTTCAGGCATATACGTCTATCGCGTCTCAGCCAGAGGAGCCCGGCAGACGTACACGAGCTCGGGTACGATGACGCTCATCAAATAAAGAAATCAGATCCAACCAGATACAGGTCATACGCTGTTAGAACGGCTTGCCATCTTGACGCCGGCATCTCCGGGGGCCCTATACGTGCGAAAAGGAAAAGCGAGTGGCTCTCTGCGCATGTAGAAAAAGCCCGGGATGAAGGCCTGTCTGGTGTCGAATCCAGGTTTCATTACAAAAAGATTATAACACAATCGCTATGTGGAGTTTTTTCAGAGTATGGTCCATCTTTGCGGTAGTATGCCTGTTGGGAGCCAGGTTGAGTCTGGGGCAGATCTCAGTGCGGCTTCCCACCGTCCAGGCTACGGTCAACACGTCGGGGGTCGTTCCTGTGGAGGTTGGCGACCTGACCGGACAATCCGTTACGGCTTTCCAGTTTATAGTAACTTACGATCCCACCATCATCGAGATTACCGGTGTTTCCGGTGATGGCACCCTTTCCGATGGAAAACTGCTTCTCGAGAATACCAGTGTGCCGGGGCAGATCAGTGTGTCAAGTGCGTCCGATTTCGCCTTTGAGGGGATGGGCACGCTGGTCAACCTGGAGGTAAATTACCTGACTGAGGGCACAACTGCTCTCGCATTCGAATCGTTCATGTTCAATGAAGGATCGCCTGCTTCGACGCCATCTAATGGCAGTTTAACGGTGGTTGCCGGAAATGTCCCAACAACGATCGACGTTTCTTTACCTGCGTCCCTCAATGGAAGAGTAGGTCAACCGGTAACGATCCCCGTAAGAGTAGGTGACGTGACGGGGGAGTCAATAATCAGCTATCAGTTCACGTTCACCTTTGATCCGGGGAAACTCGAAGTCAGTGGAATAAATGTAAACGGAACCCTTTCAGAGGGCGCTGCTCCTGTTACGAATCTAATCTCTCCCGGAGCGTACAACGTCACCTGGATCCATACGAATGCTCTAGCGGGCAGCGGTGTATTGATTGAGATAACCGTAGTCCCACTCAGCGAGGGTAATGCTTCGGTTGATCTCGAGAGCTTCATGTTTAATTCGGGTACTCCGGCTGCTGAGGTGACGGGAGGGGTACTGAACATTGCGGGTAACGAAGGGGAGTCGATTTCAATTACCCTTCCCGAAACATCGGGAACCGTCAGTCAGCCTTTATTAATACCTGTTTTGGCAGGCAGTGTCACGGGGAAGTCAATAAACGCAATTGAGTTTACGGTATCGTATGATCCCGAGATTTTGCGGGTGGACGACATTGCTCAGGCTGGCACCCTGACCTCAGGCGAGACGGCCATATTGAACACGTCGACGCCGGGAAGTCTTCAAATCTCCTGGGCGTCCGTCACTCCTCTGGATGGGTCTGGAGTTCTCCTGCATATTCAGGCGACGCCTCTCAAAGTGGGTACGAGTGCATTGGCATTCGACTCCTTTCGGTTCAATGAAGGGAGCCCAGCGGCGACGCTTAGCTCGGGAAGTGTTACTGTCGTTGAAGGGAATGATGGAGCCCGCATTTCACTGCCGAAAGGATTAGAAGGCGCAAGAGGCAGTCAGATCTCCATCCCTGTATTCACCGAAGATTTAACGGGCAAGAATGTAACGTCGTTTGCATTCACGCTCGCTTTCGACGACGCTGTTCTTGACATCGAGGCCCTCGATCTCGAAGGAACACTCCTGGAAGGGGGGAATGTCCTTCTGGATAATGGCACATCGGGACAGATTATTGTATCCTATTCAGCTTCGGAAGATATTGCAGGGTTTGGGGTATTGCTGAATCTGGTGGCAACCTTGAAAAATCCGGGTACCAGTGACCTCAGTTTTGTATCGTTTCAACTCGACAATAACACGGTTCCACTCAGTACCGTCAGCGGTACAGTAACCGTCGACGGGCAGGCTGCATTCCTGCAGGTAGTGCACAACTCGCCCGACGTAACGCTGGTAGACCTGTATATCAATGACGAAAAACAATTAGACGGGATAGCCTATACTGAGGCCACTTCTTTTATCGATGTGAATGCCACAGCCGCGACAATTGATATCGTTGCTGACGAAGATGCGGACAACACGTCCCCTTTAGTTACGACTACGGTCACTCTTGAAAACGGGAAGGATTATGTTGCCGTCTTAAACGGATTGCTTTCCGGAGAAGGCAATACCGCTGTTGGTTTGGTGGTCCAGGAATCTCAACGACAGGCTGCGAATGAAAATTCTCTTGGTCTGGTTTTTTTTCAGGGATCTCCCGATGCGCCTCCTGTAAATGCATACCTGGTTGAAGGTAGCGCCAACAATCGGGTATTTACTATTGCGGAGGGTATATCGTTCGGGCAGGGCCGATTGACGCAGGAATTCTTGCCCGGTATATACAACATCGAGTTGACCCACGAGAATGGAAGTCGAATAGGGATATACAGGGCAGATTTAAGCCGAACAGGAGGGGCGTCGCTTCTCTTCATGGCGCAGGGATTTGTTCAGCCTTCTGCGAGTCAGCCAGGTTTATCTATGACAGCATACGCCCCCAATGGTCAGGCGATCTCGCTGCCTTCGGCGCAGCCAGTGAACAATGAGCAGGTTGAGTTATACCCGGAAGGGTTTCAGTTGAGGGAGAATTATCCAAATCCTTTCAGCCGGCACACCGCTATACGTTTCGATTTACCCGAATCGGCCTTCGTGAAAATACAAGTGTTCGATATGACCGGGAGGAATGTCATGAGTTTACCAGGCCGGCTCTATACAGCAGGGAAAGACCATGAATTCCAGATCCAGTCCTCTGGCCTGGCCTCGGGAGCGTATCTGTACAGGCTCATTGCTGAAGGCGCCCGGCAGGTATACACGCAAAGCCGCAAGATGACGGTTGTGAATTGATCCTTAATTGCCCTTGCCCTGTGATGTACGCTGGTCAGCGTGCGCAGCAAGGACATACACGTTCGAGGAGCAAGGGAACTATAATGCCTTTGGATGGATTCGTAGTGGCCTAACCAGTAGCCGGCGATTATGGACCATGAGCTCTTAATTATTGCCTCTCTCACTTACGTCATTCATCTCATAGCCACACTGGCCTATTCAGTTCGTATTGCTGGAACCCGGACCGGGAGAGTTGCTATATCGCTAGCGTTGTTCAATATACTGATTCTTGTTTCTCGAACTTCGAATGCGTTGCAGGCGCCGCTCCTGGCCAAACGGGTAGAAGAGCGAATCATTGGGGGCGCTCTTGAAGGTGGGCTTCTGGACTTCAGGATATTGATAGCGGCGGCGTCGTTGGCTACTTTAACGGGCGCATTACTCGTACCAACGTTTCAGCGAATGTTTACAAAAGCAGTGGAGGGCTTTAGCATGTATCAGTCTGTCCCTGCTCTCTTGATTCGGGCTCTATCTCCAAAGGGATTGGTACATATGCGCACATCTATGAAGTTGCCGGGTTTGAAGAGTGTGTTCGATGCAATGCGAGGGGATAGGATATCTGCGAACGTCATATTGTTTAACGGGCTCGCTGTGTCCATTTTTACCGTTGGCGTATTGGCGTCCATCTATGCAGGTTATATAAATCCTGAGTTACGGGCTACCTCCGGACAAATGTCAGCCGTTGTAAACGGTATTGCTACGATTCTCTTGTTTATATTCATCGATCCCCATTTATCCATGGTTACCGATGAAGTTGTGAAGGGGGAAAGGTCGAGTTCCTATTTGCGAAGATCTGTAGTGTGGCTCGTGGGGAGCCGGCTGGTCGGGACGTTATTGGCTCAAGTGTTACTGATTCCCGGAGCTCGCTGGGTTGTTTTTATCGCTGAGCTTTTGTGAGACCCGGTGTGCCTACGAATTGGAGTTCAATGATTTCATCGACAAAAGAAATCATCGTTTATGGGAATCTGTACATAATAATCGTTACCGTTGGTTTACAGGCCGGAACCTCGGCAATTCTTGATATACCCGTCTCATGGCACCTGATATCCGTTTCTGCAGCTTGTGCCTTTATTATTTATCAGTTGGAAAGGGCCTGGTTCTACGGCCCGGAGGATTTGGTCAACCAGCCTGGGCGTGTTAGATGGTGTCAACGCCATGCGCCCTACGTCACAACTTCGCTTGCCGTCGCGGCTATTGTCAGTCTGAATGCAATGTTTCGGCTGAAGGGGCATACACTTGTTTGGGGGGTAGGTCTGGGTTTATTCGGCCTGGTTTACATCAGCCCTTTTGGTAGTGCTTCCTCGCGCATTAAGAGACATGTATGGCTGAAGCCCATCGCAATCAGCATCTGCTGGGCAACTGGCGGGGTCTTGCTCCCTGTGGCTGAATACGGGGCGGCCGCAAGCGAAGAAGTGGTGATGCTCTTTATTTACAGATCGATGTTAATACTGGCCAACGTAATGCTCGTGGATCTTCCGGATCGGGAAGGCGACTCGATCGCCCATCTCAAAACGCTTTCCATGTTATTGCCGAAGCCACGAATACAGGGATGGGTAATCACGTTATCCCTGGCCACAATTCTCATTGGCGCATTTCAAGGAGTACTCTTTTCATGGCCGCCTGTGTTATATGTAGATTTGATTGGAGCGATACTTATGATTCTCATAGCGGCGACACCTGCCTCCAGTAACGAGAAAGAAAATCAATACGTTTACCGCGTTTTGCCGGATTTAGTCATAGCCTGGCCTCTGATCACAGCTATTGTGTCGACACGCGCCGGTTTTTGAAAAGGAATCTCGATGGATTTTAGGCCATATGTCGATCTTCAGATCGGCAGGAGAGTATACAGGTTTCTGATAAAGAATGGTAAAAAATGCGTTACATCCAGCTTATTTCAACGCCGGCAACACGAGCTGCTGCGCACCACCTGCGTAACACGACTCAGTAACTGAAATGTAGGAGATGATGGAGTACATAGAGATACGCGATCTATTAGATCACGAGCAGAAAGAAGTCCAGATAAAAGGATGGGTATACAATAAGAGGGGGGCAAAGAGCCTTTTCTTTCTTGTAGTGCGCGATGGGAGCGGGTTAGTCCAATGCGTGGTAAGCCAGGACGAGGTGGATGAAGAGAGCTGGAATATCGCCCAGCAGGTCACCCAGGAGAGCTCGATCGTAGTCTATGGAGCCGTTAGAAAAGATGAGCGGCAGGTTGGCGGCGCCGAGGTACAGGTAATTCGTTTGGAATTGATCAGCCTGGCGGAGGAGTATCCGCTGACGCCCAAGGCGCATGGCGTTGATTTCTTGATGAAACGCCGTCATTTATGGTTGCGCAGTAGAAGGCAATGGGCCATCATGCGAGTCCGAAATCGAGTGATCGTATCCATACATCATTTTTTTCAAGATCGCGGATTCGTTCAAATGGATGCTCCTATCCTCACGGGCAATGCTGTCGAGGGTACCTCCAATCTTTTTGAACTAGACTATTTTGGGGAGCCGGCTTATTTGACTCAAAGCGGTCAGCTGTATGGAGAAGCCATGGCCATGGCTTTCGGGAAAATTTACACGTTTGGCCCAACCTTTCGTGCTGAACGATCCAAGACGCGAAGGCATCTCACCGAGTTTTGGATGATAGAACCTGAAATGGCGTTCTATGATTTGGAAATGAACATGCAGTTGGTAGAGGACTTCATTGTATCAGTCGTCGGTGAGGTGCTCTCCACATGTAAAGAGGAATTGGAAATTCTTGAAAGAGATCTTTCGTTCTTGAAAAAGACCCAGAAACCGTTCCCGAGACTCCACTATTCGGAGGCTGTAGCATTGTTAAAGAGCGACAAAACCTGGGAATTGATTACCGACGAGATCAACAGCCTTGAAGAGGAGAAGGCAAAGCTCGGGGAGGAATCGGAAGATAATGAAAGGAGGTATAATCAGGTTAAGAAAGGGGAGAAACGAAGAATCGATGCTCGCCAGATCGAGATAAATTTGCGGCTGGAAGAAATAACCGAAAATCTACGCAATCTTCCGGAATGGCGGAACTCAGCAAGGAATTTTGAGTGGGGAAGCGATTTCGGAGGGAGTGATGAAACGATACTGACGCGGCACTTCGATCGCCCCATCATCGTTCACAGGTATCCATCTGCAGTTAAAGCGTTTTACATGAAACGAGATCCTGTTGATGAGCGACTCGCCCTGGGAATGGATGTGCTGGCTCCTGAGGGATATGGCGAAATCGTTGGCGGCGGTGAGCGGGCCACGGACATCGAGTTCTTGAAGTCACAAATTACGGAGCATCAACTTCCTATGGAAGTATTTGAATGGTACATCGATTTGAGACGTTACGGTTCTGTTCCTCATAGTGGTTTTGGGTTGGGGCTCGAACGTCTTGTTTCATGGATTTGCGGTTTACAGCACGTCAGAGAGACGATACCATTTCCCCGGCTTTTAGGTCGTATTGAGCCTTGACTCTTATACTGTTCTAAGCTGGCCTATGCCGCCTGATGGTTAAAGTCGTGCTGAGTGGTGATGTTACGCGAACCGTGCACAGCAGCCAGGTTTGCGCGGCTGTGTTTAGCTGCGAAGCCGCTCTGGCAGGATCTATGTGCCTCCGGTCGTAACATCTGCAAAATATAGAAACCAATGTGCCCGTTTAATGGCTCCAACAGACGTGAAATTATATGGCTATCCGATATTGCGAATTACAGTTCTGTATAGCACTATTGCTTTGCTCGCTCTCGGTTCGCTTTGATGTTATGGCTCAGGTGGATCGGCACGTTCAAAATACGGTTACAGTTACAGGAAATGGATCTGTGATGACTCGCCCAGACAGGGCTACCGTATACTTCAGTGTGGTCAGCGAGCACCGTGATCCAAAAGAAACCCGGCGGATGAACGAAGAAACAGCCCGAGGTGTCGTGAGTGCGGTTCGAGAGATGGGGATCGAAGAGTCTAAGATTCAACTACAGGCGTTGAGGTTGCAACCTCTTAGAGAGTTCGATCCGCAAACGAGGCAATATATCGAGAAGGGGTATGCGGCGGTGAGGCAGCTGAAGGTCGAACTGGCAAATATCGATCAATTGCCAGATCTGGTGTCTACCGTTGTAGATCAAGGCGCAAATAGGCTCGACCGGGTATTCTATGATATAAAGGACGAAGATAGTTATAAAGATCAAGCTTTGGTGAAGGCGGTAACCCGTGCACGAAATAAAGCTGAAATAATGGCCGAAAACCTGGGAGTTGAAGTGGGGAGTGTTCTTGAGATTGAAGAGATGAACATGAGCGATCCGTTCCCGGTGCTGCGTAGCGAACCCAGGGCAACCGTCGTCACGGCCAAATCCGAGGGTGCATCGGGGCAGGATGCTTTTTCAGCCGGCGAAATCGAGGTGCAGGCTGCCGTTCGCGTAGTGTTTCGTATCCACTAAAGATATATGGCAGGCAACCTTAAACATGTCAAACTGGCCTTTGAACGCCAATCCGAAGGTGACATGCAGCAAAATGCTGATCAATTTTATACTAATATGCGAAAGCGACGCTCAGTCAGGTATTTTAGCGACGAGTCTGTCCCCAGGTCCTTGATCGAGTACGCAATATTAACCGCGAATACAGCTCCGAGTGGCGCTCATAAGCAACCGTGGACCTTCGTTGCCATTAGCGACCCCGATCTCAAAAGTCAAGTCAGAGTATCTGCCGAGATGGAAGAAAAAGAGAGTTACGAGAATCGGATGTCCCAGGAATGGCTAGACGCAATTGCCCCACTGGGAACCGATTGGCAAAAACCTTTTTTAGAAACGGTACCCTGGATTGTAGTGTGTTTCGCTCAGATCTATGGAAAGGATGCATCGGGGCAGAAAGTGAAGCATTATTACGTTCAGGAAAGTTGTGGTATAGCATGCGGTATATTCATCACTGCATTGCATAATATGGGGCTGGCTACTTTGACGCATACGCCGAGCCCTATGCGTTTTTTGAATAAATTGCTCGACCGTCCGGTTAATGAAAAGCCATTTATCCTGTTTCCCATTGGGTATCCCAGCCGTGATGCCACCGTGCCTGAATTGAAGCGCAAAAAACTCGAGGAGTGCAGTATATGGTTATGAGGATAAAAAGCTATGAGAAAAAAGGTTATGAGGATGCGGGAAATATGAGCCACAAGGGCCGTACTTTGGTGTTGGAGGTTCCTTTTCTTTTTTGCAGGGCGTTTGGTTGAATTGTGGGTAAGTACTCTAGCCATGAAATCAGGCACGGATGAAACCAGAGATCGGTCGTGACAATATGTCGCATAGTGGATTTGCTCGTTGAATTTGTCAGCGTTGAGGAACTGAAAATTGATGATTATTGAATCCCTGATCGCCCTTTAAACAGGCATACTGACAAAATTTCGCAATGGAAGAATAAAATCGGATCGGCAAGGCTTTTGCTCTCAGAGAGTCACCGTGAGTACCCCTAAGAACACATATCGCACTTCCAACAGCCGAGATCTCACTGAACGTGAATCTAGGATATTAGCCCTCGTAGTTCGAAGTTTTATAGAAACGGCCGGGCCGGTTGGGTCTAATTTTTTGGCCAATAATTTTCAAGTTGGGCTGAGTTCTGCTTCGATCAGAAATACATTGAGTGAGTTGGAGGATCTGGGGTATCTGGGGCATCCGTACACATCTGCGGGTCGAGTACCGACAGATTTGGGATATCGGCTATTCGTAGATCAACTCATGCAACCCACCATCCTCTCCGAGGACGATAGAACGTTTTTAAAAGAGCAGATCTTTCAGATGCACAGAGAGCCGAGTTTGCTCGTTAGAGAATGTTCTCGACTGTTGGGGCAGCTATCCAACCTTCTCGGCGTTGTACTCAGTCCCAAGATCTCTAGCGGAGTTTTGGAGCGCCTGGAGATTGTGCCCTTATCTTCGTCCAGAATAATGTTTGTTATAAGCTTGCAGGGCAAACTGGTCAAAACGGTCGTTCTAGAACTCTATTCGGATCTAACGAGAGAGGATCTTACTCACGTAGCCGGCATCCTGAATGAACGCCTGGCAGGGTTGACGTTAGAAGAAATTCGAAGTACATATGCGTTGAGAATGAACGATGTTAAAGACGAGGATACTGGCATCGTCAGGTTAGTGCTCGATTCTTCTCGGGTATTCTTCAGCGAACCGGCCGATGACAGAGTGAGTATCGCAGGCACCCAGAATATCATGGACCAACCGGAATTTTTAGGGGATCCTGAGGAGCTGAAGAAACTGGTAGAGATGCTAGAGGACGCGAATTTCATAGTTCACCTCATGGAGGATGAAGATAACGGGATTCCTGGACGAGCGAGTGTGCGCATTGGAACCGAAAATAATGATGGGAAAGTAGAAAAATACTCGATAGTGACGGCTCAGTACCAGTTCGATGGGATGTCTGGGATTGTAGGTGTATTGGGGCCCACAAGGATGAATTATGCAAGGGTATTTGCGTTGGTTGAGGGCATTTCCGGTTTGTTGAGTCGACCGAGTGATGTGCAAAACTGACAAGTGTACTTCTTCATGAACTAAGCTCCCGGAAACAAAATCGATTATCAAACGGCTGAGAACAAATCAGGCAGAAAACATGGAAGATACGGTTGAAATTTCAGGTGAAGGAGCGGCCAAAGCTGCAGCCAATGAATCCGAGAAAGTATCCGATGTTAATAGCGAAGATGATGTACGCGACTCCGGTGAGTCGGCTTCGTCGAATGCGGGGGTGTCGAATGAGGGGGTAATTGATGATGCCTCGCTCAAAGCCGAACTCAAAGAAACGAAAGATCGGCTATTAAGACAGGTAGCCGAATTCCAGAACTACCGGCGACGAACCGAGCAGGAAAAAAATAACTTGATTCGGATCGGCAAGGAGCAGGTAGTACAACAGATGCTTGAGATTTTTGATGACTTCACGCGATCTATGGAAGCTACAAAAAAAGCGGAAGAGGTTGATGAGGAATCAGGCGGTGCTTACCAGAAGCTGAAAGAGGGGTTGGAGTTGATGTATGATAAATTTCGCAACGAATTGAATCGCTTAGGAGTAGAACCGATTGATGCGCTGGGAAAATCCTTCAATGAAAATGAGCACGAGGCATTAATGCAGCAACCTGCTGCCGATGATATAGAGCCGGGTACTGTTATCGAGGAAATCCAAAAAGGGTACCGGATGGGAGATAAAGTCTTGCGCCATAGCAGAGTTATTGTGGCAAGTTGATGTCGTAATCAAAAAACGTATATGCGTGACTATTACGAAATACTGGGAGTAGATAAGTCAGCGTCCGAGTCTGAAATCAAGAAGGCGTACAGGAAGCTTGCGTTGAAATATCATCCCGACCGAAATCCGGGTGATACCGAGGCCGAGGCCAATTTCAAGGAGGCGGCTGAAGCGTATGAAGTATTATCTTCAGCTGAGAAAAGGCAGCGGTACGACCGGTTTGGTCATGCGGGTGTTCGCGGCAATGGCGCAGGAGGAGCTGGTTTTCAGGACATCAACGATATCTTTAACGCCTTTAGTGACATCTTCAGCGGTAGCGGGTCCATTTTTGACGAGGTGTTTGGAGGAGCCGGCCGATCTCGACGCGGTAGAAGGTATGGGCGACCCGGCGGTGATCTTCGCATCAAACTTCCGTTGAGCCTGGAAGAGATCAGTGAGGGGACTGAGAAGAAAATCAAAGTTCGGAAATTTGTATCCTGCGAAGCCTGTAGTGGGTCTGGTGCTGAAGCGGGAAAAGAAGGTTATTCCACGTGTGCGACCTGCCAGGGAATGGGTGAGGTCAGGCAGGTCACCCGGTCCGTATTTGGTCAGTTCGTCAACGTACAAACGTGTTCGGATTGCCAGGGGGAGGGGCGGACCATTAATAATGCCTGTAATGAATGTAACGGCGAAGGACGGGTTAAGGGTGAGGAGACTATACCTATAAACGTACCTCCGGGTGTATTTGAGGGAAACTATTTGACCTTGAGAGGGGCTGGTAATGCAGGTGTACGTGGAGGCTCAACTGGAGACCTGCGCATCGAAATTGAAGAAATACCCCATAAGTACTTCTCCCGTGAAGGCCTCGACATCTATTTTGACCTGTACATATCTTTTCCAGATGCGGCACTGGGCACAGATGTGGAGGTTCCAACTCTTAAAGGCAGAGCCCGGCTCGACATCGACCCTGGGATGCAGTCCGGTAAACTCTTGAGAATGCGAGGCAGAGGGTTGCCCGAACTTAATGGAACCGTCCGAGGCGATCAGATGGTGCGGATTAATGTATGGACGCCCCAGCAATTGACCGAAGAAGAGAGGCGATTCTTTGAAGAATATCGTGCATCCCCCTCTTTTACTCCCCGGCCTGAGAAAGGGGACCCTCGTAAATCCTTCTTCAGCAAGGTTAAAGACGTTTTTGGCTGATCGGTTATAATCACGAGCTAGAAATGGCTGCATCACGACATTATACCTACTTGATTTCCTCACCTGACCAGTTGATATGGCCGAGCAAATTAGCGGCGATGATTTAAGACGATTGATGCGTCATGTACCCTCACCGGTAACTGTACTGACATACAGTGGAAAAGACGGTAAGCGTGGAGTCACGATCGGTTCGTTTACGAGTGTTTCACTCTCGCCCCCCCTCGTTTCTTTCAACATCATGAAAGGGAGCAGTACGTACTCCGAACTGGTAAATCCATTAACCCGGTTTGCCATACATCTTTTGCAAGGTAATCAATCCCATGTGAGCGAACGATTTGCGATACCCGACCTTACTAGTGAAGCACAATTCGAGCACATTTCCTTTGATCTATCCCCCGAAGGTCTGCCCATAATCAAGGATTGCATAGCTGTCCTTGTTTGTGCTGTATACGATACCATAGTAGCTGGAGATCACTCCATCGTCATTGGGGAAGTGCTGAGGGCCATTTCACAAAACGAAGGGCGCCCATTGCTTTATTTCCAGAGAGCCTACCATGAGATAGGTCAGCCCGTTTGAAAGGAGACAGCCTGGAATACTCTCGCACTCGTGGATGAGCGCCTTCGAGATCGGTGGGCCGGTTTTTTCCGGTACTATGATGTACTCCGTGGGTCTGTTAATGAAGTAACATGTATTCGTCCCTCTCCAGTGAATCTCTCCGAAAGTGGGTGGTTGTACGCGCCGAGGCCAAAAAAGGCGTAATCATACTTGCAGGGATCTTCGGGCGTGAGCAGCCTGCAGTTTCGAGTCAGTTCCAGGGTGGCTTTCCAGTCATTCTGATTTCTCGAAAGCATTCCGAGAGCACGTGCCAGCCGGCCCGAATGAGTATCCAGAGGAAGATAAAGATCACTGGGACGCAGAACCTCCCAGAGGCCAAGATCCACCGGTCCATTCCGTACCATCCACCTCAAATACATGCAAAATCGTTTGCAAGCACTTCCTGACTCAGGTCTTGCCAGGTGTTTGCGCAAGCGTTTGGGCGTTCGAGGATCCGCATTCATCATAAGCTCGCTAAATCCCTGGATTGCATTTCCTACCCGATCGTCTGTTTCACCGACAAAACCGCTGAATGCCTGTTCCAGTGTTTTGTGCTGGTGGAGAATGAGCGATAAATTTTGGGTGAGCCAGATAGCATCTACCGGTAAAAACGTCCTGTGCCCGAAGGAAGATAACTTGTGCGAATCCCGTTCAAGGTTAAATTCCGATACGAACCGGTAAGGTTTATAAGACATGATTTCGCAAAGTTGGGCCAGCTTATCCAGGATGATTTTGCGTTGCCCCCAGGCCAGCAGCGCCGCAAATAATGCAATCACCTCTTGATCTCTCGGGTCGTCAAAAGCGTGTGGTATTGCGATAGGGTCATCTGCAATGAACGCGGTCTTTTCGAAAAGTGCCACCATTTGGTCGAGATACTTCTTCAAGGGTACTAGACATTTCAGCATATTGAGAAATAGCTCGATGTTTAATTGGTTAGTGATGTTCTAACTACTATACAGAAAGGGATTTAAGATAAGAAGGAAGCCCCCGGATCCTAT